>CAMNHL010000001.1:0-184453 GCA_946539455.1 uncultured Bacteroidales bacterium
GGACATCTTCCCGTTGCATTTCTACCTCGTCCATTGATGCGGGGAACTGCATGGGAAGGCGGCCCGTGGGCCTGTAGACGCCGGAGGCAACTTCCAGAAAAGCCTTGCTCCGCACCCCGAACGCAACGAGGATGGCATCGGCCCAGGGTTCAAACTCCATCACTATAGGACGGGTGGTCTGAAGAAGGACGACAACCGGCCTTTCTCCCATCAGCGCTTTGGTTTCTTTCACAAGGGAAAGATCCGATGCGTTTTCCACATCAATGCGCCGTCCTCTGTAGCTGCGGTTGGTACTCTGCTCCGCCGGGTCGCCGCCGGCAATGGAAACGGCTCTGGCCCGGGTAGCGGTATAGGCCGAATACTGCAAGGAGATGGGCATGTACTGACCATCCTTGTAGCCAATGCCTCCTTCAGGTTCTGTAATCGCTACCAGCGCAAAATCGGCCTCTGAAGGGTCTTCAACCAGTGTATAATGCCGGGCGACTTCCGCAGTATCTATGGAATAGCCAACATACGGCGCTTTCTTCAGGCGACCGGTCATGGAATAGACGCCGGGGATTTTGCGCTGCGGGATATATACCTTGGCGCCAGTCTGTACGGGAAGTGAGCCCCCACGGTTTTTAAGCATCACGACGCTTCTCCGCTGGGCTTCCTCCCCGAGCGCCTGTGCCTCTGGGTCAGAAAGCACGTCTAGAGCCACTGCAGGATCCCGGTAAGGATTCTCAAAAACGCCGCTACGGAAGAAGGAAACAAGGTTTTTCCGCGCCGAGTCTTCCCAGCGCGTCCGTGCCGAAGCCGCTCCGTATTTATCGCACCAGAGTTGATATGCCTCCATAATCCAGGAAGCATAAACGGTCCCGCCAAACTCGTCCACACCCGCTTCCAGCGCCTTCAGGATGCGTTCTCCTTTGGTAAGCGCCTCCACGCCATAGCATTTGCCGCCGGTGGTGAGAGGGTCGCCGTTGTAGTCCGCAACGATGCCCCAGTCCGTACAGACAATCCCTTCGTATCCGTATTGTTTCTTTAGAAGTGTATCGATGATATAGCTGCTGTAACTGTTTCCCACATTCTCACCAGAAGGATCCTGCCCGTAAGAAACAGTATAATACGGCATTACGCCGCCTGCCTCCAGGCAGAAAACGTCCATGTGCGTTTTGAGCCGTCCGCCCGGGAATACGGCATACTTGCCGATGGAAAGATGAGCGTCCCTTCCGCCCTCACCTGCTCCGCCACCCGGCCAGTGCTTGACTATGCAGTTCACCTCGGGTTGCATGGCATGGATGTATGCCGATGACAGCTGCCGGACTAGCTCCGGATTCTCCCCGAAAGTGCCCGACACACGTCTCCAGCGTGGATCTGTGGCCAGGTCGGCCTGGGGAGAAAGCGCCGTCCCAAAGCCCAGGGCGCGATATTCTCGCTTGACGGTCCGTGCGAAGTTGATGACAATGGTAGTATCGAATGTTGCAGCAAGTCCAAGCGGCGTTGGCCACTGTGAACAGATGCCCCCGGAACCGGCGTTGAACTCGTCGGTAGCCTTGATTTCATTGCGCGGGTCTGTACAGTTGAGGGAGGGAATACCCCATGGCAGGCTCTCGCAAAGCGCCTGCACCTTGTTGTTCCAGCGGGCGATGGTTTCGGGCCCGTCGGAATGAGCCAGCAGAATCTGGCGGGTATCAAAGTTCACGAGGGCGTCGTGCAGCCTGTCGCAGATATCCGACGGCTCGGCACCGCTCTCCTGATAGGGCTTTCCGTTATAGGTGATGCCGCTCACGCTCATGGACGAAATGCCGGGCACATTCACGGTATGGCCGATGGTCATCAGGCCGGAAAGATACTCCGGCGGCAGTTTGGCCGCCAGATCGGCCGCCCGTTCCTCCGGTGAGAGCCGCCAGTCCTCATAAGGGTCCAGCACCCCGTTGCGATTGTGGTCTTTGAAGCTTTTGACGCCCTCACGCAGTAGCGGAACATCTGTATAAGTGAGCGTGGCCCCGCCCTTCTGGACAAGCTCCTGATAGCCGTCCTTGGTTTCAACAGCCGTGCAGGCGACAAGCACGAGCGAAGTCCACAATAACCATTTACCACTCATGATGCCATTCTGTATTGGAGGAAGTCGATATTACAGCACTACGCTCCAGCAAGAACACCGGGCTGTCCCATACGGGGAGGCTGTAGGTTCTGGTAGGGTTGTTGGGCGAGTAGTGGTAGCGGTCCAGGGAGAAGATGCGCCCGGTGACGGGTTCCACCAGGACAGGGTTATCGAGTTTGAGCCCTTCTATGGCAATACGTGCCTTCTGCCATTCCAAGGCCGATGACGGCTTGTTCCCGGAAAGATACAGCATGGCGCCGATGAGTTTGCCGTCTTTCTGAAGCCCGGTCACCTTAACCGGCTCCTTGATGGAGGAAGTAAAGGATACTTCAACAGGTTCCACTGTGTCCGGCAGCAGGTTCACCATGTTCCTGACGGCGTAGAACGAGGGCTTTTTGTAAATCACCTTGCCCTTGAGGCTGGTGCAAAGAAGGCCGAAGGACTGGCGGAAATCCGGATACACCAGGTCCACCATGGTGAAGATGGAAGACGGCTGGCCCAGCGCAAAGTCGCAGGCCATGCGCCTGAGAATCACCTTCGCCTGGGAATACTCCGTCCATTCATTGAATTTGAGCGCATGCGCCCAGCCCAGTTCCGACGGACAGCCGCTTTCGCCCATCACGACCTTCACGGAAGGGTCGAAGGCATGCACCCTTTCGGTGAGGAGGCGGAAATCGTAGTCCCCCTCGTCCGGGTTTTCAAAATACTTGTGAAGGCTCACGATATCAAAGAGCCCCGGGCTCAGCGCCTTGAGGGCCTCGTCCAGAAACGCGTAATCCAGCGATGCCAGGGCAAAGGCTGCAATCTTTGCCGACGGATCGGCCTTGCGGATAATGGGGGAAGTGGCCTTGAGAAGTTTTACATAACGCTCTGGATGCCCGGCATTCACGGAAATGTTGGGCTCGTTCCAGACTTCGTAACAGTGCACACGACCCTTGAAGTGCTCCACGACGGCCTGCACATACTTTTTCCAGGGACCGAGGTCCGAGGGAATTGCATTGCCAAGGGTGTTGCCGTCTCCATAAATAGGATTGCCATAGCAAAGGCACATCCAAGGTTGGACATTCTGCTCCAAGAGGCCGTCCACAATGGCGTCGAGCCATGCAAAGTCATATTTGCCCTTCTCCGTCTCCGTCTTGGCCCAGCCGCTCTGGATGCGGGCGTAACCGACTCCCAACTGCCCCACATACTGCTTGTATTCATCGAAGATGGCCATATCCCTGTCCAGGCATTCGCAACCTATAGACCAGCGCCCTGCGCGAAGCGAAGCATCGGCCTCGAGAAATCCCACCTGCGTGAGGGGCGGCGCGGCCTGCAGGAACTTCTCGTACGTGACGGAGGGGCCCACCTGCGCGCTCAAAGGCAGGATAAAGGCCAGAACGCATAGTGTCAGAAGGCTCTTTTTCATAAGTTATAGAGTTTGATCCGGTAGATGCCGGAGACTTTGAAGAGTTCCTGGCAGGCGGGACGGAAGCGGCGCTGGAAGCTGAGACCGTAGCAGGGGGCGCCATCCGGGAGGTCAAGCCGGCCGCGGAGGTAGAGCATGTTGTGGTGGCCGGTTTCGTCGCCGTTGAGCACCTGCCAGCGCCGGCCGTCACGCAGTTCCTCGCAGAAGGCGATTCTCGCCGACGGGCCGAAGTCTATCCAGGCTCCGACGCCGGCGACGGTAAATTCGTCCGGAGCAGTCTGGACAATGATACCGTGAGCGTTTTTCTCCCCTTCTATGCAGTGGACGCAGAAAGTGTAATTGCCCAAAGACAGGGCGAATACCGAGTCGGGGGCGTCCTTTTTGTCGATACGCACAAAGCCGCGCATGGGGTGCCCTTCACAGACAAGCGGCATCATCTCGGAAATCACCTTGCACTCGGCGGTGAAATAAGGGTCATCGAAGTGTTCCTCATAGCCGAAGCCGAATACGCCCTTCGCGCCGGCTTCTCCCAAGGCATACCAGTATCGCCCGGCCTTACAATTGGTTTCCGGAATAAAGAGGGGCTGGCCGTCGGCGTACGCCGCGCACATTTCCCTCAAATCCGGGCCGTAGATATCCGGAGAGAGCCAGTCCAGGTGAGGAGTGTTCTTTTTCCAGACGTCCAGAACGGCCACGCGGGGGCCTCCGTTGGGGTATTTGCCGTAGGCCTTGTCGGCATCGGCCAGCCAGGCGTTGGTGAAAAGGGGAATGTCGTAAGCTTCCTTTCCGGCGGCGGCAACTGCATCCACATAGCGCGCATAGGCCTCAGCCATAAAGTATTGCGGGGCCAGCGGATCGTCGGAGCGGCTCCAGGAGCTCTCCTCCCATGCCTTGATGCCGGCGGGAGAATAATCCCGTTCGGCAAATACTCCCACTTCATTTTCTACCTGGACGCAGAGGACGCGACGGGCTGTATCGGCCTTTTTAAGATGTGCCATCAGGGCCTTGAAAGCAGTAGCGTCGGCCTCACGGGCTGCTTCGCAGAAAGGCGAGATGGGACCAGTCTTCTCCGCCACATCGGTCGGCGCCCGGAAATAGGTGGCGGTATCGCCCTTGACCCAAAGCGGCGGGTAGGAGGACTCACCGTTCTTCCACGTGCCAAACCACAGAAGGCCCAGATACAGATTCCGTTTGTCTGCCGCCTTCAAGAGATAATCCACCAGCGAAAAGTCAAACCGGCCCTGCACCGGCTCCAACAGCTCCCAGCTTACGGGCGCAAGCACAGTATTGTAACCAAGCTCCGCGGCCAGGTCCAGCGATGCATCTATCGACTCCGGCGTGGAGGCGTTGGAATTGTGCATCTCACCGCCCCACAAGAGGGCAGGAGCGGCCCCGCGCTGTGCACAAGAAACCAGCACAAAGGCAAATGACAGCAGTATGAAGAATCGTTTCATAAATAGGACTTATCGTTTCACAAGAAGGATGCAGTCGGCCCGCAAAGGCTTTCCGCTGCCGCCGCCACAGACCGTCACGGAAACGCTGTCGGAGAGTTCAAAAGTGCCGAGCGGCGCCCAGTCACCTTTCATCTGACCATCGAGCGGGATTTCCCTAGAATCTACCGTAACGTTCACTCCATCAATGACATAATACATCAGCGGCTCCACATCATCCACCAGATTTACATAGGAATACACATCATATAATCCCGGCGAAGGCACCCGCGCACCGAAGGTAACGGACGCGCCCGGAGCCGATGACTCCAGATAGGAGGGGCCGTATCCTCGCTTGGACCTCACACGCGTCCAGCCGGAAGGAACGTCCATCAGGGCGTCATCCATAAACAGATCGGGGACGGATCCGTCCTGCAACGGGTCCCGGGCCAGGCTCGACATCAAATCCCCTGCCGACACGTCCTGAACCGGAACGCCCAGCCGAAGCGACATGGCGGCTGCCAGGCCGGCCACCTGCCCGAGGGACATGAACACGGGTTCCATCCTCAGGGAGCCGAAAGCGATATGGCTGGCCGACACGCAGACCGGCACAAGGAGGTTGTCGCACTCTTTCCCGGCGGGAACAATGCTCCTGTAAGGGATGGGCCACGGCCCCGGAATCTTCTCCTCAACATTGCCCTCGTTCTTCACCATGCCGTCCTCCACGATGCGCCGGCAGTTATGGGAATCCATCTTGTAGGCGGCATAAGCAATGCCGTCCGGCACGTCTGTAAGTCCCTCACAGTCCTTCTGGGTAACGACATAATCCGACACCATCCGGCGTCCTTCCCGCACATAAAGCTGCGGCGTCCAGTGGCCGTTTTCGGGATACTCGTCCTTGGGAAGGCCCCATCGCGCGAGTTCCTCCCGGGTCGCAGACGGGACGCGCGGGTCCGTCATCATAAACCAGAGCAGGCCCAGCGTGTAGTCAGTGTGTGCCTGATATATCTTGTAGCGCCACTCATAAGAGACTTCCAAATAGCCGGCATTCCCGCCGATATAATCGGTTGAAAAGCCACCGTAATTGTTAACATCGGTCTTGCGCCCGGGCATCGGGCTCCAAATGAAATATTTAGCCGATTCCGGCTGCGCGGCAACCAGGCGTGCAAGCAGCTCATAGCGCGTAGAATCATAGCCGGAAGGCCTTGTAAGCGGAATCCGGTTTTCCAACGAATCCGTGAGACAGAGGCGCAGGTTGTATGCCTGCAGCAAACTGTCTCCTTCGCCTTCTTCTCCTGCCGGCCCTTCCATCATACCGGGAAGAAGCCCGCTTGAAGGGTCTCCCGGTACTACATACGGGTCCACGCCGTCCGGGAACTGATGGCCTGTGGCGATATGGCGGCCGTTCCAGCTTTCTCCGTATTGTGCCGACGATTCCCTCCCGACGGCATAACTCACGCCGGCGGCAGGCAGCAGGTCCCCTTCATAGCTGGCATCGATAAACACCTTGGCCCGGATCAGCGGCCCCCGCCCAAGCACCCGTCCCTCTCCATCGAGGCGTATTGTATGCATGAGGGTGATGTGCTTGCCGCGTTTGCGAAGTCTGTCCATGCCGGTATGGCGCAAAACGCTTATGCGGGGATGCTCCAGATACGTATCCATCACCTCCTGCGCCATATGAGGCTCGAACACCCAGCTTTCCAACTTGCCGTAACGCTTTCCAAGCTCCCGATAGAACTGCCTGGAAAGCCCTTGAACCACCTGTTTGTTTCCGATGTCGGTGAGGCCGAGACCGCCGGTGGTGAGCCCGCCTATATGTGCTGAAGGTTCTACCACGACCACATTGCATCCCTCCAGGGCTGCACTTCTTGCAGCCACCACACCGGCCGACGTACCGCCGTATATGCACACATCATACTGCTCCACGCACGAAAGTGCCGACAGCCACACGCCGCCCAGCAGGATGATATGTGCAAGCGCTCTCATTTTGTCAGGATTTCCATTATAGGGTCCTTGACCGACTGCATCCACAGGGTGTAGCCGTAGGAATCGGGATGGGAGCCGTCGGAAGTAGCCTCGTGGCTGGGAGCGCTGGCGTTGGTGGTGTTTATCCAATAGACGTTGGGATACTTGGCAACCATCTGCTGCATAAGTTCTTCGGCCGTAGCGCGTTTGGCGTGTTCGCGGGCGTCGTAGGAAGCGCTGAAATTGCGTTTTTCGCGCCTTATGGTCTGAAGGAAGATGAGCGGAATGCCGGGACGCTCCTTGACGAAGCGCTGGATGAAGGGTTCGAGGCGCTCCTGCACTTCCTTCGGTGAGGGATTGGAGAAGGCATCAAAGATGAATGCATCTACAGGTTCCCCGGCAAGCAGTGCGTCGGCAAAATAAGGCTGGAGCTTGCAGTTGCCGCTGAAACCAAGGTTGATGAAGTTGTACCCGGTGGCACGCGCGAGCTGGGCTTCCCAGGTCATGGCGCAGCGCCCGGCTCCGGAGCCGTGGGTGTAGGAGGAGCCCCAGACGGCAATACGGCCCTTGAAGGGCTGAGAATCAGCCTCAATCCAGCTTTCCTCAGTAGTTACGATATCCAGGGATTCAATTTGGGAGAAGAGCGGCAGATACAGCAGACAGTGCTTTTCGGCGTTGCCGCAGTCCGAGATGAGTTCCACTTCATGAGGCTCGTCGGGCGTATTCTTGCCCGGATATCCGTTGCCGGCCCAAAGCCACTGCCCGTCCTTCTGCATGTAAAGGTCGAAGCCTCGGGCCGATATAGGGCCCATGTTGCCGCCGTTTGCAGCCTTTGCACGCCATACGACACGCACGCCTATGCTCTTTGAGTTGGTGGAAAACGCGATTGCGAGGCCGGCTGAATGCTTGGCCTGGCCTTTTTCTCCGGCTGTCATGCCCTCCCGTTCATCGAGACGGTCCCACGGATGAGCGGTCTGAGTGTATTTTCCAACTACGGTGAGACTCAGAGCATCTGTGTAACTGCGCTGCGCCTGCACTTCGATTGCAAGAAGGCAGAACAAAACTATGGATAATACCTTTCTCATTCAGCAAATTTAATAATTCCCGCCCAGCCTCCGCCGGGTGCTATTTGTATTTTAAGACTGGAAGCGTTCTCATAGATACGCTTCTGCCAGGACTGCGCGTTCCGGGATGCGTCGGGGCCGTCTTCCCAGGCTTCGACCCGCGCCTCTCCGCTCGCTTCGCCCGGTCGATAGAGAGAAGAAAGGTCGATGGTCAGCTCCCTTGCCGTCCAGTCGGTCATGGCGCCGATGTACCAGACATCCCCCTTACGCCGTGCCGTGACGATGTACTCCCCTATCCGGCCATCCAGCACACGGGTTTCGTCCCAGACTGTGGGGACACGGTAGATGAATTCCGCACACTCCGGTTCCGCCTCATACCGGCAGGGACCGTCGGAAATCATCTGCATCGGGCCGTCGAAAACCACGTACTGGGCAAGCTGGCGGCAGCGTGTACCCTGCGACATAGGTGCAGGCTTGCAGGGGACGAAGGTCTCCCGGGTGCCGTTGAGGAAAGCTCCGGGGGTATAGTCTCCGGGGCCCGCGACGAAGCGGATGAAGGGCAGCGTAACATCGTGGGTGACCATGTCATACTGCGGATACGGACGGTTCCTCATCTGCTCCAGCCCAAAGATTCCCTCATAATTGAGGATGTTGGGGTATTGCTTCTGAAGTCCCGTAGGAGGAGGACAGCCATGCAGGTCCACCAGCAGGCGATAGCGTGCGGACGTTTCCGCTATGCGCCTCATATCCTCCTGAACAATCTGGTCGTTGCGCTCAAAAAAGTCTATCTTGAGGCCCTTCACGCCCATGGACGCATAATGCATGCACACCCTTTCCAGGTCCTTCATTATGGCGGTGTAGCCCGCCCAGAGGATTATTCCGACGTTTTTTTCGGCTCCATAACGGATAATCTCGGCAAGGTCTATGTCGGGTACCACCTCGAAGAGATCGTCGGCATACCGCACGGCCCAGCCTTCATCCATAAGCACATACTCTATCCCGTGCCGGGAAGCAAAATCGATGTAGGCCTTGTACGTCTGAGTGTTGACCCCCGGCGTAAAATCCACGTTCCCGATGGCAAACTGGCTCCACCATTCCCACGCCACCTTCCCGGGCCTGACCCAGGAAAAATCGTTTTTGGCAGGCGGGGCGAGACGCGTCACCAGGTCGTTGGTAGCCAGGGACTTGTCGTCGCGCGCAATGCAGACCACTCTCCAGGGGAAGTTCCTGGCCCGCCCGTTGCATCTTGCGATATACGGCTCACGGGACGTCACAATCATCTGCAGGTTGCGTTTGCCTCCCTGCTGCAGAGTCGCCGGATAGGGCGCGAAATCAGCCTGAAAACCGCTGCCGAAAGGCTTGAGAAACATTCCGGGATAGGCATTTACATCCGATTCAGCAATTACCAAGCGAACTCCCTTGCTCTCCACAAGGGCCGGGGTGACAACGAGCGGCGTCTTGGACAGATGGCTCATGTCCACAGGTTTGTCGTACTTGCCGGGCTTCACGTCAAGAAGGGGCTTTCCGGTACCCCAGATGGGGAATCCTTGACGAGAATAGAGGTTTTGGAAGTCGTCCTGATAGGGATCTTTGTTCTTGTGGGTATAGGAAATGGTGGCCTTTGCCAGGGCGTCGAAACCAAAGCCGGCCTGTTCGGAAACGACGGTGTAAGGCGCTCTGGCGGCAGAAGACCAGCGCCAGGCCACTCCGTCATCGAAGGCCCTTGCCTCGAGTGAGCAGCCCGCAAAAAGCATAGTCACGCATCCGGGGGCCTTTTTTGTCTCCAGCAGCCTTCCGGTGCCGAAAACCGTTCCGTCGGAGAGGGTCATCGATATGCGCGACGGTGCTATAACCTCCTTGCCGTCGCATACGACCCTGTAGAAAACGCCTTCCTGCCTTTCCTGAAGTTCAAGGCTGATGCTTCCGTCGGCAGAGACCGCCTTCTCCCATGCAAGGCGCTCCGGGGCGTCCTCAAAACGCACCGTAGCCGTAAGCGGGAAATGGTCGGAAGGATAATGGCGGGTGCCGTCGGCCGTGGGGAATTTGTCGCGCCTGACCCTGTAATCCACGGCACTGAAGCCGTCGAGCATTATATGGTCGGGATGCCATTTGGTCCAGTCCTTCTCGTCCTTGGTGTTCTGGGTGCCCCATTCGCGGTCTTCGAATTCGAGCATATTCTCGGCGTAGAAGCGGGAATAGACATCCTCCCAGCGGCCCGCGGATATGTTTACCCAGTCGGCTGACTTGTGCGAGACATTGAGGTCACCAACCAGGATGGACGGGACGTCTTCGGGCACCAGCGCTTCGGCGCAGCGGCGGATTTCCTGGAGGTTGAGTATGTTCCCCCTGTTGCGGGGCCATTCGTCATCCTTGTATTTCTGGGGCACGACGGTATGCGTGTTCAGGAAATAGAATTCCCGGCCGCTCGCCTTGTCGCGGAACAGCGCCCAGACGCAAGGCTTGCAGATGTGTTTGGGCTCCCCCGCCCGGGTGCGGGCCTTTCCGGGAATGCCTCCGGTCCAGAATATACCGGTTCTGAGGGTATCCAGCCTGTCGCGGCGGTAGGCAATAGCCACGTCGTAGGATATGCCTTTGTCGGTGTTGGGGTACAGTATCCAGTCGTAAACGTCCTTGCGCTGCGCCACCAGCCGGCGTATGTCAAAGTCACCTTTTACCCCCCAGATGCTGTCGCACACTTCCTGCACGCCCAGAGCGTCGCAGTCCATCGCGGCTATCATGTCCGCAACGGCCGTGGCGCTGTTGCACCAATATCTCTGAGGCCCGGCAACAACACCCGCCTTGCCCTTCTCGATAAAAGATTTTCGGGACCCGGATGTGCACAGGTTAAAGCTGCCGACCTTGATTGGCTCTGAAGCATAAGCACTTATGCTTGCCGACAGAAGGAATAAAACTAAAAACTTTCTCATCTCTGCGTCACGGTTCCTGTGGAAACGCATCCGGTTTCCGAATAATTTGCAATGGAGTAAAGCCCGGTGAAAGGCTTGGCGTAAACTGCCGAATGAGCGGCGATATCCACCAATATCCCGCCGCCGAAGGAGCAATCCACAAGGGCTATGGTATTTACTGAGGCGTCGCCCGAGGCAAAACCGAGTATGCCTCCGCAGCGTATGGCTCCCGTCGAGGGAGATCCGTCCAGCAGGATGCTGCCGCCGTTGCTGCAGGCCTCCACACTCCCGGTGACCACGCTGCCGGCGATGCCGCCTATGTTCTGGATGTGCGAAGTAGATGCGGCCTGATGTATCGAGCCCTCGTTGGAGCAGGCAGATATGTCGTTCTGGCTGCTGCCGGCAATACCTCCAAGATTTATGTTTCCAAGCACCTTGGCCGATGCCTCGACAGTAACGCTGCCGACATTCACATTGCTCTCGATTACGCTCGTATGCGCGGTTCCCATATTGCCTACAATGCCGCCGGCGTTGACGCTCTTGAGGCTGCCCAGAAGGGAAACACTTCCCTCGTTGCGGCACCCTTTAACCGAGACAACATCGCTGCTGGCATAGGTGTAGCCCACGATTCCGCCGGCGTAAACCACGGCCGAGCCGTCTCCCGTCACCGAGACCGAAGCCCGGTTGACGCTGCCCTGTATCGTGCCTCGGGAGGCATAGCCTGCAATTCCCGCTGCCGCGACGCTTTTGCCCCACTGGCTGTAGGACAGCGAACCCTCGGAGGCGCAATTGGCTATGAGGCCTCCGGTATAGACGCGGTTGGCAAGTATTCCAGCCCAGTATTTGCTCTCGTCGCCGGCAATGTCGGAGGCGCTGCCGATGCTGACGTTCCCTTGTACAGTAAGATTCCTCACACAGCCGGTGAGTTCCTGAACGAAGGCCCTCTTCAAACCGGTCACCCTGTGTCCTCCGCCGTCGAGTTCTCCGGTGAATCCCTCCAGGGGAGTCCATCCTGCGCTGAGGTCGATATCGGCCACCAGACGGGCCCGGAGAGCCTTTTCGCCAGCAGCCACGCGTGCGGCGAAGGCCAGCAAGTCGGATCGGGACGCTATTGCGATGACCGGTTCGACGTTGGCTGCGAACTCAACGGAACCAAGTTCGTAGATACGGCCGGCAGCGAGCCTCTTGCCCACAAAGGCGGTAAGGTTCATGCAGCTGCCGTCGTTGGTATAAACATCGAGGCTGAGGCCCTTGGCCCGGATGCCGGGAGCGACCACGAAACGGAAAGTCTTTCCGCCGCTGAGGCTGATTCCGCCGGAAGGTACCGTCATCTGCACGCAGTCAGCGATACTGCTGACGGGGCTGCCGTCGAGCGAACGGAGCGACAGCCCGGCTACGTTCACCGAACCTGTCAGCGTAAACGACACTATGCTGCTCTGGTGCTTCATGGTAAACGAAGTCTGGGAGCTTTCGGCCGCCATGATCATGTAGCCGCTGTACACATTGTCGGAAATGTATTCCTGACTGGACGGAATGCCGTTGCCATACTCGATGCGGAAAGGCGCAAGCACGCCGCCGGGGAAGCTGAAGCTGGCGGTGCGTCCGCCGGCCTGGGAGGAGGTCAGAGGATTGGAACGGACGCCGTTGACCGTTATGACATCACCTTCGCTCCAGAAAACCGGATAGGCTTCGCCAGACTTGGGACCGAGCGCCGTCCTGGTCTGGCCATCGAAAGGCATGGAAGCCTCGAGCGTATAGACCACGGCCTGGTGTGGTTCTTCTTTTGCGCACGACAGGGCGACGAGGGTCGCAAGCGAAACGGCTATCACAAAACTCTTTCTCATACGCATCAGAAGTTAAGTATGACTTTTATGGGGAAATGGTCGGAAGGCCAGTGCTGAGTGCCGTCGGCAGTGGCAAAGGTCTCGCGACCGACCTTGTAATAGGACGGGGTAAAACCATCGGCAAGAACATGGTCGGCACGCCACGAAGACAGGCTCCAACCCTCTTCGTTCTTGCTTGCGTTCATGGTTCCCTTGAGCCTCTGGTCGTTGTAGGAGAGGCTTCCGTCGGAGAGCATGATATCGTACACATCCTTCCAACGGCCGCTCACAAGACGGTCGTAGTTGCCGCCGCCGTCTCCGGCATCGACATTCATGTCGCCGACGATGACGGAGGGCAGATTCCCGGGGCATACCTGCGGCGCCACCCAGCCTATGAGCTCTTCGATATTGCGCCGCTGCGCCAGATATGGATCGTCGGCCGATCCTGCATTCGGCAGGTCGAGATGCGTAGAAACGAACACGAACTGCTTGCCGCTGGCCTTGTGGGTGAACTTTGCCCAAACTGCGACCCTGTTGGTGCCGTATCCGTCAGCGGGAGCGCCTGCTTCCGTCCTTTTGCCCGTAAGCCAGTACCGTCCGCTGGAAACCAGGGTCAGGACGCTGCTCTTGTAGATTATGGCTTCGGTGTTGCTGAGTCCGTTTGCCGTAGTATTGCGGGGGAACAGACTGTCGTAGGTGGTGTTGGCGCCGTTGTAAATGACCCAGGAATATCCCGGGAGCTTGGAATTGAGGGTATGTACGTTGCCGTCGTAATCTTCGCGCGGGCTGGTAATCGAAGTCCTGAAGCCCCTGCTGGTAATTTCCTGAAGGCCCATCACGTCGCAGTCAAGCCACTTGATCATGTCGGCCACGGCGCTGTAACTGTTGGCCCAGGAGCGCTGTTCCGATACGGTAGCGTCACCGTCCATGACGGTTTTGCGGGCTTCCGGCGACCAGATGTTGTAGGTACCGGCCTTTATGGAGGCGGCCGCAGAGGCGTCTCTTGACTCCATGTCGGAAGTGCCGGCCGAACCTTCCAGCCCGAGTTCCCCGGCACTGAATGCATCGGCGGCAGTGAAGGCTATTTCCTTGCCTGCCTGATAGCTGATCGCAGGAAAACGGCAGACGCGCGTAGTGGAAAGCTCAACCCCGGAGGTAAAGAAACTCAAGGCCATGCTGGACCCGTCGCTGCTGCGCACAATTGCCTTAATGCCTTTGGAATAAGAGCCGAGGGGCACCGTGAAAAGGATATCGGTCCCCTCCTGCGAAAGTGCAAGACCGTCGCCGAAACTGTAGTTCATGCCGCCCGAAGCGCTGCCGGAGGGCACCAGGTCGTCAGCGGACCCGCTCAGGGTAAAGTCTCCGCTGAGTTTCTCTCCTCCCGGGCAGCTGAATTCCATTCCAAGGAGAGTCGCACTCCCCTTGAATTCGAATCCTACGACGGCGCCACAGGCACGGAGAGAGACTCCGCCATCGAGGCTGCCCGTACGCCCGCAGAGCGGCATGGCCCCCGGACTGATTGTACCCTCAACGTGGTCTTGCTGCCCGGGGAAACGGATAATCCCCTCTCCTGCAGCAGGATAAGTCACAATATAAGAAGCTGCCGAAGCAGGAGTCTGCCGGAATATAAAAGTAGCGGTCTGCTTCCCGTCATAAGCAGCGTCGAGCGGTTCCGACACAGAAGAATTAATCTGTATCTTGTCGGCAGCGCTCCACAGGAGGGGATACTTTCCGGCATCATTCCTGGCGCCCAGCCCGACCTTGGTATCAAGCTCCTGCACGCCCGCCTCGAAACGGAATTCCGTATCCCGCACGTCACCGGGTCCGGTGCATGCAGCAAGGAGGATTGGCAATATCAGAATGTATCGTTGTTTCATAATCCGTATCCGTAAACAAGTTCGGTCATTTCTTCAAGCGTAACCTGAATGCCGTCGTCGGCAGGGTCAGACGGGTCATCGGGGTCGTCGGTATCGTCCGGAAGATTGGGTACCGGCGACACGAAAGAGACCGGTCCGAGCTTATACATCTTGCCGGTTTCCAGCGTCTTGCCGCGTCCGAAACTCCAGCTTAAGACGGTCCCCTGAGGGCTTCCGGCACGCAGAGTCAGGCCGCTGGCATAGGTGCCGGGCTTGATAAACCAGCAAACGGCCAGCGGAGCATCCATAGAAAGGGATGCAGGAGAGGCGAAAGTACGCTCGAGGCTCCCCACACTGCTTGCCGCAGAAAGGGCTCCCGAAGGGAAGGCCACAGAAAAAGTGCCTCCCGGAGCTTCTCCGCCAAGGGATTCAAGCGTAAGCGAAGACAGGGACAGCTCACCGTACAGCTCCACATAGATGCCTGCCGTGAGCTGATGGAACTGCGCCACCTCGTCCAGCGACTGGTTTACCGCATACATTGCAGGAGTCGCGCCGTCGAGCACAACAGTACCGTCCGTAGTGCCGGGATACAGCATGTTGAACGGAGCCGCGGACGAAAAACCGCTGAGCGCAAACACAGCTTCGCCGCTGCCGGCGAACGAGGCGTCAAGTGGCCGGCTCAGCTTGCCGTTCACGCTTATCCGGTCTCCCTCCTGCCACAGGACGGGATAGAGACCGGAATCCTGCGGACCGGCGGCAGCTTTAGTTGTCCCGGCGCATATCCTTGTGTGCACCTGCGTGGGAGCCGGAGCGTCTCCGCCGCCGGTGCAGGAAAGCAGGAGCGATGAGGCCGCGCCCAGTATGAATTTCAAGCTTTTCATTACAAATCAATACCTTAATTCGGCAACTACCGGAAAATGCAGAGAAGGATAAAAGAGAGATCCATCGGCTGTAGGGTATTTCATCCTCAGAACCATATACGACCTCACTTCAAACCCGTCTTCGAGTATATGGTCGGGACGGCCGCCCTGCAGTTTTTCGCCGCTGGCGTTGTTGCATGTATCTTTCACTTTTATGGCTTCTTCGCTCAAGGCCCCTTCTTCGTGGAGCACGTCGTGTGCGTCGAACCACAGGGAACCGGTAAGAACCTTGTATCCCTCGTGCGAGGGCGCGTTACGGGAGTTGATGGCGATTACCGACGGCATGCCGGAAGGAACGATGTCGTAGCGCATGTAATTCACCACGTTGCGGCAGTTTGCCACATTGATTTCGTGATAAACCACCTTCTGGCCCTTGTCGTACTGGGTAGGACCGTTCACTCCGGCAGAAGAGAAAATGAGTTCGCGCTCCGCCTGCCTGTCGTACAGTCGCACCCACATCATGGAAGCGTTGTTGCCTCCGTATTTGTATGCCTTGGCACGCCCCGGCTTGTCGTAGATGCCCGAGAGCCAGTTGATGCCCCAGTCACGAAGCTCGAAGCGCGATGCCCTCCAGATGATTCCGGTGCCGTTTACCAGCTGGCCGTCCAGAGGGAAATCGGGGTTTTTGTTGCTCAGTACCAGCCAGTCGAAGTCTCCTCCGCGCTCGCGGATGATGTCGATCAAAGGTTTGACGCCCTCACGCCTTCCGGCAACGCTGTCGCAGACGTCCTGCAGACCCATGATGTCGCAGTCCGCTTCGATTATGGCGTCGGCGACGGCCCCGCGGCTGTTGCACCACATACGCTGAGAGGGCATAGTTCCCTTTTCGCATTGGGAGCGGCGGTTGAAGGAATTGGTCACATCATAGGTGCCCACCCGGATGGAAGTCTTCCCCCGGGGAGCCGCAGACAAGGCGGCTGCAGCCATGGCCAGCAGCATCAATACCGTCAGTATCTTTTTCATAACTCAAAGTCTGCTCTAATGGGATAATGGTCCGAAATGAACGGTATGTGCAGGTATGGCTTGCATACGACCTTGAAGTCGGTGCACCTGCGGAAGCCGTTATACCATATATAGTCGATGATGCCGGTCCAGGACTTTCCGAAACCGTTGAACGAGTATTTGTCGTCGGACGATGCGGCCTCAACCCGTGCGTCTTTCATTGTACGCGAGATGCGCTCCATGCCTTCGTTGTCGGGAAGCATGTTGAGGTCGCCGACAAGGGCTACGGGCAGTTTCTTGGCATTGATTGTCGCAAGCGTATCCAGTATCAGGTCAAGACCTTTCACCCTGGCCTGCTGCCCTCTGTGGTCGAGATGCGTGTTGACGAACATGAACTCCTTGCCGCTTTCCTTCATCTTCAGGCGAGCCCAAACGGCGACGCGCTTGTAACGCGCATCCCAGCCGATGGAGCACTCAGTCGGAGTTTCGCTCAGCCAGAAGCCGCCCCAGTCTTCGAGGCTCACTTTCTCGGTATCGTAGAAGATGCTTGGACACTCTCCTGTTTCTCCGCCTTCCCGGAACAGGCCTACATGCTTGTAACGGGGGAGCTTGCGGTCCATGTATTCAATCTGCATGTGGGTTATCTCCTGGGTGCCGAAGACATCGGGCCGCACGTCGTCCAGCATGGCGGGAATGGCGCGCCTGCGCATCGCCCAGCCGTTTTCGTAATCCGCATTGTTGTTCCAGTAGCGGATGTTGAAGGACATCAGCCTCACAGCCTTTTTCTTACGGGCAGGGGTAGGCAGTCCGCCCGGGGTGTAATCCCGGAATTCCACGTTGCAAGTAAGCGGAAGATGGTCTGAAGGATAATGGAGGCTGCCGTCGGCGGTTGGGAACTTCCCCCGCTCGATTATATAGTCGAGCGGACGGAATCCCTGCAGGAAGATGTGGTCGGGCCACCACTTGCTGAAGCCGCTTTCGTTCTTCTGGTCCTGCGTACCCCATTCCCTGGCGTCGGCGCTCAGACGTCCCGAATGCAGGAAATAGAGCTTTGTGTCCATCATGGGGACCTGGGCGAGGCTCCCCCAATGCTTGGCCTTGTCGTCCACATTCATGTCTCCGACAAGTATGGCAGGGAGATCATCGTCCAGGTTATCCTCCAGCCACGTCCGGAGCTGCTTGGCGTTGTACTTATTGCCCTCGTGGCTGTATTTCCCGTCTTCCTGCCTCTGGGAGACCAGCAGGTGGGTGCTGATGAAATAGAATTCCTTACCGGAGGGCTTATGACGGAAACGGCCCCAGACGGCAGGACGCATGGTCCCCTTGGGAGCGTCCGGCGCCGACTCCGGCTTGTCGAACACTCCACCGAGCCAGAAGATTCCATTCTCCAGACAGTCGAACACGGAGGGCTTGTAAGCGATGGCATCGTCGTAGGAAATATGCCCGTGGCGTGTGTTGGGATACAGTATCCACTCGTATTCCAACCCCTTGGAAGCCACGTCGGCACGGATGTTCTTCGGTCCGTTCCAGATGCTGTCGCATATTTCCTGCAGGCCCAGAATGTCGCAGTCCATGTGCACCAGCATGTCTCCGACCGCCGTGTAACTGTTGCACCACAGCCTCTGCGGGGACACATCGCCGCTGCCGTTTACCGCCTTGAGGCGAGAGTCGCTGGTAAACACGTTGTACGTCCCCGCCTTGAAGCGAGGCTGGGGTTGCCCACAGAGCAGCACCGGAAGCAACAGGGCTGCGAGATATGTGACGAGTATTCTTTTCATTCGGCTTTCTGATATGCCCCGGGCCACCAGGAAGCGCTGCCGCGGGAATTACCACAACCGTCAACTGCAAATACATCCTTGTCCTTGAGCCACTGCAGGAATGCCTGCCCGCCCTGAGGATAGGCGCCGATGGCAGACTCGATGTCGGCGGCGCTCGCAGGAGTGAAGGAAGGAAGCACCGCAGCAGGGCCTTCCCAAAGCATCACGCCGTCTGCGGAAAGTGCTGCGGGAGCGGAGAATACGGTACTGTAATCAACCCCGGCAAGGTCGGAGGCGACGCCCTCTCCCTCCCATGTGATATTGGGTGCTTTGCTGAAGACGTTGAATCCTCCGGAAGCCACGATCCGCTTGAGATCGGGGTTGCTGTTAGTGAATGCTGAGCTGAAGGAATTGCCCTCCTGGCAGACAACCAGATTGCCGACCGCCATGTTTTTGTCGGTCCCGCTCACGCCGAAGGAAACGCATCCGTTGGCCTCTCCCACCTTTTCGGCAGCATAGGTACAGCCGGCAATGAGCATGGGGGCATTGGCCCGTACGAATCCCAGGTTTCCGGCAGAACCGTTGACGGGATTGATGCCGGTGCAGTTGTAAAGCATCAGCGCATCACCCTTTGACGAGAAGATGTCGGAGCCGTTGGTCTTGCAGGCATTGGAATCGAAGGAGCAGCCGACAACATAAAGCAGGCTGCCTTCTGCCTTCTGCAAAATGGCTCCTCCGTTGCCTACGGTGTCGAGTCCGTTTCCGGTGAAACGGCAGCCCAGCACGGTGCTCAGGCCGGAGGAATGGAATGCGAGGGCTCCCCCGCCGGTGACGGCAACCTTGTTATGGTCGAAGCTGCAGGCGGCAAAGTCGGCCGTTGCGCTGCCGCCCACGTAAACCGCTCCGCCGGTGCGGTCGGAGGTGGTGGAGGTACACTCGTTGCCGCTGAAGCTGCAGCCCTCGAAGACATGATGTCCCTTCGTGAGGCATACTGCGCCGCCGGTGCCGTCATGAGAGGCTCCGGTGAAGCTTACGCCCTTGACTACAAGATTGACCCCTTCGGAAGCCACGGTAAGTATGCAACCTTCGGCTCCGGAGAGAGAGGTGGTAAAGACCGTCCCCTCTTCGCCCTGGATGGTAATATGTGCCGGAACGTCGTATGCGAGGCTGAGGCCCTTGCCGCCGACGGCCAGATCGTAGGTGCCGGAAGCTACGAAGACGGTGCGTCCGTCGAGCTGGCTGCCGCCGGCGGACGAAGCGAGCAGGGTGCGAAGGAACTCCGCATCTGCGGCATTCTCTGCCGACGAACCGTCCTTGCTGCCGGAGCCCTCGACGCTGACGTGGATATTGCCTTCCACCTCTATGTGGCTGTCCAGCGTAGTCTTTATGCACAGCAGGTCTCCCGCCTCGAGGGATACAGCCTCAGTGCTCGTGGCTGTGCCTTTCCAGCCGGATTCGTTGCCTAGAGAGAATCTGAGGCCCGGCAGGGAGAGTCCGGGAAGCATGGCAAGGTAATACGTACCCGCCCCGTTCGTACGGACATCTATCGACGCCGTTTCCGCCTCTGCGGAGAATGTTGCCAGCGACTCGTCGCACGAAATGCGGCCGCAGACATTCCCGGAGTCCGCCGCGCCGAAGCGCACGAGCGACACGCCCGGATTGTCCACCGTGAAGCGTATCATGGAGACGGCGCTGTGGAAACGGCCGAAGTCGAGGGATTCGCGGGTGGTGTGCGCAACTATCACGGCGCAGTCGGCGAAACTGCCGCCCTGTACTGAGGGAATCTGCAGGGTAAGACGGCCGTCGGCGTCCACGGAGGCCGGAACGGAGGCCGGATATACGGCATAATAATCGGATGCCTCGTCAACCACGGCACCGAAGGAAACCTTTCCGCCTTCGGGGACGGCCTGACTCACGGCCCTGCCGCCCTTCCAGAGAATCGATACCTGGTCCCCTTCGACCCAGCTGACCGACCAGTCGGCGCCGAGGGACGTCCTGGTGGCGTTTCCGCCGGCATGTGCCGCTACTGCGTCGGCTGTAAAAGTCAGCTCCAGAGTTGTCTGCGGCAAATCCGTAAGTTCCCCCTTCCCGCACGAAACAGCAGCAAGAAGCAGGGCAAGAACAGTCAGATTCTTTTTCATACGCATCACCAGTTATAGTCTATAGGATTTACAGGGTCGATGCCGCCTCCGCCGAAATCGCTCGAGGCAGGCTCGACAGTATTGTAACGTATGCCTATGTAATTCCAGGCAGTGGGGAAAGAGCCGCTGGAAGGATACTTGATGCTGTAGTCCAGATACTCGGTCTGGCTGCCGCTGACCATCGATTCCTCCGGAATGATGCGTATCCAAACCTTGTCGCGGTCGAGCAGCTCCGCGGCCGGCAGGGGGATGTTGACCGGTTTGAAGCCTGCGGTCTGCCAGAGCTGGGTCATGGGAGTCGTCTGGCAGAACTCGGGCAGGTTGTAGCCGCCGGCCTTCTTCCAGGTCGTGCCGTCTGTAGAATACTGGACCTCCCAGTAGCGGGGACCCTGAAGGTACATGGGAACCCCGTTGATCTTCTGAGTGGAACCGTAGAAGAAATTCATCGAACTGATCTGCATGCTCATCAGGGAGCTCGTGATGCCCTTGGTGGAGAAGACCAGCTGCGTGTACATCGGCTTGCCGTTACGGGCAGTAAGATTGGTGCTCCAGGCCGAACCGACGTCGGCAGGCACCTTTCCGAGGCCGTCGGAATTGATGTTTGCGGCGAATTCACTGTTGAATCCGTTGTATTCCGGACCCATCCAGTCGGTACCGTCGGCAAGCGTCACTCCGAGTCCGGACCTGTTGCCTGCGTTGGAGGCGCCTACGGGTCCAAGATAGCTGTAATCGGTACGTTTGTTTATGGGGAGTGTGCCGGCGCGGCCGTCGGTATAGGAGTCGGGATACACGAAACTGTACTCGAAGTAAGCCTGCGTGTCACCGTCCGTCGCATAGTAGCGCTGGAGATTCTTGTCGGGCACGTAACGCCACTCGCACAGGATGGCGGAGAAGCTCCTCTCCTGCATGGTCCGGGCAAGATTGATGTCTTCCCGGGTGGTGTGACGAAGCTGATAGCGGCCTATGTTGCCCCAAGTTCCGGAGTCCGAGGAACTGTTGTCCATGTAGCTGAAACGGGGATACAGTTCGTGGACCACCACTCCGCTCACGGTACCGCTGCCCTGCGGCAGCACAGAGCCGTCGCGGCGGTACGGGCAGGTGGTGTTGGTGTACAGGTACATGCTGCCCCCGCACACGTCGTGCAGCAGTATTCCGAACTTGCTCACCTTGTCGGAACCGCCTTCGGAAGTAAACTGCTCGGAAACGGGAGTAAGAGGCCCCTTGCGTACGGGGAGTTCGCAGTCCTTGATGGTGACGTAGGTAAAGATGTCGTCATCGGTCAGCGCTCCTATGTATTTCTCTTTCACCGGGATACCGCTTCTTCCCAGATGTTCGGTCTCCAGCGCCATGCTACCCTTGACCCCCTTGAGGGTGTAGAATACAGGATCCGACAGCGCGTCCACTACGGTGCTGCGGTAAAGAGTCGCACCGCGCACGGAGAGCTTCACCCGGTCACCCTGCCGGAAGATATTGTCGTCCGGCGATACGGTAATCAGGCACAGGCCCCTGGACCCGTCCGTCGATTCCAGATAGACGGTCCTCCGGCAGACGCTGTAGTCGATTGTCGTCGTGGAAGTCTGGGTGTTGTCGCCACAGTTGCCGTTCTCCTTGTCGCTCACTACGATACCTTCGATGGTAGCGTCTTCGACTATAGGCGTTCCCTCCTCCGAGGCGAGGCTGCAGAATTCCTGCAGGCTGAAGTCCTTTCCGGCACTGTCGGAATTGGAGAGCTGAATGAGCTGGAAGGGAATGGTAAGAAGGTTCCCGAAAGCGTCGCTGTAGCTGGCGGTTATGCTGCCCCTGCGCGTATGGCTTTCGGGATTGGCGGAATACTTGAAATGCAGCGCCGAACCCTTGATTTGGGGCTCTTCGAACCAGGCAGCACCCTCGTCATAAGCCCAGGTAAGCGAAATGGCGTCGTCGGGCAGATTGGTGTCGAGAGACAGCTGAAACTCCCCGCCGGACGAACCGCGTACGGTAATGGAAGGAGACTTGACCGTCAGCGCAGGAGCCACCGCTCCACGCTGGCGGACCGTAAGGGTGTCGAAGTGGGAGTGTTCATCTATGGCGACGACGACCGTAGCCACCCTGGGGAAGCTGTCGTTGGCCGAATAATGCATCACAAAGCCCTCGCGCCCCTCCTGCCCGGTAGCGGGACAGTTCAGCCAGGACGCATCGGAAGATATGGTGTACTCCTGGGTCGCGAGCACCGCAATCGTACGTTCGCCCTCCGCAGCCTCGAGGGTCACGACCTTCTCGGGGAAGCCGAGTCCGGAGCCGATGTTTATCGTGCGTTCGAACATGTCGGTGCTGCAGGAACAGATGAAGGCTGCGAGCGCCGCAAATGCCGGTATATGGATTGCTCTCATGGATTCTCTGGTTTATTGTTCTTCTGCATCGCCCAGTTGTGAAATCAGCATGTCCTTGCTGCCGGCGGCATTGCTGACCGTAAGGACCACACTGCGGTTGAATCCGGGATTTGCCTCAACGCTGACGTTGATCTGGCTGTTGCCGGAACCTTCCGTACGCGAAAGCGTCACCCAGGGTGCGGACTCGGCCAGGGTGGCCGTCCAGGGGCCCTGGCTATACACCAACACATACGAAGAGCCTTCGCCGGAAGTGAGCCTGAGTTCCACCCGGTTGAGGGCGAGGGGCAGCGAAAGCTCATACCTCTGCGTACACCCGGCTGCAAGCAGCAGGAAGGCAAGCATTATCAATAATCGTTTCATACTACAGGCCATTTTCGTTGTATTCTTTGTTGTCCAGGGCATATCCCGAATTGACTACCTGCTCGGAAGGGATTGGAAGGTAGCGGTGGCAAGGCCGGACGTGGACCGGTATGGACCTGGCGTCCATCTCCGCCTTCCAGTACTCGCGTACGGTATCGTACCAGACGCCCCAGCGGACGAGGTCGAATTTGCGTTGGAATTCGCCGAAAAGCTCCCTCGCCCTCTCGGCGCGCAGTTCCAGCTCGGCATCGCTCCAGTTGCCTACGCTGTACACATCGAGCCCGGCACGCTGGCGCACCTCGTTGATGTAGCGCTCGAATCCCGCCTTGTCGCGGGCCGCGCAGCTGCATTCCGCAAGCATCAGCAAGGCGTCGGCATAGCGGAACAAGGGATAATTGTTGGAATCGTGGGTGGTGTACATATTGGGACACCAGAACTTGGGGCCCATCCAGGGCTTGCCCAGACCGTTGTTGAACGCTTGTCCGTTGTACCTGCGGCCCTGATTGATATCCACGCGGGCGTCCTTGCCGTTGTCGGGCTGCAGAATGGTGTAGAAATAAGAGGTCGGACGGTTGCATGTGCCCACCTTGGCGTCCGTTCCCAGCATGGGGATGGAGACCCCGTCGAACAGATTCGAGTTCACATTGTAGGAGGGCATGCAGTTCTGGGCGAGGGTGCCGGCGTAGGACAAGGTTCCCTGCTCATAGTAATGGCGCACCTCGAATATGCGTTCCGGCGCGTCCTTGACGCTGAAAAGCAAATCGCTCAGCGGATAGGAAGACAGCTCGCCGTACACCGGAACCAGCTTTTCGAGCGCCCCGGCGGCTACGGCATACCAGTCGGTGCCCGAATCCTTGTCGGTGCAGGCATTCCACAGGGCCATCTTGCCTATGAGCATCATGCCCATTGCCCAGCCGGCACGTCCTTTCTCGGCCCCGTCATTGGCGCGCACCTGCGACAGGGCTCCGGTATAATTGCCCTCGTCGTCGTAGGTAAAACAGCCCTGGAGGTCCTCTATCAGGATTTTTCGGGTCTCGACCGCGCTCATGCGCCCGAGGTGTGCGACCTTATCCATGGTCAGCTGGTCCACCACATCGTCGAGGTAGAACGGCACGTCGCCGAAACAGCTTGTCAGCAGGTAGTACCAGAAGGCCCTCATGGTCTTCGCCTCGGCGAGGAAATCCCGGCGGGACTCTTCGCTGATGGTCTCCGAGCCCTCTATTCCGGCAATCGCCGCATTGCAGTACATTACCGCCTTGTACGATGCGCTCCAAAGGGTTTTGGATATGTTGCACTGCGAAGGGTTGATGTCGAGGATGGCATTGACGTCAGAAACCGAAGGCACGTACACAAGATCGGTCGTCCCTTCCAGATGAGTGAACAGCGTCGTGGAATAAACGGTACGAAGTCCCTCGTAGCAGGAATTCACTGCGCTGCGGCACTGGGCGTCGCTTTTGTAGAAGTCGCCCCTCTCCACGAAAGAGGTTGGATGCTCTTCGAGGAATTTGTTGCATCCCAGGCTAAGGGCCAGGGTAGCGAGAAGAATGATTGTCCTTTTCATAAGCCCTTAGAATTTGATTTGCACCATGCCAATTATCTTGCGCGGACGGGGATAGGCCCCGATGTCGGCGCGACGTATCGTGGACTCCTGGTCCTCAACCTTGGACGAGACGTCGGGATCGAAGCCGTTGTAGCGTGTCCAGAGCCAGAGGTTGTCGGCAGTCACGCCGACCGACACGCTCCGTATCCATTTGACGCTCTTGTCGAGGTCGAATTTATAAGACAGCTTGACAGTCTTGAGCCTGAGGTACGAGGCGTCGTGTACCATGAAATCGCTGGGGAGCATGCTGGAACCGCTTGCGCCCGCCGCCGGGAAATTGGATTCCGGATTGCGGTACGGATGCCAGCCGTTGAGCATGTATCGGTACTGGTTGGAACAATATGTTCCGGCCATGAAGAATTCGGAATAATTGTAGATGCTGCCGCCCAGCGAGTAGGCGAAGAAGATTCCGAGGTCGAAGCCGAAGATATGGAAGTTGTTCTGCAAGCCTCCGTAAACTATGGGATCGGCATTGCCCAGGTAGGTGAGGTCCTGGTTGTCGAGTATGCCGTCATGATTCTGGTCCACGTACTTGGGCCTTCCGCATTTGTAGGGCTTTGCGTAGTAGTCCACATACTGATGGGTAATGTCGTTGTCGGCTATCTCCTGCTGGTTGTGCCACACGCCTCCGTACTGGAATCCCCAGAGGGAGTTGAGCGGGTAGCCCGCCCTGTAGCCGTAGATCATGTAACCCTTCTGGTCCTTCATGGCGACCACTTCGCTCTCGCCGCCGATGTCTTCCACCATTTGCTTGTTGTGGGAGATTGTAAATGAGCTTGTCCAGGAGAAGTTGCGGTGCACCACGTTCTGGGTCTCCAGCGACAGCTCGACGCCCTTGTTGGAGGTGCGGCCGAGATTCTGGGTATAGCTGCTGTAGCCGGTCTGCTGTGCCTTCTGCACGCTCAGGAGCAGGTCGCGGGTGTTGGCCATATAGCCTTCGACGGTCATCTTTATGCGCCCTTTGAGCACGGCGACGTCGAGAGCGGCATTGTACAGGTCGGTCTTTTCCCAGGTGAGGTCGGGGCTGTCCAGACGGCTGGGATAGTAATAGGTAACCTGTCCGTCGCCGATGAGGTAACCGCCTGTGGAGGAACTCAGGCGCTGCAGGGAGCTGTAGGGCGCGATGGCGTCGTTGCCGGTGCGTCCGGCGCTCAATCGCAGAGAGAGTTCCTTGAATATGCGGGTGCGCTTGAGCCAGGGCTCGTTGGCGATATTCCATTTGACGGCGGCGGAGGGGAAGAAGCCCCACTTGTTGTTGGCCGCGAAGTTGGAGGATGCGTCGGCGCGTCCGGTTACGGTAAGGTAGTAACGCTGCTTGTAATTGTAATTGAGGCGCCCCAGGAAACTCAGTTTCCGTACTTCCTGGTTCGAAGAAGTGATGGTGTAATTGTCTTTGTCGCCGATTGCGGACAGGTCGTTCCAAAGGAGTTCGTCCACAAGCATCCCTTTGCCGACTATGTTCTGGTTGCCGGACAGCTTGTAATACATCGACATGCCGGCCATCACGTCCAGATGGTGCTTGTGGGCTATATCGGTCTTGTAAGTTGCGGTATTGTCGGTGTTGATCTGCACCAGGTCGCCGTCCTGACGGGTCACTTCGCCTCCGGTAGCCGCGAGACGGCGTGCCGGGAGCGTGCCGGGAAGATATTTGTATAGGTGAGAATCGTATTTGTAATAGGTGTTGCGGCTCTTTATCGTGAGTCCTTTGACCGGCGTAAGGGTGAGAGCGAGCGTCTGGGTGTTGGACCAGGTCTTGCGCTGGTTGACGCTCTGCATGATGGTGATGTAGGGGTTGTTGAACGGCGAGCCCTGTCCGTAGTTGTACAGGTCGTTGACCTCGCTGTCGATCCCCAGCACAGGAGAGATATAGACGGCGCCGGACCATACCGCGGTGCCGCCTATACTGGTCTTGTTGTTATTGTTGTTGCGGTAGAGTACGTTCGCGCTGTAATCCAGCTTGAGCCACTTGTTGAAGCGGTGTCCAAGGTTGAGGCGCCCTATGAGCCTGCTGGCTCCGGAGTCGAGAATGATACCCTCGTCGTCGGCATAGGAAAGGGAGGCGAAATAGTTGGTCTGCTTGCTGTTGCCCGATACCGAGAGGGCATGCTCCTGGAACAGTGCGGTGCGGGTTATGGCCTTGAGCCAGTCGGTTCCCTCGCCGAGCGCTTCGGGGTCGGAGTATTTCTGGGTGTAACTCGGCGTAACGGGATATACGTCACCGTGCGCCGATTTGCTGAAGTCTATGCGGTCGTTGTTGTAGCTTGCGAATTCTGCCGCATTCATGTAGTCCAGGCTGCGTGCAAGAGCGGAAACGCCCCATTTGGTCGTAAGCGTGACGGTAGGCTTTGCCCCGGTGGTCGTGCTGCCCGCCTTGGTGGTCACTATGATTACGCCGTTGGCGCCCTGGGAACCGTAGATTGCAGTGGACGAAGCGTCCTTGAGGACGGAAATGGACTCGATGTCGGATGAATTGAGGTCGCCGAGGTCCTGTACGGCATTCATCACGCCGTCCACCACGATGAGCGGTTCGTTGCCCGCCGTGATTGAACGTGCGCCGCGAATACGGATCGACGTCCCTTCCGTGGGATCGCCCGAGACGCTCATGATGTCGGCTCCGGCCACGCGGCCCTGCAGTGCCTGGTCAACCGAGAGGGAAGCACCGTTCTCCACGTCCTGCATCTTGACGGTAGCCACCGAACCGGTAAGGTCCTGCTTCTTCTGTTCTCCGAAGCCGATGACTACGACCTCGTCGAGGAATTCGGCATCCTCGGCAAGGACCGCTTCGAAGTTGCGGAGTCTTCCGACCTTCATGCGGACGGTCTTGAATCCAAGCGACTCGAACACCAGGACCGATTCTTCCGAGGGTACGCTCAGGCTGAAGGCTCCGCCCGCATCGGTTACGGCTCCCGTGGAGGTGCCCTCTACAGATACGGTAGCTCCGGGAAGAGGCGCTCCGAGCTCGTCTTTTACGGTGCCCCCGACCTTGATCTGCGCAAAGGCGGCCGTCGCCGCGGCAAGCAGGAGAGCAAGGGATAGTAAGAAACGTTTCATCTGCTGCATCTATGGTAAATATAATACCGCCGTACAGACGCAATACTGTACGGCGGTATCGGAAAAACTACTGGTTGAGTATGTATGCACCCATTACAGTGCCGGTGCGGTCGTTACCCTTCTGGTCTTTTGCAAGGAGGGCTTTCTGCTCGTCGGTGAGGGTGATGTTGTCGAAGCTCAGGGCCTGAAGCTCAGAAGCCGACATGCCTTGTGTGTAAACGCTTGAATAAGCACCGGAAAGAGGATATACTCCCTTGGCGGAATCAAATCCCGAGAGGTCAAATGCTACATCCTGCTTGACGTCTTTGCTTTCTCCGTAGAGGTGGCCATACCACCAGCTCTTTTCCCTTACTACGTTGAGCGGATCATCTGCCAGCCCCATGAGGATGGAGTTATGGACTTCAAGGGAGACATGTGTACGCCGGATATCAGCATCATTCTCGTTCATGGTGCAGCTCACGACATAGGCTTTGCCGTTGGCTCCGTTGACCGTAAGGGCTGCTGTTGTTCCAGGGGTGGTATTCTTACGGATTGTGCAGTTGGCAAGCAGTATCCTGCCGTAACCGGTGGCCTGAACGGTAGCGCCGTTCTGATTGCCGGAGCTGGTTCCAGATGTATTCTCGCTTATCAACGTGTTGAATACGATAAACTTACTGTTAGTTGTCGTGCTATTATTGGCAGTTCTTAATGCAGAGCCGTTCGTAGCAGTGTTGCCACTTATCGTGCATCCATTAAGGAATGCCGCTGCACCATCGTCCAGATGGATACCTGCGCCGTTTGATGCCTCGTTGCCGCTTATGACAGTATTGGTAAGGCTGATCGCGCAATCAGTATTCGCACCGTAAATAGCCGCGCCCCTCTGCGTATTCTTATTGTTGCGCAGCGTGCTGCCGTCGATATTGAGGACGCCTGCATTCCAAATGGCGGCACCGTGGTGGCTGTCACCGGTGAGTGCGCATTCCTCAATGACGCTACCTCCGGTAATTGTTACGGTTCCGGCTTTGGTGTTGTAGATACCGCCACCAAGCGCAGCCGTCATATCTGTACCCATTCCCTTTCCTGTAATGGTACTGGCATCGATGCTCAGGTCTTTGGCGTTATAGATGGCACCACCGTTAGTAGAGGCATCGTTAGCGGTAAAAGTAGATCCGTTACGGATTTCGACAGTTTTGTCGGAGTAGATGGCGCCGCCTTGCTTTGCCTTGCAATTTGAGATGGAGGAATTGTCAATTACAACCGTTCCGTGGTTGAAAATAGCACCGCCATTACCGGTTGTAACGAGATTGGAGAAAGAGCAGCCGTTCTGGATGGTCACGGAACCACTTGCAACGACACACATGGCCGCACCGTTGACTGCATTGTTCGTGCTGCCGTCTCCGACGAAGGATGTTCCGTCAAAGATTACAGGGGCAGCATTGGCATACACATATACAGAACCGCCCTGATTGCTGCTGGCGACGTTATTTGAGAAAGCACAGTCCTTGAACTGGATGTCGCTGTTGGCGTCAGTGTTATGCAGGGCTACAGCACCGCCGCGGGCTGACGTGTTGTCGGAGAAGGTACAGCCGTCGAACAGTATTGTAGCTCCGGCCTCGGAATTGAAGTTTACTGCAGCGCCCCCGTTAAAGTTGGCCGTGCCTGTGGAACCGGTTATTGCAGTGAAAACGCAATCTTTGAAAGTAATCTGGGAAGCATTGGTGCCGGTATAGCTGAATGCAACGCCATCGATATTGGTTTCACTTGCAGCCGGATTTGCTGTGAAGGTGATATTCTCAAAGGTGAATTCGCCTACGCGGTTTGTGCCGCTGAGCGAGAATATATGGTCGGTGGTGGCTGTCTGGTTGCAGATGAACTTGGCGGGATTCGCAGCAGTTCCCTCACCTTTTATATAAACCTTGTTGTTGCTGAGGTTGTAGTGAGGATCGAACACCTCGCCGCCATTGAGGGCCTGGAGGTTGTAGGTACCGGGAAGAACGTGGATGGTTGCACCGGTGAGACGCCAGCCTGCGGTGGTGTTGTTGGTGGAGTATGAAGGATTGAGAAGGTCCATGAGCCTTTCGGGGCCAGCGGGATCGGCAGAGCTTGCTCCTTTGCCGGTGCCGCTTTCGGAAATATACCAGTCCTTGACGATACGGGAATCCAGAGTACCCATATCATATATCTTCGCACGCTCGCGGGCGAAAGAGGACTTTGAAATGCCGCCGCCCAGGAGGTCGGTGCTGCTGCCACGCTGCTCGATCTTGAATCCGACGCCATCGTTGATCGCCGCTCCGGGGAGCATAGCGAGATAATAGGTTTCGCCAGCGCTTACGCCCTCATTGCCGGAAGGATTGCCCTTCTGGATGCAGACGATGGACTCGGAACCGTTGGCAGGAGTAACCTCGAACGATGCAGGGAAGGTCGTAGAAACGGTACCGGTGAGTTTGGTCTGGTCGTTCGCCATGAAGGACACGGAATTGTAGCTGTATGTGCTTCCGGTAGTGAACTTAATAATGCTCACCATGCTCTTGAAGCCCAGTTTGAGATCGGCGGCACTGGTCTTTGCGGCCATGATGTCGGCGTCCTCGAACTTGCCGGTCTGATAGCGGGGAATGGTAATGGTGATGCTGCCGGCGCTTGCATCCAGTGCATAGCCTGCCGTCGTGGGATATACAGCATAATAATTGTCGGCCTGTCCGACGTTAGCGGTAACTTTACCTTCGCTCACAGCCGCATCGACATAATCGGAATCTCCTGCGCCCCAGATGATGCGAATCTTGTCGCCGTCGCTCCAGGAATGGGTCGCACCGTCCCAGCCGGTACGGGTCTGCTCTCCTTCGGTAATCACATTGAAGGTGAGGCGAACCATGCCTTCGGGGACATCCTGCCCGGTATTTGCGGGATCTTCGGATTCTTTGACCTCCTGCTCAGGATCAACAGGAGTGTCAATCAGGGAAGTCTTGTCACATGAAGCGACAACAAAGGCAGCTGCTGCAGCCGCGAATGCGAATAAAACAGTCTTTTTCATGATTAAATCTCCCATCCGTATTCTTCTTGGACTAATTCTTCGTCCAGTGTGACAGTCATGCTGTTGCTGCCGCAGAGGACCCTCTCAGCGCTGATGACATTAATGCGGGCCGTGGGCGCCACATAGTCCGGCTTTTTGAAAATGGTCTTCATTAATGAAAGAATTTTGTTTATAAACATATTTTTGGGTTATTAGAGTGCTTCGCGTTTCACAAATTTATTAAGATAAATACACATTTGAACGCGCGTAAAAGAAAATCTAAATGAAATTGATAAGTGAAATTAGCTAAAATATGCCTTACAGAATCGCAGAAACGGGTTTTCGCCCGATTATCATACATTAAAATTATAAGTTGTTTTATAAGTTATTGTACCATTGATTTGGGATTTTTAATACCTTTGCAGAAAAAAGATGAAAACGCATCGGCTTGTCTTTGTTCTGCTTATGGCGCTTGCGTCCTGCACCCCTGACCCGGTCGCACAGGAGCTCAAACGGCTCGACAAGGCCATTTCCCAAAGGAATGTTTATCTGCAATCGTTCGAGCAGAAGAACGATTTCCTGCGGCAGCGCCTGTCGGAATCTCCCGACTCCTGCAAATGGTCGAGTGCCGAGTCCCTTTACGAGTCATACAGGCATTACAGCTCCGACTCCGCCGGACGCTATGTGACCCTTATGCACGATTTCGCAGCCTCCCGCAAGGAGGAACTGCTCACGAGGCTTGCAGAAATCCAGCTGCTCGTATGGTCGCACGACGAGGCCCGCGCACTTATACAGTTCGAATCGCTCGACACAACAGGATTCGAGGCATTGGGACTGATACCCCAATACCTGTCGAGGGGAATCGAAGTCTATGCAAACATTTCGCGTTTTCCGCGCTTCCTCCAGCATCAGCAGAACTATCCGGATTCCTTGCAGGACCTCAGGCGGCAATATATCTCCCGCGACACCGTAAGCCTCTATGGGAAAAAGATTTATGCCCAACTTCTCCGGGACGAAGGGCGGCTGCAGGAAGCCCTGGACGTATTCCTGCGCAGTATAGAACAAGCCAAAGAATCTGATTCTCAGCAGGACCTGCTGTCGCTGGAATACCACACCGGTCTGCTCTACGGACAGATGGGAGATCAGCCGCTCAAGAAGATACATCTCGCACGCTCAGCGATAGAAGACTTCCGCGCCGCCAACCGGGACTTCCTTTCGCTCTACGAACTGGCCCTGGCCCTGTATCATGACGGCGACCTCAAAAGGGCAAGCCGCTACATACAGATACATTTCGACGACGTGCTGGCAGGAGATTTCCAGGCCAAATTCATACGCTCTTCACAAGCTCAGGATATCATCGTAAAGGCCAGCGAACAGGTAGAGCGCAACCGGCAGATCATGCTGATAGTCAGCATCGTAATACTATCTTTCCTGCTTGCGTGGTCGTTTATGCTAAGCCGCCTGTACCTGCGCCAGTCGAGGACGCTGGAGCGGGTCAACAAGGCCCTGGAAGAGAAGAACCAGGCCCTTGCCGAGGTTAACAAAATCAAGGACGGTTACATGTTCACTTACATGAACCTGAGCGTAAAGCACCTCGACATGAGTGAAGACTACCGCCACTCCCTGCTGCAGACAGCAAAAAAACAAGGCACGGACGCTCTCCTCAAAGAACTCCGTCAACCACTGGAATTCACCAGCTACAAACAGTTCTACCAGATCTTCGACCAGACCTTCCTAAGAATCTTCCCCAATTTCGTTACAGAAGTCAACGCCCTTCTGCGGGAAGACGCGCGCTTCAGCGTAAGCGAGAGCAAACGCACCATGCCCACGGAACTTCGCATACTGGCTATCATAAAGCTTGGGATGGATGACTCCCCCAGCATTGCTGCGTTCCTTAAATGCTCTTTGTCAACGGTATATACCTACCGGGCAAGGATGCGCAACCAGGCCGTTTGTCCAAAGGACGAATTCGAGGAAAGAATAAAGGCCCTTGGACAAACCGCCGTCGCGGGAGCGGAACAGTCTTAGAAATTAATCCTGTATCCGGCAGAAAGACGGAACGATACGGGGTGGTCCGTGTAGTATGAGGCGGGGGTGCTGTCCCAGCAATGACGATACACTACGCCGGGCTGCACGAAAAAGGCGCCATGCCGGAACGGCTGCAGCTGCACGCCGGCGTTGAGGCTGGCGCTGAGCACCCAGTCGCCGGGCCTCTCGATACCGCCGTCGATGAGCGACTGGGCGGAATTGATAACCTCGTACACGTCCCATTTACGCGAAAGACCGTACTCGATTTCGGGTCCGGCAGACAGGTACACCGACATGAAACTCAGCTTCAAGGGACTGTAAATCACGTGTACGGGGACACCGATGTAAGATGTCTTCTCCTGAGTACTGGACGACATTGAGCCGCTGGTGGATACGCTGGTCGATGCGAGCCGGGTGTACTGCAAGCCCGTCTCGATGCCAAAGTGGCGGGTGATATCGAGACTCAGCATAAGTCCAGCCTGGAAATCGAGCTTGCGGATTATGTCGTTCTGGGTGATGCGGTTACGGCTCAACATGGAAACGGCGCTGGGCGCGGCAAGGCCCTTTGCGGCGTTCCTGATTCCATAGGATACGGTGCTCGTAGAAACAGTGCCGCCGGGCATGCCGGAGGCTACAAAATTAGCGGCAATCAAGGGACGGCTGCGTTTTGCCGGCCGGGAAAGAGCTACGGCCGTAGAGCCCGAAGACGATGAGGTTTCGAAGACCGGCTGACTGTCACCGGCATCCTGACGCTTGTCGCCTTCCTGCGCCGTCTGCGCTTCATTCTGAGTTCCTCTGTCACCGGACTCCGCCGAAGGCTCCGAAGACACCTCTGAAACCTTAGGTTCAGATACTTGCACCTCGGCAAACTGAGGCTGCAGCCTTCTTCCCGACGGCTGCACAAGCGTACTGACATCTTGCTGCACGCCAGAAGGCTCCGGCTCCTGCAAGGCGGGTTCATCTGCGGCGGAAGGCTCGCGGAGCTCATTGGAAGCAAGCAAATCTGAACTCAAAACCGGTTCGTTACGGGTAGCGCCGGGTTTTACGACAAGCAGCACGGCGGCTGCGGCCGCGGCCACTCCTGCAACTGCGGCCCACCTCACGGGAGCACGGTTGCCGAAAAGCCAGGCAAACAAGCCGGCACCAGCCTTACCGGCGCCAGAGGCTGTCTTGCCGCCGACTGCCCCGGAAGCCTCAAGCGCTTCCCAAAGCCCCTCGGGAGGGGTTTCCTTATACTCCGACATACCCTGCCGGAGTGTGTCTTTCCAATTCTTATCTGTCATGATTCCTTCTGTATTCTTTTATTTCGCGCGCCAGAAGAGCCTTTGCCCGCAGGAACTGAGAGGCCGAAGAATTCTCCTTTATTCCCAGCAGCGAAGCTATCTGCTTATGGGGCATCTGCTCGAAGACGTATAGGTTAAAAACAGTCCTGTATCCGTCGGGCAGCTGCCGTATCATGCGCTGGAGCACGTCCAGCGGTATGTTTTCTACATCGGGCTCCTCGTCCGGCTGAGGTTCGGGCATATTGTCCACCAGCATGGCATGAGGGGTTTTGCGGAGCCGGTGCAGGGAGGCGTTTACCACGATCCTGGTCATCCATGCCTGCAGTGAGCCTTCTCCCCTGTAGCTGAAGCTGTCAAGATGCCCGAAGATGTTTATGAATGCATCCTGGAGTACGTCCTTGGCCTCGTCGGAATCGGCTATATACCTGCGCACCACGGCGGTAAGATAGCCGGCATAGCGCTCGTAAAGCTCCCGCTGGCCGCGGACATCTCCGCTGCCGGCAAGACGGGCCAAGTCCATCTCAGACAGGCTATATGCGGGTTTCGAACTCAAATTCGGCAGCTTTGGGCAGACCGTCTGTACCTGTCCAGTTAAGTGTGAGTTTATGCGTCTCGCCGGCGGTGGCGGGAAGCGAGTTAATGTCAAAGTAAACAAGCCCTTCCGCGTATTCGTCGCGGGATTCTCCATGCGCGTCGTGGCATAGCGTAAGGCTGTAAGGATCTTCTCCCTGCACCAGCGTGAAGCTATGCGGAGCGACGCCGTCCTTTCCCCACCATGCCTTGTAGTGTATGGTAAGATAGCCGTCCTCCACGTTCGTAAACGAAGACCCGGGAAGCACATCGATGCCGTCGGAAGCGGCAGCAAGCGACGGGAAAGCCCCGAAAGAACCGCGGTCAAGCTCTTCTATCCAATGTACATAGGTCATGTAGCCATACTCCGGAACCTCTTCTGCATATACAGTCACCGACGCCAGCGCACGACATTCCCGTTCAAAGAGGACGGCTCCACCAGGATAAAGGCGGTCCTTTCCGTATTGCAGATACACCGTTCCGTCATCCGCCTGCTTGACGCTCACAACTATCTCGGCATCGTATGGGAAACCGATAACGTCGCTGGCAAAGTCGTTCGATTTCATGCAGGAGCACAGCGACGCCATTAACAGGAATACGATAAATAATCTTCTTTTCATTACGTCAGATAAATCCGCGCGGAGGCAAAATATTGCACGTTGTGATGCAAGATTTGACGAAATTACGGATTATTCTCGTAAAACACACATTTTATGAAACGCTTTTATTTGTTCTGTTCGTATGCCGTCATAGCAGTCGCCCTCTGCTCTTGTTCGAAAGAATTCGGCGGGTTTTATCCAAGCATGAATGACGCCGCGGGAATGATGGGCCAGGAAGGCCAGGAGAGCGGCGACAGCTTCGAGCAAATCACCGAGAACGACTTTATAAAGGTTGCCGACCAGCCGGTCTCGACTTTCAGCATAGATGCCGACGGGGCCTCCTACGCCTATTGCCGGCGGAGCCTCACCGAAGGACAGCTTCCAATCGGAGACGCAGTCCGCACCGAAGAGTTCCTCAACTACTTTACCTTCGATTACAAAGACCCGGAAGGTGACGAAACTGTCGGCATCAACGCCGAAATAGGCGACTGCCCCTGGGATGCATCCCACAAGCTCCTACGCCTCGGGCTCAAGGGCAAATCCATTCCCGAGGCCGACATCCCGCCCGCAAACTACATCCTGCTTATCGATACATCGGGTTCCATGAGGGGTAACGACCGCATAGAACTGCTGAAGAGCGGACTGTGCAACATGATCGACTACCTGCGTCCGGTGGACAGGGTGGCCATATTCACCTACTCCGGCTCCGTACAGAAGCTGCTGGAATCGACCCTCGTGACCAAGCCCGACAAAATCAAGAAAGCCATACGCAAGCTCGAGGCCAACGGCTCCACCGCAGGCGGCCCTGCCATGAAGATGGCCTACGAAGAGGCGTCGGAGAACTTCATTTCCGGAGGCAACAACCGCATCATAATGTGCACCGACGGCGACTTCAACGTGGGAGTCTCCTCAACGGAAGAACTGATAGAGATGGTAGAAAGCTATCAGGACAAGGGCATTTACCTGAGCATAATGGGCTTCGGCCGCGGCAACTACCAGGATGCCAGGATGGAGAGCCTTTCCAACCACGGCAACGGCACCTACACCTACATAGATTGCGAAAATGAGATGATGAAGGTCTTCGTAAACGAACGTTCGCACTTCTACAGCGTCGCCAACGACACCAAGTGCCAGATTACCTTCTCCCCCGCCATCGACAGCTACCGACTCATCGGATACGAGAACCGCGTCATGGATAATGAAGACTTCGAGGATGACAAGAAGGACGCAGGAGAAATAGGCGCCGGCCAGACCGTCACCGCTCTCTACGAGCTCATTACCGCCGAAAGCTATGCCGAGTCAGTGCCTGCCGCCTCCTTCGACATAAGGTACAAAAAGGCGCTCGGGCAGGAGAGCCGTCCCCTAAAAATCGACATCACCGTTCCCAGGGCCGCTTATGCTACGTCTCCGGAATTCAGTTTCGCCGCAGGAATAACGGCATTCTCGCTCATGCTCCGCGACTCCCGCTACAAGGGGAGCGCAAGCTACGAAATGGCTAAGGAACTGGTAAACAAGGGTTCACGCAATATCGCAGACCCCCTTGGCCTCCGCAAAGAGCTCCTCAGTCTTATCGAGACTGCTTCGAAGCTCGCAGACCGGCAGCAGGAACAGCAATGAACGCCACGCCCGCGAGAAGAAGCAATAAAAGAATGATTGAACTTGTGCGGGCGAGCGTTTCTCCTTTCCTGTAAGAAACGGGCTCAAAACTCATACTGAGAGTATGATTCCCGGACGGGAGGTCGATGCATCGCAGAAGGCCTCCCGCTATTGTTCCCAGCTCGTCGGAGCCTCCCTCGTACAGATCGATGGGAAGGACCGTACCGTCTTCGAGCCGGGCCACCCATCCTGCGGGATAATACACTTCGCTGAAAACCGCCCTGCCTCCGGTCGTACTGCTGTAGGAATATTGCAGACGGTTGGGGGTATAGCTGTCCATCTCAATGCTCCCCTGCGCCGATTCGAACCATGCATTGCCCCTGGCGTACGGGTACTGCAGCGGAACGGTGTTGCCGTCGATTATGATATACCGGCAGTTGAGCGACGCGAGGCTCTCAAGGTACGGCAGTGCGGCCTGCGCCTCCTCTATCGTAGTCGCCCCGCCGAAAGAAGCGGCGAGAGCGGAAAGGTCGCGCGTGATGTGGGCGTCGATATACTCCTGGTAGCGCTGAAGCTTTGCCGGAGAATAACCTCCGATGTTCTTATGCCAGTAGGACGGATGAGAATCGTTGAAGACGTTGACGGAAAGGTCCACTACGCGGTACGAAGGATCCTTGTCGGCAAGGATGAACTCGTCGGCGGGACGCTGGGGGAACTGCGAATAGAAGGCCTTGGGGGTCACGAAGTCGTCGCTCCCGATGTAACGCTTGCCGACCGTAAAAACGTCGAGCAGCAAAAGGGCGCACACCACAGCGGCGGCAGGCAGGCGGCGTTTCGACCCGCCGGTGGCCCAAAGGAGGACGGCGGCCGCCACGGCGACAAACAGCAGCGAACGCAGGGTATCGTTCCACAGCAGGGTCATGCGGTCCGCAACCAGCGCTTCCACCAGGATGTCGGGCTGACCGGCGTCGGATGCTCCCGAGAAGCTTCCGAACATGCTCTGGAGCGCCGCCAGCAGCAGGATCAGGCCAAGCGACACTCCGCCGGCAGAAAGCACCTGGCGGCGAAGGGTCTTGCCGTCGGAAGAGTCGCGCACTATGCGGTCGAGCATGAGGAATCCCAGCACAGGCAGCGTAAACTGCAACACCACCAGCGCCATTGATACAGTGCGGAACTTATTGTACAGCGGCATGACGTCGTAGAAGAGCTTGGTGAACCACATGAAGTGGTTTCCTACCGCAAGCAGCACGGCAAGCAGCGAGGAAGCCACCAGCCACCATTTCTCCTTGCCCTTCCAGTACATCAGGCCGAACACGAACAGGAACATCGTTATCGCCCCCATATACATGGGTCCGGCGGTAAAAGGCTGAGGGCCCCAGTAGGTCGGCAGATGCTTGCTCACCTGTGCCAGATTGCCCTGGCCGGCGCGGCGCAGCAGCTGCACTGTCTCGGAGTTCTGGCTCAAGGGACCCGAGGATGCGCCTCCGTTATAATTGGGAATCACCAGGTTGGGCAGTTCCTCCCAGCCGTAAGACCAGGCTGTCGCGTAATCGAGTGACAGGCCCTTCGCACCGTTTCCGTCGGAAGAGCCGCCTCGCATGGAATAGGGAGTGTATTCCCATGTAGGCAGGAGCTTGGACGAATTGGTGCCTATGCCAACGATTCCCGTAAGCAGGAGCAGCACCGACGCCGCCCAGAAGAATTTCTGGTTCTTGCGGCGCACAAGCATCCAGACAAACAGCACGATGACGTATATAAGGATCATCAGCGCCAGATAGTAGGATATCTGGGGATGATTGGCCTTGACCTGGAACGAAACGGCAAAGCCGAACAGCGCCGCCCCAAGGGCCACGAGCGACCAGCGGCGCCGCCTGTCCAGCCCCTCCCGCAGCGCACTGCGGTATGTGAACACCAGGGCGGCAAGCACCCAGGGGAGGAACGCAAGCGCCTGCATCTTGGTGTTGTGTCCGACCTGGATTATCTGAACGTTGTACGAACAGAACGTGACCGCTATCGCTCCTCCGGCAGCAACCAGAGGGCTGATACCCAGCGAAAGCATGAGCAGGAAGGCGCCCAGAAGGGATACGAAGAAGTAGGTTGCGGGACGCTTGCCTGTAAGCAGCAGGTCGTAAACGGTCTGGGTCCAGTCTCCTTTATGTGAGCTTTCGAAGGCCGCAACAGGCATGCCGCTGAACATTGAACCCGACCAGAGCGCAGGATCGTCGGGATGAGCCTTGTCCCAGGTTTTTTTTTCCTGGGCCATGCCCACCCATCCCGAGATATCGAACTGGTTGACTATCTTTCCGGACAGAAGCTCCGGAAAAAACGCGTAGGAAAGTACCAGAAAGCCCAGGACCACCCCCAGGACGATAAGTATGTTCTTCTTCATAAGGCGCTATCGTATGAATCTGTTAACCCAGTCCGCATCGACCCTCGCAAGTCCGTGGAGGCTCTGCGTAAGCTCCGGGTTTCTGCCGATGATGGCACAGCAGTCTTCGTAAACGTTGAATCCCACGGCAAGCAGCTGCATCTGCCCGTTCTCGGGATATGTAAAAATAATCTCGTTGTCGGCTCCCTCGGTGCGCAGGAACTTGAGGCTCACGTCCTTGCCGATTTCGGAAAGGATCACCCACTTGCACAGTTCCATGGCCGCATCGTCGAGTCCGGCATGGAAAATCTTGACCTTTTCGATAAGCGACCCCACGTCGCCGACAAGCCTGCCGCTCAGCCCTTCGAGGCCTTCTGCGGCAAGAGGACGGTCGCTCAGGCACACAAGGCACCTCTCGTCGCGGTACACCACCGGGCTGGTTATCAGCTCCTTGCATCCGCATACCGGGCATTCGCGAACGAACAGTTCTCCGCTCAGCACGCGCGGCAGCAACGCAGGGTCGGACCCGGCATCGATAAACGTATATACCGGGGCCTCATATTCGCTGCTGCAGCGCGAACAGCGGAAGCGTACATCGGAAACGCTGCTCATAGTATCTGCGAAAGTTTTCTGGTAAGTTCGAGCCTGGAGTAGGCGGCGATGTTGCCCTCGCACGGGGCTTCTTCTCCCCTCAGGTGGCGTTCCCAGGCGCTGTCGATGTAATTGCGGAGCGACTCCTCGCGGTCCCAGTCAATCATGACGCCCGCACCGGATTCGTTGAGTATGGTGGCGGAAGCGCTCGTTGCCGGGCCGATTCCGAGCACCGGCCTGCGGGCTGCAAGATATTCGAAAATTTTGCCCGGCAGCACCTTGGTGAACTCCGGCTCTCGGCGCATCATAAGCAGCAGTACGTTCGCCCCGCGTTGCTCTTTTATCGTTTGATAATGAGGGATATACCCCAGGTCCTCAACGTTGTCGGCAAGGCCCCTGACACGCAGGGACTCGATGATTGCAGGGTCGGTCTTGCCTACGAGGCGCACCCGCAGCTGCTGTTTGAAATTGCTGTCGGAGGCGCACTTGCGGGCCAGGGTGTCCCACAGGCTCAAGGGGTCGCCGTCGGCGGAGAACAGTCCCGTGTGCAGTATGGTAAAGCGGTCGGGCGACAGATAGGGAGCCGTGCGGTTGAAATCTTCGTCGTCGTAGCCGTTGGTAATGAGTTCCACCGGTGTGGAGGTGCGCTTCTGGAAGTCGTCACGAACGGGTGGAGAAACGGAAATTACGGTATCTGCGCCGTCGAGCACCTCCTGCTCCAGCCTGCGATGGCGTGCCGCTGTCCAGGGCAGGAGTCCCATGTGCTTGAAGTAGAACATCTCTGTCCAGGGATCGCGGAAATCGGCGATCCAGCGTACGCCGGTGCGCTTCTTGAGGCCGAGCCCTATGAGGTGCATCGACTGGGGCGGACCTGTGGTCACGACGGCATCGACAGAATGCTCCTTGATGTACGAAGCGAGGAAATTGACCGACGGCCGCACCCATCCCACGCGGGGGTCGGGCACGAAGAAGTTGCCCCGGATAAACACCGCGAGGCGCTGCTTGAAGGTCTTTTTCTGGGCGTTGAAAAGGGTTACGGCATCGCTGCCGCCCTTGGGCCTGAATATCTTGCGGTACAGGTTGTACGGTTCCCGGATGGGGCGCTTTATAACCTCCAGGCCGGCGGGTATGTCGGTCAGCAGGCTTTCGTCGCGCGACAGCTGTTCGGGGTTTTCCGGGGTATATACCACGCACTCCCAGCCGAAACGCGACAGGTATTTGGTAAACTTTACCCAACGCTGTACGCCGCTGCCTCCGGTGGGGGGCCAATAATAAGTTATTACGAGTAATCTTTTCATCTCTTGTATCCGGCTATATTGGCCTTGAGGGTCTCCCAGTCATAATAGGGGCCGGTGACGCTCTGCAGCTCTCGAATCTGTCTTTCCTGTTCCTGATACAGGCACTTTACCAGCACGTGTCCGGCTTTGTTGCGGTAGAACACCATGACGACGTTGGAACCCATGCATATCTGCTCCCAGCCACGCCATTTTTCGTCCACCTCGTCGAAGCGGAGTTTGCTGCCGGGGCCTTCGAGGCCAAGGTACGACACGAAGTAATGAAGCGGATAGTCGTGACCGAAACGCAGGTCGGCGCTGAACTCCCCTCCCGCTATCGCCTCGTCGGCCTTGGCAATGAAATCCTCTGCAAGGCGGCTGCCGGTGCTGAAGCGTTCGGGCCCGATTTCCACGCAGTTGCCGTTCCTGGCAAACAGGTCGTGGGCGTGCATGGAGCAGTAGCGGTATATGAACTCGAACTGCAGGGCGGGCAGTATGTGGTCCTCTATGTCCCAGCAGTCGGAGATGGTCGCCGTGAGGAACAGGGCTGTATTGAAATTCTTCATGCTGGGAACGAGTTCACGGGCCCTTACAGGGTCGGTGAAGAGGGTCTTGAGCGTATGGCAGCTGTCAACAGGAGCATCGTAAAGATGTGTGTGGAGCGGCTTTGTGAGCTTTTTTTCCTTGGGGCTGCGTTTCCCTGTGTCGCCTATGTAGTCCATGAACGTCTCGCCGGTATCGAACTCCCACGAAATCTTTGGATTGATGGCGGAAAGGGTGTTGGTAAACGACACCATGCTTATTATGCTGCGCTGTACGGTGCTGGAAATCGCACGGATGTGGGGTTTACCCCGGAAAACGGAAGGATAGCGCTTGGCAAGCCTCCAGGCTATGCCCGCATGCTCTCGTACACCCCTCTGCGACAGGCGTCCGTCCATGCCGTTCCATGCCGAGAGTACCTGGCGGGTCTGTTCGAGCGCCAAGGCTCCGGACTCGCTGAGTATGCCCAGGCTGTCGGCCTGCCCGAGAATGCCGATTATGAGCTCATACTTCTCGGGGCCCCGGGAATGGCGGCTGCCATGTCTGCCGTAGTGGCTGATATAGAAAGGTTTATACCCCCTGGGCGCGGGCGTTTCGTGAAGGTCGCCGTGCTGGTACGGGAAGTGGTTGTTGGCAGAGCGCATAAGGTTTTCGCGCAGGGCTGCGGCCAATCCGGGGTTCATGCCGTTATCCTCCTGGGCGGCGAGGCTTACGGAGCAGAGCAGCAACATGGCCGCTGCGAGGGTAAGGATTCGTTTCATATCGTCATTCGTTGGCTCCGACTTCTTCCCGGAGCTTGCGCAGCAGGTCGAAGGCCTGGAGGGGTGTCATGGCATTGAGGTCGGCCTCCAGCAGCTGGGAGCGTACGGAGCTCAGCGTGGGGTCGTCGAGTTGGAAGAAAGACAGCTGCACGCTGCCGTCGGAAGCCATATCGCGTGACAGGGCGTCGGCGTTGCGCTCCCTGGCTTCGAGCTTGCGGAGGGTGCTTTCTGCGCTGGTTATCACTTCTTTGGGCATGCCGGCCATGCGGGCCACATGGATACCGAAGCTGTGGGCCACTCCGCCCCGCTCCAGCTTGCGCAGGTAGAGCACGTCCCGTCCCTCCTCCTTGACGGCGATATGCCAGTTGTGTACGCGCGGGAAGCGGTTCTCGAGGTCGTTGAGCTCGTGGTAATGGGTGGCGAAGAGGGTCTTGGCGCCGTGGCCGTGGCCATGCACGTATTCCACCAGCGCGCTGGCTATCGACATGCCGTCGTAGGTGGAGGTTCCGCGGCCTATTTCGTCCATGAGCACCAGCGAGCGCTCCGAGAGGTTGTGCATTATCATCGCCGTTTCCAGCATCTCCACCATGAAGGTGGACTCGCCTCGCGATATGTTGTCGGTGGCTCCGACGCGGGTGAATATCTTGTCGAATATGCCTATGCGGGCCTCAGAGGCGGGTACGAAGGAGCCGGTCTGGGCCATCAGCACAATAAGTGCGGTCTGGCGCAGAAGGGCCGACTTGCCCGACATGTTGGGGCCGGTGAGTATCATTATCTGCTCGCTGCGGCTGTCCATCGCGATGTCGTTGGGAACATAGCGCTCGCCGGGAGCCATCATGGTCTCGATGACCGGGTGACGCCCACCTTTAATGTCGAAGGACAGCGATTTGTCCAGCTTGGGACGACAGTAATCCTTTTCCAGTGCCTGAATGGCAAATCCCTGCAGGACATCGATTTGCGCTACGGCACGGCTGCATGACTGGATGTCTTTGATGCGGGCGCGTATATCTTCGACCAGACGGGCGTATATGCCGGCCTCGAGCTCGTAGATGGAGCCCTCCGCGTCGAGTATCTTGCGTTCGTATTCCTTGAGTTCTTCGGTTATGTAGCGCTCGCTGGACACAAGGGTCTGCTTGCGGGTCCAGTCAGGCGGCACCTGGTCACGGTAGGTGTTGCGCACCTCGATGTAATAGCCGAAAACGTTGTTGTAGCCTATCTTGAGGGAGCTTATGCCGGTGCGTTCGGATTCGCGGCGCTGCATCTCCTGAAGGTATCCGCGGCCGCCGGATGAGATGTCCCTCAACTCGTCCAGTTCCTTGTTGACGCCGCGGGCGATGACCTCGCCCTTGCCTATCTGCGGTGCAGGGTTCGGCGCCATCGTAGCCTGGATTTTCGCCAGCAGGGGGTCGGTGTCCTTGAGGCCTGCGGAAAGCTTGTCCAGGGACGCTATGGAGGTGCCCGAACAGATGTTGCGTATCGGGGTCATCTGCCCCAGCGACCTGGCAAGCTGCATGACTTCCCTGGGGTTGATCTTGCCGGTGGCGGCGCGGGCCGTTATACGTTCCAGGTCGCCCACGTCGGAGATCCTGGCGCGCACGTCCTGCAGGGCCTCTTCGTTGTCGAAGAAGAACTGAACCACGTCCTGGCGCCCCTGAAGGGCAGGTATGTCCATGATGGGGAGGGACAGCCATTCGCGCAGCAGGCGGCTTCCCATGGGGGAGCAGCAACGGTCCAGCACCTCGGCCAGACTGGTGCCCTCGGCGCCTGCATTGCTCTGGAAGAGCTCGAGGTTGCGTATGGTGAAACGGTCCATCCACACAAAGCTGCCCTCGTCGATGCGGCTTATTGAGCAGATGTTTCGAAGCCCCTTGTGATGGGTCTGCTCGAGATAGAAGACAAGCGCGCCGGCAGAACATACCGCAAGCGGATAGCGGTCAACTGCAAAACCCTTGAGGGACTGTACGCCAAGCTGGTCGCAGAGCTTGCGGCAGGCGGCGTCGGGCACAAAGGCCCACTCGTCAAGGGCGGTCACGTAGAAATCGGGATGCTTCTCCTTTGCCGCGCGCCATACATCCTTCTGAACCACAAGCTCCTTGGGACGGAATGAATACAGCAGGGTGGATACGTAATCGGAGCTGCCCTGGGCAACCTTGAACGTACCGGTAGAGACATCCAGGAACGCAACCCCGCACTGAGGGCCGTCGTAGGTGAGTCCGGCGAGCCAATTGTGCTCCTTTCCTTCGAGCATGCTTTCGCCGAAGGCTATTCCGGGGGTGAGGATTTCGGTGACTCCGCGCTGGACCAGTTTCCCTTTGGCGAGTTTGGGATCTTCCAGCTGGTCGCAGATTGCGACCTTAAAGCCGGCGCGCACGAGTTTGGGAAGGTAGGTATCCAGCGCATGATGCGGGAAACCGGCCATCTGGGTATCGCCCTTTTCTCCGTTGGAGCGGCGCGTAAGCACCATGCCGAGCACCTTGCTGAGGGTTACGGCGTCGTCGGAATAACACTCGTAGAAGTCTCCGACACGGTATAGAAGCAGCGCCTCGGGGTGCTGCGCCTTGGTCGCAAAATACTGCTTGAGCAGCGGAGTATCCTCTTTTGCCATATTCTGCGAATATAGCGTTTTTGCCGCTTAATCGCAAATTACATCGACAGCACGTTGAGCACGGAGATGAGTTCCTGCGGTATCGGCTTGTCGTTCTTGATGGCGCGGGAGATAGGGACGTAAACTATCTCGTCGTTCTTGATTCCTACCATGATGTTGCGCTGTCCTTCCAACAGGGCTTCGATGGCGGCGTAGCCCATGCGGGAGGCGAGTATCCTGTCGTACGCGGAGGGAGTGCCGCCTCTCTGGAGGTGCCCCAGGATGGTCACCCTAGCGTCGAACTGGGGATATTCGTTCTTGATGCGCTCAGCGTAGTACATGGCGCCTCCGACCCCGTTCTTCTGGGCCTCGCTCACCAGTACGATGGCGCTGTTCTTGCTCTTCCGCTTGCCCCTTTCGATGAATTCGGCGAGCTGGTCGACGTCGGTCTTGCCCTCGGGGATGATAGCCGCTTCGGCTCCGGAGGCTATGGCGCTGTTCTGGGCGAGGAAGCCCGCATCGCGTCCCATGACCTCTATGAAGAAGATGCGGTCGTGGCTGTTGGCGGTGTCGCGTATCTTGTCCACGCACTCCACGATCGTGTTGAGGGCGGAATCGTAACCAATCGTGAAGTCGGTACCGTAGAGGTCGTTGTCGATGGTGCCAGGCAGGCCGATGATGGGAATGTCGTACTCGCGGGCGAAAAGCTGCGCTCCGGTGAGCGAGCCGTTGCCGCCTATCACCACGAGAGCGTCGATGCCGGCGGCGACCATGTTGTCGTATGCCTTTTTGCGGCCCTCGGGAAGGAGGAAGTCCCCGCAGCGGGCGGTCTTGAGTATCGTTCCGCCCCTCTGGATGGTGTTCGAGACCGACGAGGACGTGAATTTAACGAATTCGTTCTCGATGAGGCCCTGATAGCCGCGCATAATGCCGATTACGTTTATGTTATGAAAACGGGCTGTGCGGGTGACGGCACGTATGGCCGCATTCATTCCGGGTGCATCACCTCCGGAGGTAAGGATGCCGATAGTCTTGATTGTCCTTTCCATATACCGATTGCAGCGGGCCATTAGAGCCCGGCCGCCAAATTGCTCACAAATATAACAAGAATAAGCGGAGGAATAATCCAGCGGAGCACAAAATACAGAAATCCGAAAGCCCTCTCACCAAGCGTCACCACGCCGCCGCTGGAAAGCTCGTCGCGTACGTCTTCCTTTTTCATCTTCCAGCCTGCGAAGAGCACGAAGGCCAGCGCGCACGGAACTATTTGAGCTTCTTCCAGACCGCCCAGACAATGGCGCCCCAGCCGAAAAAGAAAAGCAGATAGACCCAGAATGGCAACCGGGCGGTGTATGTATCCCAGTCGAGCGTTTTTTCGTATTCCGGAATGTCCGCATAGTAATAGGCGCCCGCGCCGAAGTCGAGGTCGGGATTGAGGCCTATTCCGCTTATCATGATATAGACTGCGGCGCCGACGGCCAGCACTCCGACCACCGCCGCGGCAATGCCCCACGCGGAACGCTTGCCGCTCATCAGTCGAGTGCCGGAACGGGGAATACGGCTCCGGACAGAAGGAACCACACCATCGCAAAAGTGAGCACGATGTTGAAGGTCTGGCCGACTATATACAGCCACAGCGGCTTTCCGCCCTTCATCTGGCGTGCTATATCCCGGAAATTGGTATCCAGGCCAATGCTCACGAAAGCCAGCACGAAGCACCAGTTCTTATATTGGTCCAGCACCCCGTTGACGGCCTTCACCTGGTCTGCGCCGGCAAGCGGGAGCACCACGAAAGAGGCGAGCAGCGAAGCCACGAAGAAACCTATGATGAACTTGGGGAAGCGGGTCCAGATTTCGCCTGCGCCGACCTTCTGTCCGTCTTTGCGTCCAACGCTTGTGGTAAAGAACACTGCCACGAAGAAGGCGATGAAGCCGATGAGGATGTTCTGTATCATCTTGACCAGAACGGCGGCCTTTTCGGCCTCTCCGCCAAGCACGGAACCGGCCACGGCTACGGCTCCGGTGCTGTCAACGGTACCGCCGATGAGCGCGCCGCCCATGATGGGACTCATGCCGACGGCCTTGATGATGACGGGTTCGAGCACCATCATGAGCACCGTGAAGATGATGGATATTGATATGGTCATCGTGAGGTCGTCCTTCTTGCATCCCGATGCCGCACCGGAGGCGATAGCGGCGGATGTGCCGCATACGCTGGTAGCCGACGCCATGGTGATGACGAGTGGCTTGTTGTCGATCTTGAGCACCCGCGTACCGAACCACCACATGAACAGGATTACGATGGGAGTCACCACCCAGGCGATTCCGAGGCCGTATAGTCCGAATTTGGCGATATTGGAGAAAAGTACCGAGAAGCCCATGATGACAAGGCCCGTCTTGATGTAGAATTCGGTGCGGACCGCAGGCCGGAGCCATGATGGAGTGCCGACGGTATTGGATATAAGCATACCCACGATAAGCGCCCAGAAGGCCCATTCCAGATAACGGTTGAGGGTGAATTCCGCACTAATCAGACGTACTATTACGGACAGCGCGAAGACTGCCAGGAAGGCAGGAACGAATTTGCCGGGTTTTTCGCCGGTGAGCGCCGCTCCGACCGCAAACAGAACGCCCAGCACTCCGGCAGTGAGGAGCATCTTGAGCCAGAACGCTCCGCTTGCAATCTGTTCGCCTAGGGGAACGACTTTGGCTGCGGCAGCTCCGGTGAGCTGTTCTCCGAGAGTCCAGGTCTTGAACTTTAGGGCGGAAAAGTCGAAGGCGCCGGTAAGTACCGCGACAAGCCCGACCGCGATGATGATGGCTCCTATCCACACCGCAAGCCAGTCTTCGCTATGAAGTAGTTTTGATTGTCCTTTCATTCTGTTTCGGTTTTTAGCAGACGCAAAAATAAAAATAAAATCCGACTGACGAGCAAAAATTGACTATATTTGTGAGTTATGAAGCTGATACGTGTTTTTGCACTCTTTTCCCTGCTGACTATGGCAGCCTGCGGCGGCGGTTCCGGAGCCTCCGGGACCTCTTCCGGCCCCGGAGGGCCCGGCGAACAGCCTTCAGAATCAAGCGTTTCCGACCTTCACGCCTTTCCTTCGGTAAAGCTTCCGATGGTGTATGGCGACGACCCTTCGGCATCCATCGAATACACGCTGGAGCATTATTGGGACGACTTCTTCGGCACCGGCGGCCCCACCGGCCCCAAGAGCATACTCGGAGTGTCCGACGGCGAGGTGGAGCAGGCCCTGGCCAACTACATAGGCATACTTTCATCTCTCAAGGACAAGGCTACACCCGACGACCTCACCCCCCTGGCACAGGCCCGCAGCAGCGTACGCACCCTGTTCTCCAAGCTCGAGAAGCATCAGGCGGCCGACACTTCGTCGCTTGTCTATCTCCGCTTTACCGAGATGGTCTCCCGGTATATGTTCGACCCCAACTCCCCCCTGCGCGACGAAGACCTCTACCTACCTTTCGTCGAGGCCATGAAGGACAGCCGTTTCACCTCAGATGACATGCGCCCGGCATACGCTTACGAGGCCCGCCAGTGCCGCATCAACCAGTTCGGACAGAAGGTTCCCGACTTTCGTTTCAGCACCGCCGACGGCAAAAAAAGCTCGCTCTACGAGCTTGGGGCCGACTACGTTATGCTGTTCTTCAGCAACCCCGGCTGCACCGCCTGCCAGGAAATCATAAACGAAATAAAGACCCGCAGTTACATCGACAGTTACATCTCCCAGGGACGCCTCGCGATCGTCAACATCTATATCGACGCCGAGGTGAGCAAATGGCGTGAGTATCTGCCCAATTACCCCGCTTCGTGGATAAACGGATACGACTACACCTTCCAGCTGCGTGACAGCGGCAAGTTCGACATCCGTGCAATTCCGTCCCTGTACCTGCTCGACGCCTCCAAGCGCGTGCTCCTCAAAGACGCTCCCACGGAAAAAGTCCTATCATACCTCGACAGAATATGAAACAGTACCTCGACCTCCTCAGATACATCCGCGAAAACGGCACAATCAAGCACGACCGCACCGGCGTAGGCACCCAGAGCATCTTCGGGTACCAGATGCGCTTCGACCTGCAGGAGGGCTTCCCCCTGTTAACCACCAAAAAGGTCCACCTGCGCTCCATCATCCATGAACTCCTTTGGTTTATCGCCGGCGACACCAATATCAAGTACCTTCACGACAACAAGGTGAGCATCTGGGACGAGTGGGCCGACAGCAACGGCGACCTGGGCCCGGTGTACGGACATCAGTGGCGCAGCTGGCCCGCTCCCGACGGACGCAGCATAGACCAGCTGTCGCAGGTCATCGACCTCATAAAGAACAACCCCGACTCGCGCCGCATGCTGGTCAGCGCCTGGAATCCCGGAGAAATCGACAAGATGGCCCTGCCGCCCTGCCACTGCCTGTTCCAGTTCTATGTGGCCGGCGGAAAGCTCTCCTGCCAGCTGTACCAGCGCAGCGCCGACACCTTCCTCGGCGTACCGTTCAATATCGCATCCTACGCTCTGTTGACCATGATGATAGCCCAGGTCTGCGGCCTGCAGCCCGGAGAGTTCATTCACACCACCGGAGACACCCATATCTATCTCAATCATTTCGACCAGGTCGCCGAGCAGCTGAGCCGGGAGCCCAGACCGCTGCCGCGAATGATTCTCAATCCCGACGTCAAAAGCGTTTTCGATTTCCGCTACGAGGATTTCACCCTCGAAGGATACGATCCCTGGCCCGCAATCAAAGCCCCCGTCGCAGTATGAAAAAATGTTTGATAGTAGCCATTGCCGACGACAACGCCATCGGCATCAAGGGACAGCTTCCCTGGCACCTTTCAGAAGACCTTAAGTACTTCAAGGAAACCACAAAAGGCTATCCGGTAATAATGGGGCGCACGACCTACTTCTCGCTGCCATTCCGGCCTCTCAAGGGCAGGACCAACATAGTCCTCAACCTCGGAGGCGACAACATCCCCGAAGTCACCTGCGCCTACTCTTTCCAGGAGGCTTATGACGCAGCGGAGGAGACGGGCGCACGCAAATGCTTCGTGATAGGCGGAGCCTCCGTATATCGCGCAGCGATGCCCGACATGGACCGTTTGTATATAACCCACGTGCATACGAGGGTTCCCGACGCCGACACCTTCTTCCCCGTCATAGACCCTGCGGTCTGGAAGCGCATCAGGGTCTCCGACACCAAGACCGACCCGCAGACCGGCATCAGCTTCGAGTTTGCGGTTTACGAGAAAATATAGCTAAATATCCATGCTGAATACAAACCCGATGTGATAGGGTTTGAATTCCTCGGGAGCGCCCCAGTTCCACCAGGCGCTTACGCCTACTCGTGTGGTGAACGGCATCCAGGCCAGGTTGCCCAGGACGACGCAAAGGTCGGCACCGGCACCGGCGAGAGCCTTTCCCGCCTTGTCTCCCCCGCCGAACCAAGAGCCGTCGGCGTGCAGCGTACACTCTAAGTTGCGCACGTACGCCACCGGACAAAGGGCCGAAAAGTCAAGCGGAAGGAAGGGGAAGGCATAATCGAGGGTCGCGCGGCTCTGGAAAGGATAGGCGCTGACCTGTGAAGCAAGCGAAGAATAGGACGACATTCCCCTCGGAAGCACACTCACCAAGCGCTCGCAGAACGGAGCCTTCCCTATGGGCATCTGCGCGGTGGCGCTCAGTCTGAGCCCATGGGTACGGAGTATGCCCGGAAGATATCCGTAAGAGTATAGATATACGTTGGGGGACATGATGTCCGACGCTCCTATCCTTCCGCTCCACCCAGCCTCGGCGCCTATGCCAAGCCGTGGATAAATGCCGGCGGAAGGAGTGGCGCTGATGACATATCCGCGCACGGAAGCCACCACCCGGTTCATCGGAGCCATGTCCCCGTGCGTCACAAGACTGTTGGACACGCTTGCCTGCAGCTGCGGAATCACCCCCCTGTACCAACCGCCGGAAGAGAAGCCCAGCGGCACATAAGCCAGCAGGGATGCGTTGAAGGAGGGTACGCCCGATACCTCCTGTCCGGAGAAACTCAGTTTGCGCGAGAACGAAGAATAACTGCTGGACATGAAGTACAGCTGGGCGGGGTCGGAACTGAGCGACAGGGACGCCTCCAACTTGGGATACAGTCCGCTGTAAGTGAATTTTGCCTCTCCGCGGTGAGACCACTTGCCCCCGTCGCCCGGAAAAGCTCCATAGGCAAGCGTGCCGCTGAGAGTCTCGAGTTCGTTCTGGAAAAATGCGGTGGCGCCAAGACTTACCGACGTCAGTACGCTCTCGAAGCTGAGGTTGTCGATGGCGTCGGGGCTCACATAAACCGGAGCCCAGGAGTGAAATTTGAAAAGATGCTCGAGCCGCCTGTAGCGCTGCGGCTGCGGGAGCACTATCACGCTGTCGCGGTCTATGGGCACGGGGGCCTCCAGGTCGCCGGCCAGCTCGTAACGGTGAGGCTTGCCGAAGTCGGCCTCGACCGGAGCGGGAAGCGAACGCAAAGGAGTACTGACCAGCGGTTTGCCGTCTGCCTCGGGAGCAGAGAACACCACTTCCCTGCCGTTCGGCGAAAGGATGTAGCAGTTGCCTCCCTGCGGAGAACTCGTAAGACGCCGGACGCTTCCGCCCCTAAGCGAATACAATTCATCGACACCTGTAAGGTCCGCCGCGAAATACAAGGCGCCGTCGCGGCCGTCGAGCCCTTTGAGCACCGCGTTGCCGGTATCGAGCAGGCAGGCAAAGCCGTCGGAGACACTGTAAATACCCGTCCCGTCCTGGCCGATGACGCTGACAAGCACATCATCCCCCACCCATGCGGACTCCACTATCTGCAGGCCCTGGGGGGCGTCGTGGCGGGATAGCACCTCGCCGCTTCGGGCGTCGATGGTCAGCAGGGCCGAACCTCCATTTTCGGGGTATTCGGTGACGGCAAGCCGCATTCCGTCGGGAGAGACAGAAGGGTTGTACCACCGGGTGCGCCGCGACAGACGGTGGTGAATGCCGTCGGGTCCGCAATACCAAATCTCTGAATATGAGCGCTGTTCCCAGCGGGTGTCGGCCACGATTTCGCTCCAGTACAGGCGCCCGAGGGCCTCGGAGGACACGATGCGGCTGGTACTGTAAGCAAAGGCCGAAACTCTCTCCACGGCGCCGTCGCTGATACGGACAAGCTGGGGTGTAATCTCCAGCCCGGAGCGGATTGCATAGAGGGTGCTGTCCAACACGCACGGCGAGGTATAGGCAAGATAACGGCGCGAAGGGGGCGTAATCCTGTCGGAAGGCATGAAGGGGGCGCGCGCAGCTTCGTCCCTCTGCCAGCGGCAGGTGAGGGTGTCGGTGATATCTGCAAAAGCCTCACTGAAGCGCTTGCCGCTTACCTGACGCACCGTCTTCTGAAGGTTGAACATCGGCCAGGGCCACCACTTGTTGCGGAAGATGTTCTTGTAGTAACGGGCGGTAAAATCCTGGGCCCCGTAAACGGAACGAAGGCCTGCGGCACGGATGTAGCCGATGGTATAATAATCTGGAGTATAGTACTTTATGGAACCGTAGCGCCAGCGCCAGAAGTCCCTGGTATCGCCCTGGCGAAATGCGGCCCTATAGTATTCCAGGAACGAGGCGCTCCGCCCGCGGCCCGACGATGAAAGCTCGGTCTCGGCGGCAACGGCGTCCCCTTCCAGGAACGACGGACTGCAGTACAGCGACTCCGCTGCGCCGGAAAAGATTTCTCCCATGATATAGCCGAACGGCCTGTAGGGACGTGCGTTCACGTATTGCTCCTGCGCCACGTGCCGCGATTCATGCGTCACAAGATGTTCAGCCCAAGGCGTCACGTCGTGCGGAGAGAACATAGGCGTGGTAAACAGCGTCATCCGGCGAGGAGCCGTTGCAACCATGCCGTTGGCTTGAGCCGTCCGCGGGTACAGGACTACCGGCAGCTGCCTTTTGTATTCCTGGTTGGGAATATAGCCTGCAGTGGCCCCTACAGGGCGTTTGACCCTCTCCAGCATGTCGGCGTATATGCGCCCCAGGGAGTCGAGCCCTTCGGGATAGATGACCCTGTAATCGGGCGTGGTGATCTGCCACCAACGGACACCCGCCGGCTCGCTGCCCTGTGAATAGAACTGGGCGGAGGCCGGCAGGGCCGACAGTAGCAGTGCCAGCAGCGCGATTACGGGGCTGCGGCGCATGTATTAAGCGAGCTTGCGTGCGCCGTCGGAAATTACGACGTCGTAAACTTTGAGATCGTGTCCGAACTGAGCCTTGAAACGGTCGCGTGCTGTTGCGATGAACGCATCGTAGTACTCGTTCCTGACCAGGTTGATGGTGCAGCCGCCGAAGCCGCCGCCCATCACGCGGGAACCGGTAACGTCCATCTTGCGGGCGAGACGGGCGAGGAAGTCGAGCTCGGGGCAGCTTACCTCGTACAGACGGCTCAGGCCGAAGTGGGTCTGGTACATCATTTCGCCTACGGTCTCGTAGTCTCCCCTCTCGAGGGCGTCGCATACGTCGAGAACCCTCTGGACCTCGCCGATGACGTATTCTGCACGGATGAAGTCTTCTTCGCTTATCTCGCTGCGTACCTCGTCGAGCCAGACACGCTTGGCATCGGACAGGAATTCGACCTCGGGATGGTTCTTCTTGATGGCTGCAGCTGCCCTTTCGCAGGACTGACGGCGGAAGTTATAGGCCGAGCTTGCCAGTTCGTGCTTGACGCAGGTATCGAGCAGCACCAGCTTGTAACCCTCGGGATCGAAGGGGAAGTACTGATGCTCGAGAGTCTTGCAGTTGAGGCGTATGAGCTGTCCCTTCTTGCCGAAGCAGGAGGCGAACTGATCCATTATGCCGCAGTTGACTCCGCAGTAGTTATGCTCTGTGCTCTGGCCTATGCGGGCAAGGTCGAAGCGGCTGAGTCCGTTGGAGTTAAGGTCGTTGATGGCGAAAGCGAAGCAGCTTTCGAGAGCGGCGGAAGAACTAAGGCCTGCGCCGAGAGGGACGTCTCCGGCAAAGACGGCATCGAAGCCCTTTACCTTGCCGCCGCGCTTGATGGTCTCGCGGCAGACGCCGAATATGTAGCATGCCCAGGCTTCTGCAGGCTTGTCAGCCTCTTCCAGACCGAATGATGCGGCTGCATCGTAATCGAGGGAATACAGGCGTACCTTGTCGGTGCCGTTGGGTTTGATTTCCGCAATGATGCCCTTGTCGATAGCTCCGGGGAATACGTATCCGCCGTTGTAGTCGGTATGCTCGCCGATGAGGTTGATACGGCCGGCCGCCGCATAGAAAACGCCCCCTTCTCCATAGAGGGAGAGGAATTTGCTGTGAATCTTCTCTTTCATTGGTTATCAGTGTTATACGTTGAATAAAAAATGCATTATATCGCCATCCTGCACCACGTAGTCCTTCCCTTCCACGCCCATTTTGCCTGCGGCCCGCACGGCGGCCTCGGTCTTGTACTGCACGAAGTCCTCGTACTTGATTACCTCGGCACGGATAAAGCCCTTTTCGAAGTCGGTGTGTATGACTCCCGCGGCCTTGGGCGCCTTGTCGCCGGCATGGATTGTCCAGGCCCGGCATTCGTCGGCCCCGGCCGTAAAGAAGGTGCGTAGCCCCAGAAGTTTGTACGCCTCCTGGATGAGCCTCACTACGCCCGATTCCTCAAGTCCCATCTCTTCCAGGAACATCTGCCTGTCGTCGTAATCTTCCATTTCCGCAATCTCGGACTCGGTACGGGCAGAGATTATCAGTATGCCGGCATTCTCGTCCTTGACGGCCTCGCGGACCGCATCGACGTATGCGTTGCCGCCTGCCGCAGATGCGTCATCGACGTTGCATACATAAAGCACCGGCTTGTTGGTGAGAAGGAAAAGGTCGTGGGCAAGCTGCGCCTCCTCTTCGTTGACGAGCTCTACGCTGCGGCAGCTGCGGCCCTCGCGGAGGGCGTCACGGTAGCGGGTCAGCAGGGCCGCCAGCTTTTTGGACTCCTTATCGCCCGCGGCAGCGGCCTTGGTGCATTTGGCAAGGCGCGCCTCAACGGTCTCGAGGTCCTTTATCTGAAGTTCGAGGTCCACCACCTCCTTGTCGCGCACAGGGTCCACGGAACCGTCCACATGCACTACGTTGCCGTCGTCGAAACAGCGCAGCACGTGCAATATGGCATCGCACTCGCGGATATTGGCAAGAAATTGATTTCCAAGGCCTTCGCCTCGGCTTGCACCCCTTACAAGTCCCGCGATATCGACTATGTCCACGGTGGCCGGAATGGTCCGCTGGGGATGGCATATATCCGTAAGCACCTCAAGGCGCTTGTCGGGGACGTTGGTGGAGCCAAGGTTGGGCTCAATGGTACAGAAGGGAAAATTGGCGCTCTGGGCCTTGCCGCTGCTTACACAGTTGAAGAGAGTGGATTTCCCCACATTTGGCAGGCCGACTATTCCGCATTTAAGACTCATTTGAATTATTCGTTTAGCCTGCTAATTTAGGTATTTTTTTGCTAAAACAATACTAAGAGCTTACTGTCACCAGTCATAGAATTCATGCGTTTCCGGGTCGATTTCTCCATTTGTATTAGGAGGATATTTCATATCGGGAGCGTGCAGCTCCAGCGAATAAGTACCTTCAACGGCAAAAACGCCCAGGCCTCCTTCGATGTTGGAAGGCAGGCTTACCGGTTCCGACAGCGGGTCGTGGCTGGAAACTACGGAAGCGTTATATGCCAGCAGGTACAAGTATTCCGCCTCGCTGAGCGAACCGATGCGGAAGCGCACTGTATATTTCACCAGATTGTATGAGCCTGACGGATGAAAGCTGTTATAATCAAACGCGTAGGAAAAACCATGCGTCCCGTTGCGGAAAGAATCGTCGGGAAAAACATGTGTGACGTTGCTCAAGCCGGAATGAACAAACGTAACGTCCCTCGAAAGCATCTCCGGAAAATAAAACGATGAGTTTTTGAAAATAGGATCCGTCTCATCTATCTTAAGACCGTAAGGAAAGTCTTTGGCATCTACCAGTGTTCCGGCATGCCTCCACCAGCCCTCAACATGCACGGACGGGCGATACAGCCGGTAATATGAAACATGGCCCGGGATGTCCTTGACCGTGCACGAAATGTCGTATCTGCGATATGGAATAAATGGCCAGGAAGAAGCATGCGTACAGACGGTATCGATGCTGACCTCCGGTGCAGGCGGCACAACGGACGAAGCCAGCAGACTGTGCCCGGGAAGTGTGGCGGCAAGGCTGACGGAGTCGCCGGGATGCAGCTCCGCCTTTATACGGTAGCAGAGCGTCAGGCCGTCATCTTTTCCCCAGATCGACCATACGGAGTCTGCAATGGCCTTCAGGGCGCCGTTCACATAGCATCGTACGTCTGCGGTATCAATGTCGGGAGATATCCTGTATGCTTCGCTTTTAGACAGATACACAATGTGTTCCTGCTCGTCGGAAGACCAAATTGCGTTGACGACTATCCTGTCCGGAGCTCCGGACAAGTCGTAATCTATCTCGTTGATGCAGCCGGTTGCCACAAGCAGCAGCGCTGCAATAACCATTGCCTTTTTCATCGCATATCAAAACCTGTAGGTGTAATTGAATGACGGGAGCACCGGAAGGAAGGTCATTTTTTTCACTACGATTTTATCCCCGGGTAACCGGCCCGCCGCATAGACAAGATTGGGATTCATCGCATTGTAAGCATTATAGACGCTCACGCTTATCGTTCTTTCTCCGTGTCTGAACTGCCGGTTGAAGTTTACGGCCAGATTAAGCGTATGGCTAGGAGGAAGATTGTAATTGTTTTTTCCTGAAATGTAATCAACAGTCAACAACGGCTCCGGCTTTATCAAGTTATCATACTTGGATTCCTGGTAGTTGTAAAAAACGGTGGTCCGCTCGGGAATCGTCGCCCACCCGCCGCTGGAAAACGACCAGGTGGCACTCAGATTGATTTTTCCGGAGAGTGCATAACTGACATTCAGGTTAAGAACATGGCGCCTGTCGTACTGATAAGGAAACCAGCGGCCGCTGTTTATGTAGCCATTGGGGTATTTTCTTTCTGTCTTGGACAAGGTATAAGCAAGCCATCCGGTAAGCTTGCCCTCTGTCTTGCGGACCAGCGTCTCAAGACCGTATGAACGAGCGACGCCCATTTCCACCAATTGCTCCCACCCCTCGGAAGACCCGAACATGGAAGCTCCGTCCCGATAATCGATAACATTTCTGGAGAACTTGTAATATCCCTCCAGGGATATCTCCCAGCCGGGCAGACCGTCATAGAAAACACCGGTGGAACCTATATCGGATATCACGGGGTCGAGCTGCTCCGTTACCGGGACCCATAAATCAGACGGCAAAGTGATACGCGTCGAAGATAGTTGGTGCACGTACTGCCCCATCCTTGCATAACCAGCTTTTACGGCAAAGCCCTCCCATGGGGAGTAGCGGACGGAGGCCCGCGGCTGGACGGAAGGAATCAGGCGGCTGCCGGATGTCATCAGCACGAAACGTAAGCCGGCATTCACAGAAAACCGATCGGAAAAACTTATTTCGTCTTCTCCATATAATGCCGCTTCCCACCCTTTATATTCCTTCTGGCTTGACGTTTCGGATATTTGATTGCCGGTTATTTCATCCGTCCTTATGAAACGTGTGGACGGGGAGTAATGATGATGGATTACGGACACCCCTGTTTTGACAGAGTGGGCGTTGGACGGCACGCAAGACGCATCCCATGCAAACGAAAAGTCATTTATGCCCGAAACATACCGGGAATTGTACTTTTCTGAAAAATCTTCAAGGTATCCATCTACGTATGCCAACCAGTTTCTGGTCTGGGTATAGTCGGTTGTCATTCCATAGCGATTGTATGCAAAAACCGTGTTTGCAGACCAGATGCCGTTGAAAACATGATACCAGCGCAGGGCGGCAACGGTGTTTCCCCAATCCATCGTTTCGCTGTCATCCGAAGAACTGCCGTCGGAGGATTCGTCCGTACCTTTATAATCAAAAACGTCATGCCCATGATACACGCTGAGCGACAAGCGGTCCGCATCTGAAAAGCGGTGCACTATCTTGCCGTTCAAATCGTAGAAATAATACGAGAACGGCAGCCCGCCAAGCTTGACGGCGGGGGCCATGATGGCTGTATGCATGAGTCTCCCAGAAAGTGCGTAGGATGTCTTTCCTTTGACTATAGGACCGTTAAGATGGAGTTTGCTCGTAATCAGGCCGACATTTACGGAGCCGTGGGTTTCGTACATGTCGCCGTCTATTGTCCGCAAGTCAAGCACTCCGGATACACGTCCTCCATACCTTGCAGGGAATGCCCCCTTGTACAACGTGGCTTTCTTTATAGACTCCGGAGTAAAGGCGGAGAAAACGCCAAGAAGGTGCGAAACGTTGTACAGCGCGACTCCGTCCAGCAAAAAGAGGTTCTCGTCCGCGCCGCCACCACGGACATAAATGCCGGAAAAGCCTTCCATCCCGCTTTGTACGCCGGGAAGCAGCTGCGCGGCCTTAAGCACGTCAGATTCCCCCAGAATAACGGGCATCTTGTTTATGGTAGCAAGAGGGACGTCCATTGCATCAATCAGAGTCGAGCGGAAGCCGGATTCTCCTGAAGCGGTAACCACGGACGCGTCTATTACTTCTCCAGGTCTGAGTTCCACGTTGATAAGGGTGTCACGTTGCAACGTGACGTCTGTTTCTGCGGTAATATAACCTGAATAGTAATATCTGATTTTTACTTTCCCTTCCGGCAGAGACAAAGAATAGTGGCCGTCGGCATCGGTGGTGACCCCGGCGCTGCCACAGACCACCTCCGCGGCGATGAGGTTTTCTCCGCTCCTTGCCTCCCTGACAAAGCCGCTGACGCTTACCTTGCGTTGTCCATAGGACGCAAAACACGTCAGCACCGCCGCACACAGAAGCAGCAGGCGCCTACACATGCTCAAGGTGATATATCAAAGATTGCAGCGTATATGATTTGTTTGCGAAGTCGTACACGGGGACCTCACTGATTATGATATCCAGCATGCCGTTTTCTGCCTTCAGCACATGTGCGTCGTGAAGCAAAGCAATGTATATCTGCCCGGAGGAAGTATTGTTTTCCTGCAATGCCGGCTGCCAGACCGGTGTGCCGTCTTGAGAGAAAGAGACGGAAAAACCGACCGCGAAAGAGGCACAGCCGAAGCCGCGAGAAAAAGTCACCGGAGTTTCTATGGAATAAGGCGGCTGTGCCATCCCGGAGCTGACACCCTGGAGAGGGACAAACAAGGTAAAACCACCGGCGTACTCACCACCCCCGGTCTTGATGAACTGAAACTCTGAGAAAGACGGATTCCACATGCTCCTGTACTCATCTAAAAGAGTCACGGAAGCTGTTCCATCACCATCCAAATCAAAAGCCGAACGGTTAATCTCGAATATCGAAACTAAGTTATACTTCCCGCTGAACGCTTTGCGATACTGGGCCGAAGGGTCCTCCTCTTTCTTGCAGGAAACAAATCCCAAGCACAAAACGGCCGCCGCCAGGCAGAAAAAGACTTTTTTCATAATTTCCGATTATTTCGAATGCAAATGTAGTGAAATTAAATGTTCTTTGGAACAATTATCAAATCAACATAGCCTGTTGAATACACGTGCAACCTGGCTCGAGTTCCAGTAGCGTTCCTACCCTCTACAACGGGATCCGAGAACTGTACGAGAACACTTCCGAGATTATCGCTGCTTTGTGTATATGTTTCAGTAATTGTAGAACTATGCAGTTCTGTTGTTGACATTCCGGTTCCATAACCATATTTGATATCTTCGCCTGTCGTTACAGATGTGGTAACATTGGTTGTGTACTGATAAGAATCGACCATCGTTCTAGTAACTTCAGCCCCGGAATCGTGTTCTTCCACTGCGATTGTATAGCGGTAAGGGTCTGTCTTTAAATTCCACGTAATAAATTCATGATCCACAGCTATCCACTTGGGGACAAGATATTGTGGCTCAGTATAATAACTTCGCCATGTCACTGTGCCGAAAAGATTCTTATAATACTTATAGAACACCTTTGAAGGAGTGAAAGCCTGGCCGACGGAAACGTCAGAATGTTTATCGGTCGCAATATCTCCTGCTCTGAAATAGAACACTAATTCGAGATTACCCTCCGCCCAATCCATAGCAGACAGTTGGCTTTCCGAAAAAACCACTCCGGGACTGTTATGATAGTTAAGGACAATATCCGTGCCCTGCTCGGTATGATCGTCGTACCAAGCACTCGCTAAAGGGTTTACTAAAGGGTTTAATTTGAACTGGTATAGTCTTTCTTTGTAATGAATGTTCAAAGCTCCGGTATCCCTCACACTTGTCATATCGTAGTAAATATAATCTCTTTGGGGCATATTTACAGCATTATTGGCCTCTATATAAGCGGCTAGCACCTTGGACGGAAGACTAAACGCTGAAAACCATTCATTAGGTTCTGTCGGGCTGAACGTATATTCTTCTTCATAGAAGGCTCCCTTCGTCCCAGGATTATTGATTCCGTCAAACACAGAATCAACAAATGAATAAGCATTCTCGCCGGTTTTGGTTTCTATACCAGAAAAGATTATTCTTTCATTCTGTTTTATGATCAGAACAGGATGGTCAAGGTATTGACCGCTATGAATTGTGCCAAGGAGTTTGCCGTTTCCGAATAGAGGTTTATCTGCTTTCTTCGTTCTGTAGGAAACAGCAACCTCGTTGTCCTTTACATCCCAGTCAGTAACGCTGAAACATCTGGAATCCAGCCACTTCCAATCAGGAATATATATTGTCAATAACGGGACGTTTTCCTCTATTGTTTTAAGAAGACCCTTGGAATCATACTCTTTGAGAATGTTTCTGAAGCTTCTGGAACCATCCACTGACTCATTCTTTATCCATGGATAGAAAACGTCATAATCGTTGTCAACCTGTTTTAACGCTTCTGTCTTAAGGAAAGAACGCAATTCTGGTTCATTATATACAGCGGAGGAAAGGAGAATCGCAAACTCCTTAAGATACAACTCTTTATCAACGTCTTCATTATTCTCGGACAACCTGTCGTCAACTAATGATTCTGCCGAACAACCAGCAATGACAAACTGCACAGCAAATGCAAGTAATACTAAGGATATTCTTTTCATGCTTCTTGTATATTAGTATCCACTAAAAATCAATTATAGCTTTGCCTCTCTGTTTAATTTTCAATTTCAAACAATCCTTCATACCATACACCGTTTGTCAGTGAGAAAGTAATTCTATATAAGCCTTCACTGCCATTAATTGGAAGAAACATTGCTCCCAAGGCTGAGTTCACATGGTATTCTGCATATTCGCCGTAGATAGTGTTTTCAACGCAAATATCTACGTTTCCCAGGTTTTCAAGGAAAGATACACATACGGAAGAAGTAAAAGCATCATAATACGCTTGCATAGGCACATAGTCCAGGTTTCTATGAGTATGACTTGTTGCGACTGTATCATCCAGGACATGAATCGGGATAAACTGGTTCTCGTCAGCAAATAAGCTTACCGAGAACAGAAAAATGGACAAAAGAAGAACATTTTTTTTCATATCTGTGACATTTTGATTTCGTAGCAAAGTTACGGCTCAACGATGCCATATTGGACATGTAACTGTCTTAACAGGCTAGGGGATAATGTCCTAAGAATCAAGCACTTACAGATACGCCGAGAAACATTATCTTAACGATTCCGTAAGTGCTTGATAATCAATAAAAACACCCTGCCAGCTTTTAGCCAGAAGGATAACACCTTAATTTACAGGTATTTAGCCAATGTATTCAAGATAAAAATCCCGATATGGCGAGTTCAACGCTGATATTTCCCCTTTAAGACGATTCTTCTTCGTGTAAACGGTCCCAATAGAATAATCAGTCAAGCAGGAGATTGTCGTAGCATCAAAACCGACAATGATATACATCAAGAAACGGAAATCCTGCTCCTTGTGTTTTGGCAAATCCACATGCAATTTATCCATGATTCCATTCAAAGAAGCATTTACCGTGGACATAAACCGGTTCTGCGAATCATCATCATTGACGATGTCGTTCAATTGGCTCATCACCTCATCATAAATGACATCTTTTCTGTCCTTCTTGATTGGTGATAGATAAGCAGCGCAGAGATCGTTCAGTGTCTTATACTGCGCCTTGTACATAGAAGCAAATTGTTTGCGTAGAGAAAAAAGATCCGCTTCCTTATGGGCAAGTTGAGCATTTGCAGATGCAGTTTGTGCGCTTTGAAGGTCAAGCATCTGCTGGGACTCCCGTTGCAATGCCGATAATTCTTCAATCTTCTTCCCCATAACAGTTTTCCTCTTAAAGTACAGTAATGCAAACAACACCAGTATTACCAGAGAAACAACCGAGATAAGGGCAATACGTTGCTTCTCAAGTTCGTTTTCTTTTTTGAGCACAAGTGTCTCTGACTTGAGATAATCATGCTGTGACTGAATCAAAGACTGCCTTAACACAGATAGAACGATAGAATCCTGAACTAATACAGATTGCTCCAAATCAGCGATAGCCAGGTCATATTTACCCTGCTCCCTATATATTCTATAGCGCCATAATTTCACGACATCTTGTTGCAGATTCAAGGACTCAAGTTGGGAAAGAATTCCATTAGCAACCGTCTCATGCCCTAGCTTCTGCTGAGCAAAAGCATAGATGCAATATGCCTCAACGCCCATCGCCTTAGGATATCTGTTAGCAACATCCGCTAATAGTTCCACACTCATCTGAGGATTTGATTCCGGAAACCGCAAAAGATCCTTTGCATAGTTTACTCTTCTCCGATAATAAGCCAAAGAATCAGAAATAGGCATCTGAAAAAACTGTTGGTAAGCATCTTCAGATTCATTCCATAGCCCCAGATTCCCATAAGCAGAAGCAATAAAACCTGTAATTGCCCAGACGCCGATAGAATCACAAGCAAGACGTGCATACCTCAACGCATCTTGAGCATACTGCAATTCCAACTCTCTATAATGGCTTCTTGAAAAGACATCAGAAATTGCAGAATTAACCAGTTCTTTGTAATGATTATCATCAACACGCGAAGAATCTTCAAGTGCTAGCAGATAATAGTGTAAAGCCTTATCATCCTCGCCTCTATTAGCATAAATGCGCCCCTGATAGAAATAAGTTCTCATTTTTTGGATAGGGGTGCCATGCTTTGAATAATAATCAAATGCCGGAAGGACGATGCCTAAATCAGTAGTATCTACATAGCACTTGTCGAGTGCGGTTGCGTATAATAGTGAATGCCTGGCTTTAAGTTCCCGTGAACTAAGAGCATCCTCTGCCATGGATTCCAGAATAGACAAAGAACTGTCTGGATGCTCTTGTATGAGTGTCTCAACATTGTCAAGAAGGGCACCAACCTGCCTATTCTCACAAGAGAATAACGTCAAAGCCAGTACTGCGGGAAACAATATGCGGTAGATGACCTTCATATATATAACCAAAAGACATCTATAGCCGTCCCAACGCAAGTTCGTCCTTCAAGAAGGAATACACGTAGGCGGGACCCTCTTTATATAATCCTGTCTCCGGATCCGAAAGCTTCTCGAAAAGAACAGATGAATATACGACATCAAGCGCTTTCTTCATATCAAGGTGATAATCTTCCATCACCCTGCTAACCAGGTCGGCGACCAAGCCCTCTTTGAGATATTGAAAATGCTCACTCATATCAAGCGAAGGGTTTCAATGGCGGCTTCCGTACCAAAGAAATACTGGAAGGTAATGCCCTTGATAAATTTGATGCGATGGAGTAATTCCTCCAGGGTGATGTTCCCACCCTTGAATGCACGAATCTGGGCGCCGACATTATCATTGGCAATGGGACCATATATAATGTCGAAATCGTGAAGCTGAGTATCTGAGAAGTTTTCGCGGTTGTCGTAAACGAACTGTGCCCATTCCTCACTATAGCTGTCAAAGATTTTAACCTTCAACTGACCATTGGACAAAGCCGATTCATCAAACTCAAAGGCAGTGACGAAAGGTTCTCCTCCCAAAAACTTTACTTTGCTTGTTGCCAGTTCCATCGCCTGTTCCTTTTCTGCAGAGAGGTAAAACCCTCTTCCGAAATCTTTGCCAGGACGAGATGCCGTAAGATCTATCTTCTCAATGGAGATATTGGAACCGTGATATAGAATCATCTTAACCGGCCTCCCATCCGTCTACAGTAGGTAGCTACATCCTCAACATTGCCCCGGAAGTCCTGCGTATGCAGAGCTCCGTAGTATTGGTCGATAGCAGAAATGGCATCATAGGTCTTGAGATAACGATATGCCTGAGAATCAGTAAGTCCGAATCGTTGACCAAACTCATTGACAAAGGCGATAATGTATTCTATTTTGTCGCGTATGGGATAGGTTTGTTCCATAAATAATTCCGTTTGCGGCTGCAAGTTACTCATTTTTATTGATACAACAACTAAGATAATTCATTGCTATCCACTAAAAGTTGTGGCAAGCTGCGGCCATTTCTTGGTGATTTGAGCAGCTAAAAAAAATCAGGATGTCCGGAAAAACCAGACACCCTGACGATAATTGAATAAGTGTATTTCCTAGAAGAAGCGGGCGCGGTTGTCTTTGACGTCGGCTTTCTTCATCATTTCGGGAATTACCATCTGAGTGGAGTAACGTGCCTTCTGGAGCTCGTTGTCGCGGGCATCTTCTGCGGTGTAGAAGGAACCGGTCTGGCGGTTGCCTACCTTGAATACATACACGCAGAACTGACCGGCAACGGGACCGCAGATCTGGCCCTCGGGTGCAACGGATGCAGCACCGATAAGGGCAGGCTCGACGGTGGAGCGGCTCATGGAAGAGAAGGAGACGCCCTCTGCGGAAGAACCCTGTACTCCAAGCTTGGTCTCGATTTCCTCGAGGCTCTGGAGGCCCTGGATCTTGGCGGCCACTTCCTCGCAGGTCTTAGCCTGGAGCTGCTCGGTGCGCAGGATGTCGCTGATGGCGGCGGAAGCCTCGCTGACGCTCTTGTAACCCTCGTTGCGGATATCCTTGAGGGCGACTACGAAGAAGAAGTTGTTGTTGACGGTGATGATATTGGATGCCTTGCCCTTCTTGGCGTCATAGACCCAGCGGGTGATTTCCTTGGCCTGGCTCACGGAACCGTAGTTGGCAGTGGCCTCGGTCACGTTGTTCATGACGTGAGAATAGACACCGGTGGAATCGATGGCCCTCTTGTAGCCCTCGTAGGTACCGCCGGCGATAGTGGCGAAGCGGTTGGCCTGGGAATAGAAGCTGTTGAAGGTTTCCTTACTGGCAAGGGATGTCTTCTCGAGGATGGCCACCTGCTTCTTGGCGACGGGCTTGGTGCGCTTGGTTACGACGACAACATGGCTGCCGTACTGGGTATCGAGTACGAAGGGCTTGTTAAGATCTGCGGTTACGCAACCCTCGAAACCGGGGATGGTGTAGGTCTGGGTGAACCAGCCGAGGTTGCCGAGTTCGCCGCCGTCTGCAGAGTTCTGGTCAACGGAGTAAAGTGCGGCAAGGCTTGCGAAGTTGCCGCCCTTTGCCACTACGCCGCAGAGGCTGTCGGCAAGGTGACGGGAATTTGCTCCCTGGAGAAGGATGTGCTTGACGTAAACGGAATCGGGTACCATGGCGCTGCCCATGACCTTGACGCTGCGGAATACGTCGCCGTTCTTGTAAACGGGAGAGATGCCGGATGCGCCGCTGAATACGAAGTCATCGACCTCGGAAGAAACGGTGCGGAGCTCGCCCTGCTTGTACCAGTGCTCGGAAAGAGCCTGCTCGGAGTTGCGCAGAAGGAATGCCTTCATGTTGCCGGTAGCTGCAAACTCGGGAAGGAGAGCCTCCATTTCGTCGCTGGTGGCCTCGATGTCCTGCTCGGAAGGAACAACCTCGTACACTACGTACTCGATGTCGCGGCCGGCGGCCTGCTTATAGTTCTCTTTGTGGGAGTTATAGTACTTCTGGATGTCCTGGCTGGAAACCTTTACCGTGGAGTCGTTGTAGTTGAAGGGAACCATTACGTACTCGAGGTCGAAAGTGGTGTTGCCCTCGGCTACTGCACGGTCGGTGATGACCTGGGGCATGTAAGCGGCTGAAGAGAAGAGAGAATTGTACTTCTCGTAATATTTCTGGGTAAGGACGGTGTTCTGGAGGTAATTCCAGAAAGTCTTGAGGCTGCCGCTCTGGTCGGCGTTCACGTTCTGTACGAACTCGCGGAGAAGATCGGGGGAATAGTTGCCGGTCTCGTCTGCGAATGCGCGGTTCTGAGCAAGAACGGGAGAGATATTGTTGCCGGTGGTAAGGTCAACTACCTCGTCGCTACCGACACGGATGCCTGCCTTCTTGGCGTTCTCGATGAACATGTAGCGGTCGAGATAGTCCTGCCATGCGGCGTTGCGGATCTGCTGCTGGGCCTGTTCATTGGTGACGCTGGAGCCGGTAGCAACCTGCTGGATGGTGGTGAAACGGTCGACATTTTCCTGGAAATCCGTGTAAGACACGCGCTTGCCGGCGATGCGGCCGACATCGTACTTGCTGGACATGCCATTGAGTGCGGACTCGAGGGTTCCGGGATCGATGATGAATGAGAGGAGGGCCAATGCGATGATGATGGATATCGCAAGGCCGAATTTTACGCGAATTTTCTGAAGAACCGCCATTGTGTTTTATCTTTTAATTTTTTCTTTCAAAAGTAACGGGCCGCGAATTTACTAATTTTTTGGGAAAGCACCAATAAAATTCACAGAATCAACCACAACAAGCAAGGAATCCTTCTCCGGAACCGCATAACTGTTGAACGGCCGGTGGAGTATGGAATTGCGGGCGTGATCGTCGGAACGCATGCCGTATCCCTGCATGAAACCGTCGGGGGAATACATCTTGACGTAGCAGTCGGTGTAAATCTCCTTGCGCGTTTCGTCCCAATAGATGGTGTCGGTCTCCATGGCTTCACGCTTTATAACATTGTTGATGAGCACGTTGCCGTATGCCGACCAGACGTCGCTCTTCTTGCCTGTCTTGTCCACCTCATGCCTTGCGTTGTCGGAGAAGATCACGCTCTCCAACAACCCCTCTTCGTTGTAGGAATACACCGAGAGTCCCTTTGGAAACAGGTCCAGCTTGACGGAGTCGTTGTCGTAGGTCTCCATGACCGGAGCCTCGAAACGCATCTCCACCTTTCCGTTCTTGGTCTGGACTGAAAACATGTCGTGGAGCGTCTGGACCGGGGTTTTAGAAAGGTCGAGGTTGTCGGCGGTGCCCAATCCTCCGCCGCAGGAAACGACAATACTGGCAAGCGCAAGCACGCCTGCCAGTATCCGGGTCGTATGTTTGATTCCTATTCTCAAATTACTTAACGGTCCTCACGGTCGTGGTGGCCCTCATTCCGCCGCAGACGACGGTGTAGGTCTGACCGTTGGTGATGTCGTACATGAAGGCATCGGCTGCAGGAGGGAAATACCTGCTGTACTGGCCGATATAGCGGTTGGCGTCGTCGGTGAGGGAGGCGTCGGCAGCCTTGGCCCTGTTCATGTAGTCGCATGCCACCCAGTAAGGTGCACGACGTGCGATTTCGTCTCCGCCGCAGGTGGTTGAACCCCAGATGGTTCCGATAAGCAGATAGGACTTGCCGGCGAGCGATTCGTCCAGTGCGGGAACCTTGCTTGCAGCTTCGTATGCAGCGGCTGAACGTCCGTTCTTGAAGCAGTACACAGCAAGCTCGTAGAGATAGGATGCATCCTGCTTTTCGTCGGAATCATCACGGTCGATAGCCTCCTGCAGGTACTTGACTGCATCTGATACGTTGTCCTTGGATGAGTGCAGCTTGTACAGGTAGTATGCAGCCGCTGCGGAAGGATCGAGCTTGTACATGGTGGTCACGGCGTTCAGGAAGAGGTCGTTGTCGTTGCAATCCTGAGCGAGCGAGAGCATCTTGACGATGTTGGTCGCAAGTGCAAGATCTTCGGGATTGGCCTCGTAGCGGGGACCGAAAAGGGCAAGCAGGTCGTCGCAGGACGCCACTTTGCTGTTGATGAACAGGGTCTCGATGTTTGTGCGGAAGTCGGAAATCTGCTTGCTCTCGATATCGGAGGCAGGGACTATCGCGCCGAGCATCTCGATATTGCGCTGGTACAGGTTGAGGACTTCTTCGGTACCGATGGCCTTCTCTTCATAGAGATCGACAGCTGTCTTGAAATCGTTGAACAGCACGGACGCCTTGGTCTTGTCGCCGAGGGCGGCTATCACGCCTTCATAAACGTCAAAGGCCCTTTTAGGATCCTTGGACAGATACTTGGCGGTATATGTGGCCTTGTTGTTGAGTGCCGTCACCGCATACTTGGGATACAGCTCAGCCCTCTGGTCCTGGAGGGTGAGAAGGGTATCCACAAGACCTGCGACCAGCTCGGGGTTCTTGGAGTTCTTGGCAATGAGCCTCGATACGAGGTCGGAGCCGTGGATAAGCAGGTTCTGGCTGCAGGTAGGAGGACACAGCTTATATGCCTGGCGCCAGTTGGGGATGGCGTCGTTATAATTCTTCTGCTTATAATACTCAGTGTAATAGGAGAGGTACTTTACGCACTCCTCTGCATTCTCGCCGTATTTGCTCATATCCTGTGCGGATACGCGGGCTGCGGGGAGAAGAGCCAACAGGCTGATTGCCGCTAAAAATACTTTTTTCATATCGATCGGTTTTTTTAGTTTTACACTTTAACTAATCGTACGCGAACTTCTGGAACCAGATGTCGAACAGGTTGAAGCCGACTGAGAAATTGATGTATGTCTCTCTGACCAGATTGTTCTTCAAAGAGCCCCTCTGTCCAAAGTCCATGCCAAAAGTGATTCCGTTGTACCAGCGGAACACCGGAAGCGTGGCTCCAAGCGTTATTCCATAGGAATTTACGGGGTTCCCGTCGATGAGATAATATTCGTTTTTCCAGTATGCACCGGCGCGGTAGGCTATCTTGCGCCAGTAATAACGGATGTCGTTTCTGCCGGGTACGTATTCCACTCCGAGGCGGAAAGATTCGGAAACGGAGGTCGTAAAGACGGAGCGTCCTTCTCCTGCACGCAGGTTGCCGGCGAAACCTTCAGTCTTGTCCAGACCGGTTGACGTCCAGTCGGAACGGGTGTAGTCGAATTCGGCCTGGAACTTGTCGGCATAGCGGAAACTCAGGCCAATGCCCTTCTCGCTGGCAAGCCGCACCCCTTCGGGTACTCCGCTCTTGTAATACAGGGTGTCGGAAGCCGCGCTGCCGTCGGAAAAGCGGAAACTCTTGGTATGTCCGCCCAGGGTGGCGGCTGTACGGTATGTAGCTCCAAGGGTGATGGAGGCCTTGGTTCCGATGGGCTGCTCGTACTGCAGTCCGAACTTGCCTGCGGGAGCCGACAGCTGAAGTACATGCCCGTTGTTGGCGCCGTTATATGATGCGTCGGAAAAAGATTCTGTGAATGTCTTTTCGTTCTTTCCGAAAAAATAGATGAACTGTGCTCCTACGGAAAGCCTTCTCCAGAACGTTGCCGATGCCGTCGCAAACAGTTGGTACATACTGCCTTGACCCTCTGCAGTATAGAAAATGTTACCGGTTCGTCCGATAATTGAGGGGTCTGTGAAAGCGTATGAATAGTCGTAACCGGTACTGCTGAACGGCATGATTCCGACCATCATGGCGGAAGACTTCCAGATGGGGAAGGATATGATGAGGTCGCCTATGTTCGCCGTATTGGATGCGGAGCGCATGTCTCCCTGACGGAATATCTTATTGTCCTGGATGATGGAATAGTCGGCCATGAACGCAAGGGTGTCGCGGGCGCTTGCGGCGGCAGGGTTGAGGGGATTGATGAACCTGTGGCTGTGCGAGGCTATGCCCACTCCGCCCATGGATTTGTTGTAAGCGGTACCGGGGGTCGCCAGGTCGCCTACACCGAATATCGAATAGGGTGTATAGCTTCCGAAGGTCTGGGCACCCATGTCCAGTCCGGAAAAAAGTGACAGAGTTACTGCCGCAAGGAGGCTATGCAATATTCTTTTTGACATATTCATCGGTAATTATTGCGAGGCCCATGAGCCCGAGGTTGCTGACTACAAAGATGGAATTTTTCATTTGCTGAGCAAAATAAACTGCATCTCCGCCTGTAAAGATCACCACGTTCCCGGGATTTGAGCCGATATATCCTTCTATTTCAAACTTTATACCCGAAATTATGCCGGACTCTATCGAGGACGTGAGGGACGTGCCGGGAAAGGATGTCGAAGCGGGCATGTTTACCAGCGGCAGTGCCCTGGAATAGCGGTTTACGGCTTTGAAGCGGGTGCGGCACCCAAGAGAGATATTGCCTCCCTGATACATTCCTTCACTGTCCATGAAATCGACGGTGAGGGTTGTTCCAAGGTCGAATACGGTGCAGGCCTTGTCTTTGAAGAGGTATCTCGCGGCAACAAGGGATGCTGCCCTGTCGAAGGTCAGGTACGACGGGAATCCGTAATCCGAAAGGGCGTCGGGGCTGGCCGTATCGAGGAGCAGCAGATTGGAACATGCTTCCTGCAGGGCGGCTTTTTCTTCCTGGTTGATGTCGCGCACCGACACCACCGCCATGACGAGCGGAGCCTGTCTGGCGGTGAGTGAGGTTATGAAATCTATAACCCTCTCGCCCTGGTAACGGAATGTTTTGCCGAGAACGGTACCGTCCGACCAGGCTGCCTTGACGGCAGTATTGCCTATTACCACTAACAGATTAGACATTTGATTCCAATCAGCAAACTTGCAAAGATAGAAAATTTATTCCAACTTACTCAGTATAAGCCTTGCTTTTTGAAGAGAGTCAACACCCCGGGTAATCAGTTTGAGTCGTCCCTTGCTCTGTTTGAATTCCAGCGAATAAACTCCGGCATTCACCCTTTCAAGTACCCTGCTGAATACGTCGGACTGAAAATAAGGAGACATTTGGTTGGCAATGAAGAAGGCTATGAACATGCCGTTCTTTATAACTATCTTGTCAAATCCCAGCCTGGCGCCGGCATTCCTTATCTTGACCACTTCGAAGAGGTTCTCTATCTGGGGAGGCATGTGCCCGAAACGGTCCTGGAGCTGAAGGGCGAACAGGTCGAGTTCCTTGTCGGACGAGAGCGAATCAAGCTGTTTGTAAATCCTTATCTTTTCGGCTGTTATGTCGATGTAGTCATCCGGTATGAGGGCCTGCTGGTCGGTTTCGATGGTGCAGTCGGTGGTAAAGGCTCCACGGTCGCTGCGGGTTACTATTCCGGCCTCGATTCCAAGTTCCTCCATCGCTTCCGACAGGATTTTCTGGTATGTTTCGAAGCCCATGTCGCTTATGAATCCGCTCTGTTCGGCACCCAGAAGGTTGCCTGCTCCGCGAATGTCCAGATCCTGCATGGCGATATTGAATCCGCTTCCCAGGTCGCTGAACTCTTCTATAGCCTTGAGTCTGCGGCGGGCGTCGTCGGTCAGGGTGGTCAGAGGAGGCACTATGAGGTAGCAGAACGCCTTCTTGTTGGAACGCCCCACGCGGCCGCGCAACTGATGCAGGTCGCTCAGACCTATGTTCTGGGCCTGGTTTATTATGATGGTGTTGGCATTCGGAATATCGAGCCCGTTCTCTATGATGGTCGTGCACAGCAGCATGTCGTAGTCGCCGCGAATAAATTCCAACATCTTGTTTTCCAGTTCTTTGGAATCCATCTGACCGTGGGCCATGCATATCTTCATATCCGGTACCAGGCGATGCAGAATTTCGTAGATGGCGGGGAGTTCCTCAACCTTGTTGTGAAGGAAGAATACCTGGCCGCCGCGGTTGAGTTCGTAGTTTATGATGCTGCGAATTTCTTCCTTGTCGAAAAGGATTATCTCGGTCTGTACCGGGATGCGGTTGGGCGGTGGCGTATTGATGATGCTGAGGTCGCGGGCTCCGAGCAGGGAAAACTGCAGGGTCCTCGGAATCGGAGTCGCGGTGAGCGTAAGCGTGTCCACGGCTGTCTTGAGTTTGCGCAGCTTTTCTTTGGCAGAGACTCCGAATTTCTGTTCCTCATCGATTATCAGAAGGCCCAAGTCCTTGAATACAAACGCATCGGACAGGATCTTATGGGTTCCTATAAGTATGTCTATCTTGCCTTCTTCGAGACGCTTCTTGATGTCGTTTATCTCTTTGGCAGTACGTAGGCGGCTTACGTAATCTATCGTACACGGAAGGTTCTTGAGCCGATCGGAGAAGGTTGTGAAATGCTGCAGGGCAAGAATGGTGGTAGGAACAAGCACGGCAGTCTGCTTGCCGTCAACTGCAGCCTTGAAAGCTGCACGTATGGCAATTTCTGTCTTGCCGAATCCTACGTCGCCGCATACGAGCCTGTCCATGGGACAGGTGTCCTCCATATCCCTCTTGACCGCTTTTGACGCCAGCTCCTGATCGGGTGTGTCTTCGTACATAAAGGAAGATTCGAGTTCTTCCTGAAGGTAAGTGTCGGGAGAGAATGCATAGGCTTTCGATGCCTTGCGGCGTGCGTAGAGCTGGATGAGGTCTTTCGCTATATCCTTTACCCTCGACTTGGCACTGCTCTTGAGCGCCGTCCATGTCTTGGAACCAAGCTTGTTTATCTTGGGAGGTTCGCCGTCGCGGGAGCGGAAACGGGATATCTTATGAAGCGCGTGTACCGATACGAATACCACGTCGCCATCCTTGTATGTAAGTTTTACAACTTCGTTTATACGCCCGAAGTCGTCGCGCAGCCTCACGAGGCCTCCGAACACGCCTACTCCGTGATCTATATGCACCACGTAGTCGCCTATGTTGAAGGAATTCAGGTCGTTGATGGTAAGCTGCTCCGTCTTTTCAACGCTCCTACGCAGGTTTACCCTGTGGAAACGGTCGAATATTTCGTGGTCGGAATAGCAGCATACCTTATCCTGCTTGTCGATGAATCCGTTGTGAATATTCTGCCCCTTAACGAATTCGGGGAGCAATCCTCCATTCTGCGAAAGAATCGACTGAATCCTGTCGAGCTGGTTGACTTTCTCGCCGTAAATCAGCACTTTGTATCCACCCTCTATCTTCTCCCTAATATCTTCGGTCAGCAGTTCGAAGTTCTTGTTGAAAACGGGTTGAGGTGCTATTTCGAAATCTATCGTATCCTCTTCCTGACTCGACAGCGGAGTGTCTATGAACACCCTCTGATATTTTTTGGTAAGCGCGAAGAAATCCTTCTCCTTGTACATGTCGGAGGAATCCAGCCACACCAGGGATTCCGGTGGCAGCGTATCAAGGATATTTACTTCGTCTTCTTCTGAGCAGTCAGATACTATTCCTGATACTATCTCTGCTTTTTCTATCTGTTCCTTAGAGAGTTGGGTATTGCAATCGAAGATATTTATCTTCTCTATTTCGTCTCCCCAGAAGGATACGCGGAAAGGAAGGTTGCGCGAATATGAGAATATGTCAACAATGGAGCCACGTATTGCAAACTGACCCGGTGCGGACACGAAATCCACTTTTTCGAATCCTTCTGCGGCCAGGCGCGAAGACAGGGCGTCGTGGGATATTTCCTGACCGGCCGAAAGCGTGAATACGGAATCGGAAAGCTTTTTGCGGCTCGGTATTCCTTCTTCGAGCGCCTCCGGATAGGTGATTATGAATACCTTCTCTTTTTTATTTGAGAGTATCTTTTCTACAGCTGCTGTACGCTGTACTCCAAGAGATGACTTGTAATTGCTCCTTTCTATATTCTTGCCTGATGAAGGAAGGAAAAACACCGTATCTCCGCTGGTGAGCCCATAGAGATCCGAAGCGCAGTATTCCGCCGCTTCCCTTCCGGGCAAAATTATGAAATTGAGCCCATCCTTCGCAGCGTCGCTTAAAACGAACCACCTTGCCGACAGGAACAGACCCTTACAGAATACATCTTTACCAGAAGATATCCTGTCTATGAGTTTTGACGTTGATTTACTGTTTATCAATATATTTATTTATTATATGTTACTTTTTAAAAATTAAATAATAAATATAAGATATTACAGTTTGCAGACTACGGCCGCAAGCGGCCTATCCCTGTCTTCGACAGGATGACTACTATCCCCCTGCACCCCCAGGGGACTGAGGGGCGTTCCCCTCAGACTCCCTGCCTTAACGACGGGCCCCTCCCACTCACGGCTGCGTGGGCGCAGACGGTCTGCAAACTGTAATATCTTATTATAAAACAAATCATCAGTATTCATTGTGTTGAAAAGTATGTTTATAACCTTGTTATTTTCGTGTTAAAAATAAAGGTTGCCGGGTTTTTAACAGAAAAATAATAATCCTCCAACAAAGTTTTTAACTGTACTTTAAGTGTTAAATTATTGATTGTCAATAGCCTTTTTAAGTTTTCAACATACTGACAGAATAATAAAACAACAACAAAATAAAATTAAAAACAATTATATTTGTAATAATAAATAATCAGGCGGAATGACCGACTTTAACCCACACAATACAAACGAGGGCAAAGATAAGGATTTAGACGGAATTATAAGACCTCGGGAACTCGAAGATTTCACAGGCCAGGGCGAAATAGTATCCAATCTTAGAATCTATATCCAGGCTGCAAAGATGCGCGGAGAAGCCCTGGATCACACACTGTTCCATGGTCCTCCGGGACTTGGAAAGACCACTCTTGCACATATCATCGCCAACGAGATGGGAGTGAACATGAAGGTAACATCCGGCCCTGTGCTCGACAGGCCGGGCGACCTTGCGGGCCTGCTTACTTCCCTCGAAACGGGCGATGTGCTGTTTATCGACGAAATCCACCGTCTTTCTCCGGAAGTGGAGGAATACCTTTACTCCGCGATGGAAGATTACGTTATCGACATAATGATAGACAAAGGTCCCGGCGCGAGGTCGGTGCGGATTTCCCTCAATCCATTCACCCTTGTGGGCGCCACTACCCGTGCTGGTCTGCTGACAGCTCCCCTGCGCGAAAGATTCGGGATAAACTGCGGTCTTGAGTATTACGATACAGACCAGCTTATCAAGATAGTAAAACGCAGTGCGGCGATACTCAATATAGGAATCGACAATGATGCAGCCCGCGAAATCGCTCTTCGCAGCCGTGGAACGCCCCGTATAGCGAACGGCCTTCTCAAGCGGGTGCGCGATTTTGCCCAGGTAATGGGAGACGGTCATATAGATCTCAATATTTCCAAATATGCGCTCGATAAACTCAATATCGACACACGCGGTCTCGATGCCATAGACAACAAGATACTCCGCACTATAATTAATACTTTCAAGGGAGGCCCCGTGGGTGCAAATACCATCGCCACAGCCATCGGTGAAGACCAGGGAACCTTCGAAGAAGTTTACGAACCTTTCCTCATCAAGGAGGGATTCATAGTCCGTACGCAGAGAGGACGAATCGCCACCGAACTGTCGTACCGGCATCTTGGAATAAACAAAGAACCCGAAGAAGGAACTTTATTTTCCGAGTGATTGCAGTTGTGCTTAAAAACAACTAAATTTGCAAACTTTATTGAATACCTATAATTTTTATAAAATGGCCGATAAATTAATCTCTAAGATTCCCGAAGGACCCTTGGCCGAAAAATGGACCAAGCGTAAGTCGGAAATTCACCTCGTGAGCCCCAACAACAAGCGTAAACTCGAAATCATCGTTGTAGGTACAGGTCTTGGAGGAGCATCTGCAGCTGCTTCCCTCGGAGAACTTGGTTACAACGTAAAGATTTTCTGTATCAGCGATTCACCCCGCCGTGCCCACTCAATTGCCGCACAGGGAGGTATTAATGCAGCAAAGAATTACCAGAACGACAACGACTCCGTTTATCGTCTCTTCTACGATACCATCAAAGGTGGAGACTATCGTTCCCGCGAAGCTAACGTTTACCGTCTCGCAGAGGTAAGTGCAGCCATTATCGACCAGTGTGTCGCCCAGGGTATTCCTTTCGCACGCGAATACGGCGGATATCTTGCAAACCGTTCGTTCGGTGGCGTTCAGGTCAGCCGTACCTTCTACGCCCGCGGTCAAACCGGTCAGCAGCTTCTTCTCGGCGCCTATGCATCACTCAACAAAGAAATTGCATCCGGTTCCGTAAAGGCATATCCCAGGCACGAGATGCTCGACCTCGTAGTGGTGAACGGAGAGGCTAAGGGTATAATCACCCGCAACCTGGTTACCGGTCAGCTCGAGCGCTTCGGCGCCCATGCCGTCATAATTGCTACCGGCGGATATGGAAACACCTATTTCCTTTCCACCAACGCAATGAATTCCAACGGTTCTGCTGCGCTTCAGTGCTACAAGAAGGGAGCTTATTTTGCAAATCCCTGCTTCGCTCAGATCCATCCTACCTGCATCCCCGTACACGGAGACCAGCAGTGCAAGCTTACCCTTATGTCAGAGTCGCTCCGTAACGACGGACGTATCTGGGTTCCCAAGAAAAAAGAAGACGTGGAGAAACTCCGCAAGCATCAGATCAAGGCTTCCCAGATTCCCGAAGAAGACCGCGACTACTATCTTGAGCGCCGTTATCCCGCTTTCGGAAACCTGGTGCCCCGCGATGTAGCTTCCCGTGCCGCCAAGGAAAGGTGCGATGCCGGCTTCGGCGTCAACGAGACAGGAAAGGCTGTTTTCCTCGATTTTTCCGAGGCTATCAACCGCCTGGGTCATCAGAAGGTGGCAGAGCGCTACGGCAACCTCTTCGAGATGTATGAGAAGATTACTGCATCATCTCCCTGGGAGGAGCCTATGATGATATATCCTGCAATTCATTATACCATGGGAGGTATATGGGTCGATTACGATCTGCAGACCACCATTCCCGGACTGTATGCAATAGGTGAGGCCAACTTCTCCGATCACGGCGGAAACCGCCTCGGTGCTTCCGCACTTATGCAGGGTCTTGCCGACGGATATTTCATCGTCCCCGTCACTATCGGCGATTATCTTTCCAAGAAGTTCGCAGAACCCAAGACCGACGTCAACCGTCCCGAGTTCATAGAGGCAGAAAAGGCAGTACAGGCCCGTATCGACAGGCTTCTTTCTATCAAAGGTAAAGAAACTGTCGATTCCATACACAAGAAACTCGGCCACATCATGTGGGAGTATGTGGGTATGGCCCGCGACAAGGAAGGCCTTCAGAAGGCTATGAAACTCATAAAGGAACTCCGCGAAGACTTCTACAAGAACGTATGCGTTCCAGGAAGCCAGTTCGAATTCAACCAGGAACTCGAGAAGGCTCTGAGGCTCGAAGATTTCTTTGAAATAGGAGAACTCATGGCTCGCGATGCCCTCAACCGCAACGAGTCCTGCGGCGGACATTTCCGCGTCGAAAGCCAGACCGAAGAAGGCGAAGCCAAGCGTGACGACGCCAATTACATGTACGTCGCTGCATGGGAATACAAGGGAGAGGGCGTAGAACCCGAACTTCATAAGGAACCTCTCGTTTACGAAAACATCAAGGTTATTACCAGAAATTATAAGGACTAATATGGAATTCAACTTAAAAATATGGCGTCAGAAGAACGCCAAGGCTAAAGGACACTTCGAGACCTATCATATTTCTGGTATCGAGGAAGATGCTTCTTTCCTTGAGATGCTTGACATTCTCAATGAGCAGCTTATCCGCGAAGGTAACGACCCCGTGGCAGTCGAAAGGGGCTGCCAGAGCAGCGGTCCCGTTTCTTTCGACCACGATTGCCGCGAAGGTATATGCGGTGCCTGTTCCCTATATATCGACGGGCGTGCCCATGGTCCGGACGACCACGTGACTACCTGCCAGCTTTTCATGCGTCACTTTAAAGATGGCGCTACTATTACCGTAGAGCCTTGGAGAAGCGCTGCCTTCCCTGTTATAAAGGACCTTGTGGTCGATCGCAGGGCCTTCGACAAGATTCTTCAGGCCGGAGGATTCATTTCCGTCCGTACAGGATCCGCCCAGGATGCCAACAATATTCTCATTCCTCACGACAAAGCCGAGGAAAGCATGGATGCGGCTGCATGCGTAGGTTGCGGCGCCTGTGTAGCTACCTGTAAGAACGGTTCTGCAATGCTCTTCGTCGCTGCGCGCGTAAGTTCCCTTGCACTCCTTCCCCAGGGCCGTCCCGAGGCCAAGCGCCGCGCGAAGGCAATGGTTGCAAAGATGGACGAACTTGGCTTCGGCAACTGCACCAACACTCGCGCCTGCGAGCTCGAATGTCCCAAGGGTATCACCGTGGCGCATATAGCCCGCCTCAACAGGGAGTTCCTCAAGGCTAAATTCTCTGACTAGTTTTTAGCAACTGTATAATTAAAATACCGGCAGAAGAGATTTTGCCGGTATTTTTTTTATCCCGCTGTTTTCGGCGGGCCCCTGAATAAACTTACTTAACGGAAAGCTTTTTACTTATTGTGTAGTTGATAAGCATCATACACGAGGCGTAAATAGCGCAGGTTATTATGAAAGGTATGTTGAGTTGTTCTACCGAACAACCTGCGATGAACAGGTACGTAACCAGCAGAAGCGGCGCCGACATTACTTCTTCGAAAGTATATTTTGCCGCTGATTCGTGTCCTTTACTGAATATTAGATAGAAAATAGTGGGAATGATGTAGCATACCATATCCCATATATCGAAGTTTCCCGGCAGCAGATGAAAATATTGTGCTATTTCCGAAACTATTGCATTTGCCGGCAGAGCCAGGACCCAGATGGTTTTTGTGGGATGTTCCGGCAGCAGCGTCTCTGTAAGAATCATGTAAGATATGAGCCACAGACCGTCCGGAAGGGCATATACTATGAAATTAGAGGGATGAACGCCGTCAAAAAGATTCCTTATATTATGCAGGAATCCTGAGAGGCCGAGTTTGTCTATAAGTCTGAAGCCTATAATATGGTCTGACCTGAATATAAGATATATACCTATGCTGACAGCGAGAAGAGCCACTGCCAGCATAACTTTCAGAATCTTTATTTTACCTTCTCTTACCACAGGAAATTATTGAATGGCCAGCGTCCTGCATGTATCTCGGCGACCATCTTGTAGATGTCGTTCCTTAGTTTCGGAAGCCCCTCGCGGCTAAGTGCGGACATAAAGATGCAAGGTATCTTCTTTTCTCCTATCCATTGCTCTTTAAGCTCGTCGAGTGTGCGGTTTTCCTTGCCTTTCGGCTTAATGGAAAACTCGTCGTAGGGAACACATTCGTAGTTGTCGATTTTATTGAATATGACATACTGCGGCTTGTCTCCTGCTCCAATGTCTGCAAGGGTTTTCTGTACCACCTCCATTTGTTCCTCAAAATCCGGTGCGGATATATCTACGACGTGGATAAGTATGTCGGCCTCCCTTACCTCGTCGAGTGTGCTTTTGAAGGCTTCTATGAGCTGTGTGGGGAGTTTTCTGATGAATCCTACAGTGTCGCTGAGCAGGAATGGTACGTTCTCTATAACGACTTTTCTTACTGTGGTATCCAGAGTTGCGAACAACTTGTTTTCTGCAAAGACATCGGATTTCGACAGCAGATTCATCAGAGTGCTTTTTCCTACGTTGGTATAGCCAACAAGGGACAGACGTACCATCTGGCCGCGGTTGCTTCTTTGGGTAGCCATCTGCTTGTCCACCTTCTTCAGCTGTTCTTTCAGGCGGGCTATCCTTTCCCTTACTATTCGACGGTCAACTTCGATCTGGCTTTCACCCATACCTCCGCGCGTGCCTATACCTCCCCTTTGTCTCTCGAGGTGGGTCCACATTCCTGCGAGCCTGGGAAGCATGTAATTGTAGCGTGCCAGATCGACCTGCATCTTTGCATATGCGGTCTTGGCCCTTTGGGAGAATATTTCCAGAATCAGGCTCGTACGGTCTATGACGGAAGCCACCTTGATGATTTTCTCGATGTTACGTTGCTGCATCGGAGAAAGCTCATCGTCGAAAATAACGTATTTGATTTCGTTTTCTTCGCAGTAGTCGGCAAGCTCCTGCAGTTTCCCGCTGCGGATGTAGGTGGAGTGCTCAGGGTGGTCGAGTTTCTGGATAAACTGCTTGTCTGCTACGAATCCTGCCGTGTCGGCAAGGAATTCGAGTTCGTCGAGATACTCTTTTACCCTCCTTTCGTCGTCAGTCTGCCGTATTATTCCTACGAATACTGCTTTTTCTTCTGTCATTTCAATCAAAAAAAGGCCATCCGTGCGGACAGCCTTTTATATTTGTTGGATAATTTTATCTCAGCTGGAAGATAACGGGGAAGGTGTATGTAACCTTAACCTTGCGGTCGCGCTGCTTGCCGGGGGTCCACTTGGGGGACATGGAAACAACGCGGACTGCTTCTTTGTCCAGGGAAGGATCGACGCCGCGGAGGACTTTTACGTCGGATACGCTGCCGTCGGTCTTAACGGTGAACTGGAGCATGACACGACCCTGAACGCCGTTCTCCTTTGCTACCTCGGGATAAACAAGACGCTGGTTGACCCATTTTGAGAAGTCGTTGGCATCGCCGCCCTGGAATTTGGGCTTCTCTTCAACGAGCTGGAAAGGAATGGTTTCCTCTTCCACAACCTCTTCCTTGACCTCTTCTACATAGTCTTGGATTTCTACACCAAGGGAAGAATCGTCTTCGAGGTTGAGGATATTGTCGTTGACTTTGATGTCGTCGTCGATGATGTCAATCTGGTCGGAGAGTACAGGTATCTTGGCCATCTCGGGTGGCGGCGGCGGGGTTTCCTGAGTGATTGGAATCATCTCTTCCTCAATAATTTCGGTGTTCTCGGCCAGAAGAGTGCTCTCTTTCTTTTCCTTGCTGCTGTATTCGAAAGCGGCAAGGACGATCAGCAGGGCGATGACGAATCCTATTTCTACGAACAGGAGTCGTTTGTTTTCCAAGCTGGCTTTCTGTGATTTTTTAACTTCCATATCTGGTATCTAATTTTAGTCCGTTCAAGTCGTAAAGATATGAATATTTAATTTCAATTCCAATTTTTGTTGTAGATTTGCGCTGTTTTTATCCTCTTGAAGCCTATGGTGCGTTATTTTTTTGAAGACATCAAATTCCAGTATAAAGACAGGCGATTCAACAATTCCTGGCTTAAGATGGTTGCGGAAAGCGAGATTTGCCGCCTCGGCGACATCAACGTCATTTTCTGCTCCGATCCTTACCTTTTGAATATCAATATTCAATATTTAGGCCACGATTATTTTACGGATATCATTACATTCGATTACAGTGATAAACCTGTTGTGTCCGGAGATTTGTTCATCAGCATTGATTCGGTCAGGGAGAATTCGGTTTTTTATAAGACGGAGTTTGAAGAAGAATTGCACAGGGTTATCGTTCATGGCTTGCTTCATCTTATCGGTTATGACGACCACAGCGAAGAGGATATAAAGACCATGCGTTCCAAAGAGAACTATTACCTTGAACTGAGGAAAAGCCTTGCAAAGTAATTTCGATGTCATAGTTGTCGGCGGTGGACATGCCGGCTGTGAGGCTGCGGTTGCCGCAGCGAGGCTTGGTTCCTCCGTGCTGCTTCTCAGCATGGATGTGCTCTCATTTGCCAAGATGAGTTGCAATCCAGCTATCGGCGGAATTGCCAAAGGACAAATCGTGCGGGAGATCGACGCACTCGGAGGTTGTACCGGAATTGTTACCGATGCCACGAGCTTGCAGTTCCGCATGCTTAACAAGTCAAAAGGGCCGGCGATGTGGAGCCCTCGCGCCCAGTGCGATAAAATCCGATTTTCGCTGAAATGGCGCGAAATCCTTCTAAATACCTGTAACTTAACTATTTACGAAGATTTAGCAACTGGTTTTCTCTTTGAGAATTCAAAAATTGCCGGCGTGCGTACTGCCGGCGGTCTGATTTTTCACTCTCGCGCCGTTGTTCTTACTGCTGGAACCTTCCTTGCCGGTAAACTTTTCGTCGGGCGCAAGCAGTTCACCGGAGGAAGAATCGGTGAACAGTCTTCGGACGGTATTACCCAGGAATTGGTCTCTATGGGGATAACTGCCGACAGGATGAAAACAGGAACTCCTCCGAGAATTGATATCAGCTCAGTTGATTTGTCCAGGTTGCCGGTTCAAAAGGGTGACCGGTGTCCTGAAAGGTTTTCCTTTCTGGATATACCATCTGCAGTCCAAGGCGGGCGAGAACAGATGGACTGTTACATCGTTCACACAAACGAAGAGGTTCATTCCCGTCTTCGCGAAGGATTCCAGGACTCGCCTCTGTTTACCGGTATCATACATGGTCGCGGACCCCGCTACTGTCCGAGCATCGAAGATAAACTCCGTGTTTTTCCTGATAATGATTCGCATCAGCTCTTTCTTGAACCGGAAGGACGAGGGACAAACGAATTCTATCTGCAGGGCTTTTCGAGTTCCCTTCCGTTCGAAGTTCAGATGCGTGCTCTCCGTGCCATTGATGGCCTGGAGCATGTCAGGGTGTTCCGTCCCGCCTATGCTGTGGAATACGATTTCTTCGATCCGACCCAGCTGTCTTCGTCTCTTGAGTCGAGGGTTGTTCCGGGACTCTTTCTTGCCGGTCAGGTCAACGGAACAACCGGTTACGAAGAAGCGGCGGCGCAGGGTCTCATGGCGGGAATCAACGCCCATCTTTCCGTTAATTCGCAGCCCCCGTTTATTCTCAGGCGCGATGAGGCTTATATAGGAGTCCTGATTGACGATCTGATTACAAAGGGTGTCGATGAACCGTATAGAATGTTTACGTCGCGTGCCGAGTTTCGTATTCTCCTGCGGCAAGACAATGCCGACCTTCGTCTGACCGAGCGTTCGTATCGGCTTGGTCTCGCTTCCCAGGAGCGCTACGATTTGATGAAGAAAAAATACGATTCTGTAGCGAGGCTAGACTCTTTGTGCGTTTCAAATAATCTTACCGCTGCAGCGGCGAACGCTTTTCTCGAGAGCTGTGGTTCTGCACCGCTTTCTGAGTCTAAGAAGATTTCTGACGTGGCAACCCGGCCCGAGCTTGCTCTGTCCGATATTCTGTCTCTTGTTCCACGTGGAACACTCCAGCGCTTTGGCTTCGACGATATTCCACCTCGAGATGTAACCGATGCCGTCGAAATTAACCTTAAATACCGGGGATATATTGACAGGGAACGAGCTCTGGTTGATAAGATGCGTCGTCTTGAAGATCTCGAGATACCTGTAGGCTTTGACTTTGACAGAATATCTGGCTTGACTATCGAGTGTCGGCAAAAATTCAAGAAATACTCTCCCCGGACCATTGCGCAGGCCTCCCGTATCTCGGGAGTTTCGCCGGCAGATATTTCTGTCTTGCTTGTCTATTTCGGGCGCTGACAGTTCTACTGTTCCACGTGGAACGTTATGACCTATAGCATCTGTAAAGCGGACTTTATGATCTGCTCTACGCTGGCGCGTGGATTTGCCTTGAGAATTGCCTGAACGGCCTTCTGGATGTTTGCCTTGTTGAATCCGAGCATGACAAGGGCGCTTGTAGCTTCTTCTGCGGCAGCGTTCGATTCTGATGCGAAGAGCACGTCTGCAGAAGCTCTGCCTCCCTTAACGATTTTGTCTTTGAGCTCCAGGATCATTCGCTGCGCACTCTTAAGTCCTATGCCCTTTACCGATTTGAGCGCGTTCACGTTTTCGGACAAGATGGCGTCTTCCAACTCCCCTGCCGTCATTGACGAAAGAATCATCCTGGCGCTGGCGGCACCCATCCCGGAAACGCCGGTAATCAGGCGGAACAGTTCCCTTTCATCTTTGGTTGCAAAGCCGTAATCGACGTTTGTTCCGTCGCGCTGGTTGAACTGTGACTGGATGTAGATGAGGGCCTCTGTCTTACCCTCCAGTTTTTCGTAGGTCTGGAGAGAAATCTCGAAGCAGTGGCCGACGCCCTGATTGTCAACCACCATCCTGGTAGGAGTCAGTTCCGCAATGCGGCCGAATACATATTCTAGCATAAAAATCAATTATTATTTTAGTCTTTCCGTAACCACAAAATTACAAATAATTCAGTAATTTTGCGGTATGGACAGAAGAGAGTTCTTAGCAATAGGTGCAGGCGCAGCGCTGGCAGCGGGCCTGTCTTCGTGCGGACTGCGCCCGGAGCCGGTTAAAAACGAGCACAGCGGTCCGATGAGGCTGCGTTTCTATCCTTACGAACTCCAGCTTGCGCATACTTTTACCGTCTCTTCCTATTCCCGTAAAACCACGCCGGGCGTGCAGGTAGAAATAGAGTACGACGGTGTAGTCGGATATGGCGAGGCCTCCATGCCACCGTATCTCGGACATACTGTGCAGAGCGTATGCTCTTTCCTGTCAAATGTAGATCTGAGTTCCTTCAGCAGTCCTTTTCTGCTGGAGGATATAATGGAATATCTGGATTCCCTTTCTGCCGGAGACTCCCCTGCCAAGGCTTCGATAGACATCGCCCTCCACGACCTTACTGGTAAACTGCTCGGCGAGCCGCTCTACCGGATATGGGGCTACAACCCCGCTAAAGCCGGTCCCACGAGCTTTACGATAGGAATAGACACTCCCGAAGTAGTAAAGCAAAAAACGCTCGAGTGCGCGGGTCTGTATCGCATCCTTAAGGTAAAAGTGGGTCTTGACAGCGACGAAATGATGATAAAGACCATTCGCAGCGTCAGCGATCTTCCCATAGCAGTAGATGCAAATCAAGGCTGGAAAGACCGCGAAAAGGCCCTGGACGAGATTTATTGGCTCAAGGAGCAAGGCGTTGTGCTGGTGGAGCAGCCTTTGCCCGTGGACAGGCTTGACGACACGGCATGGCTTACCGAGCGCAGTCCGCTGCCTGTGATAGCCGACGAATCCATCCAGAGGCTCAGGGACATCCCGCGTATCCGCGGAGCTTTCAGCGGCATAAACATCAAGCTGATGAAATGCACAGGGCTTCTGGAGGCTCGCAAGATGATAGCCGCGGCGCGTGCCGACGGCATGACGGTAATGCTTGGCTGTATGACCGAAACCTCTTGCGCCTGTACGGCTGCAGCTCACCTCTCCCCTGCTGCCGATTTTTGTGATATAGACGGTAATTTACTGATTACCAATGATTTATTTTCCGGAATGAAGGTGCGCGACGGCCTTATGACGCTGCCCGACGGACCGGGTCTGGGACTTAATAAAATATGACGACAGAACAACTCCGCTCCCTCTTCCCGCAGCTTTCGCGCAGCGTGTACGGTAAGCCGCTCGTATATCTTGACAACGCCGCAACCGCTCTTAGGCCGCAATCTGTAATTGATTGTTGGTCAGATATTTCGGCACATACTACCGCAAATCTTCACCGTGCGGTTCACCTCATCGCAGCTCAGGCTACGGAGCTTTACGAAAACGCACGCGGCGCCGTCGCCTCCTTTGTAAACGCACCATCCTCGGACGAGATTATCTTTACCTCCGGAGCCACCCACTCCCTCAATCTGCTTGCTTACGGCCTTGGCGAGGCCTTTGTGCACGAGGGAGACGAAATCATCGTCAGCGAGGCAGAGCATCATTCCAACCTCGTTCCATGGCAAATGCTCTGCCGCCGAAAGGGAGCGCATCTGCGGCGTCTTGAGGTCGATGAAAACGGCCGTCTGCGCGTCGAACAGCTGCAGACCCTTATCAACGCGCGCACCAGAATCGTCGCGATTGCGCATATATCCAACGTCCTCGGACTTGTCAATCCAGTAGAGGAAGCAGCTCGAATCTGCCACAGGAACGGAGTCCTGCTGGTGGTTGACGGGGCGCAGGGGATTGTTCATCAAAAGGTTGATGTTCAAGCGCTTGGCTGCGACTTTTACGCATTTTCCGGGCATAAGATGTATGCTGCTCCGGGTACGGGTGTGCTATGGGGAGGCCGAGAACTGCTGGAGCAGATGCCTCCTATGTTCGGCGGCGGCGAGATGATAGAATCGGTAAGTTGGGAATCGAGCACCTGGGCTCCTCTGCCACGCAAGTTCGAAGCCGGTACGCAGAATATTTCCGGCACGCCGACCTTCGTTCCTGCAATCGAACTCATGCGGCAGATGCCTTCTTCGCAGGAAGATGTCAAAGAATTCGTATATCGTTCGCTCCTGCAGGAACCCGGCATACGTCTTTTCGGAACTACCGGCGACTTGAGCCTCAAGGCTCCGGTGTTTTCGTTCGCAGCGCAGGGTGCGCATCACGAAGACCTTGCACTCATTCTGGACAAGATGGGCATTGCGCTGCGCTCCGGGCAGATGTGCGCCGAACCCCTTATGGACCGTCTGGGAGTCACGGGCTTGCTGAGAGCGTCATTTGCGCCGTACAATACGATGCAGGAAGCGGAATATTTTGTATCTTCGCTGCGCAAAGCGCTAAAGATGCTCCGATGACACTACAAGAACGCAAAGAACAGATAATAGAAGACTTTTCCCTGTATGACGAGTGGCTCGACAAGTACGAGTACCTCATCGAACTGGGTAAATCCCTTACCGGTTTCCCGGAAGAGAAGAAAACCGACGACCGTCTGATAAAAGGTTGTCAGTCAAGAGTTTGGCTTGATACTCAGGTATCCGGCGGAACCCTCACATTCACTGCCGACAGCGATGCCATAATCACAAAGGGCATAATCAGCCTGCTTATCAGCGTGTATTCGGGCCGCACACCCGGGGAGATTCTCGACGACGATTTTTCCTGGCTCGATGCTATCGGCCTTCGTGCCAACCTCTCCCCTACCCGTGCAAACGGGCTTCTCTCCATGATAGAAACGATACGTCAAAAAGCCCGCGAAAATGCCTGAAAACGTTCTTACCCCCGAGGACGTAAAGGCCCTCGCTCCTCTGTACGACGCCGTCATCCTTGCGCTCAAGCAGGTTTACGACCCCGAAATCCCTGTCAACATTTACGACCTCGGGCTTATTTACGAGCTGAATATCAACCCCTCGCACGAGGTATTTATAAAAATGACCTTCACCGCTCCCAACTGTCCCATGGCAGATGAGGTCATCGCTGAGGTCCAGCACAATGTGGAGAACACCCCAGGCGTTGCCGACTGCCATATCGAGCTCACATTCGACCCTGTGTGGGACCAGAGCATGCTGAGCGACGAGGCTCGGATTGCCCTTGGCATGGATCCCGAATTATGAGGGAACTGACCCTTCTGCTGGGAACCAATCTTGGTGACCGTGAGGCTAATCTCTGCGAGGCGCTCCGGCGGCTGGATGCCGCTTTCGGCGGGCGTCGTTTGCGTATTTCTCCGGTTCTTCAGACGCAGGCCTGCGGTTTTACCGGGCCCGCTTTTCTCAATCAGGCAGTGGTATATTCAACCCGTCGCAGCCCGGAGTCCGTTCTTCGTCTGTGCAAGCGTATCGAGCGTGCGATGGGGCGCAAGGACGCTCCGGAGTATGATTCCTACGGCCACCGGGTGTATCACGACCGGATTATCGACATCGATATCCTTTTTTACGGAGATCTCCGTATGCAAACTTCCCTGCTCACCATTCCGCATCCGCAGGTGGAGAGCAGGGAATTCGTTGCGAGGCTTCTTGAATTGCTGAACTGATTATTCGGCTACTGCACGTATGGATTGGCCGTCTATTTTGTCGTAACCGTTCAAACCAATACCCCAGCTTTCGCTAAAATACAAATAATTTGCGGACATGGACAATGTGCTAATATCCCGATCGGAGGCATAATAAAGGCCACCTTCGCAATCATTAAATACCATATAGAAGTTGCTAAAGTACCCGGTAAAAGGAAGGAATATGCTGTTCCCGTTAGGACCTGTAACGGTGAGACCGGCCTTTGCTTCATCAATAACACAGGAACACTGGTCTAGAAGTTCCTGCCATTCGTCCGAGGTTGGCATACGCCAGGGTGTTCCCCAGTTATAGGTTGCGGCGTCGTCTTCCGGAAGAAGTTTGGTGAGTCCGTCTTCGTCGGTATATTTTGTAAGAATCCCTTTCTCCTTGTCGAGATATTTATAGTTATCCCAAATGTAACCTCCTTCCTTTCCCGGTTTCCAGACCGGGTCGTCAGACGGGGCGTAGCCGGGCTCGTAGTATGGCTCCACCTCACCCCATGCAAAGTAGTCGCCGGGTTCCTCGGGCTTGGTGGCGCCTACGTTGCAGGTAGCCCATTTGAGTCCGGAAGGAAGGCCAAGATCCACGAATTCGTGGTTGTTGTAAGGGTCTTTTTTGAGCGGGAAGTAGCCGCTGGTGACGGCGTTCTCATTGAAGACGACGTTGAGGCAGGCGCTGGCACCGAGGGCCCCCGCGATGAACTCGTCCGCAATGGCGGAACCGTCAACGGTCAGGGTGAGAACTCCGTCAGTCGTCCCCTCCTTGCCGGTCACTGGCAGTGTAAGTGCTTCTCCCGCAGCCGCTTTGGTGAGGGTGGTATAGACTACTTTTAGCTCGAAGATGTCGGTGCTCTCCGCTGCCAGCTTGGGTGCAGCCTCCTTGGGAAGGACGTCGAAGGCTATTTGGAACACGCTCTTGTAGGCCTTCACTGAACCGTCGGAATATCCCGGGACGGCGGTAATCGTCTGCACTCCGCCGGCACCGCGCCCGATGCGCAGGATCTCGCCGTTCGCGAGGGCGAAATACACGAAGGAGTCATCCCAATCGACCCACTGGAACATGCTGTCGCCCTTCTCGCCGGGGCCGCCCGTTGCGGGTCCGAGAAGCGTCCAGCTCTCGCCGCTGTCGTACGAGATGTACCAGTTCCCTCCTTCTATCTTGAGCTGCGGCGCAATGCCCGATGCCGGCACCATCTTGTCGTCGGAGTCGGTGAGCCATTTGTCACCGTCGATAGTCCAATAATACTTGCCGTCGGAGCCTTTCTTGACGCCGATGTTCAGCGCCGGCTTCTTGCTGACAGTGATGGTCTTGCCGCTTGAGAAGGTGACGGTCCAGCCTTCGTCGGTCTCGGAAACGGAACTGACGGTCTCTTTGCGGTTGAGGGCGTTGACTATTCCCCAGAGCGAGGAGATTTCGCCGTTGGCAGTTTTAACTGTCTCTTCCAGGGTAGAGACCCGTTCCTGAAGGTCGGAGATGTCGGTGCGCAGGGCACTGTCGTCGTAGGTGCAGGAGACGAGAGTCGCGAGTGCAAGGCTCAATGCGAGCAGAAGTTTTGGTGCGGTTTTCATTGCAGAATAGTTTTTGTTTGCTGCAAAAATAGCAGGAAAACCGTCATCGCCAATGGTTAAAAATCACTATTTTACTGCTAAATAGCCTTCTGAGGGCATAAAAAAAGGAGATGGCTTATATAAACCACCTCCATATCAGAGTTGTTCGATTATTTATTTTGCGAGCTTGAAGCCGAGCTTGAGTTCGCTTACGTTCGAGAGAGCCTGCTGTACGGTTGCGATTGTGGTGTTGTTGCTTGCGAGCTTGCCGACAGCGTCGAGGACCTTCTTTACGAAGTCGAGGAATTTGCCGGACTCGAAGAGGATCTGGCAGCCGTCGGAGGTGGTCTTGATTGTACCTACAAGCTTGAAGTTGAATACCTTGGCAATATTGATGGTGAGCTTGTCACCTTCTTTTGTCCAGGTGCCGGGGAGGTTCAGCTTGCCTGCGAGGAGGGTGAAGGAACCGTCTTCCTTGAAGTTGAGGGTTGCAGCACCCGGCTTGATGCCTGCCTTTGCGAGGAGGGCGTCTGCCTTGGATTCGATGGTGCCGGTGCCTGCAGATGCGGCGAGACTTGCGAGAGCGTTGTCGGAGCTTGCGCCGATAGCTACGCCCTGATACTTCCAGTTACCCTTGATGTCGAAAGTGGTTGCGGAACCTTTGCCGGTGATGACGTCACCAACCTTTTCGGTTGCCATTTTGAGGAAGGAGTCGAGCCAGCTCTGGGCTCCGGCGACTGATGCGAAAAGCACCAGAGAGCAGATAATTGCAAAAATCTTTTTCATAATGTATTGAATAATTAAGAGTTGTCTTGTTTGGGCCAGCCAGGGGCACTTACTGTATGTTCGAGCCCGTCGGGGGAGACCAGCACCGCGCCTACGTCGCTCTGTGCGAGGTGTCCTATTATGTCGAAAGTCTGAAAGTCCTTGCGGAACTTCTCGAATTGCGCAAGGGGAACGGCGAGAAGGACCCTGCAGTCGTCGCCGCCGTTCATCGCAGCGGAAACGGGGTCGATGTCCAGGGCTTTTCCAAGTTCGAAACTGCCGCCCTCAAAAGGTATATGGTCGGCATAAACCTTGGCTCCCAGGCCCGTAGAACGGCGGATGCGCAGCAGGGCGTCTGCAAGGCCGCGATCGACAAACACTGCAGCGGACGGGTTTATGTCCGACTCATGAAGCGCCTGGGGAAGACCTGCGGGAAGCTCGGGCTTGAGGTAAGCTGCTACGAGCATGCGGTATTTTTCCAATTCCTCGCGGTTCTCCTTGCCTTCTTCGAAGCTGCCCAGGCCCTTTTCCAGTACGCGGAGGCCGAGGAACGCCGCCCCCAAAGCGCCGCTTACGCACAGCAAATCTTTGGATGCTGGGGCGGGGGAGGCGTAGCCTGAAGGCCTCAGCCCAAGGACGGATACGCTGATTGCCAGCCCGTTACGAGACGGCTGCAGTTCCAGGGATAGTTTACCGTAGCCGAATTCGCGGGCTGCTGCGACAACTCCGCTCCAAAGCTGGGAAATCTGTGAGAAGCCCAGTTTGGCCGAAATACCGAGGGTGATGCGGAGCGCCTCGGGATTGGCCAGCGATGCGTACAGTTCACCGGTTGCAAGGGCTACGCTCTTGTATCCCAGATGTTTGAGCGGGAAGTATACGAGATTGAAGTCAATTCCTTCGAGAAGAAGTCTGGAAGCGAAAACGCTGCCGGCGTCGGCATCGACAATGTCGGAGCCAAAAGGCTCATACCCAGTGCCTTCGTAAAGGGCCTTGATGGCCTCTATTCTACCCAACTGTTCAAAATCCTGCATATCAATGCAAAATTAGAAAAAAAACCGAAATATCAATTTATTTTCTGCTCCAAGCACTTTACACTATTTTGCCTTCACCCCCAGAAATGACGCCTTCATAGTAAAAATGAAGGGTTCACGGTATTTTAATTGCTGATTGTAGTTAGGCGCAGTACTTTTGCTGCGCCATTAAACTTTTATTGAAATGCGAAAAATAGCATACACAATGATTGTGCTGCTGTCATGTGTGGTTGCAGCAGCTCAAACCCGTAATATTTCGGCAGAGGTTCTTGGAGCCTCCCAGTTGGCCGGCATAAGTTATGATGGGCGTTTTGTCGGAAACAGCGGCTTCGGATATCGTGTCGGGCTTGGGTATGGCCTTGGCATTCATGCCCTGTTGTCTTTCGGCAAGCAGGACATTCATGGCGTGACGGTCCCCGTAGAAGTCAATTACCTTCTTGGGAAAAAGCGCAGCCACCTGGAACTGGGAGTCGGAATGAGCAACGGGCTTTACAGGGTTCATGTTAAAACAGCTGCAATTACTTCTACAGCAGAAGATGGAAGCACCTACGAGATTCCGGCCGTGGATGAAGCAAACTATACCTGGGGGTACTTCTTCTTCGGAGATATCGGTTACCGGTTCCAGCCCGAGAATGGATTTACGTTCAGGATAGGGCTCAGTCCTTCATTTTCTTTTAATTCCCGGCACGCTGTCCAGAAGAGTTGGCTGACCCCTTATGTCGGCTTTGGATGGGCGTTTTGAGAACTTGTTTCCCATTGACAAAATAATGAAGTAACTTGCACCCGCAAATCCCACGATATGTATTTCAGCCTGTTCGACACATATAAAACCGGTCCGGAGGAGCGCCGCCGCAGGCATCTTATGATTCTTGTACTGGCGGTAGCGGTCAGTTGGCTGCTGTGGTGCATAGTGAGCATCTCGTACTACAGGAACTTCAGCGGCTGGGCGCTGCTGAAAGAGATGGGTATCGACCTCGCCGAGCACCTTGTCGAGACGCTTGTCCTGATTGAGCTTTCGCTGCGCTTCTGTTCACTTGTAGCGCGATTGTTCTGGAAGCATCAGAAAAGCTTCGGACGGATGCTGGAGATGGTGCTCATAGTAGCCGTGTTCAATATCCTGTGTGCGTTCGGCGTGGCCGCTTTCTACCGATGGGTGTATCCTGAGAACACTACGGTATTCTGGCGCGTTTTCTATACGGACTCCGCAATGACGTCCGTGCTGAGCACCGCCTGCCTGATTTCCTTCCTTATCAGCCGTCACCGCGATGAGGAAGAAGCCAAGTCGGACGCCGAGGCCCGTATCCGCGAAGACGAACTCAAGGCCCTGCGCTCCAAGCTCGACACCCTTGCGCTCCAGGCCGACAACCACTTTGTTTTCAATAGTTTCAGTACGCTGTATAACCTGATTCCGGAGGAGGCGGAAGACGCAAGGGCCTTCACCTTGAACCTTTCCAACATCTATCGTTACCTGATGATGAACTCCAGCACGCACGTGGTGCCGCTGCAGAAGGAACTCGCCTTCACTAAGGAGTACCTGAACCTGATAAGATACCGCTACAGCGGTGTCAGCATCGAGATCGCCGAAGACCTTCAGACCACCGGGGCCTATGTCGTTCCGGTTTCTGTTCAGATGCTGGTGGAGAACGCGCTAAAGCACAACCGCCACGGCGAAGGCGCCGGCCTGCACATACGTATCTTCAGGGATGCGGACCGGATTGTCGTAGAAAACAACATCCTGCCGCGCTTCGATTCTCCGGCAAAGAGCGGGCACGGCATCAAGAACCTTGGAGAGCGATACGAACTCCTCTGTGGAAAGAACCTGAAAACAGAAAACGACGGCAGTGCCTTCCGCGTAAGCCTTCCGCTGCTTGACATAAACGAAATCCGCTATGAAAGTTCTGATAATTGAAGATGAAGCCCTGAGCGCAAGGGCTCTTGAACGCACTCTTAAGGCATTGCGCCCCGACTGGGAGCTCGCCGGATGTACGACAAGCATCGACGCGTCGTTGCGATTCCTTGCCGAACACAAGGATATTGACATCATCCTTTCCGATATCCGGCTCGACGACGGCTTGTCCTTTGCCATTTTCGACAGGATTGAGACCAAGGCCGCAGTAGTATTTGTGACGGGCTACGACGAATATGCCCTTCGTGCATTCGATTATAACTGCGCAGACTATCTGATGAAGCCGGTGCAGAAAGCCGACCTGGACAAGGCCCTGCGGCGCTGCGAGGAGCGGTTCCCGCGTCTGACGCCGTCTATGCTGAAAAGCATGTCTCGCGACATAATGGAGCGTAAAGTGGATTACCGCAGACGCCTGCTGCTGGAGCAGGGAAGCAGGACTCTGGTGGCGTCCGTGGAAGAAGTGAGCTACATTACCTCCGATGTCGGTGGTACGAAGGTTTTCCTGAGGGATGGAACGTGTGGTTACATAGACAGCCCTCTGTCCCGGCTCGAGACGGAACTCTCCCCGGAAGTCTTTGCCCGCGTGAACCGCCAGTTCATAGTGGCTCTTGATGCGATAAAGGCTTTTGACGAACTCCCGGGCAAGCGGGAATGCGCCCTGGTGCTCAAAGACCCGCACGGCGCTACGCAGATACACATTTCCATCCCAAAGCGCAAAGAACTTACCGGGCTGCTCTATTGAGCGGCCTTTTTTGTAATGGTGAAGGCTCAGGCCGCCTTCTTCTGAAGCGAATAGCGAAGCCCCAGCATCTGCAGTTTTGCTGCAAGTTCGCTGGTTACGTTTACCGGGTATTTTTTGGAAAAGAATTCCAGATTGTAGCCGGTAGGGGAGTCGTGGAGCATGACGGTAAGGGGAATCTTTCCCTTGTTTTCCTTGAGCAATTTGAGCAGCGAGGCTCGCAGCTGCGGATTTAGCAGATCTGTATCTATATCGACGGAAAGTCCCGAAATGAAGGTTTCGGCCACGTTGCCAAGCAGTAGTACCTTCTTGATTTTGAAGGCATAAGGAGCTGTCTTACCCTGAGCGCGCTCATCGGGCTTTATGAAATAACGTTCGTCGATTTCTCCTTGCAGATACAGGTATTCGTGCGGCTTCATATAGGCCAGGTACGCTTCGTAGTCCTTGCCGAACAGGGCGAATTCGTAGTGGCCGTTGTAATCTTCTATCGTGACGCGCGCGCCTGGCTGGCCCGACTTGGTGGTTATTCCCTTGACGTCGGTTACTATGCCGGCGATGCTGGCGGGGAACTTCTGATGGTTGCGCTCACATTCCTGTATCTTGTCTGCGATACGGCCTATGGACAGATTGGTAAAGTTTTCTATCTCAAAGGAATATTTATCGAGCGGATGGGCGCTCAGGTACATTCCCACGAAGTTTTTCTCTTCCTGCAGCAAGGCAAGGGTGTTTTCTTCTTCGGGAACCGCAGGAACGGCGGGACGCTGGGGCTTGAGTTCTTCTACCTCGCCGAAGAGCGACAGGCTGTTGTCCATCTTGTCGTTCTTGTACAGATCCATGTAACGTACCAGGGCGTCGATGAAGCGGTCGCCGGTCTCGCATAGGGCAAAGAATTGCGAGCGGCGCAGGCCGAACGAATCGAATGCTCCGGCAAGGGCGAGGATTTCTACCGATTTTGGCGTTATAACTACCGTTTTGGAGTCTTTGGCGCTGCGGACGGCCATCCTTTCCACAAAGTCGTAAACGTCGGCAAACTGGCCGTTTTCGGCCCTTTCCGCGATTATCGCATCCACGACGTTGGTGCCGAAGTTCTTTAGTCCGCCCAGGCCGAAGCGTATGTTGCCTTCCTTGTTGACTGTGAAGCGCGCCTCGGATTCGTTGACGTCGGGGCTGAGGACCTTTATGCCGTGCATCTTGCAGTCCGCCATTATCTTCTTGATTTCCTCCATGTTGGAGAGGTTGCAAGAGAGGTTGGCGGCGAGGAATTCGGCGGTGTAGTGGCACTTGAGCCAGCCGGTCTGGTAGCTTACCCAGGCATAGCAGGTGGCGTGCGACTTGTTGAAGGCGTATTGGGCGAATTTCTCCCAGTCCTTCCATATCTTGTCGAGAATCTTTTCCGGGTGGCCGTTTGCCTGGCCCTGGGTCATGAACTTGTCCTTGAGGACCATCATCTCGTCTATCTTCTTCTTTCCCATTGCCTTGCGCAGACGGTCGGCCTCGCCCTTGGTGAAGCCTGCGAGTTTGCGGGAGAGGAGCATGACCTGCTCCTGATAGACGGTAATGCCGTATGTTTCAGCGAGATACTCCTCCATTTCGGGGAGGTCGTATTCTATCTTCTGGGCGCCCTGCTTGCGGGCGACGAAGTCGGGAATGTAGTCCATGGGGCCCGGACGGTAGAGGGCGTTCATTGCGATGAGGTCCTCGAAGCGTTCGGGGCGGAGGCGCTGCAGCCAGTTCTTCATGCCTTCCGATTCAAACTGGAAGACGACGGTGGTGTCGCCGCGTCCGTAGAGCTCCAGGGTCGGGCGGTCGTTGATCGGGATTGCCTCGATGTCTATATCTATGCCGTGGCGCTGCTTTATGTTGCGCAGGGTTTCGTGGATGATGGACAGGGTGATGAGACCCAGGAAGTCCATCTTCAGCATGCCGACGTCCTCGATGTAGTGGCCGTCGTACTGGCTGGTCCAGACGTCCTTTCCCGTTTCTTTATCCTTGCTCAGGCAGATGGGGATGTAGTCGGTGAGGTTGCCGCGGCCGATGATGGTGGCGCAGGCGTGTACGCCCACCTGGCGTATGCAGCCCTCCAGCTTGAGGGCGTAACGGAGGACCTCCTTGTTGATTTCTGGGCCGTTCTCCAGTTCGTTGCGCAGTTCGGGGACCAGCCGGTAGCAGTTTGCAAGGTTGATTTTGACGTCCACGTCCTCCATACCCTTCTGGAAAGTGCGCATCTGCTTGACACCATCGATTTCCACCTCCTCCTCAACCACCTTGAAGCCGCTTTTGAGTTCGTCCAGCTTGGGGTTGAAGGGGTATTTCTTCTCCTGCTTCTCGCTCAGGCGGTCTGGTATCATCTTGGTGAGGCGGTTGCTCTCGTCGATGCTGACTTCGCTGATTCGGGCGACGTCCTTTATGGCGCTTTTGGCCGCCATGGTGCCGAAGGTGATGACGCGCGAGACGTGGTCGGCGCCGTAAGTGTTCTCAACGTAGTCGTGGGCGTCGAGCAGGTTCTCGAAATCCACGTCGATATCGGGCATGGAGATGCGGTCGGGGTTGAGGAAACGCTCGAACAGCAGGTTGTACTTGATAGGGTCCAAGTTGGTGATACCCAAGCAGTAGGCGACAACGCTGCCGGCCGCCGAACCTCGTCCCGGGCCCACCATGTAGCCGTGGCTGCGGGAGGCGGCGATGTAGTCCTGTACGATGAGAAAGTAGTCGGGGAAGCCCATCTTGCAGATGGTCTTGAGCTCGAAGTCTATGCGTTCCTGCTGCTCCTCCGAGAGAGTGTCGCCGTATCTTGCGTGGGCGCCCCGGTAGCACAGTTCGCAAAGGTAGGCCACCGAATGGCAGAAGGCGTCGCCGCGGTATTCGCGGATTTCGCGCCCGGTAGCCTTGTCTTTGGAAATGCTGTACCGGCCTTCGTCGATGACGTCCTTGTACTGCTCCAGTTTGGTGTCGATGGAGGCCATAAACTTGGGGTCGATCTCGTATTTGGGCAGCACGTGGGGGCGGTCGATGGAATATGCCTCCACCTTTTCCGCCACCTCAAGGGTGTTTGCGAGCGCCTCGGGATGCTCGGGGAAGAGGGCCGCCATTTCCTCTTCGCTCTTGAGGAACTCCTGCTGGGTGTAGCGAAGTCGGGAAGCATCGCTGACATTGGCGTTTGTGGTAAGGCAGATGAGCCTGTCGTGGACGGGGCCGTCTTCGCGGTTGAGGAAATGCACGTCGTTGGTAGCGACGACTTTGATACCCGTTTCCTGCGCAAGGCGGAAGATACCCTCGTTCACCAGGGTCTGCTGGCGGTACACTTCGTATATCTTGTCGTAAGCCTCGGGGGGAAGCCCCTGAACCTCGGTGCGGTGAAGCATCACCTCGAGGTAATAATCGTCGCCGAACACACTCCTGTGCCACTGTGCGGCCTCTTTGGCGGCATCGTAATTACCCGCCATGAGGTTGCGCGATATTTCTCCGGCGAGGCAGGCGGAGCTGCAGATGAGGTCCTGGTGATATTTCTCGATGATTTCGTGGGTTACGCGGGGTTTGTAGTAGAACCCGTCGATGAAGCCCTCCGATACAATCTTTACGAGATTCTTGTAGCCGTTGTAGTTCTTGGCGAGGAGTATGAGGTGATAGTAGCCTTTGTGCTCGTTGTCCTTGAGGGTATTGTCGTAGTGGCGGGTGACATATACCTCGCAGCCTATGATGGGCTTGACGATAGGTTTTTTGTCTGGCCCGAGGTTGGATTTGTCGTACGCCCACTTGAGAAACTCCTTGACTCCATACATGTTGCCGTGGTCGGTGATGGCCAGGGCTGGCATCCCGAGCTCGCGGGCACGGGCAAAAAGTTTTTTGATGTCGGTGAGTCCATCGAGGATGGAATACTGTGTATGGAGGTGCAGGTGGACGAAAGGCATGCACAAATATACTGAAATAATTGTTATCTTTGCGCCACGAAAACATATCGATTATGAAAAAGATTTTTGTTATTATCGCTGCCGCTCTGGCCTTCAGCCTCTCGGCATCCGCACAGCGCGAATTCGTCCCTTACGTCAACCTTGGCGTAACCACACGTATCAATGGCTTCTTCACCAGCTTCGCTCATCCGGGCGGCGACCTTGCAGTTGGTTTCCGTAACTATAATCAGGACGCTTTCGTCTCTTTCGCTTATGGCGCAGAGGCATTTGCAACCATTACTCCCGTCGAGAGCGGAATCCTCTACGGTGCCTATGCAGTCCCCCAGATCGGTGTCGCCATCGGTCCCCGCAACTTCAAGGTGTACCCTCACGCCGGCTTCATGGCAGGTTACAACAATGAACTCAAGAGGTTCAACGTAGGCTCCAAGAGCGGCCTGGCATTCGACTTCGGCGATCACATTACCCTCGATCTTGCCACCTATCAGTTCTTCGGCGACAGCTTCAGGATGCTCGATACCTGGATTTCCGCAATCAACTTCATCTGGCGATTCTAATCTGATTAAAGATACTTTTTTACCGCATCTCTCAATGGGATGCGGTTTTTTTTTGTCGCCCGGCAGGCGGCTCACACGGCATAATGGCCGGCGTTTCTCCCTTGCGGGGATCGCTCGGAGGTCAAAGTGATCCCGCAGAGGGAGCAAAGGGGCCATCCTGGATCGTTCTGTGGTCAAAGTGATCCCGCAGAGGGAGCAAAGGGGCCATCCTGGATCGTTCTGTGGTCAAAGTGATCCCGCAGAGGGAGCAAAGGGGCCATCCTGGATCGTTCTGTTGCTAAAGTGATCCCGCAGAGGGAGCAAAGGGGCCATCCTGGATCGTTTTGTGGCTAAAGTGATCCTGCGGTAAGGGCGGCGGGGGACTGTTTTGCAGCCGTATGCACCCGCGCATGTAGCGGGAGGGGCCTGCCGCGTCAGCGGTGGGAGGGTCCGAGCGAAGCGAGAGCGGAAAAACAGCCCCCGCGAGCCCCAGCGGGATCACTCTGCCACAGCGCGGAATCACCCCGTCCTCACCGCAGCCCCATCATCTTGTCCTAAAACAAATGAAGCGGCGCCCCGGGCAGGGACACCGCTTCGTGGAAAGTAGCTTAACTACTTGGAAGCCTTTTTGGTTGCTGCTCTGCGAGTGCTGTCGAACATGATAGGGGTACCGATCATGATGGAAGCGTAGGTGCCGATGAGAACACCGAGGCAGAGGGCTACGGACAGACCCCTGATGCTTTCTCCACCGAAGATAGCTATTGCGAGCATAGGGAGGAGGGTTGACACGGAGGTGTTGACCGTACGGGTGAGAGTCTGGTTGAGGGACTTGTTCACCATTGTCTTGAAGTCTTCGTTCGGATGCAGTCCGAGATTCTCGCGGATACGGTCGAAGATAACCACGTTATCGTTGATTGCGTAACCGATGATGGTCAGGATTGCAGCGATGAAGGTCTGGTCCACATCGAGGTTGAAGGGCAGGATTCCGCTGAACAGCGAGAAGAAGCCGATAAGGATGATTGCAGTGTGTGCCAGGGAGACGACGCCGCCGAGACCCCAGTTCCATCCTTTGAACCGCCATGCGATGTATGCGAAGATGATAAGGAGGGCGAGGAGCACGCTGATGATTGCGCTGCGCTTGATGTCGCTTGCGATGGATGCGCCCACCTTGTCGGAAGATATGATACCGTTAGGATTGTCCAGTGTGGAAACGAAGTCCGCCTGAGTGAGTTCTTCCTTGTAGAAGCCCTTGAGGGATTCGAAGAGCATGCTTTCGATTTCGTTGTCCACTGCAGAAGATTCGTCCTTTACCTTATAGGAAGTGGTGATCTTCATCTGGGACTCGCCGCCGAACTGCTTGACCTCCACGCTGGATTCGGGATCCGCTGCGTTGAATGTAGCCTCGACTGCGCTGCGTACCTGCTCTGCGGTGACACCCTGGTCGAAACGAACCACATAGGTACGGCCGCCGGTAAAGTCAACACCGTAGGTGAAGCCCTTGAAGAAGATGCTTCCGAGGGAGATGATAATCAATGCGCCGGAGATGATGTAGGACCACTTGCGGGCACCGATGAAGTCGAAGTTGGTGTTCTTGAGGAAGTTCTTGGACCATTCCCACTCGAAGGTGATGTTCTTGCCCTTGTTCACACGGTCGTCAATGATGAGACGGGTGATGAAGATGGAGGTAAGGACGGAGGTGACGATACCGATGATGAGGGTGGTTGCGAAGCCCTTGATGGGGCCGGAACCGAAGAAGAACAGCACCAGACCGGTGAGGAGGGTAGTCACCTGACCGTCGATAATTGCGGAGTAGGCGTTGGAGTAACCGTCCTGGACGGCCTTGCCGATACCCTTGCCGGCCTTGAGCTCTTCCTTGATGCGCTCATAGATAATAACGTTGGCGTCCACTGCCATACCCAGGGTCAGGACCAAACCTGCGATACCGGGGAGGGTAAGTACGGCGCCGAAGGAAGCCAGGGTGCCGAAGAGCAGAAGGACGTTGGTCAGAAGTGCTGCGTCTGCAACGAGACCCGCTCCCTTGTAGAAGAGGAACATGTAGAGCAGGACGAGCACGAATGCGATGAGGAAGGAGATGAGACCGGCCCTGATGGACTCAGCACCGAGTGAAGGACCTACAACCTGCTCCTGTACGATGCTTGCAGGGGCGGGAAGCTTACCGGACTTCAGGACGTTGGTAAGGTCGGTGGCCTCTTCCATGGTGAAGTTACCGCTGATTTCGGAGGAACCGCCGGTAATCTCGCTGTTGACCGTAGGATAGGAATACACGGTGCCGTCGAGGACGATGGCGACCTGCTTGCCGATGTTGTCCTTGGTGAGGCGGGCCCAGATGTTGGCGCCCTCGGCGTTCATGGTCATGGAGACGGTGGGGGAGCCGCCGCGGCGGTCGTTGGTGGTGACGCGGGCGTCGGTGACTACACCGCCGTCAAGGGGAGCCTTGCCGTCACGGCTGGAAGCCTTGATGGCGATGAGCTCGTAGATGTTGTCGCCCTGCATGTAGGAAGAGGGCTTGACGCTCCACATGGGACGGAATTCCGGAGGGAAGAGGGCTGCCACCTCGGGAGTACGGAGGTACTTGCCGACGGCTGCCGTATCTGCTGCGGTTGCGAAACCGATGCAGGCGTTGCCTCTGAATCCGGAGGGCTGCAGGACGGCGAAGAGGGGATTGGCCTTACGATATGCCTGAAGGTTGTCCTCGGACTCGCCCTGTGCCGCTATTTCTTCGGAAACGATGTCGCCGGCACTCTCCTGGACTGCGGGAACGTCCTCAGCTGCAGCGTACTGTGCAAGAAGGGCGTTGGCCTCCTGGAGGTAGGGGGCGATTTCGGCTGCGTCGAACGTTGTCCAGAACTCGAGGGATGCGGTTCCCTGGAGGAGTTTACGTACGCGCTCGGGCTCCTTTACGCCGGGGAGCTCAACGAGGATGCGGCCGCTGTTGCCAAGCTTCTGGATGCTGGGCTGGGTGACGCCGAAACGGTCGATACGGTTACGCAGAACGTTGAAGGAGTTGGAGATGGCGCTCTCGGCCTCTTCTCGGATGACGGCGATTACCTGGTCGTCGGTGGATTCGGGCTTGATGCGGTCGCGCATCTCGTAGGTTCCGAATACCTGGGCGAGCCTTGTGCCGCCGGAGGTCTCCTTCCATGCGTCTGCAAAGAGGCTGATGAAATCGGACTGGGAGCCGACTTCGCGCTGCTTTGCGAGCGCAAGAGCCTGCTGGAAGGCAGGAGTCTGGTTATTTCCTGAAAGAGCCTTCACGAGATCCTCAAGCTGAACCTGCAGCATGACGTTCATACCGCCCTTGAGGTCCAGACCGAGGTTTATCTCCTTGGCCTTTACGTCTTTGTAAGTGTAACCGAAATAAACTTTCTGCGAAGAGATGGAATCGGTATAACGCTTCTCTTCGTTTTTCTTGAGGGAGTCGAGGAAGAAAGCCTGATCCTCGGCTGCAACCTTGGCGAATTCAGCTCCCTGGGTGAAAGCTTCTGCGCGTGCGGCCGCCGTCTTTGCCGCCTTCTTCTCCTGAATGGAGGTGACTGCGGTAAAGGAGAGCTGCCACAGGCAGGCGATAGCGAGCAGAATTGCTACAAGTCTGATTGCTCCTTTGCTTTGCATAATTTATCTAAAATTGAATAATATTCCAAAATAGCTCGCAAAGGTAGCATTTTTATCGGAATAAACCAATTTGCTACAATTTGATTATGCAGAAAAAGAATAAAGGTTGCTGCGAACGGAATCTCGTTCGGCTAAAATGTCCACCCAAGGTTGAAACAAAGTGGCATGAACGCGGCCTCCAGGCTTGCTTCGAAAGGGTTATAGGCAAATATATCCATACTAGCCGAAACGCGCAGGTGGCTGAACAGTTCGAATCCTATCCGGGGGCTTACGGTAAGCATGAAAACAGCCTGGTTCCGCCCTCTTGAAGGATCAATGCTCAGTCCGGCGGCAGGGCCGAGCGCCAGTCCGATATAGGGATTTATACTTTTGCCGGGGAATGCGTTAAAATCAGCAACTGCAAGAGCGCCAAGATAATGCCCGCTTCCTTTATACCCATATTCTGCAGGGCCTACAGTATAGTTCAGCTTTGCTCCAAGATCAAAGTGCTTGGAAAACTCGTGGCGCCACTCAAAATATGCAGCTATGTCAAACCTCTTGCTAAAATTGTCATCACTTACAGCAACATAAAAAGGTGCATAACCTATACCGGCCTCATAGCGGTTTGAACTTTGACCCATTACATTCGGTGCGGTAAACAGCAGAATGCAAAACAACGCAAACAGTTTGGATTTCATAATTTTAATTTTTATAGAAGATGCAATTCTGTTATAAAACGTTGCATCAATTATTGCTGATAAAGTAGTCGTAAGGTGCAAAGAATTCCGCTATCATGTAGCTTGAATAATTGGCACTCAAAAAAGATGTTAAAGAAGATTTGAATTCATCCCAAGTTTTATTGCCTTCGAGAATATCGGGCATATTCGAAGGAGAAATGCCGGATATCAAATCATTGTTGTATTGATTACCGTAAGATACTTTTTGATTCTCGTTATCGACCAAATCTATAAACAAAGGCGAGTAACAGCCTAAGTCTAAGCTCTCGGTTTTTTTCCAAAGTTGATTAGGGGAGCTAAGATATAATCTCCAATTACTTTCAATCATACCGCTATTCAGTCCTTTGTAATATTCCCAACACATATGCCAAGCGATAAATTCGGCGTAAGATTCTTTTATCAACTTATGAACATCTGCATATCCAAGAAAACCATTATTTATCTGATAATGATTAAAATGACCAAGTTCATGTAGGACGTTATCTACGTAGTCGGCATCATTGTTATAGCTAGCGACTGTAACTTCTATCCACGGCGTCGACAATAGCGAAGCTGTAAAACTGCCAGGTTCCCCTGAACTAATCATATTAATTCTTAGACTGTAGGAGCTGGCGGGCGTAGTTATACCATGATTACCATTGAAAAAAAAGTGTGCGCCTCGATGTAGGACGGAAGCTACCGAATTCTCATAGAAAACATGATAAGTACCTGTTCCCCAGATGTCGCTAACTGTTCCTTTTGTGGTAATGTAAGTGAAAAGAGAACTATTTGATATTCGCCATTGGCTGTTTTCATATATAATCTGGACGTTTGCGTTATCATTTATGTTCCCTGTTATCATAAAATATCCCGAACTGTTAGTATATGCCTCTATACTGCTTAATCCATAGGTTATTCTTACCTTTACATTGCTAACAGGAACATATCGATCAAGAAGATCATCATAATCTTTCACATATCCGCTTACAGTTCTAAAGCTAGAACCTCTCAAGGAGTTTGCTATTGATTGCCCAAACGAAAGAGTATCAGTTTTCACCGCACTCGGCAGGCAAGCTTCATACTCTATCTCGTAGTCATACTTTGCCGGAAGTGGTTTCAATGCATCCCACCTTGCGTATAATACAGGAAGAGGTTGACGGCCCTGAGCACTCTCTTTGTCTACATAATACCTCACTTCTTCAGAATAAACCATTTCAGGGTCCATCGCGGATGATAGGTTTATCGTATCATCTGTTGGTACGTAGGAATAACTAAACGGTATGTAAGAAACAAATGTGTCATTCATTAATAATAATTCGTTTAATTCCGACTCGTCGCGAGGGTATAACTTGAGTGCATAATGAGTAGGCGTAATAACCTCATCTTTATTTTTGCCTGCATGCTCCGCGATAGATATGATTTCAGACAATCTGTATGGATCTTCTTGTTGAAACATCCAGGCTTTCACGGTAGAGTTGTAGACATACCTATTTTGTGAAAGAGTCGATTTTGTTTTAACTGTAGTATTATTAAAAGATTCTTGATCATCCAATACGGCAGAGCATCCAGCAGCGAAAACAACTATGATAGTTGAAGAAAAAAAGGTAATAAATTGTTTCATATAAATTCGACTAAAAATAGATTAACAATCCAAACAGAAACAACCTTCATACTCCACTCCGGAAAATAATGTAAAGGTGATAGAGTACTCTCCTGGTGTACCACTGAATGACAATGTGGCTGAGAAATCAGAAGTATCAACGGATGTCATGAAAATCAAACCTTCCGTCTTCTCAAATAGGGTTACGTCAATATCATCTAAGTCTGATGAAAAATAAAGATGAATGGTATTGCCGAAAACGAATCCCTGAATAGGAATGACGGCGGGAAGCCTGGGGACATTTCCTTGGTCCCGATTTGAATGGGGGTTAGGACTTGATCCGGGGTTTTTGTAGCGGCTCCGCAGCTGATAAGTGCAAGCGTTAGAAGAAATTTGGTAAACATGAGTAGATATTTTTTTGCAAAGTTAGTCGTATTAAGCGGGAAAAAGTCAAAAAAAAAATTAAAGTTATAACTCTTAACGAGTTGATTATCAATACATTCTATAAATATTTTCTTACAAGGCTTTTTTGAGGTTATATATCTCTATATATTTGTATGATAATTACGGTAAAAATAATGAGAAGAACCTCATTCATAATCGCGTTTTCGATTGTGGTTGCTTGCGCGCCGACGGGCAATATGTCAATACTACGAGGTATTGAAGACTATATCCAGGAAAAGCCCGCGTTGGCTCTGGAAGAATTATCCGTCATAGACAAGAATGTACTTAACGGCGGTAAAGAAAGAGCATTGTACGCCTTGCTTTATTCTATGGCTCTCGATAAAAACTATTTTGATATAGACACAGATACTCTTATAGCACCGGCAGTGCATTTTTATCCAAAGACTACTGATCGATTTCACAAATTTCTAACCTATTATTACCGGGCGAGAATATCCGAGAATGCACACAAGCCATCTGAAGCTCTCAACTATTACCTTTTGGCCGAGCAGAACGTTTCTGACGATACGCCGGCAGAGTACTTAGCCAGATTGTATTCGAGAAAAAGCCGTACGTATACGGATATGTGTTCATATGAACAGGCCATTGAAGAAACCATGAAGGCGAAAGCTGTATCTGCCGGGCTTGACAATCCTCTCTTTTACTTGCGCAATAGCCTCGATGCGGCAATGCTGTTTTATGAAACAAAACAGCCGAAAGAGTCTGCGGAAGAGCTTCAGCACCTTTTGTCCTGGATAGATAGTAAGGGTTTAGAAGTACCGTCTGACTATTATCGCACTGAGCTTCTTTTGATGATTTTCCACATTTTAGAAGCGCCAGAAAAAGTGTCTAAAGAATTTTCAAAATATTGTATGGCCTGTGACATGGAAAACAGGCTTCCTTCTCCTGTTTTGTGCTCTGACGTCAGTCTTTATCTAGGCGATCATGATGCGGCAGAAGAGTATTTCCGTCTCGCAAGGCTGGAGGATGGATGTTCGCTAGCAGATTCTATAAGTTACTACTATACTGCAGCCAATATCGACAATATAAAACAAGATTTCGGCAATTATGTTATACATCACGCATTATTAGATTCCCTTACAGAAGCGTTAAGTATTGATATTACCAAAAGAGATATCCGCTTCATAGAAGAAAAGTTTGAATACGAAAAAAACAAGTCAGAAGAAGTCAGGAGGAAAAAAATACTTATAGTCGTTATTTGCTGTCTTTGTGCGGCAATTCTTGCCTCTATTGTGTTTTACTCAAAAAGAAAAAGGGAATATGAACGTGCGCTTGAAGAAGCCAGAGCGGATTACGAATTTATAAAAAAAATGGTTGATAGAGCTCAAAACTCTGATTCTAAGATAAAGGAATTCTTTTCTACAAGGCTTACAGCGCTGATACCCTTCTTTCAACAACCTCAAGCTAGGCGGTTTAAAAGAAACGACTTTTTACAACTACGGCTTGATAATATTGAAATGTTGAGGAATATAGGATTCTTTTATGCTATAACATATCCTGAGTTTGTTTCGGATATAGCAGGGTGTGGGCTAAGTTCAGAAGAGGTTGGATTATGTGCATTATATGCGTCGGGATTCGCGTCAAAAGAGTTGGGCGATCTATTGTCTAGTGGCAGCATTTATCATATTAACAGAAATTTAAGAGACCGGCTGCAACCGATTTTGAACGGACAGAATCTACCTTCGGGATTAAGAAAGCACTTTGAGAAATGCAACAACAGCTCCAAAACAGAACCGCCGGAGCACCAAATCGGTGCACCGGCGGCTGAAATCGAAGGAAATTAATCTTACAGGTTCCGCAGGAGGTTGTTCAGATTGACCTTGCTGTCGATGAGGGCGCGCAGGTCTTCGATCTTCACGCGCTCCTGGCTCATGGTATCGCGCTCGCGGACGGTCACGCAGCCGTCCTCGAGGCTCTGGTGGTCAACAGTGATGCAGAACGGGGTTCCGATGGCATCCTGCCTGCGGTAGCGCTTGCCGATGGAGTCTTTCTCTTCGTACTGGCAGTTGAAGTCGAATTTGAGTTCATCCATGACCTTCTGTGCGAGCTCGGGCAGGCCGTCCTTCTTGACCAGCGGCAGAACGGCTGCTTTTACGGGGGCCAGAGGTGCGGGGATGCTGAGCACGACGCGGGTTTCGCCGTTCTCGAGTTTTTCTTCTTTGTAGGAGTGCGAAAGTACGGCCAGCACCATGCGGTCCACGCCGATGGAGGTCTCCACCACGTACGGGGTGTATGCGGCGCCTTCTTCGGGGTCGAAGTATTCGATTTTGCGGCCCGAGTACTGCTGATGCCTTCCGAGATCCCAGTTGGTGCGGCTGTGGATGCCTTCAAGCTCCTTGAAACCGAAGGGGAACTGGAACTCGATGTCGGTGGCGGCGTTGGCGTAGTGGGCGAGCTTCTCGTGGTCGTGGAAACGGTAATTCTCCGCTCCCATGCCGAGATTGACGTGCCACTTCATGCGCTGCTCCTTCCATTTCTGGAACCACTCCAGTTCGGTGCCGGGCTTGATGAAGAACTGCATCTCCATCTGCTCGAACTCCCTCATGCGGAAGATGAACTGGCGGGCGACGATCTCGTTGCGGAAGGCCTTGCCTATCTGGGCGATGCCGAACGGAATCTTCATGCGTCCGGTCTTCTGAACGTTGAGGTAGTTGACGAAGATGCCCTGTGCTGTCTCGGGACGCAGGTAGATGGTGTTTGCGCCCTCTGCGGTGCTGCCCATCGAGGTGCTGAACATCAGGTTGAACTGCCTCACGTCGGTCCAGTTGCAGGTGCCGCTGATGGGGCAGACGATGCCGCAGTCAACGATAATTTGCTTGTATTCGGCGAGGTCGTTTGCGTCTTCCGCCTTCTTGTAGCGGTTGTGGACTTCGTCCCATTTTGCCTTCTCGCGGAGGACGTTGGGGTTGGTGGCCCTGAACTGCTCCTCGTTGAACGACTCTCCGAAGCGCTTGCGGCCCTTCTCCACTTCCTTGTTGATTTTTTCTTCAATCTTGCCGAGGTAGTCCTCTATGAGCACGTCGGCGCGGTACCTCTTCTTGGAGTCCTTGTTGTCGATGAGGGGGTCGTTGAACGCTCCCACATGGCCGGAGGCCTCCCAGATGCGGGGGTGCATGAAGATGCAGGAATCGATGCCCACGATGTTCTCGTTGAGGCGGGTCATCGCGTTCCACCAGTACTGCTTGATGTTGTTTTTGAGTTCGACGCCCATCTGGCCGTAATCGTAAACGGCGGCGAGCCCGTCGTAAATCTCGCTGGAAGGGAAGATGAAACCGTATTCCTTGCAGTGTGCGACAAGCACTTTGAAAAGTTCGTCCTGAGTCATTTTATGTTTCTGAATGTTAATTGTTTCCGTTATAACGGCCGGAGTCTTTCAGCAGGCCGGTGATTTCTGTGTTGAGAGCCTTTGCCGCCGGAAGTTCGCTGACCTCGATATGCATGCGGTAGCGCCAGTGGTGGGCGGGGTCTGCCGGCTGGTTGATGCGCTCGTTTTCGTAATCCTTGCGACGCAGCCGTCCGTCGAGCGCCACCCAGTCCTGAAGCGGGAAAATGGCCAGCATGGGCTGGCTGGACAGGTGGTCCCAAAGGGCGCGGCGTACCTCCCATGGCTCCATGTCGCGTCCGTTCTGCTCTGCAAACTGCATGCGCAGCGTGGCCATGTCGTGGGAGCTGGATGCACACACGGCGAGTCTGGGCCAGGGGCGTCCCTTGTCCATGTTCGCCATTTCGAGCGACAGTATGCTTTCGTGCTCCATCACGCCGGGTACGCAGTCGGGTACCATTCCGAGGTCTTCTCCGCACGCGAGCATACCGGTGGCGTCGAGCAGCTCGGGCAGTTTGCGCTCGGCGTTGCGGCGCCAGAGCTCGTCGTTGCGATGATAGAAGAAGTCGTTGTAAAGGGCGCCGAAGCTCTCCTGTTGCCACTGCGGGAGCTGTGCGGATTCGGGAAGGATACGCGGCTGCACGCAGCCCGGATTGCGGGGATCGGGGAGGAAGAGGCCTTCGAGGGGAAGTCCCATGGCCTGTATCTCCTCAACCGGATATGGGAGAGCGGGATTGAAGTGGCCCATCGAGCCGCTCTTGTATTCCAAAGGGATTTCCCAGATGCGGAAGAATCCCAGTATATGGTCGATGCGGAAGGCGTCGAAGTATTCGCTCATCTTCCTCAGACGGCTCTTCCACCAGGCATAGCCGTCGCGTGCCATCTCTTCCCAGTTATAGGTAGGGAAGCCCCAGTTCTGGCCTTCTTCCGAGAAGAAATCCGGCGGAGCGCCTGCGCTGGAGTCGAGGTTGAAAAGCTCCGGATGGAAATGGGCGTCGGCGCTGTCGGCGCTCACGCCTATGGGGAGGTCGCCCTTGAAGTGCACGCCTTTGCGGCGGGCATAAGCTACCACTTCTGCGAATTGTTTGTCGAGCTGCCACTGCATCCAGCGCCAGTAATCGGCTTCGTTGGAGTCGCGAAGGGCGCAGAATTCGGCGTATTCGTCGAGCCAGTAGGCATTTGCCTTAGCAAAACGCTTGAAGGGAGCGCTCTGCAGATCGGCGGCGCCCCTTTCTTCCCAGGCCTTGCGGATGAGGGCCATTTTCTTCTTGAAAACCTTCGGATAGTCGAGCTCCGGCAGGGCGTTGAGCTCCTTCTGGGCGCGTTTGAAGCTTGCATCTTCCTTTATTCCAAGGTCCTGCAGGTGGATGTACAGCGGATGCAGGGCGAAGGAGGAAATGGGGCTGTAAGGGTACGAATCCTTCCATTCTCCGCGGCGGGTGGTGTCGTTGACGGGGAGAAGCTGGATTATGCACTGCCCGGTGTTTGCGGCCCAGTCGACCAGGGGCTTGAGGTCCTTGAATTCACCTATGCCGAAGTCGTCGGCGCTGCGTAGCGAGAACACAGGAATCGCAGTTCCGGCGCCCCGGAAATTGGGACGGTCGAAAAGCTCCGCCGTGTGCTTGCGGACAAACGGGCATCCGGGGATGGGGCAGTCGTTCCAGCTGTCCTCGATGAGCGCTGCCGGAGCACAGCTGTGGTGTTCCCATTCGCTGCGGACGATGACGCCGTCGCGCATAACTACGTAGTAATAATCCTTAAGTGCTGCGGCAGAGGCGTTTACGCTTGCAGACCAGATGCCGCCGTCGTTCCATTCAAGAGGGTGTTTACGGTCTTGGAGGACAATGCTGAGACTTTCGCCCCAGGCGGTCTGGTAATGTATTCTGAATGTGGTTTTCACTGTGGTTATAGTTTGTAATAGCTTCTGAGGATCGCTTCGAACCAGGAAGGTGGCAGGATGGCCTTGAGCAGTACCGACAGGCGCTGTTCGAGGGTGGAGATTATGTACCTGTAGTGCGGCCTGGGATTCCTTACTATCTTGCTTATGCGTCGGGCCAGATAATCGGGCTTGAGGCCGGTCGTTTCGTCGTGCTCTATGCTGGCAAGGGAGCGGGCGTAGGACTTGTAAACCTCATAGGCTTCGGGTGCGGCGACGCTTTTACGCTTTGCGGTGAAGGATGTGGCAAAGTCGCCGGGTTCGACGACGACGACCTTGATATTGTGGGCGCGCACCTCCATGCGGAGGGCTTCGCAATAGCCTTCAATGGCGAATTTGCTGGCGGAGTACAGCCCCTGGAATGGGAGTCCCATGAGTCCGCCGATGGAACTGAAGCAGATGATCTTGCCGCCTCCTTGCTTTCGCATGGCGGGAAGGACCCAATGCAGGAAACGGACCATCCCCATCCAGTTTACGTCCATCTGGCGCTGCGCATCCTCCAGTGAGGAGAATTCCAGCGGGCCGCCTATGCCCATTCCGGCATTGTTGATGAACACGTCAAGCCGGCCTTCGGCGTCGAGTACCTGCTGTACTGCGGCCTGGCAGTCTTCGTCCTTCTGGGCGTCGGCCTTTATATAATGGACGCCCGGCAGCAGGTCGCTTGCGTGGCGATGGGTGCCATATACGGTATGACCTTCGCCGGCGAGCTGCTCGGCCATGGCGCGACCGAATCCGGAAGTGATGCCCGTTATGAGGATAATCATATGATTTCCAGAGCCTTGAATATCTTGGTGAGTTTTTCTACGGCCTCATCGACCTGTTCGATGCTGTGGGTTGCCATGAGGGCGAAGCGGATGAGTACGTCCTTTTCGGGAACCGCAGGTGCGATGACGGGGGTGATGAACACTCCGGCCTCGTATGCCATGCGGACCACCTTCATGGCCTTCATGGTGTCGCGTACGAACAGCGGGATGATGGGGGACTGGGTGTGTCCGGTATCGAATCCGGCATCCTTGAATGCCTTCTGCGCGTGGCGTGTGACCTCCCAGAGGTGCTCCCTGCGCTCGGGCTCTTCTATCATGATGTCCAGGGCCTTGGATGCTGCGGCAACGGCTGCCGGAGTCATGGAGGCGCTGAATATGAGGGTGCGGGAGTTATGCTTGAGGTAGTTGATGACCTCGTGGTCGCCGGCGATGAATCCGCCCAGGGAACCGAAGCTCTTGGAGAATGTTCCCATGATGAGATCGACCTGGTCCGTGAGTCCGAAGTGGCTGGCGGTGCCGGAGCCGTTCTCGCCGATGACACCCAGACCGTGGGCGTCGTCTATCATGAGGGATGCGTTGTATTTTTCGCAGAGCTCGACGAGTTTGGGAACGGGGGCGATGTCGCCTTCCATGGAATAAACACCATCGACCACAATGAGTTTCGGTGCCATTCGGGGAGTGAGCCAGAGCTTCTTCTCGAGGTCGGCCATATCGTTGTGGCGGAACTTACGTACTTCGCTGAAGCTCAAGCGGCTGCCGTCGATGATGCAGGCGTGGTCGAGAGAGTCGAGGAAGATGAATCCGCCGCGGAATCCCAGGCATCCGACGACTCCCAGGTTAACCTGGAATCCGGTGCTGTATGTGACGGCCTCCTCCTTGCCGGTAAACTTGGCAAGCTTGGCTTCGAGTTCTTCGTGGATGTCGAGGGTTCCGTTGAGGAAACGGCTTCCGGAACAACTGGTTCCGTATTTCTTGACTGCTGCGATGGCAGCCTCCTTAAGACGCGGGTCATCGGAAAGTCCCAGATAGGAATTGGATCCGAACATCAGGACTTTGGATCCGTCGGCCATGGTGACTAAAGGGTCCTGGCCCGAAGAGATAGGGCGGTAATAAGGATAAAGACCCTGTTGTTTTACTTCGTCCGCCAGAGTATATTTGGCGCAAAGCTTGTTTAATTGTCTTTCCATTGTAGGTTTTTCGTACTAATAACCTACAAATATAGGTATTTTTTGGAAAATCGTCTCTCTGGCGGCTTTTCCTGACTTCTGCGGTAGCAGGGAGTCCTGTGGGGCGGCGGAGGCGGCGGGGACTGTTTCTCCGCTGCCTCTCCGCGGGATCACTTTGGCCTTCTTTTGATCCCGCAATGGCTTTAGTATGCTTGTCTGGGATCACTTTGGCCTTCTTTTGATCCGGCATAAGCTTCGATCTCTCTGGAGGGGGGCTGTTGAGGTCGCGGGTCGCAAACCTGCTACCAAGCAAACAAAAACGGCAACCACAAGGGCTGCCGTTTCGTTTGGAGCGGAAAACGGGATTCGGACCCGCGACCTCAACCTTGGCAAGGTTGCGCTCTACCAACTGAGCTATTTCCGCATTTCAATTCCGTTCCTTTCGGACGGGACTGCAAATATACAACGTTTTTTCTTTTCTCCAAAATTTTTTTGCGTTCAGTTGGCTAAAACCATCATATTTACTGAGTAGCTAGAAAGGCCGGGGTGATGCTATCTGTACCATAATGAGCGCACTTGCACCGTTTTTTCGACCTGTATGCAGTCTCGCTGGCAGCCCTTGTTGAAAGCTGGCGACCTTTTTCAGGACTCTTTAAAAAAGGCGTTCCAAAGGCGGAAGTTTGCTTTTTTATGAGGAATGGTTAAATTTGCAATGACAAAAACTGGAAAATATGAAAAAGATTTTTTACGCAATCGCTGCCTTGCTTATGACAGTCGGGCTTTCTTCCTGCAACTCGGAGATTAAAGACGTCAAGATCGGCAACCTGGTAGGTACCTGGGACCTTGTCTCCAGAACCACAATCGCCTTGGATGGTACGACAAATACTACCAACTACAATCAGGGAGACGAGTACATGCTTATTGAGCAAAGCAAAATAACTTTCGGGTATGACAACCGCACCACTTCGTATCCTTTCAGCTTCGGCGATCCCTATTTCATCGTCGATGGCAGCAGCCGTTACGAACTGGTCAAACTGACACGTAATGAGATGGTTCTCAAAGACAATTCTCTTATTGGCAGCCTTCTCACCAAAGAGATTACGAATACATATCAAAGAAGGAAATAAAATTCTGAGATCAATATTGGCGGCCTCTTCCGGGGCCGCTTTTTTATTGCCCTTTGGTTACATTCGGGATCAAAAAGAGGCGAAAGTGATCCCGCGGAGGGCACAACGAAGTCGTATGGGATCACTTGAATGGCAAAATGATCCCGCAGATGGTGTAAAAAGGTCGTTCGGGATCAAAAGGAGGCGAAAGTGATCCCGCAGGGGGCACAACGAGGTCGTATGGGATCACTTGAGGGACAAAGTGATCCCGCAGAGGGTGCAAAAAGGTCGTTCGGGATCAAAAGGAGGCGACAGTGATCCCGCAGGGGGCACAGCGAGGTCGCATGGGATCACTTGAATGGCAAAGTGATCCCGCAGAGGGTGCAAAAAGGTCGTTCGGGATCAAAAAGGGGCTAAAGTGATCCCGCAGAGGGCACAACGAGGTCGCATGGGATCACTTGAATGGCAAAGTGATCCCGCAGAGGGTGAAAAAGGTCGTTTGGGATCAATAAGAGACTAAAATGATCCCGCGAAGGGCACAACGAGGTCGTATGGGATCACTTGAATGGCAAAATGATCCCGCAGAGGGTGTAAAAAGGTCATTCGGGATCAAAAGGAGGCTAAAGTGATCCCGCCGAGGGTGCCGCCGTCGCCATCACCATCTATGCTGAGTGATAGGCGATCAGTCCCTCGATAGGTTCGGAGACAAATCCCCGCAGGCGTATGCCAGCTTCGTCGCAGAGGCGGGAGAAGATGTCGCGGCAGGCGTTTCCCCATCCGCCGACAACTCCTACGGGATAATGCCGGACGTCGTAATGCAGCAGCGAACGGCGAATGAACGAACGGAAGTTTCCGTCTATGAGTTCTCGCACATAAGGGCTTGAGTCATAGCGCTCCAGCAGCCACGGCGCAAGGCTTCCGAGGGCTCCGGCCGGAGCCTCGCTGCGATACACCAACTGTACTATTCCTTCGTAGGAAGCGTCGTGCGACGATGCGAAATCCTCTGCTACCGGTTCGGGAACGATCCCCTTTATGAGGTCGCCCAGGAACAGTTTTCCAAGGCAGGCGCCCCCTCCTTCGTCGCCGATGATATATCCGCCCGAGCGCACCTTGAAGCTCACGCTGTTTCCGTCCCACCAGCAGGCGTTGGACCCCGTGCCGAGTATGGCTACGATGCCTTCCGAGTGCCCGCAGGCGGCGCGGGCGGCGGCCATCAGGTCGTCCTGGACCTCCACTTCGCGCACGTCAACCAGAGAGTGTACGCAGGCGGTAAGCCTCTCGCGCACCTCCGGGGTGACGATTCCGGCTGTATATAGGTAGAATCCGTCAAGCTCCTTGGCACCGGCCTGATCGAGACCGCTGAAGAGGGTGCGGACGTTGTTTTCCATCGAGATGGTGGAGACGTTCATTCCGGGGAGCAGCATGCGGCGCTGCCCGTCGGGTCCGATTATGCGCCAGTCGCTTTTGGTGGCACCGGCTTCGACGATGATTATCATACTTCGGGCGCGGACTCGAACTCGTGCAGGAAGCGCATGTCGTTCTCGAAGTAGTGGCGCAGGTCGTTGACCCTCCATTTGAGCATGGCGATGCGCTCAAGTCCCATTCCGAAGGCGAAGCCGCTGTATTTCTTGGAATCTATGCCACTGGCCTCCAATACGTTGGGATCGACCATGCCGCAGCCCAGAATCTCCAGCCATCCGGTTCCCTTGCAGATGTTGCATCCCTTGCCGTGGCAGATGTTGCAGCTTACGTCCACCTCTGCGGAAGGTTCCGTGAAGGGGAAATAAGAGGGGCGCATGCGTATCTGGGTGTCGGACCCGAACATTTCGCGGGCGAAGAGAAGTATGGCCTGCTTGAGGTCGGCGAAGGTTACGCCCTCGTCGATATAGAGTCCTTCTACCTGATGGAATATGCAGTGGGCACGGGCGCTGATGGCCTCGTTGCGGAATACTCGTCCAGGGCAGATGACCCTGATGGGCACGGGCATTTTCTCCATCGTACGCACCTGTACGCTTGATGTATGGGTGCGGAGCAGGAGGGGATTGAGGTGCCCGGCGGATATGAAGAAGGTGTCCTGCATGTCGCGGGCAGGATGGTTGGGCGGGAAGTTGAGGGCCTCGAAGACGTGGTAGTCGTCCTCGATTTCAGGCCCTTCGGCGACGTCGTAGCCGAATTTGTGGAAGATATCCACGATTTCCTGGCGCACTATGCTTACCGGGTGGCGGGAACCTATAGGCAGGGGGTCACCGGGCATGCTGAGGTCGGTACCTTCGGAGCCGCTGCCGGAGCCGCTCCCCGAAAGCGATGCCTTGAGCTCATCCACATAAGCTTGTGCCTTCTGTTTGAGCTCGTTGAGGGCCTTGCCGAACTCGGCCTTCTGCGATTTGTCGATTGTGCGGAATTCGTCGAAAAGTGCGGTTATTTCGCCTTTTTTGCCGAGGAGCTTGATGCGGATTTCTTCGGCCTCTTTTTCTGTCTTGGCCTTGAGCTCACCGAGCGATGCGGCGATGCGGTCGATATCTTCTTTTTTCATATTATTTCTTTTTGGCGGCACGCTTGTCGCGGGCCTTCTTGTCGCGGGCTGCGCCGGATTTGAGATATTTGTCCCACTGCTCTTCGTTGAGCATCTTGTGGAAGGCATTGTAAATGCGCTCGTTCCACCTGTCTTGGGCGTCTATGAAGAGATCGGTGTTGGAGACTTTCGCCCTGGACATTTCTGCAAATTCCTCCTGCATTGCCAGATAGTCGTGGGTAAGTATGCTGTCGGCATAAAAAACCTGGCTGTCGTCAAGCTCCAGAAGGGTGGTAAGCCTCTCTATCTGCTTTTCTATGGCCTCGTAGAACTCCTTCTCCTTTTGCTCGGGAGTCTTTTGCTCCTGGGCAAAAAGCAGCGCTGCAGGCAGGCACAGCAAAATAATGACGACAATCTTTTTCATACAAAATGCAAAGTTAACAAAATTTACTTAAGTTTGCGCTTATGAAAACTCTGCGACTCACTCTGACGCTTGCGGCCGCCGTTGCCGCGATGACAATCAAGGCCGATGCCTGCACCAACGTAATAGTCACCCCCGGAGCCTCCGCCGACGGTTCGTCGATGGTCTCCTATGCCGCCGACTCTCACTGGCTGTTCGGCGAATTATATTTCCGTCCCGGCGGAAAGTGGAAGGCCGGAACCCGTCTTCCGATAATCGAATGGGATACCGCCAGGCCCCTTGGAGACATTGCGCAGGCCGCAATCACGTACCAGACCGTGGGCAACATGAACGTCCATCAGCTCATAATAGGCGAAACCACCTGGGGCGGACGCGAAGAACAGGCCGACCCCAACGGAATAATGGACTATGGCTCACTGATTTACGTGACGTTGCAGCGGGCCCGCACGGCACGCGAAGCCATTCAGACCATCGTAGCCCTCGCAAACGAGTACGGCTACCCCTCCGAGGGTGAGACCTTCAGCATCGCCGACCCCAAGGAGGCCTGGATAATGGATCTCGTGGGCAAAGGGACCGACGAAAAAGGCATAGTATGGGTGGCCCGCCGCATTCCCGACGGATATATCTGCGCCCATGCCAATCAGAGCCGCATCACCCGCTTCCCCTGGAACGACCCCGAGAACTGCATGTATTCCACCGACGTTGCAGAGTACGCCCGTAAGAAGGGCTGGTACAGCGGTTCCGACGAGGACTTCAGCTTCCGCGACGCCTACAATCCGCTCGATTTCGGCGCTGCCCGCGGCTGCGACGCCCGTGCCTGGTCGGCGTTCAACATTCTGTGCGACGGCACTTTCTGCTGGGAAGAAGACGGCGCGCTCAAGACCGCTCCGGCCTCCGACTGGCTCCCGTATGCAATGGGCTACGAGCTCGATTCCGAGATGCCGCTTTTCGTCAAGCCGTCCCGTAAACTCAGCATGAAAGACGTAGCCGACGTGATGCGCGACCACTACGAAGGCACTCCGATGGACATGCGTACCGACATAGGCGCCGGCGGCAATGCCTGCCCCTATCGCTGGAGGCCGATGAACTTCGAATGGGAGGGCAAGACCTATGTAAACGAGCGGGCCATCGCTACCCAGCAGACCGGTTTCTGGTTCGTCGGACAGGCCCGCGGGTGGCTCCCCGACGAGATCGGAGCTCTGCTGTGGTTTGGCTGCGACGATGCGGCAACCTCGTATCTCACACCTATTTACGTCAATACGAAAAAGATTCCTGAATGCCTGCGTGAGGGCAACGGCGACCTTCTCCATTATAGCGCAACCTCGCAGTTCTGGATTAACAACAGGGTGACGAACGCCTGCTATCGCATGTATAATCAGATGGAACCGGTGGTGCGTGCCGAAGTGGACGCCTACGAGAACCGCATGATGGTGCTGGTGCCTCAGGAAGATGCGAAACTGCTCAAGATATACAGCAAAGGAGCCGTGCGCCGAGTGGTCCGGAAGCTCTCTGATTTTACCGTAAACAGCGCCTCTGAGCAGTTCCGCCACTGGTCGAAACTGGAAGAGATGCTGACCGTCAAGTTCATCGACGGCAACGTCAAGGCCCAGTCGGCCGACGGAGCTTTCCTGCATTCGCAGTACTCTGAGGGCATTCCGGAGGGCCTCACGCAGCCTGGCTATACCGACCGCTGGAAAGCGGCCGTGGTGCGCGATGCCGGAGAGGTGCTGCAGGCGCGCTGACGCCTACTGCTGCTGACGTTTGTAAATCTTGAAGCGCCAGGTCACGCCGATGTCGAAATTGTGCACACGGTCGTGATTGTCACCGAAGTAGGCGAAGTGCAGGCGCAGGTTGTCGTTCCCCAGCGGGAAATATTCGAATCCGAATCCGGCATACAGGTAATCGTTGCCGGCCGGCAGTACCAGGTCGTATGAACCTATGTGGTCGGCACTTACCAGCGTATTCCATTCTTCCTTCCAGTTCGGGTCGATGTTGGAGGCGTCGTTGCGCTCGTAGCCGACCTTGGTGCAGATGTTCCATTTGCCCAGGGTCAGTATGGCCTTTCCGATGAGGGTCCAGTCCGAGAACGGGTTCTTCTGACCGAAGGCGATGCGGTCGATATAGTCCACATCTACAACGAGTTTGCCCATGTAGAACTTGTTGCCCAGGGCAATCCAGTTCATCTTGCGGTGCAGCTCGTCCTCTACCAGGTTATAACTCCAGATGGTCTTCCACCATGGCCAGAAATGACCGTTCCAATAGAGGTTGTAGGAGTATGCATTCTGGGTTACCGGAGAGATGGGGGAAGGGATGAATTGCACCGAAACGGTCTGACCGTCAGAAGGATGGTAACTTACGCTGGCGCCGAAGGCATAGTACTGGTATAGGTTGTTGCTGAACGCTCCGTAATAATATACGTCGATGGGAGCGGAATCGATTTCGTAGCCGCCCACGAGTATGGGCTGCTTGCCGGCCATGAAGGACCATTTCTTGGTGGGATGCCAGTCCAGCCACAGGAAGTCGGTGGCATTGAAGGGATTGGTGTCTTCGACTTTCTTGTTGAGGCGCTGCCTTACACGGAAGGAGAGCTTGTCGTTGAGCTGTCCTATGATGTGCAGGTTGAGGTAATCCCCCTGAAAGTGGGAATCATACACGCCGTCGGTGGTCTGCTGATGGAAAGTCGCCCTGGTGTCGATGGACACCTCGTCCACATGTGTCTGCTGGGCAAAAGCGCAAACCGCCCCCGTCAAAAGCGCGAGGGCGGTTGAAAGTATTCGTTTCACAGCTTCCTATTCTCCAAAAATCTCTGCGAGTTTCTTCCCGAGCTCCGGTCCGCGGAGGTCGCGGGCGACGATCGTTCCTTCGGGATCGACCAGTATGCTTGCGGGGATGGCGCGGATGCCGTATGTCGATGCGGCTACGCTCTTCCAGCCCTGAAGGTCGGAGAGATGGTGCCAGGGCATGTCGAGTTCGTCAATGGCATTGACCCATGCGTCCTTGTCGTTGTCGAAAGACAGGCCGACGATGTCGAAGCCCTTGTCGTGATATTTCAGATATGCTGCAACCACATTGGGCATCTCTCTGCGGCAGGGACCGCACCATGAGGCCCAGAAGTCCACCAGCACCCATTTGCCGTTGCCGACGAACTCGCTCAGGGAGTGCATGTTGCCGTCTGTGTCGGGCTCCTGCAGGTCGATGAACTTGCTGCCGATAATCTTCTGTGCCTCAGCCTCCGCGGCCTCCTGAGCAGCTTTCTGCTCTTCTAACTTTTTGAGGAAGCTCTTTGCGTAAGGATGATTGGCATATTCGTACTCGGGCAGGAACTCTTCGGCGATCTCCTCCTCGTCGAGGTAAGAGAAAATCTGAGGCACGAACGCTGCGGGAGCGATGTTGTCGCGGTTCTCTGCAAGGAAGTTCTTGTAGTTGTCCATGAAGGACTGGATGTCCTGCTGGATGGCTGCGGTCTTTGCAAGCTGCTCTGCCGGGTCGTCGATATCTTCGAGGTCCTCGATGGCTTCGTTGATTGACTCCATGGCCTCGGAGGTGCTGAGGTCGAAGGCGTTGACCTTGTTGTTGAGCTCGGAGCCTTCGAAGCTGTGGTCGTCCACATCGACGCTTACGGGTTTGCCGTCGTTGAAGAAGAGGGTCTGCCAGCTGTCGCCCTCCTTCTGGATGGCCAGAAGAGCGTTCTTGTCGGCTTTGCCGTTGATTATCACTTCGTCACCGCTGGCGCTGGCAAGCGTTTCGCCGGAGAGGAGGTCGATTACGTTGACAGTCGCTCCGTCAGCGTCGGTGGCTTTGACACTGAATGCGGTCTGTGAGGTGCAGGCTGCCAGGACAAAGCCAGCGGCTGCTGCGAGGATGGATTTGATTTTCATTATCGTAGATGTTTATTGTTGTCCGAATTGCAAATATAGTCATTCAAAAAAAATTACCTGCATCATTTTTATGAATCTTTTTGTTGTCTTTGAGTTTTGTCATCAGTCGTGTAGTCCCACTACACTCCTTCTTCCAAAATCCAAACTCATCCAAAAATCTTTATCATTCCATAACAAATTATCGGAGCTTTACTGCGAAATGATTATGCTGCCGCCGTCGGCGCTTACCGTGATGGCGGAACCCTTGTGGATGGTTCCTTCAAGTATTTCGCGGGCGAGGCGGTTCACCAGTTCGCGCTGGATAAGACGCTTCACCGGACGGGCGCCGAAATCGGGGTCGTAGCCGTTTTGTACGGCGTAATCCTCGAAGGCGGGGGTGTACTTCAGCTCCACCGAGTCTTCTTCCAACTTATTCTGCAGCTGGGACATCTGTATGCGGACAATCTGCCGTATGTCTTCCTTCGTCAGGGCGTCGAACTTTACGATTTCGTCTATCCTGTTGATGAACTCCGGTCTCATGCGAAGGCGAAGTTCTTCCTCCTTGAGGTTGGATGTCATGATGAGGATGGTGTTCTTGAAGTCCACCGTGCGCCCCTTGTTGTCGGTCAGACGGCCGTCGTCGAGCACCTGCAGCAGGATGTTGAACACATCGCTGTGGGCCTTTTCGATTTCGTCGAGCAGCACTACGGAGTATGGCTTGCGGCGTACCGCTTCGGTGAGCTGTCCGCCCTCGTCGTAACCTACGTATCCCGGAGGAGCGCCCACCAGACGGGAGACGGTGTGCGCCTCCTGGTATTCGCTCATATCGATACGGGTCATCATGCTTTCGTCGTTGAACAGGAATTCTGCCAGCGCCTTGGCGAGTTCGGTCTTGCCTACGCCGGTCTGTCCCAGGAAGAGGAAGGACCCGATGGGGCGGTGCTCATTGCTGAGGCCTGCACGGCTGCGGCGTACTGCGTCGCTGACGGCTTCGATAGCCTTGTCCTGTCCGACGACCCTTTTGTGCAGCTGTTCCTCCATACGCAGGAGCTTTTCCTTTTCGCTTTCCAGGAGCCGTCCCACGGGAATTCCGGTCCAGCGGGCCACGATTTCTGCAATGTCGGAAGGAGTTACGGACTCGGTGATGATGGGGTCCTTGATGGCTGCCTGCTTTTCAGACAACTCTTTGAGCCTCTGCTGGGCGCCGGCGAGTTTGCCGTAGCGGATTTCGGCCACGCGTCCATAGTCGCCAGAGCGTTCGGCCGCAGCGGCGTCGCGCTTGAAGTCTTCGATCTGCTGGCGGAGGTTGTTGAGCTCCGTCACTATGCCCTTCTCTTCGTTCCAGCGTTTCTCCAGTTCGGCCTTGCGGGCCTTTGCCTCGGAGAGTTCGGTGTCGATTTTCTCGCTCTTGAGCGACGTCCCTTCGCGCTTTATCGCCTCTTTCTCTATCTCGAGCTGGCGTATGCGGGAGTTGAGGTCGTCGATGGGTTCGGGCACCGAATTCATCTCCAGACGCAACTTGCTCGCCGCCTCGTCAACGAGGTCGATGGCCTTGTCGGGAAGGAAACGGTTGCTGATGTAGCGGTGACTGAGGTTCACTGCGGCGATGAGGGCGTCGTCTTCGATGCTCACCCGGTGGTGGTTTTCGTAGCGCTCCTTGAGGCCTCGCAGGATAGCGATGCTCTCGGCCGGCGACGGCTCATCCACCATGACCTTCTGGAAACGGCGCTCCAGTGCCTTGTCTTGTTCGAAGTATTTCTGGTATTCCTCCAGAGTGGTGCTGCCGATGGTGCGAAGCTCGCCGCGGGCCAGGGCAGGCTTGAGGATGTTGCTGGCGTCCATGGCGCCGCTGGTGCGGCCCGCACCTACCAGGGTGTGGATTTCATCGATGAAGAGGATGATTTCTCCGGCGGAGTCAACAACCTCTTTTACAACGCCTTTAAGACGTTCCTCGAATTCGCCCTGATACTTGGCGCCTGCAATCAGGGCGCCCATGTCGAGGGAATAGACCTTGCGGCTCTTGAGGTTCTCGGGCACCTCGCCGTTGACTATCTTTGTAGCTATACCTTCTGATATGGCCGTTTTGCCCACGCCGGGCTCGCCTACCAGAATCGGGTTGTTTTTGGTCCTGCGGGAAAGGATCTGCAGGACACGGCGTATCTCGTCGTCCCGGCCTATGACCGGGTCGAGCTTACCGGAAGCTGCGGCCGCGTTCAGATCGACCGCGTACTTGCTTAAGAATTCGTACTTGTTTTCCATAATAGTTTCACCGGGCCCCGTATCTGACGGAACCCGGTGAAACTTAGGTCAAAATATATTCCAGTGACAAATTGTCAGCCGGAAGGATTCCTACTCTGCAGGAACCTCGGTGGCGGGTGCTTCCTCCAGATCTACGGGAGCGGTGGGGAATGCGGGCTGCTCTTCGGAGGCTGCGTTCTCGATGCGCTCGGTAACGTCGATGCCGGTGCCGGTGGTGCCGGTGGTGAAGGATGCGACTACTGAAATGACGATGATGAATGCCACAAGGCCCCAGGTGATTTTCTCGAGGATGTCGGCGGTCTGGCGGACACCGAAGGTCTGGTTGCCTGCGACAAAGTTGCTGGCCATGCCGCCGCCCTTGCCGTTCTGAAGCAGAACAACCACGATAAGCAGAATCGCGGCCAGGACGATGAGCACGGTGAGGATTGTGAATAAGGTGTTCATATCAATTATTGTCTAATTTTTCAATAAGGGATGCAAAGTAAACACTTTTTTCCGGATATCGCAAACTTAGTTTGGAATAAATTTGCTTTGCTTCATCGATATAGCCCTGTTCTGCGTAAATCTGGGCGAGGGTTTCGGTGCACAGGTCGAAGTTTTCTTCGGGCAGTTCGGCCGGCAGGTCTTCGCGCTCTGAGTTGGCGAAAGAGGGGAAGATGCTGTCGTCGTCACGGCGTGCCTGACGGTACTGGGCCTGGGAAAAATAGTCTCCGCCGACGACGAAGATGCGGCGTGCGAACTGCTGCGGCGTCTCTTCCTGCACCGGCGGCTCTTCGCTTGTGGCGGGCTCCTGTGGCTCCATGACCTGATGCAGGAGCGACGATACGTCGGCGTCGGAATAATCGGCGCAGCGGTTCTGCCGCACGAGTGCCGACAATATTCGGCGGGAGTTCATGTACAGAGCCGTCTGGCTGAGCTGGCTGTCGCCGAGCGTACCTGCCTTGGCCAGCCTCGAGCACAGTTCCATGCGCGCTCCGGCATACCAGGGGTAGATGTTGACCACTCCCAGCAGCTCCTCGAGGTTGAGGCGGTGTATGTCTATTGCCCCTCCTACCATTGCGCTACGGATGCGTTGAATATGTCTTCCACCAGTTTTTCTACGATTTCCGCACAGAGGCTGCTCTCTACGGCGTCCAGGGTGTTGTTGGAGTCGTACTCCGAGAATGCGGAGAAGCTCTTGTCGAAGTCTTCTTCGGGGTGCTTCTTGTCGCTGAACTGGATTTTTACGGTGACGGTGAGCTTGTTGCGCGCCGCAACTTCGTTGGCGGTGACGGCAGCAGTGGAGACGTCGTACCCGGTAATCTGGCCCGAAATCTCCATGTCGCCGTCCATGTCAACCTGCTCCAGACGCGTCATGCGGCGGAACTGGTTGCGGATGGCCTCTGTGAGGTCGTTGGACAGGGACGGGTTGACCTTGGGCGCCCGGTACTCTATGAAGTTGATGGTAATGGTGTTGACGTCGGGCTGTATGGAAGTCCCCGAGAACGAATAGCTTATCTTGCAGCCCTGAAGTAGGGCCAGGGCCGCGAGCAGCGGTATGAGCCGGCGTAGTGCTTTCATTTGTTCTTCTTTGCTGCGAGTTTGCGGTATATGGTTCTTTCCGAGATGCCGAGTTCCTTTGCCGCGGGCCCTACTTTGCCGCCGTGACGGGCGAGTGCGCGCTCGATGGCCTCGTCGCCGAGCTGCTTCATGCTGACCTCGTGGGCCGGTACGGGTTCGTCGAAGGTCTGCTCCTCGGGCTCGTCAATGTGCTGTGGAATAATGTGCTGCTGGGGTGCCGCCGCCTGCGAAGGAACGCCCGAATTGACCAGGACGCGGAGCTCGTCAACCTCTCGTTTGAGGTCCAGCAGCGCTTTGACTATCATTTGTTTGTCTTGGTCTGGCAGGCTGTTTTGCGCTCCGGCGGCGGAGCTTTGTGCGGGCAGCAGGGAGTCCTGCTCGTCGGGCAGATAGCGGCTGAGGGTGGCGGCGCCTATTTCGACCTTGTCGACACCGGGCCTTGCCGGGCGGCTCTCTATTGCCGTCACCGTTTCGGCTACGTTCTTGAGCTGGCGGATATTGCCGGGCCAGCGGTATGAGGACAGGGCCGATATGGCCTCCAGGTCGAGGGTGACGCGGCTGCTGCCGTATTTTGCCGCAAAGTCGGACGAGAATTTGCGCCACAGCAGGTAGATGTCGCTCTTGCGCTCACGCAGGGGAGGCATCTTTATCTGGATGGAGTTGATGCGGTAGTAGAGGTCCTGACGGAACTTGCCGGTGGCGACGGCGTATGACAGGTTGACGTTGGTGGCGCAGATGACGCGGACGTCGGTCTTTTCCACCTTCGATGAGCCTACCTTGATGAACTCGCCGTTCTGCAGGACGCGCAGCAGCATGGCCTGGGTTTCCTTGGGGAGTTCGCCTATTTCGTCGAGGAAGAGGGTGCCTCCGTTGGCCTCTTCGAAGTAGCCCTTGCGCTCGCCTACAGCCCCGGTGAATGCTCCTTTTTCGTGGCCGAAAAGCTCTGCGTTGATAGTGCCCTCCGGAAGGGCTCCGCAGTTGACTGCCAGGTACTTGCCGTTTTTGCGGCGGCTGTGCTGGTGGATTATCTGCGGGATGTTTTCCTTGCCGGTGCCGCTCTCGCCTTCGATGAGGACGGTAAGGTCGGTGGGGGCTATTGCGACGGCCGTTTCCAGCGCCCTGGTGAGCGCCGGGTCATTGCCTATGATGTCGTATCGGTTTTTTAACAGTTGAAGCTCTTGGGAGTCCATAACGGTGCAAAGTTATGAAAAAAACTTATCTTTGTAACCGTTATGAAAAGAATCCTATCGCTAGCGGCGCTCAGCGCCCTTCTTATGCTCGGGACATCCTGTGCCAAGTCCAGGATCGAGCAGATGCAGATGGCAAAAGACGTCACCATCTCCTGCACCCCGGAAATACTGGAAATCAAGGCCGGCAAAATACCTGCAACCGTTACCGTTACCTGTCCCAAGGGATACTTTCATCCCAAGGCGGTGATGGATGTAAGCCCCGTGCTGGTTTACGAAGGAGGCGAGCAGGCGGGCCGTCTGCTGCAGTACCAGGGCGACAAGGTGAAAGATAACTACAAACCGGTGTCCTCAAAAGGTCAGACCATTACGGAACGGCTGGAATTCAAGTACGTACCCGGTTGCGAAAAAGCCCGCCTGGAGCTTCGTGCCAAGGTTTACTGGGACGGCAAGGAGTATCCCCTGGAGCCCATTAAGGTTGCCGACGGATGCCTCGCCACGTACCAGCTGGCCGACCTTGACGGCGTTTATACCGTCAAGCCCGACGGTTACCAGCCCATACTGTACCGGACCACCGAGGGCCGTATCCTCTACGATGTAGGCTCCGACCGCGTCGATCAGGAGCAGTTCGAGACCAACTCCATGGTCAACTACAAGAACTCCCTGGAGTACCTGCAGACCGACGAGCGCACCACCATCAAGGATACCAAAATAGTAGCGTACACCTCTCCCGAAGGAGGCAAGCAGTACAACGAAACCCTGTCCGATAAGCGTGCCGGCACCGCCCAGAAGGCATGGGACAAGGTGGCGGGCGGTCTGGAACTCTCCGGTGTTGAGGTCGAAAGCATGGGACAGGACTGGGACGGTTTCCGCGAGGCCGTAGAAAAGTCCAACATCCGCGACAAGGACCTCATCCTGCGTGTGCTGTCCATGTACAGCGACCCGGCAATGCGCGAAAGCGAAATCCGCAACCTTTCCCAGATATATCAGGAAATCAACAAGAGGGTGTTCCCCGAACTTCGCCGCGCACGCCTGGTGACCGACCTGGAGTGGCGTAACTACGATGACCGCGAACTGGTCGAGCGGGCCGAAAAACTCGGCCTCGACCGCTTCGACGAGCCGTCCATCCTGCATCTTGCGACCATTACCGAGTCCCCCGAGGGCAAGGAAAGCCTCTATAAGCTGGCCATCGAGAAGTTCAACTCCGACACGGCCCGCTACAATCTCGCCATGCTGTATCTCTCCCAGGGCCGTACATCCCTTGGCGGAGCCTATCTTGGCAAAATCAAAGAGCCCGACGCCGACGCCCTCAACGCCACCGGAGTGGTTGCCATGCGCAACGCCGACTGGCAGGCGGCCGACATGTGCTACTGGAAGGCCGACAACGACGATTCCAAGCAGAACCGCATCGTGATGGACATCCTCAAGGGCGACTACGAGACGGCCGCTAAGGATGCAGCCGGCCTTAAGGGAGTCAACGCCGCAGTTGCCTGCCTGGTCAGCGGCGACGAGGCCGGAGCCGCAGCAGCGCTCCAGGGAGACCAAAGCGCCAAGGCCGACTACCTGCGTGCCGTACTCGCCGCCCGCAAGGGCGAGGTTTCCGAGGCCCGCAAGCTTCTGGATGCCGCCACCGCCGCCGACGAGGCTTTGAAGAATCGCGCCAAGAACGATATCGAGTTTGCCGCGCTTGGCCTTTGACGGCATTTCCGCTGTATGTTCGACAACGATGTACGTTCATATCTCACCGAAGAGTTTTATGCCAAGGGAAAGGCCGAACTCATAAAGTCGCTTAAAAATCTTGGAATACTCACAGATGATATCGTTCGTGCGTCCGGCTTTACCCTCAAAGAGATAGAAGAGTTATAGGCAAATAAGGTATTTGTGAGGCCGCGACAGAAAGCCTTTCTTGGATATGTCGCAAATAATTCGTATCTTTGCGGTCCGTTTTTGGCGTTTTTGCCAGGAATGGACCGTTTATTTTATTTATTAACAAACACTTATGCCCACAATTCAACAATTGGTCCGCAAAGGACGCGAGACTGTCGAAGTAAAGAGCAAGTCCCGCGCGTTGGATGCTTGCCCTCAGAAGCGTGGCGTATGCCTCAGGGTTTACACAACGACCCCTAAGAAACCTAACTCAGCAATGCGTAAGGTTGCCCGTGTACGTCTTTCTAACGCAAAAGAGGTCAATGCCTACATCCCCGGCGAAGGCCACAACCTCCAGGAGCACAGCATCGTGCTGGTCCGTGGCGGTCGTGTAAAAGACCTTCCCGGTGTACGTTACCACATCCTTCGTGGCGCATTGGATACCGCTGGCGTAGAAGGCAGGACCCAGTCCCGTTCCCTCTATGGCGCCAAGAGGCCCAAGAAGTAGCCCGGGGTGTTTTAATCTTTAATTTTTCACAAAAATGAGAAAGTCAAAGCCTAAGAAGAGGATTCTACTTCCTGATCCTAAGTTCCACGACACGATGGTTACCCGTTTCGTGAACAATCTTATGTTGCAGGGGAAGAAGAGTATCGCGTATTCTATTTTTTACGATGCCATTGACATGGTAGGCGAGAAGATGAAAGATTCTGACAAGGCTCCTCTCGATATTTGGAGGAAGGCTCTCGAGAACGTGACCCCTCAGATTGAGGTTAAGAGTCGCCGTATCGGTGGTGCCAACTTCCAGGTGCCGACAGAGTTGCGCCCGGAAAGAAAAGTTTCGCTCTCGATGAAGAACATGATCAACTTCGCCCGCAAGCGTTCCGGCCGCTCCATGGCAGAAAAACTCTGTGCAGAAATCATCGCAGCCTACAACAACGAAGGCGGCGCATTCAAGCGCAAAGAGGATATGCACAGAATGGCAGAAGCCAACAAGGCATTCGCCCACTTCCGCTTCTAGTAAGTTCCGTTCAGGATGGCCAGCAGAAATCTTAAATTTACTCGTAACATCGGCATCATGGCACACATCGATGCCGGCAAGACTACCACGTCCGAGCGTATCCTCTACTACACCGGTAAGACCCACAAGATCGGTGAGGTACACGAGGGTGCTGCAACCATGGACTGGATGGTGCAGGAGCAGGAAAGAGGTATCACCATTACCTCCGCTGCGACTACAGCATTCTGGCACTATGGCGGAAACACCTATCAAATCAACCTTATCGACACTCCGGGTCACGTAGATTTCACCGTTGAGGTGGAGCGTTCGCTCCGCGTACTCGACGGCACCATCGCAACCTTCTGCGCCGTGGGCCGCGTACAGCCTCAGAGTGAAACAGTATGGCGCCAGGCCGACAAGTACGGCGTTCCCAAGATTGCGTACGTCAACAAGATGGACCGCGTGGGAGCCGATTTCCTCGCCTGCGTCGAAGATATCAAAACCAAGCTCGGAGCCACCGCAGTGCCCATCTGCCTCCCCATCGGAGCCGAAGAGCACTTCGAGGGCATCGTGGACCTGATTTCCCGCAAGGCAATCCGCTACAACTCCAGCGAAGAACTCGTCAACTACGCCATCGGTCCCGTTCCTGCAGAAATGGAGGACGAGGTCGAGGAGTGGAGGGCGAAACTCGTAGAGAACGCCGCCGAATGTGACGACGCCCTCATGGAGAAGTTCTTCGAGGACCCCGACTCCATCAGCGAGGAAGAAATCATCGAAGCCCTGCGCAAGGGAACCATCGCCATGAAGATAGTCCCTGCATGCTGCGGTTCTTCCTTCAAGAACAAAGGAGTCCAGTTCCTTCTCGATGCCGTGATGCGTTATCTGCCCAGTCCTCTGGACATCGGTGCAACCAAGGTAACCAACCTGGCAATCGGTAAGGAAACCACCCTCGAGCCCGACCCCAAGGCTCCGTTCTGCGGTCTTGTATTCAAGATTGCAACGGATCCGTACGTCGGCCGTCTCGCTTACATCCGTGCCTATTCGGGCCACCTCGACGCCGGCAGTTACGTGATGAATTCCCGTACCGGCCGCAAGGAACGCGTCTCAAGGCTCTTCCAGATGCACTCCAACCACCAGAACCCCATCGAGTTCGTGGAGGCGGGAGACATCTGCGCAGCCGTTGGTTTCAAGGACCTTCGCACCGGCGACACCGTCTGTGCCGACAATCACAGCTATGCCCTTGAATCCATGACCTTCCCCGATCCCGTTATCGGAATCGCAGTCGAGCCCAAGACCCAGGGCGACCTGGACAAACTCGGAATCGCACTGTCCAAACTTGCGGAGGAGGATCCTACCTTCACCGTCAAGAGCGACAGCGAAACCGGCCAGACCGTCATCAGCGGCATGGGTGAGCTTCACCTGGACATCATCGTCGACCGTCTCCGTCGCGAGTTCGGCGTCGAGATCAACCAGGGAGCTCCGCAGGTCAACTACAAAGAGGCTGTCACGGCAAGCTATCAGCACCACGAGGTCTTCAAGAAGCAGACCGGCGGTCGCGGCAAGTTCGCCGACATCCTCATCGAGATGGGTCCTGCAGACGAGGGCGTAACAGGCCTTCAGTTTGTCAGCGAGGTCAAGGGAGGCAACGTTCCCAAGGAGTACATACCCAGCGTCCAGAAAGGATTCGAGTCCGCAATGCTCAACGGAGCTCTTGCAGGCTACGAGGTCCAGTCTCTCAAGGTCACCCTGTTGGACGGTTCTTATCATCCGGTCGATTCTGATCAACTTTCATTCGAAATCGCGGCACGTATGGCGTTCAAGAACGCTTACCGCAAGTGCAAACCCATCCTTCTCGAGCCTGTGATGGCTCTGGAGGTCGTTACTCCCGAGGAGTACATGGGCGAGATTGTGGGCGATCTCAACCGCCGTCGCGGCCAGATAACCGAAATGGACACTACCACCGGTGGCGTGCGCATCATCAAGGCGTTCGTCCCTCTGGCAGAGCAGTTCGGCTACGTCACGGTGCTCCGCACCCTGTCGAGCGGACGCGCATCCAGCACCATGTCCTTCGATCACTATGCCGAGGTTCCCCCGGCCATGGCCAAGGATATCGTGGAGAAGAGCGGTTATCATCCGAATGAAGATTAGTTTTTTAACAGAAACAAAAAAACATTAGACAATATGGCTCAGAAAATCAGAATTAAACTCAAGTCTTTCGATCACATGCTCGTGGACAAGTCCGCAGCTAAGATCGTTGACACGGTGAAATCAACTGGCGCGAAAGTGAATGGTCCTATTCCTCTGCCCACCAACAAAAAGATCTTCACCGTAAACCGCTCGACCTTCGTCAACAAGAAGGCCCGCGAGCAGTTCGAGCTCGATTCTTACCGCAGGCTTCTCGACATCGAGGACAGCAACGCAAAGACCGTTGACGCCCTTATGAAGCTCGAGCTGCCCTCCGGCGTAGAAGTAGAGATCAAGGTCTGAGGTTAATCAGACATAAATAAAAAAGCCATCGCGAATTGCGGTGGCTTTTTTGGTGTTCGCAGTGCAGTAAAACTCAACGCGAAGCTTACTTCTTGGAGCACAGGACGGAACGCTGCTCAGAAAAGGGTGTCAATTTGGAGCGGATTCTCTGCAACCCTGCTGGGTAAAAGTAATCTGGAACTGCTTATAGTCTTTGCGGAACGTATGCAGGGATGAACCATCACCAAGCTTTTCATATCCTAAGACCTCTGCCCCTTCGAGCCTTTTTGCCAGTTTGAACAACTCATCGCTCCGTTCCTCCAAGATTGCCTTACATGAAGCCTGGCGGTCTGATTTCTCTCCTTTCTCAGAAGCGAGGTGGGCACGGTTTCCCCATGTCTGTAACTTTCCAGCCAGAGTTTGGTGATGTGGTTTTTCTTGCACCATTCGGCGAATTCCTCTCTTTTGTGCTTGTTGCTAAGCGCTCCGTTGCAGCTTGTAACCTTGCAGCTCATCGAAAAGACATGACCCGGTTCTTCAGGCTGTCCGGGTTTCTCATACTCAAAGACAAGCTCACCCCCCTGTGCCAGTTCCGCATGGCTGATTCTCCATTCCTTGATAGCCTTACCATTGAAAGATACCTGTTTGACCTGAGCAGGGAGGTCAGACAAATTCTTCGTCTTGATTGTCAGGATATTTCCGTTCTGCAGAGTCAGCCTGGCGTTGCTCACGCATGGTGCCCCAAGTTCATACCATCCATCGGCAGGATTCAGCATATAGAGTCCGAGCGAGGACAGTATGTACCAGGCGCTCATCTGACCGCAATCTTCGTTGCCGTCGAATCCCTTGCGGTCGGTGGAATAGCAGCGTGACAATATCTGGCGGACATGCAGCTGAGTCTTCTCCGGCTTTCCTATCCTGTTGTACAGATAAGCGACATGATGGCCGGTCTCGTTTCCATGAATGGAGCGGTTGCCATTCTCACCCTTCCAGAAAAGGTCTTCGAAATACGAATCGAGACGGGATTCCAGCCCATCGTTGCCGCCCATCAGTGCCGACAGCCCTTCGACATCATACGGAACGGCCCATACTGCGGTCTGTGGAGAACATTCGGTATAGTGATGTCCGGACAATGGGTCAACCCAGGAGCCATCGGCATTTCTCGGAAGGAAAACCTTTGCCTCATCATTCCACAGGTTGCGATAGTTATAAGAGCGGCTCCTGAAGTACTCGGCATCGTCAAGATGTCCGGTTGCTTCAGCAAGGACAGCTGCTGCCAGGTCCTGCAAACCGAAATCCTGTGTCCTGGAAACGGACTCGTCGGTTTCATCAGCAGCGACATAACCAAGCTCCATGTACCTGGATAAGCCTGCACGCGTCTCAGGGGTGTCTCCAAAATCGCCCCTGTCCTGCCAGCGAAGTTGCAGATCATTTGGTTGCGGTTCCATGGCATTCTTCCTGACAGCCTCATATGCCGCATCGAGGTCAAAGCCCCTGAATCCCTTGGTATATGCTTCAGCAAGGATGGTTTCGGCAGGAGACCCGACCATGATTCCGGTATATGATGGATTGGGCCATTTGGGAAGTCGTCCGCCCTCGTGGTACATTTCCACCAGGCTTTGCATCATGTCATCGATGCGTTCGGGCTCCAGCATCGTCAGCAGAGGGTGCTCCGCACGATACGTGTCCCACATAGACCAGCAGTTGTACATTATGCCATCATGTACACTGTCGTCGAATGCTGAGTAATATTGGCCGTATTCGTCAATCTTCCTTGGATACAGCAGCGAGTGGTATAAACCCGTATAGAAGATGGTCTTGACATCTTCATCTGCCTCAATCTGCAGCTTATCGAATTCCCTCTGCCAAGACATTCTTGAAATGTCGGCCACGTCATCCACGTCTTTGGAACCAATCTCTCTTTCCAGATTGTCCTTTGCCTGCTCAACGCTGATTAAAGAGAGCCCGATCCTGGCTATGAGCGGCTTCTGCGACGGCCCGAAGCAAAGAACGCATTGAGTTTCATCCTCGTCGTTGCCCGTACACTCATGCCCTGCATATGGCCTGGAGAAGGTCATATAGAAATATCCCCTGAAGTTTGGCTTGGGACTGGTGTGACCAGCATCGAATCGATCAGAATTCCATCCTGAAGCGCTCATGCCGTCTTCTGAGAAATCGACATGGCCGAGATGGGGTGAATGATCGGAGCAAGCCCCCACAGGGATTCGCGAAGCATCGATTATAAGGTGCTCGGCAGCAGAGAACTCGAACACTACTGAATGCTCAAGTCCGGAATATCTGGTACGGATTCCGCCAGCCTCTACGATGGAAAGATAAGGCGTGTATTCCTCCCTCGTAATCCGCTGACCGCGACTTGCATAATCCACAACGGGTTCCCCGATTCGTGGCTGAAATGATACCTGTCCCCAATCACCCATCCAGATAGCAGGTTGCCTGGTACCTATGAACCCGAGCAGAAGCGTATCGGAACTGTTGTAACTGAGCGTTCCAACTTCAGTCAGACGGGTCATAGGAACCCAGTCGGCAGATCCGAACGGAACACCGACATACGGCATCATCCCGCCATATTCGGTACCGTCACCTTCCGTTCCGATCAAAGGGTCAACATAATCCAGACCGTTGAAAGGGGAGCAAGAAGCCAGCGCAATTGCCAGAATGGATATTATTGGAGCAGTTTTTTTCATAAAAACAAAAGGCGGATGAAAGAATTCCTCCATCCGCCCCAAAAAAGTGAACTATATCAGATAATAATTATCTGACGTCTCCCAATCTTTCTGCAGTGACTTTAAGTGTCTTAACATTGAGAGTGAGCTTGTAGATACCGCCTTCGGTAACCTTGAACTGAGTGTCTTTCTGCCAATCCTGGTCTCTATAGTATGCGGTCCACTCATCCCCGGCCTCCTCATTACGATTATAGCTGGGAATCCACTCGGTATTGCTGCACATGAACTTGAAGTCGTTGTTTGCCTTCACCTCTCCAATCCAGAAGTAGGTCTCTCCGTCATACGTGAACATGTGCTCGGCGCTGGCGAGATCCCAACCCCAGGACATAGCGCCGATGGGATAGATCAGCGGGTATTCATAGGTAGGATTCTTGACGCAAGAGATCTCAAGAGTCTCGGTGTTGAGCTCAATGATATACTCACCAGCCTCTGAGATTTCAAAGGTGGAATCATCAGAAGCGCCATCATCGCGATACCTCATGGTCCAATAGTATCCTGCATTCGGATCCCTGTTATAGCTGGGAACCCAGTTATCCTTGTAGCAGAGGAACTTGAACGTGCCTACATTGAGCCATCCTGCCCAGAAGTAATCTTTGTCATTCCAGGTCATCATAGGTTCTGCCAGAGTATTGTCCCAGCCCCATGCGAAGCATCCTCCGACGGGGTACATGCCAGGATTCTCAACGACCTTGTCAACAGCGACAGTAAGGTCGGTAATGTTAAGTGTAATCTTATATTTCCCGGATTCTGATACCTTGAAGCAGTCATCGGGCTGCCAATCCTCGGTCTTCTTGTAAACTGTCCAGTAATTCTCGGCGTTGGCGTCACGGTTATAGCTGGGAATCCAGTTTCCGTCGTTCTGGCAGAGGAACTTGAAGTCGTTGTTGGCTACAATGTTACCGGTCCAATAGTACACAATGCCATCTTCAGTCGTCATTTCCTCGGCCTTTGTGGGATCCCATCCCCAATCCATTGCCCCGATAGGATAGATCTTTTCCCATGATGAAGGATCGAATTGAGGTTCTGCTGTCACCTTAAGGGTCTCGATATTTATGGTAAGGGTATAGATTCCTGAAGCCTCCACCTTCCACTGAGTATCGGGTTCCCAATCCTGAGTCTTGTAATATGCAGTCCAATAATCGTCTGCATTTGCGTCCCTGTTGTATGAGGGCTGCCATGCGGTCTTCTGGCACTCGAACTTGAAGTCAAGTCCTGCCGTGAGATAACCGGTCCATGTATAGGTAACGCCATCGATAGTCTCCATTTCTTCAGCTGCCTCAAGATCCCATCCCCACTCCATGGCACCGACCGGATACAGTTTCTGGAAGCCGTCAGAACAAGGTACCACCTCGACAGTGAGTTCCTTGATATTAAGTGTAATGGTGTACTGACCAGACCTGTCCACCTCGAAGCAGTCATCGGGCTGCCAGTCCTCGGTCTTCTTGTAAACTGTCCAGTAATTCTCGGCGTTGGCGTCACGGTTATAGCTGGGAATCCAGTTTCCGTCGTTCTGGCAGAGGAACTTGAAGCTGTTCTTAGCCTTGATCATACCAGTCCAGGTATATACGATTCCATCGTCGGTTTTCATCATCTCAGCCTTGGTAGGATCCCAAGCCCAATCCATGGCGCCGATAGGATAGATAGTCTCATATCCCGCATTGTTCTTGGAGGCAGTAAATTCCACGACATTGGAATAGGACGTCCTTCCGGCTCCGGATGTTGCCATCAGCTTTGCAATGAAGGATGCACCCTGGCTGAGGTCAACTTTGAGGGCGTTGGCAAAATCCCTGACTTCAGCGGAAGTGAATGTCCTGGATGTGCCGGAGACCTCAAAATCAGTGCATGATGCGAAACCCTTGTCCTCAGACGTGGTAATCATAAGGATATATGATACTGATGTCTCTGAGGCGGGCGCATTCCAGCTGAATGTGATTGCTGCGTCATCACCATATTCCTCAAACTGAAGATCCGTTTTGTCGATTGAGAGTACGGGATCCTCAAGCGGTTTGATTTCATTCGGATCCTTGCAGGAAGCGACAAGCAGCATTGTCATTGCAACAAATGCGGCAGGTAAAAAAGATAATATTCTCTTCATGTTACTGTGAATTAGTTTTCGTGTTTTTATGTATACGCATAAATGGCGTCGAATAATTAACAGTATTTTGAATTATTTCATGTGAATGGCCTTGAGCATGGCTTCATCCGGCTTCCCGTCCTTGATGATACCGAACCCGTCTTTATTATCTTTATAACACCAAATTGCGCGGGGAATGCCCAATTGGTCAAATACGGTTTCCATGTCAGAATGCCAGGCCAGACGGTCCTCCTCGGGTACGGACGGCAGACAACCGTATTCTCCACAATACACCTGAAGGCCATACTTGGAAGCAAGCGCCAGAACTTCGTTGAAGTGCTTCCGAAACACGGAACGGTCATAAACCTCTCCAATATATGAACGGACGGCATTCTTGGCTTCTGCCGTGCAATGGGCGGAATCGAATTCTTCCTGTGTAATGGTGACACCTGGATAATGTACCGCGCCGTTGAAATCTTTCTGGCAGGTCCAGGAGGCCTTATAGTGTGTCAGGAGGAATGGATTGTAGTAGTGGAAACTGATTATGATATTCTTGTCTCCCTTAGGGACTTCCAGATACTTTGCCCCTGAGTAGCTTTGGGAAGGGTTCGTGCCTATGACAATCACCCTTTCGGGTTCAAGTTCCCTGATGGCGTTATAGCAGTTGCGGACCAGATTGTTCCAATCTTCCTTTCTTTGAGCCTGAGGCTCATTAAGCAGTTCGTAGGCAAGCATGTCATTCGGGAAAGAGTGCAGTTCGCCACTGATCTGGCGCCACATTTCGTAGAAAGCCTCCTGAGCCGACTGTTCAGTGAAAAGAGTGTTGCTTCCTGAAGTGAAGTGGTGGGAGCGAAGGATGTGCATATCGACAATCACCTTCAAGTCGCTCTTGATACAATAATCGACCGTCCATTTAAGGAGCTCGAATGCCTCATCATTCTTGCTGCCGTCAGTCTTGAACATCTGCTCCTCATCGATAGGAAGCCTGATATGATCAAAGCCATAATCCTTGATTGTCTTTATGTCTTTGGCAGTAAAATACCTTGCCCTTGTATCGCCACGGTGAGAGCTCTGAGACAGGAAGTATGCGATATTAACTCCCCGCTTGATATTGAAACAGACCTCCGGGGTCTCGTCCTGAGGCTTTTCCGCACATGAGACAGCGCTCATTATGCAAACAAGTGTCAATAAGAATCGTATCATTTATTTGATCAAGATAGTATTCCCTTCACGATGAACTGACAGGCTCTGGTCCATGGACAAGATCCTGATAAAATCATCTGCCGTTTCTCCATTGACGAGAGCGATATGATAGTGAGTCCCAAGGAGTTCCTCGCGTTCAACAATGACCCTTACTCCGAAAATCCGTTCGATGTCACGGGCAATGTTCCCAAGTGTCTCATTCCGGAAATAATATTCACCCTTGCGCCATAATCCGGAATCGGATTCCGAATAGTCTTTCTTCAAAGTACCTGTGTCCTTGTTGAAAGAGAGGTTATCTCCAGGAACCATTTCACATTGAACCTTTTGTGCATTGTGGGCATCTCCCTCGAAAGCAATTTTACCCTCATCAAGGGTGACGGAGATGGTCTGATCCTCCGTGTATGACTTCAGGTTGAACTTCGTTCCTTTGACCTTGATTCGGGCATCATCTGTAAGCACTTCAAAAGGATGATCCGGATCCGCCTGGACGTCAAAATAGCCCTCTCCCGTAAAGAATACCTGTCGTACTTTACGGCCGAATGATGACGGGTAAACAAGAATGCTTCCACCATTCATGGCAATCGTTGTCTTGTCGGCAAGGACGATTTGGGTCGTCTGGCCGGGACGAGTACTCAGAGACTGCCATGTAACAGGGCTTTCCTTATGCAAGAGCAGAACCAAAGCCAACGCTGCAAGGGGCAGTGCCAGGAAGGCTGCTATTCTCTCGGCCCATGGGAAGAAACGCGGCAAGCGGCGCGGGGGCTCGTTTTCGATGCCTGCCATTCTCTTAAACTTTGCAAAAGACGCCCTTGCCTTGGACCGTTCCGAGGCTGTGGTCTTTTCGTCAATGACATCCCACAATATTTTGTTGTATTCTACCATATTCTGTCAATTAATAATAAGGCCAATGCAATGGGCAGGTAATCACCCATCTTCTCTTTCAGCGTTGACAAGGCCAACGCTATATGTTTGTTAACTGTATGTACACTCAGACCAAGCTTTTCGGCAATTTCCTTGGCTTGCAGTCCTTCCACCCTGCTCATTACGAAGATTTCTTTCCTCCTGGGCGGCATTTCGTCTATCACGCTTGCCGCGATCGATTCAATTTCCTTCAGGCAATAAGCGTCCGGCGACTCTTCCACATGTTTCGATTTCGCCCATTCCTGGTACCTGACGGCATATCCTTCTTCTCTGAAGACATCCAGCACAGCCCTCCTGGCTGTTATATAGATGTAGGAGTCCAGCTGTCCGTCTTCCTTGAGCCTGTCCCGGTTACGCCACAACTTCAGGAACACATCCTGAGTGACATCCTTCGACTTGTCAGAATCCTGAAGCAGAATGGATGTATAGGTCAGCACCTTGTTGTAATACGCTACATACAGCTTCTCGAAAGCCTTTATGCTCCCGGCAGCGATAGCGGCTATGTCGTGGCGGATATCCATATTTTTTCTTTGACTGTCAGTTATGCAAAGATACAAAGAGCTCCGATAATCGATAATTGACAATCAAAGGCATAAATATTACCTCAGGGCAGCCTGCCCAGCGTCCTCAGGCCAGTATGGATTCTGATATATGACAGAGCCTGAAACAGTACCGTTCTCCGACGTCAATATCATTTCCTGGACACTGATCGGCTGCAGGTAATGCGCCATTGAGAAAGTCAGGCCCTCATACGCTTCGCTCATCTCTGACTTCTCATAGGGTCTCAGGTACTTGCTTCTTGAAGGAGACGAGACGTTTGCATCCTGTGTGCCATACTTAAGCTGGGAGCCGTACCATCCCTTCATCTGTCCCCAGATCTTGAATCCTTCGATATGATATGGGTTGTCAATAAGTTGATCCATGGCACGCCATCTCTGCAGATCCATTTCTCGGAGGCCCTCTGCCATGAGTTCGCATCTGCGCTCCCTGCGGATGTTGTAAAGCGTAGGATCTATCAATTTTCCGCCGGAATATGCGCCCCAGTCATTCAATGCTTCAACGTTCATGTCAGTGGCTTGTATTGTCTTCTTGAAATCAGTATCCACATTGGCTCTTTGGCGAATGGCTTCCCAATAACCAGTAGCCTTCGAATCAAGGGAACCGTAGCGCTCATAATATGCCTCCATGTAGTTCAGCAGTGCTTCAACGCCCCTGAACGTGATGGATGCAACGTATGATCCGGCTATGCCGACCAAATGGATCTGATGGAGAGGATTGCCTTTTCTGATAGTGTAACCGGTGGAATATACCCTTGAGAAATCCGAACCGAACAGGTTTGGATAAGGCTCAACAGATACTGCCTGGGATGCACCCTCATACTCATCAATGCTATTCTTCTGTCCGGGTTCCTTGAGGAATATGAAGAGTCTGCCATCACGTTCCTTCCTTACGTCGGCAATATAATCATCGCCATGGTAACCGCTTCCCTCGGCATATATAGGAAGACCGTTTGCCATCAGGAAGCCGTCAACCATTCCTCTTGTCAGGCCGGCGCCGAGATTCCCCCTGTTGCCCCACTCGCCACAGCCGTTCGTAAATCCCAGTCCCTGGTCGTACTGCCTCCAGAGAAGGACCTCGGGATAACCCGAAAGGTCCGTATCGGAGAACATGTCCATATACGGATTGGCGGCTTCGTCTGCGCTTTGCTGAACAGTTCCGCTGTTGCTTGTCAATGATACTTTGTCAGCGACAAGTGCTGATGACTCTATGGCCTGGTCAAGGAACCATGATATCTCGTCATCAATACTGCCTGAAGGGTATGAATAAGATGAGTTATACTCTTTCTTGCTACCGGGCCAATCCTGCCCCAGAGGCACGAATGCCGTGCCCTTGAAATATTTCAGGAACGTGCCTTCATAAAGTGCCACCCTGGACTTGAGAAGAAGCGCGCAGTCTCTGTTGATTCTTGTCCGACGCGATTCAAAGTTTTCGGGCATAAGTTCCAGGGCCTTGTCAAGGTCGGAAAGAATGAACCTGGCGACCTCGTTGCGTGGTGAACGCTTGCTCGCTTCAGTCAGAACCTCCTGATCGTCAGGAAGAGTGGTCTTAACAATCGGGAAGTCCCCATACTGCTGATAGCGCACGAAGTACTCATATGCGCGCAATAAGTAAATCTCGCCTATGTATTGGCGGATTTCTGCCGTGCTCCCGGAAATCTGGCCTGCTTCAAACTTTGGAAGGACCCTCTCAAGGAAGTAGTTGCAGTCGTAGATGTTCTTGAAATACCAAGCCCCGTTGTTGGGGACGGTCCAGGACCCCTTGATATATTTCGTGCTGGGAGTCATGTATGCCTGATTGTCAGTATACTGATCCTTGACAAAGGTAAGGTTGTAGTTGGAATGTGACGGAAGGATATTCGTGTACAGCCCATTTGCATAATAACCCAGCTGAGAGGCCTCGTCAAGGTACTTCTCAGGAGCAATCTGTGAGGTCGGTTCCTTGTCCAACAAACTGTTGCAAGATACAAAGAGCACCGAAGATGCCAGGAATAATTTGATATATCTGTTCATATTGTCGTCGGATGATTTAGAGGGTTATTGTCAGACCGCAGGCCCATGTTTTATGGATAGGATATCCGATGCCGCTGATCAGATCGTTTCCGTTGATTCCTTCAGGGTCAAACACTGTGGACAGCTTTGTACCTGTCCAGAGGTTCTCACCTGTAAAGAACAGACGCAGGTTGGAGACCTTGAAACTCTTAGTCACCTTTTGGGGAAGTGTATAACCGAATGTAAGATTCTTCAAACGTATGTAGGATGCATCCTGAACATATTTTGTCTGCATGTATTGGTTCTTCGCATTAAGCAGGGGACGGGGATAATATGAATCAAGATTCACGTCAAGATTGCCAGAGGGCCTGTTGCGGAAATAGTCAAGATGCTCCTCGAAGCCAAGCATATACCATATATTCTGGTTGCTTGAAGCCCAGAAAGCAACGTAACCGGGCCAGAAGTCCCTCTTTCCTACTCCTTGGAAGAAAGCCCTGAAATCAAAACCTTTCCATGCAGCGGTCAGATCAAGACCGAACAGGAACCTGGGCTGATCATTGCCAAGCTTTATCAGGTCGCCATGGTCATCCAGAGTGCCGGATTCCATGGAGATGACGCCATTGCCGTCCAAGTCTGCATACATGATGTCACCGGCCCTCCAGTCAGTGCCGAGCCATGACTGTCCGCCATGGGGCAAGGTGGCGAGATGTGCCTTCATCTCCTGGTCTGTCTTTGCAATGCCGAGCGTCTGCAATCCCCAGAAATCACCGACATGGCTGCCCGGATAATATGAGTAAATCATATTGGTCATCAGGAGCTTCGACTCATTCGGGTATTTAAGGATCTCTGTCTGGCTGTCTGAAAGGACAAACCTGATACCATAGAGTACGCCGCATTTCAGTTGGTCTTTCCACTGGATTTCAAAGTCGAATCCATAGGTGCGAAGGTCAGTGTTATTGGTGCTCGGGACATTGGCTCCCAGAACGGCCGGAAGCTCCTGTGCCGGACCCACCATATCGGTGGTCTGTCTTGAGAAAGATTCCAGCGAACCGGTCAGGCGGTTGTTGAACGCACCGAAATCAAAGCCGACGTTATATGTGCGTACAGTCTCCCATGTAAATGACGAACTGATCAGCTCGGGAGAATAGGCGGTATTGGTCGCCTTTCCGTTCTGGAGCCAGGCGCCATTATTGATATACACGCCCATTGTCTGATAGGTTGGATACCAGTTTCCCGTGTTCTGATTACCGAGCGAACCATACGAAGCCCTGAACTTCAAGGTGTTTACATATTTGGTGAGTCCTTTCCAAAAAGGTTCCTTCGCGACATTCCATCCGGCAGAGAACGACGGGAACCAGTTCCAGCGGTTCGCCGCGCGGAAACGCGATGATCCATCGTATCGGATATTTGATTCAAATAGATACCGGCCGTCATAGTCATAGTTGAATCTGGCAAAATAACCGGCTGTTGCCCAGCTCGCATCGCTGCCCCAGACGCTTGGCTCCACATACCGTCCGGAATAAGTATAACCGGTAGTAAGGTTCATCACGGCGAGGTCCTCACTGATGACGCCAACCCTCTTCGTTCCGGAATTGCTGGTGAAGTAATCCTCATACTGCATTCCAGCCATGAACTTGAAATTGTTCTTCTCGAGGGAAAGATTATATGAGGAATACACATTGAGGGTCAAGTAATTATATTTCACGTTGTTATCCTGAACAAAACTTTCTCCGTTCCTGACGAACGCGTCTCCATTGTAATCATGGGCATAAGTCATCAGCCTTGTCATGTGCTGAGTGTAGTTCTGGGATGTATAGTTCAGTTCTGCGTTAGTTACCCAGTTCTTGACCGGCTCGAGCGTCAACGCGAAATGATGGTTAAGATTGTCGGTGACCTCATTGGAACGGCCACCATTGACCATCAGCTGCAACTGCTCATTGTCCATATAGATATATCCGTTATCGTCATACGCGGGAACTTCAGGCCAGCTTTGGCGTGCCCAGTCGGCAAAGAGAGATGACGTAAGGTATATCGGGCGGCCGTAAGTGGTCCTGTTGTACCGGAATGAATAATTGGCGGTCATCCATTCGGTCAGCTTCGCGTTGATTTTTGCCGTAGGCGTAAAACGCCTGTAAATGTCATCGGTAACGGAAAGAAGGCCATGCTGGTCAAGCCATCCCATGGACATGTAGAATGAATACTTCTCGTTACCGCCGCTCATGCTCACATTATGTTCCTGCGAGAATGAGTTATTCTTGAAATACTCCTTGAAGCAATTGACGTTCGCATTGGCCTGAAGATAGCCGTCAGCCCAGTATTTAGGGTTGTCGGGGTTCTGAATCGAAACCGTAGTGATCTTACCGTCAATATATTGCTTGATGCGATTAACCTGGTCTGGATTGAAGAAGTCCGCCACATTTGAGTTGCGACAGGCATCGTTGGCAAGAGTCACGAAATCATACGAGTTCAGGATTCTTGGCCAAAAGGTCGGACTGGACCAGCGAAAAGTGTTGTTGTAGTTCACAGAGGGCTTTCCGTTCCCTCCGGATTTGGTCGAAATGAGTATGACTCCGAAAGGGGCACGGGATCCGTATATGGATGATGCGGCTGCGTCCTTAAGGACCGAGATACTCTCAATATCCTGCGGATTAATCGTATTGAGGTTTCCCTCTGCACCATCAATCAGCACAAGAGGCGAGGCATTTGAGCCCTCGCCAATCGTTCCGATACCTCGTATATCCATTGATGGCGTTGAATCCAGAAGTCCGCTGGACTGCGATATGTTCAATCCGGCCACCAATCCCTGAAGAGCTTGAGTGGCACTCTGAACCGGTCTCTGAATAATATCTTTATTGGAAACGGTTGCCACGGATCCGGTCAGATTGACCTTCTTCTGAGAGCCAAATCCGATGACCACGACTTCATCCAGATATTCTTTATCCTCCTCCAAGACAATTACGTAGTCCATTCCGGGTTTTACTTGAACAATCTGGCTGGTGAAACCTATACATGATACATTGAGGAGGCTCTCCTTAGTAACCGGAATGGAGAAATGCCCGTCATTATCTGATATGGTTCCTGTATTTGTGCCCTGAATGAAAACGCTGGCCCCGATGATGGAACCCCCTTTTGCATCCAGAATTCTACCTGTTGTATACAACTGGGGGGCTGTCTTCTGCTTGCTGTCAGCATTCTGCGGTTTATTCGAGACAACGACAGCGTTGTCATTGACTGTCCACGCCACATTCTGTCCCTGGAATATCTTCTTGACAATATCTTCCAACGGGGCATTTTCAAATGATGCTGAAACTCGAGTGCCGAGGTCAACGCAATCGCTCTTCAAAACGAAACTGATGCCATGGATCTTCAATAGCTCCATAGCCTTCTCAACAGTGCAGTTGTCAAACTTCACCGTCAGATTCTGCGCCTGGAGCGACATAGATACAGCCAATGCCACCAGTATTACAAAGCATTTTCTCATATTAGATTGGGTTTACAACAATTATACGCATAATGGACATAAATTAACTAATCAAGGACAAGGAATTTCTTTTCGACATCCACGAAAGGCCAATAAAAACCTGCTGCCGGTTAATCACTCTACGCCATTCATCCGTCATATATATGACCATAATCATAATAGTTATGACCGCAAGATTCTATTTCCCCTTATTGCTATGTTTGGCTGTCGCTTGTTCGGCAAGACAATCTGAAACAAATCCTGTATATCTTGATTTTAGTGCTCCTATAGAGGACCGGGTGGAAGACGCATTATCCCGCATGACCCTTGAGGAAAAGGTTTCTATTCTCCATGCACAGTCAAAATTTTCTTCAGCCGGGGTTCAACGCTTAGGCATACCGGACATTTCCTGTTCGGACGGTCCAAACGGAGTCAGGCAGGAAATACTGTGGGATGATTGGCATCATGCTGGCTGGACAAATGATTCATGTGTCGCTTTCCCAACATTGACAGCTCTTGCTGCAACATGGGATCGCGAACTCGCAGGCCAGTACGGCAAGGCTCTTGGCGAGGAGGCCCGCTTCAGAGAAAAAAACATCATCTTGGGGCCCGGGGTGAACATTTTCCGCACACCTCTGTGCGGACGGAATTATGAGTATTTGGGCGAGGATCCTTATCTGGCTTCACAGCTGGTTGTACCGTATATACGGAATGTTCAAAAAAATGGCGTATCTGCATGTGTCAAGCACTTCTGTCTCAACAACGAAGAAACGTACCGCAACCAAACGGACGTATATGTGAGCGACAGGGCCCTGCATGAGATATATCTGCCCGCGTTCAAAGCAGCTGTAAAAGACGCAGGAACATGGTCTCTGATGACCAGTTACAATAAATATGAAGGGGAATACACATCACACAGCCATAAACTGCTGAGTGAGATCCTAAAGGAAGAATGGGGGTTCGATACATGACACCGGGGCCGCAGTAAAGGCCGGAATGGATATGGAATTCGGAACGTCAGGATCATATTCTGATTATTACCTCGCCGATCCATATCTTGCCGGATTGAAGGAAGGAAAATACGACATGAATGAGTTGGATGACAAATGCCGTCGTGTGCTCCGTTTGATTTTCCGTACAGCTATGAACCCGGACAAGCCTTTCGGCTCACTATGCTCTGATGAGCATTATGAGACCGCCAGAAAAGTTGGTGCTGCAGGTATCGTCCTCCTTAAGAACAACGGGGGCCTTCTGCCTGTCAAGAAAGACGTGCACAGGATTGCGGTAATCGGAGAAAACGCCCTCAAGAGGATGACCATCGGAGGCGGTGCGGCTTCTTTGAAGGTACAGCATGAAATCTCTATCCTTCAGGGAATAAAGGACCGTGCCTTCCGTGTTGCAGACATGGTATCTTGGTTCCGAAGCAGGGCGTTCCTTTGCAGACGTTCTGTTCGGTGACGTGAATCCTTCCGGGAAGCTGCCTTTTACCTTCCCGAAACAGCTCGGGGACTCTCCTGCACATTATGCCGGCAAAGCATTTCCGAATCCCGATCGCAACGACTATGACGAAGGCATCTATGTAGGATACAGGTGGTACGAAAAAAACGGCATCCAGCCGCTGTTTGCATTCGGGCACGGCCTGAGCTATACCGAATTTGAATATGGGCAGGCCAAAGTCAGCCGCTCCACCATAAGGAATAAAGGATCATTGCAGATTCGGGTGCCTGTAACGAATATAGGCAAGACTGCAGGCTCGGAAGTCGTCCAGCTCTACATTTCTGATGCCGAATGCTCTTTGGACCGCCCCGAGAAGGAGTTGAAGGGATTCGAGAAAGTTTATCTGCTTCCGGGAGAGACGAAAACAGTAACATTCAACGTATCTGAAGACCTGTTGCAATACTACGATGAAACAGCCGGAACCTGGGTTTCCGAACCCGGCGAATTTGAAGCAAAGATTGCAGCCGCTTCTGATGACATAAGAAGAACCGTTCGGTTTTTCCTTAAGTAGCAAAAAGGCCAACTGTTCAGCTGGCCTCTAATTGGTGGTCCCTGCAGGGCATGATCCTGCGACTCCCTGATTATGAGTCAGGTGCTCTAACCAACTGAGCTAAGGGACCGTCAGACTTGAATACCCCAAGTCGGGGAGTGCAAAGTTAGTAAACTTTCGCCAATATCCAAAAAATAACGGTGCTTCTAATACTCCAGGGCTACGGCAGGACCGAAGTACTTAATCTTGACGAAAAGACCTACATTCGATGCCCGGTTTGCAGCTGCACGGATAGGGCGGATATCATCGAAATAGATGGTGTAAACCTTGTCCCGCTCATCTATGACCGTTTCGCCTTCTTCTTCCGTTGTAGGCTTGTTCAGGAGGGTGTCTATGTACCAGAAGTCCCAAGGCTCTCCGGCTGCGCGGTAGTTCCAATCTGAGTCGGTTGTGGAGAAAGACATCCCGGACAGTGTCTCTCCGTCGAGTCTGGAGCCGTTTTCGGTGCCGTTCATTTCTACGGCGATATTGTTCTCCGTCTCTTCAAGTGCAGTGCTGCCGGAACTCCTGCGCTCGGCCTTGAAAGGATTAAGCGTAAGGGACGCCATACGGATTTTGATGGGATAGAGACCAAGGGGATAGTCGCCGGGAATCTTTATGTCCATCTTGTACGTGTCACAAGTTACTCCGTTGACTGTGCGCGTATCTCCTGTCTTTATCAACTTGAGCTCAGTGCTGCCCTGAGGCAGATAGTTGAACTTGTCGATGGTGTAGATGTTGAGGAATCGCGTCATGCCCGTTATCTTGTCCTTGAGCTCTATCTGGCCGCCCTGGAGTGCGGAGTTGATGGATGTACCGAGTGTAAAGCTTATCGCGCCCCTGTAGGTGGTGCCGTCATTGCTGACGGTAGTGACCGTAACTACGTCGGACGCAAAGGAAGAACGGATGTCGGTGTTCCATGCGGCCTTGAAGCTGTCTGCGGTGACGCCGCTCGTGCTTTCTCCGCTGACCATCGCCTTATATTCAAAGTAAATGGTCTGGGTGGTGTTGACCAGTGCCGGATCCTGATAAATGAGGTAAGTGTCTCCGAGTATGGACAACTGATAGCGGCCGTCGTTGACGGTAGGAACGGTTTCGCTGATGGTTACGGTCTGGTTGTTGGCGTAGGTTACGGAGTTTACCGCATCATCGAAGCTGGCATATCCAAGGCCCTCCCAGGGGATGCCGAAGATGTCCAGGACATAGTTGTGGTTGCGGAAAATCTTGCACGGCTCCTGGCTCTCGTTGAGCATCATGAGGGTGTGGTACTTGGTCTTGGTGCCGGATTGGCCGTCAATCTTGTAAACCACCTTCAGTATGATTTTCGGAGGGTCGCTCTCGTTGTTCTCATCTTCGAAGAGGAACAGGGGAGCGTTAATCGAATTGGTGCCGTCGTAAATCTGGATCATGTCGGCCTCGGTGGCTGTGTATCGGTGAGCGTCGCTCTTGTCGTACTGGGTAAGACGGTCTTCCTTGAGCGCGGGAGTGGCGGCGGGGTCGAAGTAGCCGTCGAAGTGGTCCGTGGGGTTTTCGTCCCAGTAGGGGGCGATATAACCCTTGTCAAGCCCGTTGGAGAGTATCCAGTGGATTGACTGGATGGTGTAGTCGGTGGGATTCTTCTCTATGGGATAATCGTTCCCGTCGATGGTTATCTTGCCGCCGGAAATAGTGTAGCTGGTGCCGTTTACCGTGATGCTCTTGCCGTCTTCCACTTGCTGCGCTGTACGGGGGAAGTCGAACATGTAGCCGAAGTCCACGCGGGCGCGGTCACGCACGAGGTGGACGTTGTGGCCCTCTTTCTTGGAGTAGGTGACTGTGCCGTCGGGAAGCGTGGTCGCGAGTGCCAGCCAGTCCTTCATGGCCTCGGAACTTGCTTCTCCGTGGAAACCCCAGTAGGTGATGGTGCGGTGGCTGGCTGCCGTGACGGTCATTTTTGCCGATTTCACGAGATTGTTCTCGTTGCCGCCGATCTGGTCGTTTCCCGGGATGTTTGTGGGGGCGTATCCATCGGGAAGTCCGATCCCTACATTGCCCACGAAGTGTATGCGTGCAGTACGGGACGGCACCGTTCCCTCGAAGAGCTCGCGTCCCTGGCAGTCGAGGCCGTCATGGTTGTAGGCCTGCTCGGCTCCTATGAGTATTGCCTGGCGCCATCCGAGGTATATGCCTTCTCTGGTAAAGCAGAGCATGTGGAGGGTCTTGATATAGTCCGTGGGGTCTTCGTCTCCTCCCACTACGCTCGCCTTGGTGGACGCATCAACGGCCGGTTCACCCGGAAGGGCAAAGCCTATGCGTACGGGCATCTGAGGCTCGTCCAGGCCGAGTTCATGCACCAGCTGCTTGCTCACGCCCTCGTAGCCGGGAAGCTCAATCTCCCTGGGGGAGCAGGACAGGAGTCCGCCCAGAATCGTAGCTACAGCCAATATGTATCTGCAATGCTTCATCAGTCGTCCTCCTTGTTAAGTCTCTTGATTTCTTCGTATGTGAGGTCCCGGACGCAACGGGTGAAGGTGTTGTTGGTTCCTGACGCGTAGGCCTGATAGGAATTGCCGTCCAGGGCCCAGTAATAGCGTCCTGCAAGAACCCGCACCATGGTGACGCCGTAACTGGCGGCGCCTTCTGTCTGATACTTGATGATGGTCTCGATTTCTGACTTCGTAGGGAGCCTCCATCCGGTGTATCTGTTGCCGTCCTTGTCGACTTCCATGTACGTACCGCAGTGTTCTGCTGCCGTTGCTGCCGTATATGCTCCGCCGGATACGGCACCGAGCTGGGAAGCAATCATGAAGGCGGGGGAACAGACGTTGTCCTGCGACTGGTAATTGCCGTCGAGCACGGGCCTGCCGATTGCGTAGGTGTTACTCGTGGACGTCAGCTGGATTACGTACATCTGAGGGTTGGTCAGATTGGAGAAGCTGTTGTCGGTGTGGTAGGTGGAGCCTCCGGAGTCGATGGGATTGGATACGTTGTTGGCATAGACTTTCGCGTAGAAACCTATGCCGTCGTAAGTGGTCGTTCCGGTGTGTTTCTCCCAGTCCACCCAGTCGCCGGTTGAGGCGATCTGCTTCTGGACGTCTCTATAGTAGCGGCGGGCGTAATACGTGGTCTTTTGGCTATACTGGCTCCGGTGGTAATTGGTCCAGCGATAGCGTTGACCGGTGGTGCTGTTGCCATTATTTCCACGCCAGTCATAGTTGGTGCCTGAATTAACGGTCATTCGGGTGTCGCCCCAATACCAGTAGCCGTCGGCGCCCAGTATGGCGTTGGATTCACCATCGTTGTTCATTCTGGTTGAGCCCTGGGTGACATTGTTTCTATACTGTGTCTGGACCGTCGAATTGTTGGTACCTGTCGTATAATTCACCCTGTAACTGGAAGCATCGGGGTCGGAAGGCTGGACCTGCCTGGTATTGGAAGATTTTCCTGTATAGGCAGAATTGTATTCCGACAGAGAACACTCTATATTGTCTTCGTAGCTGAACGAGCTCGCGCTGCCCCATCCGTCGGCCTCCGGATTGAATGAGTATTCACGCACAGTCTCGGTCGTATAGGACTCGTTCCACTTGGAAGACCAGACTCCGGTGAATGACTGTATGTTGTCCAGCGGGAAGTGCCTGATTGTTATGGGTACGGCGTCCACGCCCGTGGCGTTCTTTAGGTAGGCGGTGAACGATATGTCCTTGACGGCGCGGCTGGCCAGGGCCTCGGACTCCACGCTCAGTATTCCCGTAGGCGTGAGGGTTATGATGACTTTCTCGCCCTGGGCGCCCGATGTAGGTGCGGTGGAGGTGATAACAATGTCCCTCTTGCCGTCGGTGTTGGCGTCGGTTGCCGTCACAAGCGTGCCGCTGTCGTTGCGCACCTGCTTGGTGACGGTGCCCTTGATGTCGGTGGTGTTGCCCAGGTAGTTGACGTACGAGACCGCAAGGGTCGAAGGGTCGATGTCCACGATGCGCCCGTCGTCGATGGATACGGAGGCGTACCACTGCAGGTCGACGCTCTCGGTGCCGTCTCCCTTGAGCGTGTACTCGGTAGGGATGATGGTGAGGTACTTGGTATCGCTGATCTTTACCGTAGTGGCTTCCTGAGTCATGTTCGTCTCCGTCCAGGGGATGACGTGGTATTCGATGCGGAGCTCTTCGTCCTGGGCGTCGAAGGCTTCGTTGGAAGCACCCAGCGAGGCGAGTTCTACGTCCACGATGTAGATATGGTTGCGGTCGAGCGATGTAACGGTGGATTCGTCACACACCGGAATGCGGTAGTAGCTTCGCATCTGGTCGCCGTCGGAATCGCGGGTGTAGAATACGGACAACAGGACATAAGGGACACGGTCGTTGTCGGCACTCCAGTCTATCGGATAAGTATATGTCACCATCGCGAAAGTGTTCTCAGTATTGTCGGAACTGGTACCCTCCTTGAAGATGGTGTAGTTGCTGCCCGAGGTCATGAGGGGCTCGTTTGCCGGCAGCGGGTCGGTGTCGTATGCTATGTCGGAGCCTGTGTAGCAGAAGTTGACGGGCTTCCAGCGGGGTTCGCCGGCTGTGCGGCCTACCAAAGCCATGTATTCCTTGATTGAGCCGTACACGGCCTTGCCGTGCTCGTCCTTAATCGGTTCCGGGTTTGGATTGGAGGCTGTGGGTTCCGGCTGCATGAGGACATTCTTCTCGTCGCTGAACTTGACGGTGACGATAATCTTCGCCGCGGCCCTCTCAAGGTCGACGTCGAACACCTGCTCGGACTTCGAAGGGTCTATGGTCCATCCTTCTATCTTTCCGTCCATCAGGAAGTTCTTCTTTTCGGAGTACATGCAGTTGGAATAGTACATGTTGTCCGTCACGGGCGGAGTGTAGTTGAGGTAGTAGCGGAAAATCTGTGGGTCGTTGGTCGTGAGGGCCTGAAGGCCGGTAAGGTTTGCGGGAGCTGCGCCTGCCGCCGTGTGGGGGTTGTTGGCGGTTACGTAAATGTCGTAAGGCTCGCCGGTTACGTAACCCTGTTCGGCCCAGTTGCTGGCCAGCAGCTGCTTTGCCTGGTCCAGCAGGCTTTCGGAGTCGTATTTCGACGGGTCCACGACGACTCCGGCGTCACCCGCGTTGAGGTGATACTCCTTGAACCATGCGGTGCCGGGAGCGTCTGCCTGACGCTTTACAAAGATGTCCAGGGAGCCGAAGAAGTTCTCGCGGAGTTCGTCCCTGGCGTTTACGAGGTCATCTTTGACGATGCCCGGATCGGTGTCCTCCACCTTTGTCACGGGAGCTTCGCTGCCGGCAACGCTCGGACGCACGGACAGCTGCGGCTCGGTTCCGGGAGCAACAGGCACTACCTCCCTCAGGCACCCTGCGCAGAGTGCGAGTGCGGCAATATAGATAAGGTATTTTAGAGTCTTCTTCATGTCTATCCTTCCTCCTCAAGCCAGTATTCGCTTGGCTGCACGTCGCCGGAACTCTTGTGGTTCTCCATGTTTGCGGTGTATTCAGCCATGCCCGGATTATAAATAAGAATGGACGTATGGTCTTCGTCGCCCGGGAGGTTGTGGTTGAACGGAATGTTCACGGGCGGCTGGCCGCTGGAGCTGAGCCTTGTGAGGAAAACCTTGACGTACGGGTCTGCCATCACGGCGTCGCTTACAGGAACGACGTAGAAGTTGGTTGTCGTTTTCTCCTGCGAGGCGGGAATGTCCAGCGTCTGGGCGTGCTTGGTGTAGGTGAAGACGGGATAGCCGAGCGCGTCGGTGGTTTCCGTCATCTGCACAATGATAAAGTGGTCGTTGTTTATCTGCAGGCGCAGGTTGTCGGCGCTGATGGTCTCGAGCGTGAACATGGGAGAGTGCGTGGGCCTGCCCACGTTTCCTCCTTCGTATCCGTAGGCTACGACAAGCCATGTGTCGTTCCATGTGGAAGGCTTTTTGTCCACATCGTAGCGCAGCCAGGGTTTTTCGTATTTGAACTCGGTGAAGCCAGTTGTCTTGAAGGATATGCGGTCGTGTCCGGCAATCCAGGGAAGTACGGTGGGCTGTACGACCAGGCGGCCTCCGATGAAATAGGCGTAGATTATCCAGCTGTGGTTGCGGGTAAAGTCACCGGGGGCGTCCATGGTGAATGTAGTGGTCTTGCTGCGCATCGAGGCTCCGCTTCCTACCGTATAGGAAATTTCGCCGTGCAGCTGTGCGTCTGTCTCGCGGAGGTAGGTAAGGCCCCACTCGTTGAGGACACCGCTGGAAACGCCGCCGTCAATCAGGTCTTCGTAAGCCTGGGCGTCCTGCCCTGTGTAGATGTAGTCTCCGGGAGCGGGATTGTTTGCCGTGGTGGGCAGGGAGGAGCCGCTCCAGCTCTTGTCGAGCGCCACATAACCTTCTGAGTCAAAAAGCTTTGTGAGGTATGTATGGGTGCTGTATACCTGGTCGGTGATGAGTTTCTCCCTCTGGGCGATCTGTCCCTGGAGGCTGATGCCCGTAATGTGGAATTCGTCCACGGGGACGCCTTCGTCCGTCATCTGGCAGAAGACGAAGCGAAGTTTGGATACGGCCCTGGTGAGCGTTACAGTGCTGATGCTGAGCACCGGGAATTCTCCTGTAATCGGTTCGTTCTTCATGAGTCCTGCCATGGGAAGACCGGAAGCGGGCACCTCGCTTACGAGCGTGGACACTCCGAACAGTTCGGGGTCAATGACGAATGCGGCAAGGTCCGTGGGTGAAACCTTGGCCCAGTCTCCGCCGGCGGAGGCGAATTTGTCTATGGTGAATCCTGCAGAAGCACCGTTTGCAACTGCGTAAACGTCAACGCGCGGCAACGGGTTTTCTTCGAGGATGGTTTTATCTACTGCGATGGCGAAGCGTGATGCACTGCCGTTTTTGAGGCCCGTGGCGGCAAGCGCCTCAGCATCGAGTCTCTTGTAGCCGATAAGTCCGGTGCTTGTCGTGGCTCCGGTACGGAATACCCAGATTTGAAGGTCGTTGAGCGTACGCTCGGGGGAAAGCCCTGTGTGGGTACCTGTTTCGGCCTTGGTGAGGACTGCGTCGGGGACGCTGATGCGTACGAAAAGCTGTGTGTCCTCCGGGTAGATGATTTCGCGAAGAGCGCACGACGCCGCAAGAGCCGAGAGTATCAGCGCGGCGAAGACAAGGTGTATGCGTGCGAACTTCTTCATCAGTACATTGGTATTTCTGCGGGTGTGCTGCCCACCCATTTCATCTCTGTCTGGACTCCGATTTCCAGCTGGGGGTCACGGAGTTCCGGTATTGTGTTGTAGGCCTTTGCAAGGCTGCGTACGCTTGCGGAGACCCGTGTGATGTGGTCCTGCGTGAAGACGCATTCGATACCGTTCTTCTGGGCATCGGTCATCTTGCTGATTTCCAGTGTGCCTATCAGGTAGAATTTGCCGCCGGCAGGTACGGTGCAACCGTTGACTCCGTAGAAAGGATCGCCGGAGTCGTTGCGGAACTCGAGGGCGTAGTGCACGTCTTCGTTTACTTCGGTCTGCACCATCAGAGTGTGAATCTTCTTGAAACCGCTGTTGTTGTAGCGGATGTAGGCTTTGGGAGACGTGCCGTCGAGCACCTCTGCGTCGTAAACGTAGTAATTGCTTCCCGAGGACGGTGTGAAGTTGAAGTGCTGGTTACGCTGCTCGCCGACTATGATTCCGGTAAGGGGGAATACGTTGCCCGTAATGTCTACGGTGTTGGCGTTGCTGTCGAGGAGGTTGGATGTGCCGCCTTCTGAACTGGAAGCGTTCATTTCCAGCTCAAGCATTGCAACTCCGTATTGCAGAGGCTCTTCTATTGCTGCCGAGGTGGCTCCGGGCTTTACGGTGCGTCCCAAAGTGTAATGGCCGAGGATCGTCGCCCAGTCGGGATTGGAGGAAACGTACTCGTCGTCAACATTTTCCTCGTCGGAAGTTACCAGACGGCTGTTGGTCCAGTACCAGAGGCTCGGGGGATAGCAGTATGCGTCAATGGGCGCGAGGGCGCTGCTTGCTGCGGAAACCTGCGTGAATGCGTTACCGTTCCACTGGATTGCTACCGCTCCGTCGGGAACCCCGAAAGTGCCGGGGAAGCCGGAGTAGGCGGAATTGAACGAGACGTTTACGTTGCTGCCCGAACCCGAGAGGGTTACGTAGGATGAATCGTCTATCAGGGAACGGATTTCGCGGGCAAGCTGGTAAACGTAGTAGTAATCGCCGGAGGAGTAGTATGAATTGTATCCATAGTATTCCTGACTGTAGCTGCTGCTTTCGTATTCGTCCGTGGCAATATCGTAGAGTCCGTTGTAGATGGACGTAAGCATACCTTCCAGGGATTCGGTTCCGCCTGAAAAGATGTTTCCGCCGCCTGTGAGCGTCTCGAAGGCGCTTACGAGAGTGGGATAATTGCCATAGGAAGGGGCGTCATCCCAGTAATAGCGCCATGTGGTCTGAGTCCTGCTGCGGTAGGTGTATCCGGTATACGAAACGGCTGCTCCGGCGATATCCGTCAGGTAGGAAAGAATCCCGTTAAGGGTGCTCTGCATTGCAGCCTCGTTGCCTGAGTTGATGAACGGCTCGAGTGAGAAGCTTATCTGCGCGGGAGAGGCGGCCGACGCGAGTCCGTTGCCCCTGAGAACGCCGTTGCGGCGCTTGTAGTTTATGGAGTCAGAGGGTGTTGCCGCTACGGACTCATCGATGGCCTTCCCGTAAGCAAGGGCTGCCGATGTTCCTATTTTAAAGTAAACTCCCTGGTAAAGGTGGGAGTTGTTGTTCTCCACAAGACCGGCGAGGTTGCCGTCGGCTGCGGTGGTGCCGAAGACCGGCGAAATGCCGAGGTGAGGCAGCTGGAGGTTTTTGCCTATGCGTTCGTCGCTTGCCGAAACCTTGTCGAATGAACCGAAGGGGATGATGAACATCTGTTCGATTCCGCGGAATACGGTGTAATCGGTGTTGGCCTCCGACTGCGTCACTGCGTCGGTCATTTTGGTTGCGGGAAGCGCGGCGCCGGGCTGGAGCGAAAGTGCCATCTGGACCTGCACCAGCTGGTCGGCGCTGCGGCTGCCGCGGAAAAAATCTTCCGGTGAAGCAGGCTGGCATGCGTACGCCCAGGCCAGCGGCAGCAGCGCCGCGGCGAACCGGACCATAGTGCGAAGAATCTGCTTCATCGGGATTTTTCTGCCAGCAGGGCAGCAGCCCACGTGGACCGCTGCCCGCTAGCAATATACGTAATTGAAGATAAACAAGTTAACTGTTACTGGCCAAGGATGACGTTGTCGAAGACAAGACCGGCCTGCCAGTGGAGATCGACGCTGAGACCGAGGCTGATCTGAGTGCTGCGGAGGTCAGGAACGGTGGCGTATGCCTTCTGGAGAGAGGTCTCGCCAAGGATGAAGTTGGCGGTGGTCATGTAGTCCTGGATGAACACGCGGCGCTCCTTGATGGTGTTGCCGGATGCATCGAAAGGAGGAAGAGCCTGCAGGGTAGGATCGGGCCAGGTGATGCCTTCGCTGCGGTCGGTGGTGCTGCGGCCTGCGTCAGGATCGAGCTTACCGATGATGTAGAAGGTACCGCCGTTGCGGATGATGTTGTAGTTGCCCCAGAAGTCCTTGCCGGAGTTGTTGATGAACTCGAGAGCGATGTAAACGTCGTTCTGCTTGGAGCCTGCGGATGCTGCGTTCCAGTTATCCCAAACCATGGTGTAGTTAGGAGTGGAGGTGCCGGTTGCAGGGATGGCGTCGCCGCCGCTGGGCAGAGCCCTGTCGTAGATGTTGTGATCGAAGGTGGAACCGCTCACGGGGACGTAATCCCAACCTACGGTCTCGGGCTGTCCGCCGATGAGGTAACCGTTGAGCTTGAAGGTGTTGGCAGTGATGTCAATGAGTGCGTCAGGCTCCTCGGATGCAGGGAGTGTGGGGTTCTTTGCCAGCTGGATTGCGTGGTTGTTGTCCTTGAGCTGGGTGATACCGGGCTGATAGCCGACGGTGCTCTTGAGAAGGGCGGTACCGTAGTTGATGTTGTACTGCATGGCAACGCTGCGGGTGGTGGAGATCACGTGGCCGTTCTTGGTCCAGTCAACGTTGTTGTTGTTGACGCCGGCTGCCCACTGTGCGTCTGCATCCCAGTTGGTTACGCCCTGAGGATAGTCAGCCTCGACATGTGCGTCGTCGGTGACACGGATAGGGCTGTTGCCGAAGTAAGTGAGCTCTGCAGGGTAGTAAACATTGTAGATGGAGGTGCTGGAGGTGGAGAGAAGCGGGGTGTTGGGGCTGTATTTCCACTTGATGGTACCGGGAGTGGTAACCTGACCGGCGTTGTCGGTGGACTTGGTGGTCTCAACGATGAGCTGTGCGCATCCCTTGGGGACATCGAAGCTCACGTCAGGCCACTCGGAGAGTGCGGAACCGGAACTGCCCTTGCGGGTGATCTTGTCGGTGGCGCCGGTGTAGCCGGTGGCGGACTTTACCTGGTCGGCGGTCTTCCACTCGAGGGTGGGGGCGGTGCCGTTGAAGCAGGCGTCGATACGGGAGATTATGTTCTCTGCAAGAGCCTTTGCGGTGGCCTCGTAGCGGGAGTTTGCAGTGGTCTCGTGGATCTTGTTCAGGACGAACTTGAGGTCGCCGATGGTACGCTCGACGGAAGAACCGCTACCTGCGCGGACACCGTTGGGGTTGATGGTTGCGAGGGTGGCAAGAGCGTCGCCGAGGATTTCGCCGAGAGCGCACATTTCAGTGCCGTCAAGAGGAGCCTTGGTGGCGGGCTTGATGACGCCGGCGTCGGAGATGGTCACGAAGTGGGTCCACTTGACGGAGGTGAGGTAGTGAACGCCGCCGAAGACGATGTCGGCGTCGCTCAGCTCAGCTGCGCAGATGTAATCGAGGGCTGCACGGATGAGGTCGCCGTACTGGCGGTAGTCAGGCTCGTTTGCGACTGCAACCCTGCGGTTGAGTGCAAAGCTGTATGCGCTGAGATCCTTGCCGTCCATGGTGTAAGTGACCTTGCCCTGGGCGTTGTCGTCGCCGGTCTTGGGAGCGTGGCCGTAGAACATGAGGGTGTTGGTCTCGGTGGGAAGTGCGAGCTCGATGACCTTGTGGCTCTTGTCGCCGTTGGTGGTGGCGTCGGAGCTGCTCATGATGCTGCCGAGGCTGTACTGCTTGTTTGCAGTCTCTGCGTCGGGAATCCACTTGCCGTCTGCGACAGGAGTGTCCTTGATGAAGGAAAGCAGGTTGCCGTCAACGATTCCGAGGAAGCCGTTGGTTCCGGGAATGGCCTGGGTGTTCTCGGGCGTCTGCTTTGTCATGGGAGTGTTGGTGGCAGCGACGTTGAACACGAAGCTGGTGAGGACCTCGCCGGTGGCGGGGTTGTAGTTGGGGTTGATTTCCTCCTTGGGAGTACATGCAACCGCGCTCGTGAGGGCTATCGCCCCGGCGAGAAGGATTTTGATAGAATTACGCATATTGGGTAAATAATTAATTTTCAATAATTTACACTAAACCCACGGGGGGGGGGTAACTATTAACTCACAAAGATACAAAAAATGATTGAAAACCGCCACATCTGCATGCTTGCATTTGGTATTTACCAAATCCGTGCATTTGGGTTTAAATACTCTGACGGTATTCGGCAGGGGTCATTCCGAAGCGGTGTTTGAATTGTTCCCGCAGATTGGCAGGAGTGAAGCCGACGGCTTCCGCGATTGCCGTAATGCTCATGCCGGGATCGTTCTTGAGCAGGAAAAGGGCTTCCTGCAGGCGGATTGAATTGATGTAACCGGGGAAAGACTGTCCGTTTGCATAGTTGTTGAACAAATCGTTCAGGGCATGGCGGGATATTCCGAAACGGTCTATGATGTCCTGGCGCTGCAGCAGTTTGTTGGCGTACAGTTTCTCGGAACGTATGACGCCGTCGATGCGGGCGAACAGTTCCTGGTCCGGACCGCCTGCGGGGGTGTCATCCTCTTCGTCAGCGGCACTTTCGTCTGCCGTGTCTTCCTCCTGAGGTTCTATGTTCATGGTTTCGGAATACTTTTCAATGACCTTGGCCAGAACCTTGTTCTTTTCTTCGAGAGAGATTCTTTGTTTTCTGAAGCGCAGCGTGAATATCAGGGACAGTATTCCCCCGAGTAACAAAAGGGCAAGGATGATGCTCTGGGTGCGGCTGGCCGTTTCTACCTGATGTAGTTTGAGTTCATTTTCCCTGGCTGAATAGTTCGCGCTGAGTTTTCTCAGGTCTTCGTCACTCTCTTCACGGTTCAGTTTTTCGGACAGTTCGGCATGTTCGCGCATAAGCTCATATGCCTCTTTTACCCGGCCACGGGCATTTGCCACCAAAGCTCTATAGTAAAGAATTTTGGCGTATTTCGGAGAGGAAGGGTTGACGGTGTTCTGCGACTCGATGATATCCAGCATGGAATTCACCTCGTCCCAATCTCCGAGGGCGGCAGACGTCGGAAGAGCCATCCACCGGCCGTTGGTTGTTTTGCCGTAGTCGGATGCACGGAACAGCTGTATGTACTTTGCCGCAGAGTCGCGATCGGCGGGCGTGGAAAGCGCGTATGCGTTGGCTGCATAGCATTGTGCCTGGGCGCGATAGAAGTTGCTCCAGCGCTTCCGGTCCAGCCAGATCGGAGGCAACCGGTAGTTGTCTTCGGCGTATTCTGAAGGAGAACTTTCGTAACGGTCAATTTCTGCGATGATGTCTTTTGCGAGGTTGATGACTCCTTCGTAGTCTCCTTCGTCATTCAAGACAAAAATCTTGCGTTTTGAGCTGACTATGAATGCGTCCAGCCTGTCCATGCTCTTGTCCCCCTTGAGCGAGCTTATGGCGTTGTCTATCAGCTGTACGCCCTCGTCACGCCGCCCGATCATCGTCATGATATAGCCCAGATCGGCGTCTGTCCGCAGGGCGTCGGCCTTGCTGCCGTTGAGTTTATAAAGTTCGGAAAGCTGGGAGGCGTAGTTGAGGTAGTCGATGTATTCTTCGCGCTTACGGCAGGTGCCGGTCAGCAGGGAAAGCACTTCAATGCGACGGTCTATGCCCGCTTGGCCGGCGATTTTCGTGGAGTCGTTGTCGAGCAGGGACTTGAGCATTACCAGCGCAGTGTCCTTCTTGACATCGATGGCGCTTGATTGTGCGTAAACCTTGGCCCTGAGGAAATCGGCCATATAGGAGCTGGTGCTGCCGATCGCCTCGGCAGAATCGATCATAGCCAGGGCGCGTTGGGGCTCCTTGTCGTGAATCATCATTGCCGCATCCTGCAACTGCAGGGTGTCCAATTTCCAGTTTGCCTGCCAATCGGGAACATTCCGGGAGCAGCAGACAAGGATGAAAAGGCTAAGGGCAACTGCGATTTTTTTCACCAGGCTACAGGATTATTGTATGGGAACCGGCATCCTGCCAGTCAAGTTCTACGCTGGTGGCTACGGAAGAGTCGTCGGGAATTGCTTCTCCGCCCGCTCCAATGTGGATACGGAGTATCTTGAGCTGTCCGGCGCGGAGCGGCTTGACGAGACCCAGGCGGGTCCTGGTTACGGAACCGTCGGGCATCCTTACGTAAACCTGCCATTCCCAGAGGGATTCGTCGGCGTTATCGGAGATGAACGGGTCGGTGGTCTCTATGACAACCTTCGTTTCCACGTCCTCGGGTTCGTGGGAGGGGAACTGAACGGTGACGTAGCAGTCTTCGTATCCTTCCTGAACGTCGATGAAGTCGGCCTTCACCAGAGGATTCTCCTTGAATACGTAGGTGCTGTCCGCAATGTTGAACGAACTTGCGAATCCGGTCGTGCAGGCGCTGAGGCCGTTTACGGCGGGGGCTCCGGTCCAGTCCACCACAAGGGCGGTGGCGCAGTTTGCCATATACAGCTGTACCAGGAAGTTCTGGTCGATGCCTTCAAGGATGTTCATCGGCAGGCGTGCGGTAAAGAGGCCGGTGTTGTGCGGCTCTATTACGTTTCCTTCCCCGGGACTGTTCTGCAAGAGCCGCGACGTGCCGCAGGTTCCTGCCGCATCGAGGTTTACAAGATTGTTGTCGACGAGGTTGGCCACTGCCAGATGCATGTACTCGTGAACGGGCAGGCGCAGGGTGTAGCTCGTCTGGTTGGCGTCCATTATGTCGCTGAAATGCTTCAGTACCGGACGCGGCTCGGCAAAATCGTAGAACGACAGGTCCACGTCGTGGGCTAAGTCGGAGAAAATGTCCTTGAGGTATTCCCGCAGGGCCTTGGCAACGTGTACGTCGGCCTCCAAGCCAAGTACGGTGTTGATTTCGGTCTGTACGTTGGTCACCAGACGCATCTCGTAATCGATGCTGTACTCGTCGGGGCACCCGCTGAGATCTTCGTCCACCATGCAGCAGCCGGCAAGCGCAAGGGCTGATGCGAATATGCTTAGAAACTTCTTCATCACCTTCCGTACCTTAAATGTGCATATTCTTCCATGTCGCGCAGGTACTGCTCATAGGCTGCACGCTGCTCCATTATGCGCTGGAGCTGCATGAGATTGCGTTCTGCGCTTTCGTCACCGTCCGCTGCCGCCTGCCTGAGCATGTCGAGGGCTTCGGCTTCGCGGCCGTTGTAGAAGAGGGCCACGGCGAGGGCGTTATGGCTGCGGGGATCGTCACGCTTGGCTTCCAGGGCCTTGAGGGCTGCTGCGTAGTCTTTCTGCTCCAGCAGACGGATTCCCTCGTTGATCTCCCTCGCGCTTTCGTCGGGCACGTAGTCGTAGTAGATCCTCAGGTATCCGGAGTTACGCTGGTCACCGAGGATGTTCTCCCGCAGGAGCTTGTATATCCTTCCTCCGTCGGCCTTCTTGACCTTTGCCTCGCGGCGGGCCGGGTTGGGCTCGGAGTCGATGATGTCGATGATTGACCGGATTTGTTCCGCAGTCAGTCCGGCACCTCCTCCCTGCAGCAGCAGGTCGTTGAGTTCGTCGCGGAATTCGGTCCATGCGGCGCCTCCGCCAACGGTGTCGAACATGTCGTCACCTACCGGCAGGCGCTGCTGTATGTAGCGCTGAAGCGCAAGGGCGCGCGCGTCGGACAGGTCCTGGTTGTGCTTGGGCCGGCCTTCGACTGATGCGAGACCGATGATCTGGATCTTGGTTACGCTGCTCGTGGTGTCGGCAAGGATCTTGGACGTGATGTCCATGATTTCGTCGAGCACGGGTCCGTTGTTGCGGTGTGCGGCCTTCCCGCGTGCGGTGGGCTCGTCAAACTCCCTGAGAAGCTTGGACTTGTCGAGCTCGAAGAATACGTACAGCGGAGCTTCTTCCTTGCGGAGAATGCGGTCGGGGGTGTAGGGCTGATATTCGCTCGAGGGGCGAAGCACCGGATGGTCCTTCTCCAACTGGCCGGCAATGCCTTTCCAGTCGGCGACGAACGGCAGCGCTGCGACGAACTCTGCAGGAGGGTTCACCGGGTCGGGCCTCTTTAGGGTATCGAGTGGCTGCTGAATGGTCTCTACCGGCTCTATTTCTTTCTCTTTGAAGAAGTTGTACGCCAGGTTGAGACCGAGCTTGGGAACTATTACCGGGCCGCTGGTCTTGCCAAGGTTGGCGCCGCACCAGGAGCACTGGTAGCGGTCGGCGCTGTTGTATCCGGCTGCCACACCAACTTCCGCCTCGAGGCGCAGGTGCTTGCTGAGCCACCAGGAATAGCCGATGTTGATGCCCAGACCCAGGAAATCACCCTGGAGACGGTGCTCGCGGACCTCGGGATACAGACCAAGAGGGAAGGTGACGCCGCCCACGTTGTAGTGGGTCCAGACGATGTCGGCGCCGAGCCAGAGGCCGCTGTAGTTGTACTTGGGCCAGAAGCGGATGCCGGGCACTACTGCCAGGTGGCGCCATTTGCTGTCAACCTTCGGGTCGTTGTCCCATGGGAGCCAGCGCGGCCAGGGTTTGAGGGCGCCGGAGAGTCCGAGGGTGATGTTGTCGCCCACGGGAAGCCAGAACTGGGCGTTCGGCGCCGCTGCGCCCCACCAGAAGAGGTTGGTTCCGAGGGAAGGTGAGTGTTTACGGAGCGAGTCCAGCTGTCGCTGGGCCATTTCGGCGGAGTCCCTTGCCGTCTGCTCCTGGGCAAAACCATTGACGGAGAAGCAGATAGCAATCAGGAGGGCCGATATTGCGGATTTGAAATTCATCATCTACTAACAGAATAACCCACAAATTTAACAAATTTTATATAAATCGGCCGTAAGGAAACTTCAAAACATCGGCACCCGGCTCGATTGATACCAAATCCGATGTTTTGTCCCAAAAGCGAGGGTGCGGACCGTCAGCGGCTGAATCCGAGTGCCGAAAGTCCTGCGGCGATGTCGGAGTGCTTGCTGAAGCAGTTCCAGAGCAGCCCGGAACGGTAATTCTCTATCATTACCACGATGGGGCCCTGGTCGATGGCGATGTAAGAAGAAGCGAACCAGGCAGAGTCGAGACAGAAGGCGTCGTGGAACCCGTATTCGCCCCAAAGCCTGTCTCCGTACAAATAGTAGAAAGTGCGCAGTGCTTCCATGCTTTCCTCCGGAGTATAGGGCATTGAAGCCAGTGCCGCTGTAGGTGCTATTGTACCCCGGTCGTTGGTGGGAGAGGAGGCCGTATAGCCGCCCGAAATGTCGCTTGCGGTAAGCCCCCAGCAAGTGGCAGAATAGCCTGCGTGATGCTTGGGATTGGCGGCGCAATAGGCATGATTGATGCGTGCGTGGGCTAAGTTCTGCTCCCAGTAGTCTGCGTATTGGTCCTTGAGTCCCCGGGGGTCGAGGCCGAGGAAGGAGTAATGCGCGAAGAACATCGGCCCGCCGAGGTCGCTTCCCAGCGGCAGCGTGATATCGTAGAACTTGCGCCCGTTGCGCATGCCGCCGCCGCGCGCCCAGCCGTTGTGGTAAACGGACGCTTTGATGGGATGCGTGGGGGAGGATGCGGCCAGCACGTAAGCGATGAGGCCCTCGTTCCAGCCGTTAATCTGCATGTTCATCGCCCAGCCTTTGTCGGGGGACCAGTGCCAGTAGAGGACATCCTGGCCGCCGCGGGTGTACCAGTCCCATTCCACGTCGCGCCAGATGGCGTCTATATCCTCCCGGATGCCGGCCTCTTCCGGCCGGTCGAAGTAGCCCGCCGCCGCCAGCAGTCCCTGGATGAGGAATGCTGTCTCGATGAGGTCGCCGCCGTTGTCGTTGGCGCTGAAGGGGATGGTGGCGCCGCTTGTGCCGTTGAGCCAGTGGGGGAACGCCCCGTGATACCTCACAGCCTTATTCTTGAGGAATCCCGTTATGGTGCGCAGGCGCTCCGCGGCCTCGGCGCGGCTCACAAATCCCCGTTCCACGGCCACGGGAAGGCACATTATGCCGAATCCCGAACCTCCGGAGGTGACGGTCTCGCCGGACCCGAGCCGCTCGCGCGCAAGTCCGCTCACCGGGTGCGCGTAGTCCCAGAAATACTTGAAAGTCTGACGCTGGACGAGCGTGAGGAGCTCCTCGTCGGGAATGCGGGGGAATTTGTCGGAGGGGTCGTAAACTGTGCGGAACTGTATCTCGACGGGTTCCACAACGTCAACTCCGAAGTGCTCACCCTTTGCAAGAGTGAATGCGTAACGATGGAAATGGCTCAACGGCCCGGCGGGGGTGAATACCACCTTCGTCCTGTCGCTGCCATATGCCGCCGTCAGTTCCCCTCCGGTGAATGTCACTTCTCCCCGGTCGGCATCGATGGAAACCTCGCGGGAGAATTCCAGTTCTATTGCCGGGGCGTCGGTGCGCACGTCGCAGGTGACATCGGTGGAGGCCGTCCTGCCGTCTATCCTGACGGTAACGGCCATTGCACGGGGAAGCGTCCGCCCGGACTGCTCCGGCGTACAGGCGCAGAGGACCGCAAGTGCCGCGGCCATCAGAATGTAATGGAATCGTATTGACATGGGAACGGCGGGAAAAACCGATTTCCCGCCGTCAGGAAACATTTTATCAGTCGAGTGCGATAGCAACCTCTTCCTTGCGGAGAGCCTGGATTTCGGCCTCGCTGAGAGCCTTGTTGAAGATGCGGAGCTCGTCGAGGGAACCGGCAAAGTAGGTCTGCCAGTCTGCGGCACCTGCATACTTCTCGATGAAGGAAGACCATCCGCCTACGTAGAGTGCGTTGGCATCTGAAGGGATGCAGCCGCCGAATGCCATCTTGTCGCCGTATTCGGCTTCCTTGACCTTGACGCCGTCGACATAGAGTGCCCAGGCGCCGGTGGAAGCTTCATAGGTGAATGCCAGCTGGAACCAGCTTGCGTACTTTGCGAATGCGGCATCCCAGGTGTCGAGCCAGAGGTTGGTTTCGTTGCCCTCGGCGTTCTTGAACATGATGCGGCCGTTGATCTGCTGCCTCTTGGCGCCGGTCTCTTCATCGACGCCCTTGTTGTCGAACATCATTACGAGGGAAGGCCAGTCCTGGGTGGGGAAGAGCTTGCCGTTCACGGAGAGCAGGCCTCCCTTCTGGAAGTCCTCTATGTTCTTTACCCATACGGTAACGGTGACGTCGGTAAGCTTGGAGAGTGCGTTGTCCTTGGCGAGATTGAACTTCAGGTAGGCCTCTTCGTTCTTTCCGGTGCTGTTGACATAGCCGTTGCCGATTTCACCGGCGCCGAAGCTTGCGCCGCCGTTCTTGGAGGCGAAGGTGATGCCTTCACCGACCTTTACGGCCTCTTCTGCGGACTCGAAAGGCATATAGACAACAAGGTTCTCCTTGGCTGTCTTTACCTCGGGTTTCTCGGGCTCATCGGGACCGACGGGTTTAGGTTCGCAGGATGCGAACGCTGCGAGCATCGCGATGGATGCGGCGATAAAATAAAACTTTTTCATTTGTTTGAATTGATTGTTGGTTGGTATGGTTAATAAGTGTATCCGGGTGTTGCGGGAAGGTTTCCGTTGAGCTGGCGCTGTGCGGAAGGGATGGGGAAGAGTTCGTTCTTTCCGGCCTTGAAGCCGAGGGGACCGAGAACTTCTGCGGCCTTACCCCAGCGGACCAGGTCGAAGAAGCGGTTTTCTTCGAGCGCGAGTTCGGCCCTGCGCTCGTCGTAGATGTTGTCGAGGGTGGCGCCGGTGGCAGCGAGGCCTGCGCGGCTGCGCACCTCGTTGAGGGCCTGGTCGGCCGTGTAGCCGGAGACGGGGCTGATCCCAGCACCCTGTGCCATGGCCTCGGCGAACATCAGGAGAACATCGGCGTAGCGGATGATACGCATATTGTGGTCCAGGGCGTAGGCGTTGAATGAACGGGTGTTGTAGCGTGACGGGACATATACCTTGCCGTTGTAATAAGGATTGACGCAGTTCTCGGAAATCTCATCCCCTTCAGGAGTCTTCGTGCCGCGGACAAGGAGGGTTACGCTCTTGCGGACGGCATCTCCTCTGGAGTCGAAGAAATCCACGAGTTTCTGGCTCGGGACCTTGTATCCCCAGCCCTGCATGGGCTCCTTGTTGCCTCGCGGGCCCTGGATGAAGCCGTAGTAGCACAGGGGCATGCCGCCGGTGGTCTGGCCCATATCGGAACTCTCTATTTCCATGACGGATTCGTTTCCGCCTTCGTTTTCCACGTTGAAGGCATCCTTGAAGCGGCTCATCAGCGAGTATTTGCCGCTGGCGATGACCAGGTCGGTCAGGCGCGCCGCTTCCTTCCAGTCCTTGCGGTACAGGGCGACCTTGGCCTTGAGGGCCATTGCGGTGTACCTGTTGTACCTGCCCTTGTAGTCGGAGAAAGACTCGGGAAGGACGCTTATGGCGTCGTCAAGGTCGGCATAGACGAATTTATAGACGTCTTCGGCCTTTGATGCGGGCATCGAAGCGAGCTCGCCGGCGGTCATGGTGCGGTCGATCACAGGGACGGTACCGAAGAGGCGCACGAGATTGAAGTATGCGTAGGCGCGGATGACCTTGGCTTCGCCCCTGCATTCCTTTACCATGGCAAGTCCGCTTTCCGAGGTTATCCCCTCATCGAACTTGTCCATCGACTCGATGGCGTAGTTAGCCGCGGAGGAGATGTTGTAGAAGTAGTTCCACATAGCCTCGACGTTGTTGTTGTCGGGGCCGTAGGTGAAGTTGTCCAGCTGTCCCACGGTAGGGCCGTCGGCCTCGGTGGAACCCTTGTCGGCGTCGTCGGATACTATTTCCATCACGCCGACGTAATTCTGGGCCCAGCCCTCGCTGAGCCTCATGCTTGCATAGGCGGCGCTTACGGGCGCAAAGACATTGTCCGTCTTGGTGTAGTCCAGGCCTGCGGAAGGCATTGTCGCTTCCTGGCGTATGTCGAGGAATCCGGAGCAGGAAACCGCTGCAAGTGCAGCTGCAAACAATATGATTCTTGCTTTCATCGTCCTAGAAATTCAAATTTAATCCGAATGAGTAGATAGACTGCATAGGGTAAACGGACGAGCCGTCGATGCCGTTTGCGATGGGAGATCCGCCGATTTCCGTGGTGAAGCCGTTGTAGCGGAAGAAGGAGAAGGGCCTCTGGGCGGATATGTAAGCCCTTACGGTGCCGCTGCCGAATACGTTGCGCAGGGTATAACCCAGCTGGACGTTCTGGATGCGGACCATAGAGCCGTCTTCCACGAAGAAGCTGTTGCTCTGGGCCATCAGCTGCTCTGTAAGCACCTTGGGCGTAGGATAAGTGGCGGAAGGCCTGTCTTTGCGCCAGGCGTTCTTGTAGAAGTCGTAGTCGTAGTTGCCCTCTGCGAATACCTGCTTGTTGAGCCTCTTGGCGTTGAATATCTTATTGCCGATGTTGGAATTGACGACCATCGAGAAGTCCCAGCCCTTCCAGTCGAAGCCGATGTTGAAACCGAGCATCAGCCAGGGAAGAGGGGAACCGAGATACACGCGGTCCGCCTCGGTAATCTTGCCGTCGGGGGAACCGTCTTCGTTGCCGGCGAAGTCGTGATAGCGGAAATAACCGGCACCAGTGGCGAGCTGGGTTACGTCTGCCAGCTGTGCCTCGGATTCTTTCTGGAAGATGCCGTCCACCTTGTAGCCCCAGAATGCTCCGATGGGGTATCCTACCTGTGTCATCGTAGCGTAGGCACCGTTGGTAAGTGCGCCGGGGATGTTGTCGCGGCCCTCCAGGGCAAGGACTTCATTGTGGTTGAAGGTGGCGTTCATTCCCACGTTGTAATTGAAGGACTCCGCTATGGTGTCCGCCCATTTGAGGGACAGTTCGACGCCGGCGTTGAGAACCTTGCCGTTGTTGGCGAGCAGCGTTGCCACGCCGCCGCCGGTTGCGATGGGAGCGTGGAAGACCACCCTGTCGGTAACCCTGTGATACAGGTCGATGTCACCGGTCAGCCGGCTTCCGAGGAATGCGAAGTCGGCGCCGACATTTGTCTCCGTCACCACCTCCCACCTGAGTGAATTCTGGAAAACGGTCTGAGCGCCGATGCCGTCCACGAGAGTATCTCCGAACACGGCCGATGAATCGACGCCGGCTGAACCCGCGATGTTGATGTCGTTGGCCGGGACGTTGTCGTTGCCGAGCATACCCCAGCTCGCACGGAGTTTCAGGAAATCGACGCCAGAGCCTTTCATCCAGGGCTCGTCGGAAATGTTCCATCCGAGACCTATGGACGGGAAGAATCCCCACTTCTCATTCTGCGGAGTGTCGGGAAGGTCGTTGTACTTGGAGCTTCCGTCCTCACGGAAGGTGACGGTCGCCAGATATTTGCCATTGTAGCTGTACGTACCGCGGGCGAAGAACGACAGTCCGTTATAGCGGCCTGCGCCGTCGGTGGCTGTCTGGTTCTTGTAGGAACCGTTGACAAGGTAGCGGGCGGCGTCGTCGAAGTCGGGGACGCTGCTGGCCCTTCCGGTGAGCCACGAATTGTACTGCATGCGCGTGGACTGGCCGAGCATCGCGGTGAACGAGTGCGCGCCGATGGAGTCGCTGTAGGTCAGGGTGTTGTCGAGAATCTGGTAGGTGCCGTACGAGAACGTCTTGGAGAGGTTGGATACGGATGTGCCCTGGGAGCCTCCTACGAAGTGCTCGGGCGTGTAGTTCTGCTGGTCGGCAAAGCTGAAATCGAGGTTGTAGGAGGTCTTGAACTTGAGTTTCTCGGGAATGACGGTGGCCTCTGCATATGTGGTGAAGACGGCCTTGATGCCCCTGTCGGTGCTGTTGTGATAGTATGCAGCCGCTGCCGGGTTACCGTAGGCATTGCCATAACCGTATCGCTGGGGAGAGTCGAAATGCTCCGGATAAGCATCGGTGTTTTCTTCGCTGTAGACACCATACACGGGAGGATTGACGAATGCCTGGTAGTAAACGCCTGAGTTGGGGTTCTTCCTGTCGTAACGGGAGATCACCGTGTTCACCCCCATCTTGAGCCAGGAAGTCAATGTCTGGTCCAGGCGGCCGCGGAGGTTGAAGCGGTTGTAATCGTTCTTGGTGTAATTCATGATGCCGTTCTGGTAGAAGTAGCTCAGGCCCACTGAGTAGTTGGTCTTCTCGGTGCCGCCGGAGAAGTCCAGGGAATGGCTGTGGGTGAGCGCCGGGCGGACGAGTTCGGCGTACCAGTCCGTGCTGGTCCCCTTGAACCTTGAGGCGTCGATGGGGCTGTCGGGATAGGCCAGGTTGAACATTTCGACATACTGCTCCGTGTTGGCGAGTTTCATTATGTTGGTGGGAACCTGCACGCCGGCGTAACCGTCGTATGCCACCCTTACCTTGCCCGTGGTTCCCTTCTTGGTGGTCACGAGGATGACGCCGTTTGCCGCACGTACGCCGTAAATGGCTGCGGCGGATGCATCCTTGAGGACGGTAAGGGACTCGATGTCGTTGGAAGAGAGGAAGTCGATGTTGTCCATGAAGGCGCCGTCAACCACATAAAGCGGATTGGCATAATCGCCGATGGAGCCCACGCCGCGGATCTTCACGGAAGGGCCGGCACCGGGGGCGCCGCTCTGGGTGATCTGAACGCCGCTGACCATACCCTGAAGGGCGCTCATGGGGTTTGCGGCGGTCTGCTTTGAGAGTTCGTCGCCCTTGACGTTAACGATGGGCGCCGTAAGGTCCTTGGCCTTCTGGGTGCCGTATCCCACGACGACCACTTCCTCCAGGAAGTTCTGGTCTTCGCCGAGGGTAACCGTAGCCGGGACCTCGGAGGCCTTGAAGGTCTGGGTTGCGTAGCCCATGCAGCTGATTTCGATGGTGGCGTCGGGACCGGAGACCATGAGGAGATAATCTCCGTCCAGGCCCGTCGATGTGCCGTTCATGGTGCCGGCCTCCAGGACGGTGGCGCCTATGACCGGGCCCAGTTCATCCTGGATTATGCCTTTCACCTGATACCCCTGCGCGTAGACGGATGTCCCGGCGAGGAGAACGGCAAGCAAAAGAAAGAGTTTTTTCATATCGATATAAAGTTAAATCCGTGTGTGTGCGTAATCTTGCGCGCTATTCGTAATAAAATCCGAGTTCCTTAAGCCCCGGTCCGATTTCGGGGCTGCTCATGAAGAGCTTCCACAGCAGGGCGCTGCGGTAATTTTCTATCATAACGGCTTCCGGTCCCTGGTCGATTGCGAGGTAGTGGTCGATTACCGGATTCTCGCATCCCGGGTTGTAGGCGTCATAGAAGCCGTAGGGGCCGAACATTTCGGTTTCGTAGAACAGATATCCTATGAGTTTGCGGCTCTCGTCGGGGGTATAGACTATGGAACTGATTGCTGCCGTAGGAGATACGGTACCGTTATCGTCCTGCGTACCGGGGTGGTGGGAACAGTAGCCTACATACGGGTCGTCGGAGGAGGTGAAGCCCCAGAGATTCTCGCCGTAGCCCTTGTGCCTCCGGGGATTGTCGATGGCGTAGGCGCGGTGGATGAGGGTGTGGGCGGTGTTGCGTTCAAAATAGTCGCAGTATCCGTCCTTCAGGCCGCGGGGGTCGAGCCCAAGGAAGGAATAATGGCAGAAGAAAAGCGGCCCGCCGTATTCCATGCCCAGAGACAGCTTGATGCCGTAATACTCTTTTCCGTTGTAGTAATAGTCAGATTTCTTGTAGCAGGCCTGGTAAACCTCGGGTCGTATGGGATGGGTGGGGGAGGATGCAGCAAGTACGTAGGTGATAAGTGTTTCGTCGTATCCCTTGATGCGGTGGTTCATCTTCCAGCCGTGGTTCTTAGACCAGTGCCAGTAAAGAGAATCGGTCCCTCGGGTGTACCAGTCCCATTCTACGCCTTTCCACAGTTCGTCGCAGCGCGCGGCAAGGCTGGAGTCCTTGTCGGCGAGCCACTGGCGTGCCGTCAGCAGGCCCTGTACCATGAATGCCGTCTCCACGAGGTCGCCTCCGTCATCGAATTCGCTGAAGCTGAATGGATTGCCGGTGTCGGCATCGTACCAGTGGGCCCACGCTCCGTGAAAGCGTTCGAGCCTTTCCAGGCTGCCGACCATCTTGCCTATGCGGCGTACGCCTTCGTCCTGGCCGTAGTAGTTGCGCTCGGCACCAGCGATGACGGCCATCATGCCGAAGCCGGAGCCTCCGATGGTGACTATGTTGCCGTTGCGGTCGTTGTCGCGCTCGCGTGCAAGCCCGGTCGCAGGATCTGCGAAGTCGGTGAAATACTTGATAGTGCAGCGTTCGACCGTGTCGAGCAGCGCCTCATCGGAGAGCAATTCTTTTGGAGGTCGCGGCCCGCAGGATACTGCCGAGAGAAGCAGCAGAAGGGCCGTGAAATGTAAGTATCTGGTCATTAACTTTTTGTGATAAACCGTCCCCTCCGTTTGACCGGGACGATATTTAGTAATCAATTAACAATAAACTAATTGCGTTTCACGCTGCCGGTTTATAACTGAAAGGTATTTCCTTTACATTATCGGAGCTTCCGCCGATGAACAGCACGAAGTCGCCGCTCTCGGCTCCCCAGCTCATGTCCTGGCGATAGAACGAGATGGTCTCGGCGTCGATGGTGAAACTCACTTCCGCCGATTCGCCGGGGCCGAGGGTGACCCTGCGGAAACCCTTCAGCTGCTTGACCGGACGGGTGACGCTGCCAACCAGGTCGCGTATGTAGAGCTGAACGGTCTCGGTGCCTTCGCGATTGCCGTTGTTGGCCACGGTTACGCTTGCCTTGATGGAGCCGCTGCCCGAGAAGCTGTCGGAGGACAGGCTTATCTTGGAATACTCGAAGTTGCTGTAACTAAGGCCATAGCCGAATGCGAACAGGGGCTCGTTGACTACATCGAGGTAACGGGATTCGTATTTGGCCTCGGGATGGATGTACGGCCTTCCGGTGTTCTTGGCGTAGTGATATATAGGTACCTGTCCAAGGCATCTGGGGAAGGTGACGCTGAGCTTGCCGCAGGGGTTGAAGTCGCCGAAGAGTACGTCGGCCACGGCGTATCCTCCCATGGTGCCGGGATACCAGGCTTCCAGCATGGCTCCTGCGAGCTCGTTTTCGCGGCTCAGGTCCAGAGGACGGCCGTTCAGGAGAACCACCGCGATCTTTTTGCCGCTGGCGGCAAGCTTCTCGAGCAGTTCGGTCTGCACTCCGGGAATGCGTATGTCGGAGCGGGATGCGGCCTCGCCTGTCCACTGGCAGTCTTCGCCAATCACCAGCACCACCTGGTCGGCGCTGCGGGCTGCGGCAAGGGCTGCGGAGAATCCGCTGCGGTCGTCTCCGATTTCCCTGGCTCCTTCTGCATAAACCACCGGAGCCACTTCTCTGATGGCATCGACAATGCTTGCGGGGACCGACTCAACTTCTCCGGCGCCCCTCCAGGAGCCCAGAAGATCGTCCTTGGACGCTGCCAGAGCCCCGATTACCGCCGTCTTCCTGCCTTTCTGCAGAGGCAGCACGCCGTCGTTCTTGAGCAGAACCATAGACTCGCATGCCATCTGCCTTGCCGCAGCTTTGGCGTCGGCGGTAAGTGTCTGCTCTGCCTCCCTCTGGGGGGAGCAGTAGCGGAACGGATCCTCGAACAGGCCGAGTTTCGCCTTGACGGTGAGGATGCGGCGTACGGCCTCGTCGAGGGTGCTTTCGCGCACTGCGCCGCTGCGTACCAGCCCTACCATGTAGTCCATGTAGGACGCTCCCTGCATGTCCATGTCGAGACCGGCGTTCATGGCAAGCCGTCCGGCGTCTTCTACGTCGGCGGCATATCCGTGCATCACCATCTCGTTGATGCCGGTATAATCCGACACTACGAAGCCGGTAAAGCCCCATTCGTCGCGCAGGATGTCCTGCAGCAGGTGGGTATTGGCGGTTGCGGGCACTCCGTCAAGTTCGTTGAACGACGCCATGACGCTGAGCGCCCCGGCATCGATGGCAGCCTTGTATGGCGGAAGGTAGAACTCCCGGAGCCATCTTTCCGACATATCTACGGTGTTGTAGTCGCGTCCGGCCTGGGGCGCGCCGTATGCGGCAAAATGCTTGACGCAGGCGAGGAGGGTCGAAGGGTCTGCGAGGTCTTCGCCCTGATAACCTCTGGTCATGGCGGCAGCAATCAGGCTGCCCAGGTACGGATCTTCTCCGGAGCCTTCGCTGATGCGGCCCCAACGGGGTTCCGTGCTGATGTCGCACATGGGGGAGTAGGTCCAGTGAAGCCCTGCTGCGGACGCCTCCAGCGCAGCTATGCGTGCGCTTTGTTCAATTGCGGCAGGGTCCCAGGAGCAGGACATGCCGAGGTTGATGGGGAATATGGTGCGGAAACCGTGTATCACGTCGTATCCGAAGAGCAGGGGGATGCCGAGACGGGTTTCGTTCACGGCGATTTCCTGCATCTTGCGGGTGTACTCCGCGGTGTAGGCATTGAAAATGTTTCCGCAGCGTCCGGCGCGGATGTCCTCCAGATAGCCCTCGCGCATGGAGGGGCCTGTGACGGTCCAGTCGGAAGTCAGCAGGACGGTCTGTCCCACTTTCTCTTCGAGGGTCATCACCTTAAGAAGGGAATCTACTATAGGATAAGAATCTGCGCTTGATTTGGGTGCCTGTTTGCAGGCTGCCGCTGCCAGAAGCAGCATAAGTGCGGGTAGGGCCTTTTTCATTTTTGCTTTGTGGTTAGTGCCCGGCAAATATACTATTTTTTTTCTTCTATTTCACGCGGTTTCATTTTGGTGGTTTTGCGGAGTGCGGCGGTGCGCTTCTTCCAGCGTTCCATGGCAAGTTCCTGCATGTCGCGCACTTCGTCGCGTTCGTCCACTATTTCGTTGCCCAGGATGGTCTCGATGACGTCTTCCAGTGTGAGTATGCCCTGGAAGGAACCGTATTCGTCGATGATGACGCTGATTTGTTCGTCCTTGCCTATCATCTCGTCCCAGATGACATCCAGGGTCGTTTCTTCGGTGAAGGATGCTATCTCGCGGCGTATGTCGCCAAGGGTCACGTCGTCCTTGTCTTCGGCGATGAGCTGCAGGGCCTCCATGCGCAGGATGTAGCCGGTGATGTATTCGTCGTTGTCGGCAAAGACGGGGATGCGGCTGTGATGCAGGAAGCGCTTGTCTTTGTAGAAGCGCTTGAGAGTCATGGATTCCGGGGCGATGGCGGCCACTACCCTGGGGGTCATGGCATCTGCGGCGGTCATTTCGTCCAGCGAGATGATGTTCTGGATGACCTCGTTCTCGTCTTCGTCCAGCTCGCCCGACTCCTCCGCTACGTCGGCCAGGGCGCTTACCTCCTCGCGCGAGACGGTGGTGTCGGCCTCCTTGGGGGTGATGAGCTTCTGCAGCCAGACGACGCAGATTACGACGGGATAGAGCAGGTAGATGAGTCCCTGGATGGTGTATGCGGCGAATCCGGTGAGGCTGCGCCAGCGGGTGGTACCTATGTTCTTGGGAATGATTTCCGAGAAGACGAGGATGAGGACGGTGGTGATGGCGCTGATGAGACCGAACCACTGCGAGCCGAAGACCTCCGTCGCCTGCTTGCCCACGCCGGCGGCGCCAATGGTGTTGGCTATGGTGTTGAGGCTGAGGATTGCGGCGAGCGGCCTGGAGGTGTCGGTCTTGAACTTTCTCAGGAGGGCGGCAGGCTTGTAGCCTTCTTCTTCCCGCATGGTGATATACGAGATGGGTGTGCTCATGAGCGTTGCCTCCAGCACGGAGCAGAGGAACGAAATGAGCATAGCGCTCAGAAGAAAAGCCAACAGCAATGCCATAACAGACGGCAAAGTTAAGAAAATTATTGTATCTTTCGGAAAACTCATTGTTTATGGATGATGGATTTCAGAGATTCGACATGGCGCGTCCGCCAGTGAGGACACGCTGGTACCTGCGCCCGCTCACATATCTTCTCAGCATTCCGGAAGTACTGGCGCACAATGTCCAGGTGCATTATGACGGCACGCGCGACCTCAAGCCGCCCTTCCTCATACTCAGCAACCACAACGCCTTCATGGACTTCAAGGTGCTCACGCGGGCCATTTACCCCCGTCGGGCGAACTATGTGGTCGCTATAGACGGATTCATAGGGCGTGAGTGGCTCCTTCGCAACGTGGGCGCCATCTGCAAGCGCAAATTCACCTCCGACGTCACACTGGTGCGCCAGTTGCTGCGGGTAATAGAAAACGGAGACGTGGCGGTGGTGTACCCAGAGGCCCGTTATTCCCTGTGCGGCACGACTGCAGTGTTGCCCGAATCGCTCGGAAAACTGTGCAAGCTGCTCAAGGTCCCGGTGGCGACCTTCATCTGCCACGGGCATCACGTAAACTCTCCGTTCTGGAATCTCCATCCTCGGGGAATCAAGCCTACTGAGGTGGATTTCAAGTTGTTATATACCCCCGAACAGCTTGCCTCCATGAGCGCCGACGATATCAACGCCGGCATTGTCGAGGCATTTCAGTACGACGATTTCGCCTGGCTCCGCGACAAGGGCATTCAGATGAAATACGACCGACGGGCCGAAGGGCTCGAAAAGGTCCTGTATCAGTGTCCCGACTGCGGCACCGAATACGAAATGACTTCAAGCGGCAACGTCCTTGGCTGCAACCACTGCGGAATGCAGTGGGAAATGGCCCCCGACGGACAGCTGCATGCGCTCAAGGGAGCGACGCGCTTCTGCCATGTACCCGACTGGTACGAATGGGAGCGCTCCTGCGTGCGTGCGGAGGTGGCGGGCGGAACGTATTCCACCGGCGAGATTCCGGTAGAGGTGCGTTCGCTTCCCAACTCCAAGAAATTCATTGCCTTGGGCAAGGGGACGATGGTTCACGACATGAGCGGTTTCCACGTGTGCGTACACGACCTCCTGGGGCGCGAGCACACCATGGACATCCCGGTGCCGTCGGCTTATTCGGTGCACATTGAGTACAACTATCTGGGCAAATGGGGCGACTGCGTAGATCTCAACACCCTCACCGACACCTGGTACACCTATCCCAAGGTGCCCGGCTGCGTGCCCCCAGGCAGCTCCGTGGAGGATCTGGACTGGACGCCCCGCTGCTCCGTGACCAAGATGGCCCTGGCAACAGAAGAACTCTATTACGCCTGGCGCCGCTCCATAGGCAAGCCCTGCAAGCCCGGATTGGCATAGGCGATGCCGCCCTTCCCCTTTATGCGGACAGAAATTGGCAAAATTTGTCCAGGAACGGAAAAAGTGACTACCTTTGCATACTATGAATATTGAACTAAGCAATAAAGCACTGCCGGTGCTTCTTCTTACCGGCTATCTGGGAAGCGGCAAGACAACCCTTCTCAACCGAATACTCAATAACCGCCGCGGAATCAAGTTTGCGGTGATAGTCAATGACTTGGGAGAGGTCAACATAGATGCGGACCTCATCGAAAAAGGCGGTGTGGTAGGCAGCACCAACGACAGCCTGGTGTCTCTGCAGAACGGCTGTATCTGCTGCACCCTCAAGATGGATCTCGTGGCCCAGCTGGAGGAACTCGCGCGCGCCAAGCGTTTCGACTACATAGTCATCGAGGCCAGCGGAATATGCGAACCCGGCCCCATCGCCCAGACCATCAATTCCTATCCCCAGCTCGCCCCTCCGGCATATCCCGGAGCAAGCATACCCAAGCTCGACTGCATAGTGACCGTCGTCGATGCCCTGCGCATGCGCGACGAATTCGGCTGCGGAGAGGCCCTCAAACGCGAAGACCTTGGCGAAGAAGACCTGGAAAGGCTTGTAATAGAGCAGATTGAGTTCTGTAATATCATACTCCTCAACAAAGCTTCCTCCATCAGCCCTGAGGAACTCGCCCAGGTGCGCGGAATCATACGCGCCATTCAGCCCAAGGCCGAAATCATCCCTTGCGACTGGTGCGACGTCGATCTTGACAAGCTCCTTGATACGGGCATGTTCGATTTCGACAAGGTGGCGACGTCCGCGGCGTGGATTGCAGAAATCGAAGGCGATGGCCATCACGACGACGATGATGACGACGATGACGACAAACATGAGCACGGGCATCACCACCACCATCATCACCACGATGACGAGGGCGAAGCCGAGGAATACGGCATACAGACCTTTGTATATACTGCGCGTCCGCCGTTGAACATCAATAAGTTCGATGCAATGGTCGCCAAGCGCTGGCCCCGCGAGATCATCCGCGCCAAGGGCCTCTGCTACTTCTCCCACGATACCGACCGCTGCTTCCTCTTCGAGCAGGCCGGCAGCCAGAAGACAGTACGCGACGCCGGGCTGTGGTTCGCCACCATGCCGGAAGATGAGCTCGAGGAGATGATGCGCCGCGATGCCAAGCTGCGCCGCGACTGGGACCCCGTTTACGGCGACCGCATGAACCAGATAGTCTTCATCGGACAGCATCTCGACAAGGAAAACCTCGAATCCATAATGGACTTCTGCCTCGAAAAAGATGAAAAATAAACTCCTCCTCGTTCTTCTGCTGGCGTTGGCAGGGACCTTCGCCGCAAAGGCTCAGACCGTGTATTCCGTAAAATACAAGTCCGACGCCGATGTCAAGGTGTACGTAACCACCTATAAATCAGATGCGGACCTTGTAGTGTACAAATGCAAGTACAAGTCTGACGCAACCGACAACAAAGGCCTCTGGTACTTTACGGACTGGAAGTCCGACGCCAAGAAGAAGATTTATTTCGTGGATTATAAGTCCGACGCCGACATTGTGGTGTTCTTCACCGACTACAAGTCCGACGCAGGCTGGCGGAACCGCAGCAAGATGCACAAGATGCAGTGACGTCAGCTGAGCGCACTGCGCCTCAGCCACCTGCCTCCCCGCACGTACAGGAAGAAGGCTATACCCTTGACGGTAAGGTCTGTAGCCATTGCAATCCAGTAGCCGACCAGACCCATGGCCGGAGTGAGCAGCAGTGCGAGTCCTATGCGTACCACCCACATTGAACCCAGGTTGAGGATGGTGGGTATGAGGGTGTCGCCGGCGCCGGCGCACACGCCGAAGCCAACGATGGAAAGTGCGTAGAATCCTTCGGCGAAGGCCTCTATCCGAAGCACGCGCGCGCCGAGTTCCACTACCTCGGGATCGATGCTCAGCAGCCCCATGATGGCAGGGGCGAATATGTACAGCACCACCGCCAGAAGCGACATCAGCAGCACCGCCATTCCCATCGTCACCCATCCGAAGCGCCTGGCCATGTCTTTCCTGCGCGCGCCGATGCTCTGGCCGACCAGTGTGGTGGCGGACTCCTCGAGTCCGTATCCGGGCATGTAGCAGAAGCTTTCTGCGGTAATGGCGAAACTGTTGGCGGCGATGGCGACAGGCCCCAGCGGAGCGACTATCAGCGTGCTCATTACGTACGCACCCCTCATCACCACGTTCTGAAGCCACAGCGGGCCCGTTATGCCGAATGCCTTGCGGACAGTGGCGCCGTCGGGCAGTACCGGTCCTTCTTCACCCTTCCCTTTGAGGTCGGGATAACGGAAAGAAACGAACCAGATGCCGAAGGCGGAGGCGCACGCTTCTGCGAGGCCCGTGCCCCATGCGGCGCCCACCACTCCCATGTCGAGCAGGAAGATGAAGATGTAGTTGAAAATCACATCCAGCACTCCCATGCAAACGTATATGATGCTGGGAATCTTCATGTTGCCGCTGGCCTGCATCATGGAGGCGGCGGCAAACCCGGTCGAACCTATGGGGAGGAAGAGAGATACTATGAGGAAGTAAGTGGATGCGTCGGACAGGATTTCCGGCGAACCGCCGAGAGCGCGCGGGAGAACTCCGCTGAGAGAGGCGCCGACGGCTCCGAACAGCACTCCGAACAGGAATACCGTGAGCAGGCCTTGCCGGCGGAGCCTGCGGGCCCTGTCGAATTCCCGAGCCCCGCATGCATGCGCCACCTGTACCGAGAAACCGGTTATGACGGCCATCGTGAAGCCGTTGAGGAGCCAGATACAGGTTGACATGAGGCCTACCGAGGCCGAAGGACCTGCTCCCAGACGCCCCACCATGGCGGAGTCGATGTACTGCATGAGCACGCTGGAGAGCTGTGCGAGGATTGCAGGCACGGCCAGCATCATCGTGAGCCGCAGCTGATCGCCTCCGGTCAGATGCTCTCCGCCCCGCAGGCGCCCCAGCAGTATGTCTTTTTCTCCTGCCATAAGTCATTCAAAAATCTTTCATTAACTGAGAGCAGCTTATTATTTTATCATTCCTAACCGGCCGCAAAGATAAGGGCAGTTTTGAAATAATCCAATCCTTGTAGTATCTTTGCTTCATAAATGAAAACCAGGATACTTTTCATAAGCTTTCTGCTTCTGCTGCTTGCCGGCTGCAGGAAGGATATTATTATCCAAAAACCAGAAGGGCCTGGTACGGAACAGCCCCAGGAAGATACTGTGCAGACGGAAGATCCCGTGATCGAGACCGGGCTGCCTGTCGTTTACATCAATACCGACGGCGCCCGAGCCATAAAGTCCAAGACCGTAGAGGTGCCCGCAACCATCAAAGTAAAAGGAGCCGGAGGGTATGCAGACCAGATGCCCTTGAAATGCAGCGTGCGCGGACGCGGCAACACCACGTGGAGCTGGCCCAAGAAGCCATACCTTGTAAAACTCAAGGAGGCTGCGCCTATGCTTGGGATGCCCTCTCACAAGCGTTGGGTGCTGCTTGCTAACTTCATGGACCGCACGATGATGCGCAATCTCGTCTCCATGAAGGTGTCTTCGCTCACCTCACTTGCCTGGACGCCCCGCTGCGTGCCCGTCGAGCTGGTCCTCAACGGCAGGCACGTCGGCAATTATCTCCTTATCGAGCAGGTGCGTGTCAGTTCCGAGCGGGTCAACATTTCCAAGGACAACGGCTTCCTGCTTGAATTGGATTTCCATTACGACAACGAGTTTCAGTGGATAGACAGCCACGGTTCATGCGACTGGCGCAAGCTCGGCATTCCTTTCGGAGTCAAACATCCCGATGCCGAAGATCTGTCCGAAGATCGTAAAATCTTTATAAAGAGCCATATAAACAAAGTCGCATCGTGCATCTACGGCGAGGGTTTCGCCGACCCCGAGGAGGGCTACGCCAAATGGATAGACGTAGATTCTTTCATCGACTACTGGTTGGTTTTCGAGATTATGGGGAATCACGAACTGCGCAATCCAGGCAGCGTCTTCATGTATATGGAGGAGGGAGGCAAGCTGATGGCCGGCCCTTGCTGGGACTTCGACTGGGGAGTGCTGTCCTACAACACATCTCCGGGTGCCCGTAGCGGACTGGTCAACGAACATGCGATATGGTACGACCGCCTGCTGCAGGATCCGGCTTTCCGGCAGAAGCTGCGCGAGCGTTTCCTGGAACTGTTGCCGGCCCTGGAGACCATCCCTCAGCAAATCGAAGCCTGGCGGGCGCTTCTGAGCGAATCGGCGCGACTCAATTTTGCCATGTGGAACCCTGCTCAGGATGCAAGTCAGAATCAGGGAAAAATCATCAACGGAGACGAGCGGATGACCTTCGATGAGGCCGTCACCCTGCTCAGTCAGATATACCAGGAGCGCCTTGTCGTGCTTCGGAACGTTTTGTGACCTATGAAATCCATCAAACTTCCCCTTGTAGTCAAAGTGCTGATCGGCATTGCCTGCGGCGTCGTTGCAGGGCAGTTCGCCCCGTCGTGGCTGGTGCGTGCCGGCAATACGTTTACCGGCCTGTTCGACCAGCTGTTGCGCTTTTTCATCCCGCTTATCATCGTGGGTCTTGTTACGCCTGCCATTGCCGAATTCGGCAAGAAGGCCGGCCGGATGCTGGTCATTACGGTGCTTCTGGCCTACGTTTTCACCGTTTCTTCCGGACTGTTCGCTTATGGATTCAGCGTCAATCTGTTTCCGGGCATCCTGCCCAAGGGGGCGCTTTCGGAGCTTGAGGCCGCAGGTCAGGAGTTCGCTCCCTACTTTTCGGTCGCCATCCCTCCGCTGGCCGACGTTATGACATCGCTGGTGCTGTCGTTCATGCTGGGACTGGGGATCGCAGTCACGGGCGCCGACAAGCTGCGGGGCCTGTTCGAAGAGCTCAAGGGGATAATAGTCAGCAGTATAGAGACTGTAATCATACCGGTGCTGCCTTTTTATATTTTCGGTCTCTTCATGGACATGGCTGCCTCTGGCAAGGTGGGACCCGTGCTTGGATCGTTCCTGGCGGTGGTCGGCATAATCCTGGCCATGACCTGGGTCCTGCTGGTGCTTCAGTATCTGGTCGCTGGACTCATTGCCCGTCGCAATCCGTTCAAGGCGCTGTGGAGAATGTTGCCGGCATACATGACTGCGCTCGGCACATCCTCGTCGGCAGCCACGATACCGGTTACGCTTCGCTCAACAGTCTCCAACGGGGTTAGGGAAGACGTCGCGGGATTCACGGTCCCGCTTTGCGCAACCATCCATCTTTCGGGCAGCACCCTCAAGATCACCTCGTGCGCGATAGCCCTTATGCTGATGATTGACAAACCCTTCGACTTTGGGATGATGCTGGGCTTCATCATGATGCTTGGTGTGACGATGGTGGCGGCCCCGGGAGTGCCGGGCGGCGCCATAATGGCTGCCTTGGGAATCCTTGGGAGCATCCTCGGATTCGATGCCACCCAGCAGGCGCTGATGATTACGCTCTATATCGCCATGGACAGCTTCGGCACCGCCTGCAATGTGACGGGCGACGGTGCCATTGCGCTGATTATAGATAAGATAGCCTCTAAAGATTAGCTTCCACCAACTCCCGCAGGGATTCGCCGGGGTGCAGCAGCGCTGCGTGCATCCCAACAGCGAGCGCTCCGTCGACGTTCTTTTGCGAATCGTCGATGAACAGACATTCGCCGGCCTCGTGTCCGCTTCCGGCGACGGCGCGCAGGTAGATTTCGGGGTCGGGTTTGAGAAGTTTCATCTCGTGCGAGAGGAACATCTTCTTGAAACTCGTATCGAGCGGCAGGCCAGCCCTTTCGAAGTTGGGCCTGTGGAGCGTCATCGAGAGTTCATTGTTGTTGCTAAGGAGAAAGACGTCGTACTTTCGGGCGAGCTCTTTGACAAGTGCCACGTTGTCGGGGTCGGGTGTGCCGAAGAATTCGTTGTGGCAGCGCAGGATGGTTTCGCCGGTGGTGCCGGGGGCGCAGTGCTTGAGGCACTCGTCGATGAATTGCGCCATGCCTATGCGTCCGGCCTCCATGTCCAGGAAAAAGCCTCTCTGGTGGCAGGGGTCGAGGTAGTTGTCTATATCCTTGAAACCGGCGACGTTGCGGTAGGCCTCGATGCATCTGTCGAGGTACAGGGGCAGCAGAACGCCGCCCATATCAAAAAAGATGGCTTTAATCATAACGGGGAGCGCAAAGTTAAACATTTAATTGCATTTTCACCAGATTGACCGTATCTTTGCACCCTCATCAAATCGCCTTGGTGGTGAAATGGTAGACACGAGGGACTTAGAAACGTTCTTTGAAATAATTATTTGGAATACACGTGAGTTAATACTAACTTTACACGTATGAGTAAAGCGAAGTATTCGATAGATGACGTAAAACGTGCAGTAGAAGACAATAAATCTATTGCAGGAGTTTTGCGGCAGTTAGGTTTGAAGCCTTTAGGAGGTAATTATAGGACAATAAATAGGATAATTACAGATCAGAGGATTGACATAAGTCACTTTACTGGTCAAGGGTGGAATGTTGGATTGTCTTTTAAACCGAATAAAGGTGTTGACTATAACGAGTTATTTGTTCAGAAATCCACGTATAAATGCTCTTGGAGATTACGAGAGCATTATAAAAAAGCAACGAACATCAATCGGTGCGAGTGTTGCGAATTGGATTATTGGCAAGGACAACCTATTCCACTGGAGATTCATCATATTAATGGAGATAATACAGATAATAGATTGGAAAATCTTATGTTGTTATGTCCTAATTGCCACGCGTTAACAAATAATTATCGAGGAAGAGCAAGATTGAGTGCGCGTTCTGAAAAGAGCGATGTAGAATGTCGTAAATTCAAGGAAGCCTTAACGGGTAAAGCCGATGGTAATCTTGAGCCAAGCCTTCGAAAGGAGGAAGGTGCAGAGACTAGACACGACACACCTAAAGAGACAAACTCTACGGTGAAGGAATAGTCCGGACCACAAACAGGAATGGTGGCGAAAGCCATAGTGGTAAGAAAATCCCTTGGCCCGAAACGGCCGTGCGGGTTCGATTCCCGCCCGAGGCACGACAGGACTTTGTAAGTTACTGATTTTTAGAAACTTTACAAAGTCTTGTTTTTTATATCCCACAAATTTGGTCACTTTTTTCTTCCTGGCTAAAGAGCCAAAGAGACCGACAAACAGGAATTTAATTACTGCCGCCAATCATCTACAACATATAACTATTTGATTATCAGGCGGCCACCCCATTTTTAACTAGGGGATAAGAATTGTTCTGAGCGTCAGTTGTGTATCTATCTGCTCTCCGGTACTGATTTTAGTCAAACCCTTTAGTGGAGAAGATATAAAGGACTATATTTGAACCGTCATCGACAACCCGATAATGAGACGGTATCTCTTCATACTCATATTATTGCTCTGCTACTCATGAGGAACGGAGTATTACGACGTGGACACAGATGAGGTCCCGCCTTCTGCTGGAAACCAACGGCAAAACCATACGTTTCGATATTGAAGAATCCGGCTCCGGTATTGCTTTCAAGCGCCTGATGTCGGGCCTGGGCAGGGTTGCCATTCCAGTCACAATCGATTCATTCATAGACTTTTGGGAGTTTCCTGAGCCAATAGCTCAAACTGTCCCGGTGAATCAAGATACCTCCGGAAGCGACTGGAAAGCCGGAAACCTATACCTGGATGGGGGCCGCTTGTGCATCAGCCTCCGGGGCACAAAGAACCGGTATTGTTACCCCACCCTGCTTGGCCGGGTGGTCAAGGAAGAACTCAAGGCCCTCAAGGCCCTCAAGGCTTTGTACCCCGGCCGCCAGCGTCAGGAGCAGACGGAAGTTGCCTTGTATCTCGAATAACCGTGCATCTTCATAACGCACTGATTAAGCGATTATTATACCTTTGAAAGCATGAAACAGACAGTCACCTTTTTAGTAACGGCATTTGTAATTATGAGTTGCGTTAATAACCCCAAGAAAACCTGGCAGGAGATTGCCCCGGGGAAATAGAACAGAACCCCGTGCAGATGATTGACGGAGACTGGCTGGAGGTGTCGGCCGGAAAGGAAGGAAACATGAACCTGATGACCATCTCCTGGGGAACCATCGGCGAACTATGGGGGAAGCCGGTATTCACGGTTTTTGTATCCACGAGCCGCTATACGCACAAGTTTATGGAGGAGAATGACTACTTCACGGTGACGCATTTTCCGGCAGAAATGCGTCAGCAACTGTCCTACCTTGGACGAGTATCCGGCCGGGACGAGGACAAAGTGGCCGGCGCCGGACTCACTGTGGAGTTTACCCAGCTCGGCAATCCCATCTATGCGGAGGCAGATATAGCCATTGAATGCAAAAAACTCTATTCACAGCAGTTCGATGCCGAATTACTACCTGCAGAGCAGCGGGAGTGGTATGAGAAGTCCGGTCTGGGCATCCATTATATGTATATCGGCGAAATCGTTCATGTCTGGAAGAAGTAATCTGCCGAGAGATGCAATGTCTTCACGACAATCCCACCGGCGCCAGAACTAAGGTATTATTTTGCCTGTGCGCCTTCCATCCTAAGTAAATTGACCTTCCTGTCAATGCCCCCGGCATATCCGATAAGTGAACCGTCTGTTCCCACAACCCTGTGACAAGGGATAATGAGCGATATGGAGTTGTGCCCCACTGCTCCTCCAACCGCCTGGGCTGCCATTCGGGCGGCGCCCTTCCGTTCAGCGATCCGTTTTGCTATCTCTCCATAAGTCATCGTCTTACCGTAAGGAATCGTCAGCATTATTTCCCAGACGGCCTTGCGGAACGGGGTGGTACGCATGACAAGCGGAGGCATGAAGCCCGGCTCGCTGCCGCTGAAATAGATGTCCAGCCAGCGGCAAGTGTCTTTTAATACCGGGATCAGTCTTTCTTCATGTTCCGGGGAAAGCACATCAGCAAAATGCATCTGTCCATCGAACCAGAGACCAATAAGAGATGTGCCGTCACTTCCGAGTGTAATTCCGCCGAGCGGTGATTCATAGTGCCAGGTATAATCCATCTATTTCATCACTTTTTTCTTCCTGACCAAAGAACCGGGAGATTGATAAACAGGAATTTAATTAGTTCCTCTTTCTATAATAAAATACCTACTAAGAGTAATGACAGCATAAATAATCAACGCTGCTACTACATACCACCAGATGGATTCCAAGGTGCCCCGCTTCCAATCAGCATATGCATTAATACCGGACATGACTATTGCTGTGATGGCCGGGTAAAAGAAGTATTCTTTCTGATTGTTACTCATACAAATTTCGATTTATCTAACTGTCAAAGTTAATCATTATTCTCCAGACCCTCTAGAACTAGATAGTTATTTCGGTCGCATTTCAGAAAATTTGGTCGCATTTGGTCGCATTTTCCGTTCATTATTTGAATACACCGCTGGTATTATTCAACCACTTGATAGACAAATTGTTCGATAGCCACCAAGAATACACGACAGCCACCAGTTATTTAGCTCCCGCCCGAGGCACAGAAAAGACTTTGCAAATACTTGATAACCAGCAAATTGCAAAGTCTTTATTTTCTATCCACCAAATTGGTCACTTTTGGTCACCTTTTTCAAGCTCCCCTTCAAGAAGGAAGGCCTAAAATATCACCTTCAGTCATTTGTTTAGAAAAATGTAGATACCAAAATGGTATTCATTATATTTGCAAAAAAGATATAATTATGACCATTGTCAGCATACGTGATTTCAGGGCAAATCAAAGCAAGTATCTTGGACTGGCCGCAGGTGGGGAGAGCGTAATTTTGACGTCCCGCACAGGCAGTTTCAAGATTGTGCCCATCACTGAAGATGATAGCCTTATCAGCAAAAAGGAGTTCTTTGCTCGCATTGATGAGGCTCGAAAGAGTATTGCCGAAGGTAAGGGCACCTCGGTGTCCGGGAAAGAGGAGTTGGATTCTTTATTGGCTAGTCTTTAATGTACACGCTCATATTTGCACCTCAAGCAATAGAGGATCTGTCAAAACTGAAAATAATCTGAACCTGCCGCATTCAAAAAAGCAGGCAAAGAAGAACTTCGTTACTTTTTTGGTTACTTCGTTACCAGGCGGGTGATGCCGGACACCATGCGCCAACTGAAATGCAGCGTCTTCGCGGCGATATACTCAAGGGCGCCGTTCTGGACGCGGATGTACTGGACGGTTTTCTCGCCCGGAGAACCGAGAAGTCCGGCACAGGAGGTAAAGGAAAGGACAGCCGCAATTGCGCAGATGATCTTGATAAGGCTCTTTTTCATACTTGTTACGTTATCCAAAAATGTAACAAGATTTTGCTATCTTCGCAAATGACCCCATATCAGTAAGCGATGGACGATAATCTGCAA
>CAMNHL010000002.1:0-155093 GCA_946539455.1 uncultured Bacteroidales bacterium
AACAGACACACGCCCTTGGAAGACGTAAAGCAGCTGTAGCTCGCGTTTATCTCACAGCCGGAAAAGGCAACATCACGATCAACGACCGTACTCTCGAGAACTACTTCCCCGCAGAGACCCTCCAGTACATCGTGAACCAGCCCTTCGAGGTCACCGGAACAGCCGGTCAGTTCGACGCAAAGATCACTCTCTGCGGCGGCGGTACCAAAGGCCAGGCCGAGGCAGTCCGTCTCGGTATCTCCCGCGCCCTCTGTGAGATTGACAAGGAAGCATACCGCGCCACTCTCAAGGCAGCCGGTTTCCTCACCCGCGATGCCCGCGAGGTCGAGCGCAAGAAACCCGGTCAGCCCGGTGCCCGCAGACGCTTCCAGTTCAGCAAACGTTAGTTATTTGTTGATTTACAGCACAGAGGCGGTTTTAAACATTCCTCCCGGAATGTTGCCGCCCTGCGGAAAAGGCCGGAGACCGGAAATCCGCTACTCCGCCTTGATGAAAAGAGGCCCGTACGGGCACAGTTAAAAACAAGAAACAAAACACAATGTCACGCACAAATTTCCAAGAACTGCTTGATGCAGGCGTACACTTCGGACACCTTGCCCGCAAGTGGAACCCCAAAATGGCACCCTACATCTTCGACCAGAAGAAGGGCACCCACATCATCGACCTGCACAAGACCATCGTCAAACTCGACGAGGCTGCCGAGGAGATGAAGATTCTGGCCAAGAGCGGCCGCAAGATTCTCTTCGTAGCCACCAAAAAGCAGGCTAAGGACATCGTCAGCGAAAAAGCAACAGCTGTCGGCATGCCTTCAGTCACCGAGCGCTGGGCAGGTGGTATGCTCACCAACTTCCCCACCATCCGCAAGGCCATCAAGAAGATGGGCACCATCGACAAGATGAAAGAAGACGGCACCTTTGAGAAGCTCGCAAAGCGTGAGCGTCTCCAGGTCGACCGCCAGAGGGCCAAACTCGAGAAGAACCTCGGCTCCATCCGCGACATGAGCCGCCTCCCTTCCGCAATCTTCGTCATCGACGTACAGAAGGAGGCCAACGCCGTCAAGGAAGCCAACCGTCTCAACATTCCGGTATTCGCAATGGTTGATACTTGTTGCGATCCCACACCCATTGATTATGTGATTCCGGCAAACGACGACGCGGCAAAGAGCATCGAGTGCATCATGAACATCCTCTGCAAAGCCATCGCCGAAGGTCTTGAGGAGCGCAAGCTCGAGAAGGACAAGGAGACTCCCGCAGAAGAGGAGGGTGAGGCCCCCAAGGCAGCGACCCGCAAGCTCCGCGCCCGCAAGGGAGCGAAAGCCGAAGAGGAAGCTCCCGAGGCAGCGGCAGAACCCGCAGCCGAGAGTGCAGAAGCCCCCGCAGCAGAATAAGTTCCATTTTAACTCCAAAGAGATAAAGCTATGGCTATTACAGCAGCAGACGTAATGAAGTTACGCAAGATGACTTCCGCAGGTATGATGGATTGCAAGAAGGCTCTCGAAGAGGCAGAAGGCAACTTCGAAAAGGCCATCGGCATCATCCGCGAGAAGGGCAAGATGGTCGCCGCCAAGAGGGCTGACCGCGAAACCTCCGAGGGTGCCGTCAAAGCACGCATCGCAGGTGGAAAGGGTATCCTGGTCTGCCTCGGATGCGAGACCGACTTCGTCTCCCGCAACTCCGACTTCCAGAACCTTGCAGAGGCCATCGCCGACGTCGCAATCGCAAACTGCCCCGCAGATCTTGAAGGCCTCAAGGCTTGCAAGATGGCAGACGGTTATACCGTGGCCGAGGCTGTCGAGGCACAGACCGGCAAGACCGGCGAGAAGCACGTTCTCGTTGGTTACGCACTCGTAGAGGCTCCTTTCGTTGCCGAATACATCCACAAGATTAACGGTAAGCTCGGCGCTCTCGTAGGCTTCAACAAGCCCATTTCCGAGGCTCTTGCAAAGGGTGTCGTCATGCAGGTCGCTTCCATGAACCCCGTCTCCATCGGTGTCGATGACTGCCCCAAGGAAGTCCTCGAAGGCGAGAAGACCGTGGCCATACAGAAGACCAAGGACGAGATGGTCCAGAAGGCCATCGACGCAGCCCTTAAGAAGGCCGGCATCAACCCTGCTCACGTTGACAGCGAGGATCATATCGAATCCAACACTGCCAAGGGCTGGCTCACTCCCGAGCAGGCTCAGCAGGCCCGCGAGATCATCAAGACCGTTGGTGAAGAGAAGGCAGCTTCCCTGAACCCTGTCATGATCGAGAACATCGCAAACGGCCGTGTACAGAAGTTCCTCAAGGAGCAGACTCTCGAGGAGCAGGAGTACCAGATGAGCGACGACAAGATCAGCGTCAAGGAAGCCATCGCAAAAGAAGACAAGGATGCAAAGATCGTTGCCTTCAAGCGCTTCTCCCTCGCTGACTAAGCTTAATTGTCTATAAAAAAGACCGGTCAATTAATTTGGCCGGTCTTTTTGTTTAGATATTCCGCGAGACGATGATTCCGAGACCGCGAAGTCTGGGCGGCTGCTGCGGAAGCGTGACTCCTATACTCCATTCGCCGAACTCCGACGGCATCATGCCGCTGCGGTACAGGACCCTGGATGAGTCGGCGGGGTAGTAAACCGTCTCGGAGAAATAACGGCCCGAAGGGGAGCGCCACACTACCTGCATGGGAAAACTCACAAGGGTATCGTTCCGGAAAAGCGGCTTGTCTATTGCCGTATAAAAAGAAAAATCGTATGAGTGAAGGCTGTCGGTAAGCTCGACGCTGAAACTGTATTCTCCTGCGGAATTGGACCGCAGGAAGTATTCCCGGGCCTGTGGCTCGCTGCATGCAGAGACCATGAGCAGGGCAAGCAATACCGCCGGGAGCGCTCTACGCATTATTCCGCGTCCTTTTTACCCTCTCCCTGACGGTGCTGGCGGCCTCTGCCGCGACGGTCGGAATTCCTCCTGCCGCCGTCGGGCCTGGGCTCGGCCGGCTGCCTTGCAGATGAGTTTTCGCTCGTTGGCGCATCATCCTTTGCTCCGTTCCTCTTGTTGCGGGCACGGTTCCTGGAGCGCTTGCGCTTGGGTGTGTCGAAGCGGGATATGCTGTCGTCGCCCACTGCGGTGACGAATTCGGGCATCACGGGCTCCGGTTCGGTCTTGAGCGACTCGGGTTTCTGTCCGGCGCGGTTCATTTCTATGATTTCGCGCACCTCGGCAGCGTCGAGGGCGTACAGGTCGGCGTCGGAGTTGCGGTCGTACGAGAAATACATTATCTCCCTCAGAATGTCGGTCTTGCGCAGCCATGCCTGACCGTCTTCGAATTCCAGGGGACCCTGCACCTTGGGAATGCGTGACTGGGCGTCGAGGTAGGTCGCAACCTCGTAGTTGAGGCAGCACTTTAGCTTGCCGCACTGGCCTGCGAGCTTCTGGGGATTGAGCGACAGGTCCTGGCAGCGTGCGGCAGAGGTGGAAATGCTCTGGAAGGAGGTGATGTAGTTGGCGCAGCACAGCTCTCGCCCGCAAACGCCCAGACCGCCTATTAGCCCGGCCTCCTGACGTGCACCTATCTGCTTCATTTCTATGCGGATACGGAACTCCTCCGCGAAAACCTTGATGAGCTGGCGGAAGTCGACGCGGCCGTCGGCTATATAGTAGAATATGGCCTTGGTGCCGTCGCCCTGGAATTCCACGTCGCCGATTTTCATCTCGAGACCCAGCTCCGCTGCGATTTTGCGCGCCTTGATCATGGTTTCGTGCTCGCGGGCGATTGCCGCCTGCCACTTCTGTATGTCCAGCGGTTTGGCCTTCCGGTAGATGTGCCTGAATTCGGTATTATCGCGGCTGATGCCCTTGCAGGCCATCTGCCTTGCGACGACTGGGCCGGTGAGGGTGACTATTCCGAGGTCATAGCCGTTGGCCGCCTCCACTATGACAAAGTCGCCGATTGCGAGGTTCTGCTGCGAATCGTTGATGTAGAAGCCTTTGCGTGTGTTTTTGAACCGCACTTCGAAGATGTCTGGACATGTGCCGTCTTCGATTCCCTTGAGTATGTTGCGGTCCGACAGTTTGCAGCAGCCGGCGCGGTAAGAGACGTTGTCGGTCTCTTCGCCCTTGACGACGGTGCAGCCGCGGAAGCAGTCGTATTGTATGGTCTCGTTATCCATCAGATGATGCTGTATAGTCTGTTAGCCAGGTCGGCGAAAATGATTTTTGTGTTGACGTTGCGCTCTATGAGCCTGTAGGCCGTGTCGAATGCTCCGACGGCGGCCCTGGGGAAGGTCTTTTTGACCCTCGGTGCCCACTGTGTAGCATTGCCCGATGCGGTCTGCGGCAACCCTATCCCTTGCTGGACAAGGAAGATGTTGCGCATTGCGTCCGCTGCAAATTTACAAAAAGCTTTGGCACTTTCGCGCGAGGGGAGAGAAGAAATGCGTTCCGCCGCCTGCAGGGCGTCAAAAAGGTCGTGCCGCAGCAGTGCCTCCATCAAGTCGTCAAGCATCTGCGGGTCTTCGAATTCCGGAGCCCTTGCGGCGGCTCCGAGCTGCAGGCGCTGGCAGCGCGAGGCTATGGTCTGCAGGACTTTCTCGGGGGCATGGGTGATGAGGAGGAACTGAGTCTGCGCCTCCGGCTCCTCAATGGCCTTCAGAAGGCGGTTGGCCGCATCCTGGTTCATCTTTTCGGGAAGGTAAATCACCACCGAACGCCAGCCTCCTTCGAGGGCGCTGAGCGACAGTTGCGAAAGCACCTCACGGGCCTCCGCGACCGCAATCAGGGACGATTTGCTGTCTATCCCAAGGGCCGCTCCGAGCTCGGATTCGGTGAAACAGGGATTCTGTTGCACGAGCGCACGGAACTGAGGCATAAGGGATGCCGAGGTCTGTGGCGAGGTGGTAGGAAAGATGAAGTGGATGTCGGGGTGTATGAGCTTGCTCACGCGGTTGCAGGAAGGACACTGGCCGCATGAATCTCCGTCGTGGCGCTGAGGGCAGTACAGGTATTGCAGGTAGGCGAGGGCGATGCTCATGGCAGGGCCTCCGTCGGGCTCGGTGAACATGAGGGCATGGGGAATACGTCCGGAACTGATCATCCCGGAGAGCGCCCTGACGGTGTCTGCGTTGCCTGTAATGTCGCTGAATCTCATTTTGTCCTGATTGCGTTGTATCTTGCCAGTTCCCTCAGGACCTCCCTTTCGGGGGACGCAGGGAAGAGTTCGAGCGCCTCTTCTGCAAGGCCGATATATTCCTGCAGGCGCTGGTTTGCGTATTCAAGTCCTCCGTTCTCTATTGCAAACGAATGGATGCTGGCGCAGAACTCGGGATGCGACGGTATCTGCTTGACCATGCTTCGTATCTGCCCGCTGCGGCTTTCGGGTACGCTCCTCAGTGCTCCGAGAAGCGGGAGCGTGATTTTCTGCTCCTGGAGGTCGGCGCCGACGGGTTTGCCGATCTCGGCGCTCTGGTAATCCATTATGTCGTCCTTGATCTGGAACGATATGCCGAGAGCCTTTCCGTAATTGCCGGCGGCTTCCTTCATGGAGTCCGGAGCTCCTGTTGACACGGCCGCCAGACGGCATGCGGTCTCGAAAAGCGAAGCGGTCTTGCAGTAGATGATACGGAAGTAGTCCTGCTCGGTGGTGTCGGCGTCGGAGGCCTTCTGCATCTGGAGCATTTCGCCTTCGGCAAGCCTGGACAAGACCATGGAGAACAGGTCTATGGCTTCTGACTGATGGGGCAGGCCTACGATGAGCGTGACGGCACGCGACAGCCAGAAATCGCCTATCAGCACCGCAGCGGTGGGGCCTATCATCGCCGACAGCGAGGGTTTGCCCCGGCGCATGGAACTCTTGTCTGCGACGTCGTCGTGGAAAAGAGTGGCGTTGTGCAGCAGTTCCGTAGCCGTTGCGAATGCGATGCTTTCGTGTGTGGGGGTGCCGAAGGCCCTGCTGGTGAGCAGGGTCAGCAGAGGGCGGAGCTGTTTGCCTGTGTTTGACAGCTGAGAATCGTTGATAGATTCCAGCAGCGGGATATCGGACTTTAGCTGCCGGCGTAACAGCTGCTGATAGAGAGTCCAGTCGTTTCCGAGCAGATTTATGATATCCTGATGGTTCACAGCAGCTTTTCGAGTTCTTCTATGGTGCGCGGAGCCAGAAGCAGGTCGCGTTCTTCCTGGCGGAGCGTCCCAGCCTCCACGAAGTGGTCCATGAGGGTCAGGAGGGGATCGTAGAACCCGTCGGCGTTGAGGACGGCGATCTTTCCGCTGAAGCGGCCAAGCTTCTTGAGTACCAGCGTGTTGAACAGTTCGTCCATGGTGCCTATTCCACCGGGAAGGGCAATTACGATGTCTGCATCCTCGAGCATGACGGCCTTGCGTTCGGCCATGCTGTCGGTCCAGACGGTTTCGCTGAGCCCGGGATAGACTACGGGCTCCATGAAACGGGGAATCACGCCTTTTGTATATGCGCCTGCGGCAAGGGCCTCGTCGCTTACTATCCGCATCGTGCCCTTTGTAGTGCCTCCGGACGAGATGCGGTACCCTTTAGCAGCAGCGGCCCGCACTGCCAGGCGGGCTGCTTGATTGTATTCGGGTGCTATTGACTCGTTTGCGGAGCAATAGAACAAGGCTGTCATAATGCAGCCTCGATGCGTGCCTTGAGGTCTTGTTTGGGGACTACGCCGACGGAGCGGTCGACGACCTCGCCGTTCTTGATGAAGACCAGGGTAGGGATGTTGCGCACGCCGAAACGCATTGCAACGTCCTCGCAGTCGTCCACATTGCACTTTGCGATGGTGGCCCTGCCCTCGAATTCGGCGGCGAGCTCATCCACTACAGGTGACAGGATACGGCAGGGTCCGCACCAAACGGCCCAGAAATCTATTACGAGAAGTCCCGGTTCCGCCAGGACCTCTTCAATGTTAGCAGAGGTAATAACTTTTTCCATATCTGCAAATATAAGAAAATATCAATAATATGCTTCGATATTCCAGACAAAAGCCCGCAGGCCAAGGTCCGGTGAAGCTTCGTCCTTCGCACGCAGTGCATCCAGTATGGGCTGGACCTTCTCGTCCTTGACTATGGTGAGCACAGCATGGTTTTGCTCGGGCCAGGCATGGTTGCCAAGGTGCGGGATGCCGTTGAAGCCTCCCTTGCCCTGGATATCCTGCCACTGGGTATAACCCCTCTGGCGCACGCTTTCCAGTACCTCCACTATCTCTTCGTTGTAGGCCTGGTTGTAACTTATGAATATAGCTTTCATGCCTTTGCTATTCTTTTCTTCTTGCGTTTTTCTTGTCTGACGCAGATGGCGCAGTACACGGTGGGAATGAGTACCAGCGTAACCAGAGTGGAGACGGAAAGTCCCCAGCACACGGTGACGCCGAGAGACTGCCACAACTCGGAGCCCTCGCCGGTTCCTATCGCCATTGGCAGCAGGCCGAGCACGGTGGTGAGGGTGGTCATAAGTATAGGACGCAGACGGCTGCGGGCTGCGGTGGTGACGGCGTCACGCACGTTCATGCCGCGCTCGCGCAGCAGTATGGTGTAGTCGATGAGCACGATACCGTTCTTTACGACGATACCCAGCAGGATGATGATGCCCACCAGCGACATCATTCCCAGATTGACTCCGGACAGAGCGAATCCGATGAGCACGCCGACCGCGGCGAACGGAAGGCTGAACATAATGACGAACGGACTCATGAACGACTCGAACTGGGACGCCATGACCATATACACCAGAATGATAATCAGCACGATAAGCACGAACAGGTCGCGGAACATGTCTTGCTGGTCCTCATAATCTCCTGCAATCTGCACGGCGATTTCGGGCGGGATGTCGGTGGAGTTGATGGCTCTCTGCGCCGCTTCGACGGCCTCGGACATGGCGGCTCCGCGTCCTACGATTCCGTTGATGGTGATGAGTCTTTCGCGGTCCTTACGTTCGATGGTGGGAGGCACGAGCGTCTCCACCACGCGGCCCAGTTCCTTCATCCTGATAGGTTTGCCCTGGGCGCTCGTAACGGTGATGTTCTCCATGTCCTCGATGCTCGTGCGGAACTCGGGAGCGTAGCGTACGCGTATGTCGTATTCCTCTCCGTCTTCGCGGTAGTAAGATGCGAGCGTGCCGCTCATGGCGGCGCTGAATGCCGCACCTGCGGTTGAGGAGTTGAGCCCGTTGAGAGCCAGCTTGGTGCGGTCGAAGTCCATCTGGAATTCGGGAGTGTATTCGTCGCGGCTGAGCGTAACCTGCGCATAGGCAGGGTCTTCCATCATCTTGGAACGGAGCTCGCGGGCAATCCTGTCGGTGGTTTCGAAGCTGTAGCCGTAAACCTCCACCTTGATTGTGGAAGCGCCTCCCATTCCGCCGCCGCCCTCGGTGACGATGGCGCGGTGGATGTCGGGGTAGCGCTTCATGATGCCTCGGATTACGTCGGCAATCTCGGCGCTGGTGCGTTCACGCGTGCTGGACGTTCCGATGCGTACGTTCATGGAGATGACGTGCGTACCGTTGCTGCGCATGGCGGCGAAGGTGTTCTCGCTGTCGGCCTGTCCGAAAGTGAAGTTGATTTTCTGGGCTTCGGGCACCTCGGCAAGCACGTCGTCGTAGAGTCTGAAGGCAAACTCGCGGGTGACGTCCTGGGCGGTACCCATGGGAAGCTCGATGTTGGCGGATATGCGGTCGGTGTCGCTATGCGGGAAGTACTCGGTCTTGACGCTCGGCCCGAGCAGCAACACAACCGCTACGAACACGGCTGCGAATCCCAGGATGACGATGGCCCTGCGTCCTGTGGCCCAATGGATTACATGCCCGTATCCCCTGGATATCCAGTCGAGGAAACGGTTGATGGGGGCGAAGAATGCGTTATAGACCTTTCCGTGCTTTTCCTTGGGCTTGAGCAGGCGGGAGCACAGCATGGGGACGAGGGTGAGAGCTGCGGTGGTGGAGACTATCATGATGATGCTCACTATCCATCCGAGCTGGCGGAACATCATGCCAGCCATTCCCTTGATCATGGTAAGCGGTAGGAATACGCACAGCATGGTGAGGGTGGAGGCGATGACGGAAATGCCCACTTCGGACGTTCCGTGCACGGCGGCTTCGGACGGCCGTTCCCCACGGGCCAGATGAGTGGATACGTTCTCCAGCACCACGATGGCGTCGTCCACAACCATTCCTATGGCGATTGCGAGCGCCGACATCGATATGATGTTGAGCGTGTTGCCGGTCATCGCAAGGTACACCAGCGACGCCAGCAGGGCGATAGGGATGCTAAGGACGATGATGAGCGTCGATTTGAAGTTGCCAAGGAACAGGAATACCACCAGCATGACCACGATGAAGGTTATTATGATGGTGTCCCTCAGGGTCTTGATGGTGTTGATGATTTCCGTCGAACCGTCCACCAATATGGTTACGTCCACATCGGCGGGCAGGTTGGGCCGGATCTTCTCGAGCTGCTTCTTGACGCCGCGGATTACGTTGACGGTGTTGGCGCCGGACTGCTTCTGGATGACGATGCGTGCGGAACGCTCGCCGTTGGTGTATGACTCCTGCTCCCTCTCCTCGTTGCCGTCGCGCACCGTGGCGACGTCGCGCAGGTACACAGGACGACCCGCCATGGAGCCTACGACTATGTCGAGAAGCTCGGAGGGGTCGCTGAATTCCTTCTGCACGCGGAGGGTGTAGGTACTCGAACCTATGTCGATGTTACCCGAAGGAAGATTCCTGTTCTCTGCGGATATGACGCTCGCTATGCTGCTGACCGTCAGGTTGTAAGCCTGCAGGCGGGTGGGGTCGCAGTAAACCTGGATTTCGCGCGTGGGGGCTCCCGAGACGCTCACCGTACCCACGCCCTTGACACGGGCGAGGGGAGTCGCGAGCCTGTCGTCGAGTATCTTGTCCAGTCCCTGGAGGCTCTCCTTGGCTGTCGCCGTGAGCATCATGATAGGCATGTCGTCGGCGCTGAACTTGAAGATTACCGGCATGGTGGCGCCGTCGGGCAGGACGGAGTTCACCATGTCCAGTTTGTCCCGGACGTCGTTTGTCGCTTCTTCTATGTCGGTTCCGTATTCGAAGGTAAGGGTAAGCAGGGAAATGTTTTCCTGCGAGCGGGAGCTGAGTTCCTTGAGGTTCTCCACTCCGTTGAGAGAGTTTTCGAGGACCTTGGTGAGGTTGGTCTCGATGTCGGCGGCATTGGCTCCTGGATAGGATGACATCACCATTATGACATTGGAATCGAACTCCGGGAACTGTGCGATGCTGAGCCTCGACAGGGAGTAGATGCCGAATATCATGAAGGCGATGAACAACAGGCCTGTCGTCACCGGGTGCTTTACGGCTGTGCGGTAGATGCTCATGGCTTATCCTATTTCCACTTCTACGCCCGCCTTGAGCGTGGAGTTGCCTTTATAGACTACCGATTCGCCCTCCTTCAGGCCGGAGAGAATCTCGTATTTGCCGTCCAAGTGACGTCCGAGCGTCACGATGCGCACTTCGGCAACGCCTTCGTCGTTTATGACGAAAAGGGTGCGTGTGCCTGAGCCCTGCATCTTGAGGATGGCGGTGTCGGGGACGACGATGCTGTTGTTGTCGCCAAAGTTGACCGTGGCCCTCACGTACATGCCGGGACGGAGCTCACGCCTTCCGTTTGGTACCACGACCTCTACGTTGAAGGTGTGCGTTGCGGCGTCCATGGTGGGGTAAAGGCGTCCTACGGTGCCCTCGAAGCTCTTGCCGGGGAGGGCGTCAGCGGTAAGCGTTACCTTGTCGCCCCTCTTGACCTTGGTGTATTCGGTCTCCGAGATGGCTACAAGCACCTTTACGGGAGTGATCTGCTGAACGGTGTATATGGGCTGCGCCATGGCGAACATGTCGCCTTTGTCGTAGTTGCGTGCTGTGACGACGCCGCTTACGGGGCTGCGCAGGATGGTGTTCTCCTCGATGTTCTTATAGCTGCTGCGGCTCACGTTGCAGGCGAGTTCGAGCTGCTCGAAATCGGCCTGCGAAATGCCGCCCTGGGAGAGCAGGGCGCGTACGCGTTCGAGTTCGGTCTCGTCGTTGCGGAGCTTGAGCTGGGCCTGGTCGAGCTGGACCCTGTCCATTTCGGCGAGGATCTGTCCCTTGGAGACGAAGTCGCCTACTTCTACATTGAGTTTCTGGATGCGGCCGCCGCTCTGAGGAGCGATGTTGTTGACTACATTGGCCAGGACGGTGGACGAATAGACGCTGGTCTGGGGTACTTTCTCGACAGATGCGCTTACTACCGAGACCAGCGGCTTGGAGACGGGCACGGCAGTCTGTGCAGGAGCTGCAGCCTTATTTCCGGAGCCCTGGTTGGAGCAGCCTGCGAGAAGTATCACCGCAGCTGCGAACAGGAATGATTTGTTCATATATGGTTCTTATTTTTCTTCGTTGGGGAGGAAATCGGCACCGAGTGTACTCTCGAGGTCGGCTTTTGCGCTGAGGTAGCTGAAAATCGCCTGGCAGACGCCGAGCTTGGACTGGGTGAGCGCGAGTTGGGCGTCGCCCAGGTCGGTAAGCGTGCTTCGGCCCACGTCGTAGGACTGGCGTGCGATGCCGTAAGCCTTTTGGGCGGTCTCGACGGCGCTGCTTGCGGAGGCGAAGCTCTTGGTCGCAGTGCCCATGGTGGAAAGGCTGCTGCGTATGGCTATCTGGAGCTGGCGCTCGGTGTTGGCCCTCTGGATGTCGAGCTGTGCGGCCTGCACCTTTGCCTGGCGGATGGCGTGGTAGCGCTTGCCGCCGTTGAAGATGGGGATGCTGAGGCTCAGTCCGACGTAAGAGTAGGGCGACCAGCGGTAGTCCTTGAATACGTAATCGTTTGCCATGGCGTTGAGGCTGTAGGAGAAGGCCAGCGCCAGGGTGGGGAGGTTGGCGTATTGCTGGAGCTTGATGTTGCCTGCGAGCTGCTCGGCCTGGATTGCGAGCTGGCGGAGAGTGGAATTGTCGTCGAGGGACAGGCCTTCGGGCATGGGCTGCTCGAGTTCCGAGGCGTAGTCGGCTATGGTGCCGGCGACGTCGATGTTGGTGTCGAGATTGACTCCCATGACCGCCTTGAGCTGCCAGAGCCCGAGTTGTACGGCATTCTCGGAATCGTAAACGTTGGGGATGGCGTTGGCCAGTGCAGTCTTGGAACGGGTGAGGTCGAGCTCGGATGCACGCTGGGCGTTATATTTCTTTTCTGTAAGCTGCAGATTCTCCAGCGCGTTCTCGTAAACCGACTTGTAAACTCCGAAGGCTTCCTTTGCGAGAAGTACCGTGTAATAGGCTTTTTTGACCTGGGTGACAGTCTCCAGGCGCGACGAACGTGCTTTCTCGACGGCGAGCTCTACGTCTTTGTCGCTGATGTAGAGACTCTGCCACAGCTGGGCGTTTACCAGGGGCATGCTTGCGCTGACTCCGCCAGACCATGTGTTCCAACGGCCCATTTCGATGCCGTTGCTTGCCGGGTTGCTGCCGGAACTGCCTGAGGGGGCGTCGGAACCGCCGCTTCCTGCGCCGGCCGCCGCCCCTGCGCCTCCGAAGTTGAAGTCCATATACATGACCTGCTTCTTGATGGTGCGCTGGTATGAACCGCTTCCGTCGACCTTGGGGAACAGCGCTGCGTATGAGCCTTTGCGTGCGTAGCCTGTACGCTCGATTTCGAGATCCGCAACTTTTACGGTAGCGTTTTCGCTAAGAGCTATCTGGATGGCCTCGTCCAGCGAAATGGCTGCAGGAGCCTTGGCTTCCTGTCCGCTCGCGGAAAACGTTGCCAGAGCGATACAAATGATAGGTATTACAATTCTTTTCATAACGTAACTAACGGGCGTATATTTGCTGCAAAAATTGTACCCATTTATCATTTGCTAAAACGAGCCAAAAAATATAACTTTGGGGCGTAATTTGAATGAATATGCAACTTCTGGCAATACACTGGCACGTAGATCCCGTGCTTATTCATATCGGCAGTTTTGGAATACGCTGGTACTCACTGCTTTTTGTTTCCGGATTCGTAATCGGATGGTATCTCTTCAGATGGTTCTTCCGCAGGGAGGGCGTATCCGAAAAACTGCTTGACCCCCTTCTGTACACCCTTCTGATAGCCACTATCGTGGGTGCACGTCTGGGACACTGCATTTTTTATCAGCCTGAGTATTACTTCGGTTCATGGGCTGGATTTGCAGAAATCTTCATGCCGTGGAAGGGCGGACTTGCCAGCCACGGCGGTACCATAGCGCTGCTTCTGGGCATGTGGTGGTTCTCCTCGCACTACGGCAAGAGAAACCATTTCGACTTTCTCTGGATATGCGACCACCTGGCCATCGCAGTGGCTTTCACAGGTGCCCTTATCCGTCTTGGAAACCTCTTTAATTCAGAAATTTACGGTCCTGTGACGGACCTTCCCTGGGGTGTGATTTTCGACCTTCGCGGCGAGACGGAACCCCGTCATCCGACCCAGATGTACGAATCCATCACCTACTTCATCCTCGGACTGGTGCTGCTGGGGCTCTACAAATTCAGGCTCGCCAAACTCAACCGTGGTTTCCTGGTCGGCCTGTTCCTGGTTGTATGTTTCGGCATGAGATTCCTAATCGAATATGTAAAGGAAGCCAAGATATTCTTCGATCTTGGTTTCACCACTCTCAATATCGGTCAGATGCTGTCCCTGCCTTTCATCATTGGCGGAATAGGACTTATAATCTATTCTTTCGTAGCAAAGCAGCCGGCGGCGGCAGTGGTCCCCGAGCCCGAGAAGAAGCCCGAGACCCACTACGCCAAGCCTATCAACTGATTACGCCATAATGTGCACCCGCACATGTGGCGGGTGAGGCGTCAGTGGATTTCAAACAGGTTGAGGAATCCTGTCATCATGAAGACCTGGCTGATGCTGTCGGGCAGGTCGCGTACGATTACGCGTCCTCCTTTGGCGGCAGCTTCCTTGCGCACGGTAAGGAAAATCCTGAGCCCGGAGCTGGAGATGTAGCTCATCTGCGAGCAATCCATGATTATGGTGCCGTCCGCAACTTCGGCGAGCGGCTCAAGGGCTTTGGAAACGTCCTGGGCGGCTGCGGTGTCGAGGCGACCGACCAATCTCACGACGTGAGCGTTTTCTTCTTGGTTGATAAATACTTCCATTATTCTATTGTCTTAATTAGCGTTAATATGTTCTTGCCGTTTGTGCGTTTGTAGCTGACCGAGTCCATCAGCTTGCGTACGAGGTAAACTCCGAGTCCGCCTATTGGCCGGTCGGATACGTCCAGGCTGGTGTCGGCCTCTGGAACCGAGGTGGGGTCGAACGGCTTGCCGCTGTCGGTGATGACGAAGCGAAGCGCGCCGTTTTCCTTGCGGGCTTCGATGTCAACAAGCCCTTCCTTGTCGGAGTAGGCATAGAGGATGACGTTTGTAACGGCTTCTTCTACGGCAAGGTTGATATTCATGGACAGCATCTGGTCGAGACCGTTCTCTTCTGCAATCTGCTCCATGAACTCCGAGAGCCGGGAAATCTGCTTGATGTCATTGTGCAGGATGAGGTGCTTCTCCGAAGATGGTGTTACGTTTTTGTTGAGGTAATGGATGAACAGTACGGTACGGTCGTCGCTCTGCGGAGCATCTCCGACGAACTCCTTGACCGACTCCTGAAGGGTCTTGAGCTGGTCCACCGCGTTTCGGCGGGTATGGAGGACATCCATCATCCTGTCTTCGCCGTAGAGCTCGTTGTTGATGTTCTCGGCTTCGGTAACGCCGTCGGTGTAAAGGAAGATGGCATCGTCGTAAGACATGTCCGTCTCCTGCTCCACGAACTGCATGCCGTTGACTATGCCAAGGGGCAGGTTGGGCTCCACTTCGAGTTCCTTGATATCGTTGGTGAACATAAGCGGAGCGTTGTGACCGGCGTTGCAGTAGCGCAGATGCCCTGTCTTAAGGTCGAGTATGCCGCAGAAGAAAGTCACGAACATGTTGTTCTCGTTCATGTCCGACATGCTGTCGTTCATCTTGGATACGACATTGCGGGGGCTGAGTTCGTGAGCCGAAGCGGTGCGGAACAGAGTCCTGGTGATAGCCATCACGAGCGAAGCCGGAACGCCCTTTCCGGACACGTCGCCTATGCAGAAGTACAGCAGTTCGTCGTTGATGTAGAAATCGTACAGGTCGCCGCCGACCTCCTTGGCCGGCACGATGGAAGCCGCCATGTCGAGGTCGCTCCTCTCGGGGAAGGGAGGGAATATCTTGGGAACCATGGACATCTGTATTGCGCTGCCGATCTTGAGCTCGCTCTCCATGCGGTTCTTCTTTTCGCTGAGGGCTGTATACTTGTCCTGGCTTTTGATGACCGACCACAGGATGACGATGAGCATCAGGATGCCCAGAATCTGAAGGATAGAAACCAGTCCGCCGACCTTCTTTATCCTTCCGTATATTTCTGAATCGGGGATTATTATCGACATGAACCATCCCGTCTGTTCCACGGGCTGGAAGAAAACGCTCGTCTTGACGCCACGGAGCTTGACCTCCATGCTGCCCGATTTGCCGGACATCATCGCGGAGTTGATTCTCTTCATGTTGGTGCTGTCTTCGTCGCGGGATGCAATCTCCTGTATCGTGGAGTGCATTACAAGCGTTTCCACGGGGCATACCATCAGCTGCCCGTCGCGGCTCACCAGCATGTTGTAAGCGTTCGGATATACGTTTATGTTCCCCATTAGCTCGGTGAGCCAGTCGAGCGATATGTCGGCCGTAAGCACACCTGCGGTCCTGCCATCGTTGTCGGTTATGGGCACGGAGTAAGTGGTCATGAGCATGTTGCCGCCGCCATCGTCGATATAAGGCTCCGACCAGTATCCCTTCCCGGTCTCGATGGGTTTTGTGAACCATTCTTGGGAAGGATAATCGTATTCCTGGGTGGCCAGGCTCTTGATGCTTATGGAGTCGCCGTCCCTGAGCGCATACGGGGAGAACAGTGGCCGGCGCTTGTTGTATCCGGGCACGAGGGCGACCGTGGAGCCTACCACTATAGGATTGTCCTGCATCAGGCGGTACGCTACCATAGGAAGACTGTCGGGGTAGTTGAGGCACCACCGGGCAATCCATACGTTGTTGCGTACGGCGGATTCTGCCTGGTTGATGATGTCGGTAATCCTGGCCTCGGTGGTCTTGAGCTCGCTTTCCGCCCTCATGGCCGCCTCTTCCTGTATGCCTTTCTTGGCAAAGAAATACTGGATGATGGACGTCGCCTCGAGGGTTACGGCCGCAACTATGACCAGAAGCAGGCCGGCTCCGGCTGCCTTGCGGACAAACTGTTTGTTTAAGATTGTCATAATATGGCTTCTAATGCGGCTCGGAATTCAGGCATAGGGCGCTTGGTGTCGCGCTCTATGATAAGGGTCTTGAGTCCCGCGAAGGGACGTATCATTTCTTCGATTTCGTGCAGCGGGCGGTCCGCTCCGAAATAAACCGGTACAAAAGCGGCCCAGAACTGCTGCGCGAGGCTTTTGGGCATGTGGAAGGCTTCCTGGATGAAGCCTTCGTCGCTGAGGCAGCAGCACACATAGACCATGGCTACGTCGAAAAGGTGATTGCCGTAGCAGAAGTCTCCCAGATCTATGAAATACTTCTTGTCGGATACGAAGATGGCGTTGCCGTATTGCAGGTCTCCGTGGATGGCGGTGTCTTCATCGGGGACGTCGGAAATGAACTTGCCTATCTTGTCTTTCTGGGCCGGCGTAAAGAACGGGTTCTGCTCAAGCAGCCTGTAGTAACGGTCCTTGACGTTCTCGAACTGTGATGTGTCCACATGGGTGGAATGCAGTCCTATACACATTTGTGCGAACTCCGCGGCGTAGTTTGCGACATTCTGCGGGTCGTCGCCGGTCGCCCTTGCGTAGGACTTCTTGCCGATGATGCGGTGGAAGCGTATGCCGTAGCGGCCGTCTGGGGTCACTACGTAGTCGCCGGGCTCGGGGGTGGGGATACCGGCGGCATACACCTTGCGCGCCAGGAGCATCTCGTCCAGCGGCTGCTGGATCTTACCGGGGAAGTAGAGCTTGAGCATGACCGAAGGGTCGGTCTTGTGGTCGTAGCTTTCTCCGTTGGCGCCGCCGCCGGAGAGGACGTAATCGTCCAGGGATATCTTAATTGCTTCCATTTCCGAATACTTTATCTACAAGTGACTGAAATTCTTCGAATGCGGGTGTTCCTTGCAGCTCGCGCAGTGAATCTGCAAGTCCCCGGTAGTGCCAGGCATGCTCTGCAGGGTCTTTGGCGTGGAAGATGTTCCACAGACCGTCGCCCATTACGGCATAGTCGCGGGCTATCGCCCTCATGTTGGAAAGCTTGTCGCCCAGGGCTACTATCTTTGCCTCGTGCGACGCATTGGCCAGGCGGGTGATCGCCGCCTGCTTGCGGTCGTGCCAGCTGTCTTCCTCGCTGATTCCTTCCGTAAACTTGTCACTCTCCGCCTCCACTATGCGTGCGACTCTCTCTCCGAATTCTTCCCGGAGCTGTTCCACCGTGACGCCGGTATCCTCGACTGTGTCGTGAAGGACGGCGGCGGCCAGAAGTTCCTGGTCGGATGTTATCGTGGCGACGATTTCCATCGCTTCCATGGGGTGCACGATGTAGGGGAATCCTTTGCCGCGCCTTTCGGTGCCGGCATGCGCCTTGACTGCGAAGACTATGGCGCGGTCGAGGAGGCTTGTGTCGAGAGCTTTGTTTGCCATGGTTTACTGATTCATGAACGGAAGGTCAACTGCCTGCTGGATAAGCATCTCCGCCATCATCTCGTTGCTTTCTGAAGGCCCGTTCAACACATCGAACAAGTTGCGTATGCCTGCCTTGCCGCCGCCGTTCTTGAGTATGTAGGCGATGCAAAGGTCCTGCGGGCCCAGGGATGAGGAGATGATGTCGAGGTCGGTGAGGCCTATCTGGTAACAGGCCAGCTGGTATGCACCTTCTGAGTAATTGCGGATAATGTCGGCAAGGTCGGCCAGGGTCTTGCATCCGAGCCCTTTGAAGACTGCGAGATAAGGCATCAGGGAAACTTCCTGGATTTCTGCCTGGTTGACGGAGGCGATCCTGCGGTTGAGGGCGTCGAAAGGCATGAGGTTGAGGTAGCTGCGGAAGGTGTCGCCGTCGAGCGGCACCTCGGACAGGTCGCCCGATGCCACGAGTGCCTTGACCCTTCTGCGGTAATCGGTGATCTGGCTGCGCAGAAGGCTGAACTGCTCGTCCACGAGCTCCAGCATGCCTGCGAGGCGGTTGAGGTTGCGCAGATGCTCCCGGGGGACTTCTACGCCGCTCTTGTATCCCGTATCGTGGTTCATGTTGGCCCAGGCGTGCTGCAGGATGGTGCGCATCTGGATTTCGAAGCGGTAGGGGAAATCCTTGAGCGAGCAGATGTAGTGCAGCGACAGGTAGCCGAAACTGTCTATCTCGTGAGCCTTGCGCTTATCGACGGAGTTCTCCCAGTCTATTGTGAAGAGACGCTCGATCGCCGATGCGACCTTGTCGACGTCGTCGATGTAAAAGGTGATGACCCTTAGGCCCACTATATCGGTAATGTCCGCCAGGGACTTGTATTTGCTGCCTTTGAGCTCGAGCTTGCCCGCGAGGGATTCCTCGGTCTTGACGCGCGACTCGATGGCCGTCACCAGCAGTCCCGCCTCGCGGAAAGTGTCGCTGAGCGTTTCGTGTACCTGCGAAGCGACCTCCCGGAAACGAGGCAGGAGGTCGCGGTATTCTTGAAGTATCGCCTCACAATGGGCGTCCAGATGGTAGTTGGAAGACATTTCTGACTCTGTCGGATTTTGCCGGGCTAAAGCCTATGGAATATCCGGCGCTGAGCTTGCTCAGTGCTGGATTGCCATCAAACGGATGTACTTGAGTACGGTATCGCTCCACTTCTCGTCGCCGGGCAGCTGGTAGCGGCAGTTGCCCTTGGGATCGGGAGTGAAGATGGTCTCGCCCTTGGGGGTGAGCTCCACCCATCCGCGCTCCGAGAGGGTGTAGATGTCGTCGCCTTCTACAGCGTTGATGACGGCGAGCGGATCCCACATCTTCTGGCCCGTGTCGCACTGGAGGTACTCATACACCCACTTGATGGGATGGATGTCGGTCCAGTTTATGTCGGCAAGGACCTGCTCGTCGGGGTAACGCAGGGGGTCTCCGACCTCGCCGGGCGAGAAGACCATGTCGAGTTCCTTGGGCCAGAGCTCAAAGAATTTGAGTGAGAAGTCGATGGCCTGGGTGAAGTTGTAATCGGGCTCCACCGCCTCGCCGAACACGCCTCCCATCAGGTATATATCCTTGACCTTGGTGCGTACGAGCTCGACTCCGTTGAGCGGGGAAAGCTCGTCGGGGACCGATTGCAGGAGACGGGCGAGCGAAGTCACGAAACCTACGGACGCTATGGTCACGCTGTGGTCGGGCTGCTCGCTGAGAATCTTGCGGTAGAGCTTGTAGGCCTCGGGGTACTCGCCCTTGGCTTTGTAGCTCTGGTGGAACAGGGGCTCGGAATCCTCGCTGCGTGCATAGGCTACGTTGTGGTAGGGGATGAACACCTTGGGGTCCTTGATGCCGGCCCTTTCCAGGCCTACGGGTATCTGGGGATAGCCGTAGAAGTTGTTCATGATGTCCACTGCGTCGGCATTGGCGGCTCCCATACGGTCCACGATGACTCCGAGAAGGGTGCAGCGCTTCATGTCCATGTAGCGGTAGAGCATCATGAGGGCGAACAGGTCGTCCGTGCTGGAGCCCATGTCGCAGTCGAAAATGATGCGGCAGTCCCGCTGCTCGTAATTGGACTTGATGTCGATGCCCTTGCCTGCGTCGTACACGGTGTGCTGGCCGTTTTCGCGGGCGAATGCGAGCGCTGCGGCAAGACTGTCCTCGGGGAAGCAGCGGGTGCTGTCGAAGTAGTACCTGCCGGTTTCGGGGTCTCTCCATCCGCCGACGAGGCCGTTATGCGCGCGGGCGTGCTTGACGACTGCAGGGATGCTCTTCTTGTCGAAACTGTTCTGGGTCGCCGCATACGAAACCATGAGTCCGCTGGAAGGCTGGCGCATGGTGTTGAGGTCGAGGGTAAAGCCATCGGGAAACATCTGTCCCATGGCCCAGATTGCATTATAAAGCTCTTTGTCGGAGAGCTTTACCTGCGCCGATGCAAAAAGGCTTACGGCAAGCAGTATGATAATGGAGAGGCCTTTGCGCATAACTGTATGGATATCAATGATTAAACTCTCTGTCCGTAGGAGCGGTCGGTGGTGTTGACAGTAATCTTTTCGCCGGTTTCGATGAAGAGGGGAACCATGATCTTGGCGCCGGTCTCCAGAGTGACCTCCTTAAGTGCGGAAGAAGATGCGGTGTTGCCCTTTACTGCAGGCTCGCTGTAGGTGACCTCGAGGGTTACGTAGGTAGGGAGTTCGCAGGTGAGGCATCTTTCCTCGTCGCCGGTTACGAACATCATCTCCACGTGCTGGCCTTCTTTCATGAGGTCGGCATTCTCCACTACGTCGTGGGGGAGGGTGATCTGCTCGTAAGTCTCTTCGTGCATGAAGTTGAAGTACTCGCCGTCGTCGTAAAGGAACTGGTAGGGCCTGCGCTCGACCTCGATGGTTTCGATCTTGGCGCCGGCGGTGAAAGTGTTCTCAAGGATGCGGCCGTTCTCGAGATTGCGGAGTTTGGTCTTCACGAAAGCGGGACCTTTGCCGGGCTTGACGTGCTGGAACCATACTATCATACAGGGTTTGTCGTTGAACTTGAGGTAAAGACCGTTCTTGAAGTCTGCTGTTGTTGCCATGTTCTGTTTATTTAGTTTAACTTACAAATGTACTTAAATGTATGGATTAATGCAAATTTTCGATTGCATGGGCCACCTGCTCCAGAAGCCATCGCGGGGTTGAGGTGGCTCCGCACACTCCGGCGCTGCCTGCTCCCTCGAGCCATTGCGGCTCGACTTCGTCCGCTCTGCCTATGAGGTAGCTGCGGGGATTGGCCCTGCGGCACAGCTCGAAAAGCACTTTTCCGTTGGAACTTGCCCCTCCGGCCACGAAGATCACCACGTCGTGGCGTGAGGCGAAGTCGGTCAGCTTTTTGTGCCGGGACGAAACCTGGGCACAGATGGTGTCGTTGACCGTCAGGCGTCCTGCCGCCCATTCTTTCAGACGGCCGGCAATCAGGGCGTACTCCTCGGGACTTTTGGTGGTCTGGGAGAAGAGCTCAATGCTGCCCTCGGACGGCAACCGTCCGTCCGAGATGGCCGCTTCCAGCCCCTGAATATCTTCCACCACGACGGCGCGCCCTTGGGTCTGTCCCAGCAGCCCAAGCACCTCCGGGTGGCCTATCTTCCCGAAAATCACCACGCTGGAACGTTCGGCCGCCAGCCTTATCTTCTGCTGGAGCCGGAGGACTACGGGACAGGTGCAGTCGATTACCGAAATGCCCGCTGCGCTTAGGCGTTCATAGGTTGCGGGCGGTTCTCCGTGGGCTCGGATGATTACCCGGCTGCCCGGCGGCAGGGATGCGGCCTCGCCTCCGCCTATGGTTACCAGACCCAGCGAGCCGAGGCGTGCGAGTTCCTCCTCGTTGTGGACCATCTCGCCGAGCGAGTACAGCGGGCCGGAGCCTTTTGATAGGTATTCTTCGGCTGTGCTGATAGCGCGTATTACGCCTCCGCAGAAGCCGGAACCCGGGTCTATCGTAACTTTTATCATAAGATTCCGAACTTGCCCTGGATGAGGCCCTGCACCCAGGCAAGTTCCTCTTCGAAGGTCATTTCGGAATTGTCGAGCTCGAATGCGTCGGCGGCCCGGCGCAGAGGGGCGGTTTCCCGGTGGGAGTCGATATAGTCGCGCTCACGCAGGTTGGCTACGACGTCTTCCAGCGAAGGGTTTTCGCCCTTTTGAACGAGCTCGTCGTAGCGGCGCCGGGCGCGCACCTGCTCCGATGCGGTCATGAAAATCTTGAGCTGGGCGTCGGGGAAGACTGCCGTGCCGATGTCGCGTCCGTCCATGACTATACGCCCACGGCGGCCGAATTCGTGAAGCTTCTCGTCCACCCAGGCGCGTACGTACGGTACCGCGGCGACAGGGCTGACCTGCGCGCTGACCTCCATTGTACGTATCTGCTGCTCGATGCATCGTGGCCCCATGCAGAGGCGCCCAGAGGCGTCGAAATGAAGGTCCAGGGTCTCGAGTGAGCGCTTAAGTTCGTCGCTTACCTTGCCCAGGCGCGAAATCAGGCGCTCCTCCTGGGCGAAAAGGGTGACGCCGCGGTACAGGGCGCCGGAATCGAGGTAAAGAAAGCCGAACTTGCTGGCTATTTTCTTTGCCAGCGAACTCTTTCCCGTAGAGGAGTAGCCGTCAACTGCTATGATGATATCGGGTATGTTCATTTGGCACAAATGTAGAAAAAAATCACGATATTTGCGGTATGAAGATTCTTATTATTGACGATGAGCGGAGCATCCGCAATTCGCTCGGTGAAATCCTTTCCGACGAAGGTTACACTGTAGATACCGCAGAGAGCGGCGCAGAAGGCCTCCGGCTTGCGGGCGCGACGCATTACGACATAATTTTTTGCGACATCAAGATGCCCGGCGGGCTCGACGGAATCGAAGTCCTGGGCAAACTCACCGAAGAAGGCACCGACAGCGCAATAGTCATGATCTCCGGCCACGGCGACATCGACACCGCTGTTGAATGTATCAAGAAAGGCGCCTTCGACTTCATCCAGAAGCCGCTGGACCTCAACCGCATCCTCATCACAGTCAAGAACGCCACCGAAAAGTCAAAGCTCGTCACCCAGACCCGCATCCTCAAGAAAAAAGCATACGGGGCCGACCGCATGGTGGGAGAATCGGCGGCGATTACCCGCGTACGCGAGATTATAGAAAAGGTGGCGCCAACTCCCGCCCGCGTGCTCATCACGGGCGGCAACGGTTCCGGCAAGGAACTGGTGGCAAGGAGCCTGCACGCACTGAGCGACCGCGCCGGCCAGCCGTATGTGGAGGTCAACTGCGCCGCCATACCGTCGGAACTCATAGAAAGCGAACTTTTCGGCCACGAGAAGGGCTCGTTCACATCTGCCATCAAGCAGCACAAAGGCAAGTTCGAGCAGGCGGACGGCGGAACCCTCTTCCTGGACGAGATAGGCGACATGTCCCTGGCAGCCCAGGCCAAGGTGCTCCGCGTACTGCAGGAGAACAAGCTCTCGCGCGTGGGCAGCGACACCGACATAAAAGTTGATGTGCGAGTGCTTGCCGCCACCAACAAAGACCTCCGTTCAGAGATAGAGAAGGGCAATTTCCGAGAAGACCTGTATCACCGGCTGAGCGTTATAGTCATCAAGGTGCCCAGTCTGGACGAGCGTAAGGAGGATATCCCCCTGCTGGTTGACTATTTCGTCGACAAGCTGTGTACGGAGACCGCAATGCCCCGCAAGACCTTCAGCCCTGAGGCTGTCCGGCTGCTGCAGGAACGCAGCTGGAAAGGCAACATACGCGAGCTGCACAACGTGGTTGAGCGCCTCCTCATCCTTGGAGACGCCGTCATTACTCCGGAAAACGTAAGGGATTACGTATTATAGACGTTCTATCTTGAGCTGCTGGATTTTATAGCTTCCGTTCTTGCAGCTCATAAAAAACGTAACGCTGAAAGCCTCCCCTCCTGCGACCAGCGTGCCGAGGGCGTATTTCATGTTCGCCCGCCCCGTGGTATGCGTGATGCTGAAGCTGCGGGGGGCATAGGTATCGAAGAATGCCTTCACTATCTGGCGGGCCTGGGCGCGGCTTGCGTCGCTCTCGCTGGCAAGCACTGCGATTTCGAGGTTGTCGGCGAACCAGGCGGACAGAGCCTCTGCATTGCCGGCTGCAAAATACTTGCATACCGGCACGAAAACATCGTCGGAGCCGTCGGGCTGTGGCGAGGAAATGAGATTCTTTACGAGGTCCTGTGCCAGGACCGCCGGCCCGGGCAGGAGGAGTGCAAGAGCGAGTAACGCTATTCTCAGATGCTTCATACCGAAAGCGTTTGCGTTGCAAATATCAAGCCAGTTTATTACATTTGCACATCATGAAGATCACGCTCCTCACAATGGGCAAGACCGATATCCCCTGGGTGGCCGACGGCTTGAAGATGTACAGCCGCCGCCTGGAGCACTATGCGCCTTTTTCTGTAAAGGAACTGCCTGAGCTGAAGGGCGTTTCGGCTCTGTCTGCCGAGCAGGTAAAGGCCCGGGAAGGAGCGCAGCTGCTCGGTGCCGTCAAGCCCTCGGATACCGTAATCCTGCTCGACGAGCATGGCTCCGAGTTCACATCCCTGCAGTTCGCTTCCCAGTTGCAGAAGTATCTCAACGCCGGGCGCGATTTGGTCTTCATCATAGGTGGAGCCTATGGCTTCAGTCCCGAGGTGTACGGCCGCTCCGACGCCAAATTGTCCCTTTCCCGCATGACATGTTCCCATCAGCTTGTGAGAACGGTTTTTGCAGAGCAACTTTACCGTGCCTTCACGATACTTCGCGGAGAGCCCTACCACAATGAGTAAGAAGACAATCAAAAACTATATCGTGCCGGTGCTGGTGGCGTTGAGCGCACTGCTGCTCGTAGTGGCGGTGCTGTCGCCCCGTGCCGTAGGAGATACCCGTTCCGTGGCGTCCAAGGTCCAGAGGAATCTGGAGCGGCGCATGGAAAAGCTTGACTGGTACGCCGCTCATTCCGACGCCCGGCTGCCCGACGACATGGTCATCTATACCTACACCGACGACACCCTGCGTATGTGGAGGGGACAGTTCCCCCTGCTAAACGACGCCATATCGTCGAGGGTGCTGGTGCAGCGTATCGTAAGCCCCAGGGCCAGCCTCGATTCGCCCCTGGCCTCGGTGGGGGAGTCTCCGTCGTACCTTAACATCGGCCCCAACTGGTACATAGTCAAGGCCTCCGACGACAGCGGCACCCATACGGTCAAGGGTCTGCTGGTCTGCGGCATCTCGGGAGAATTCAATCCCCGCCTGCACATCAATTCCGGATACTCGATACGGCCACTCACGTCCGGTGAGGGCTATCCGGTGTACCTTGACGACACTCCCGTGTTCAAGGTGCAGTACGATTCGCCCAAGGCTTCGCCGGTGGCCAATCCCCACCTCATGTGGGCGTCCCTGCTGGTGTTCCTTCTGGCAGCGGTGCAGTTCGTCTTCCTGCGCCGGACGCTCAGGCGGGCTCTTGTTGCCTGTGCATGCTCGCTCGTTGCGATAGGGGCCATGTTCATCTGGGGACACGGGGTGCAGCCGCAGGTGGAAATCTTCTCGCCTATGCTTTATGCAGGAGGCGGTTTCCTGTTCTCGCTCGGTGCCGTGCTGCTGGTAAACCTTGCCATCCTGACCTGCGGGGTGTGCATCTATCTTGCGCGCAAGGACCTTTGGGACCGGGTGGTGAGCCGTCCGCTCGCAGCTGTGATGACAGTTGCCGACCTGGCGGCGATAGCCATCATACTGCTGTTTACGCACATTACGTTCCGCAGCGTCATCCTCAATTCCAACATCACACTGGAACTCTATAAGTTCGGCATCCTGTCCTGGTACACCCTGCTGGTATATGCCTCCGTGCTGTCGATGCTTTCTGTGGTTCCCATGCTGCTGCAGATGCTCCAGCCGGTGTGCTCGCGCCTGACCGGTCGACATATCAACACGTTCTCCGCTCCCCTGCGTGCGGTTTTTGCCGCTCTGGTTGCGGTGTACGCTGTAACTGCCACGTCCGTTCTCGGCTTCAAAAAGGAAGAGAACCGGGTCGAGGTATGGGCCGGACGCTTTGCAGTGGACCGCGACATCAACCTCGAACTGCAGCTTCTGCGGGCCGAAGCGCGCATACTCTCCGACGATGTGATAGCCACACTGTCTGCCTTCGAGGGAACCGACGCCTTCATACGCAGCCGCATCGTGGACAATTATCTTCTGGCGGTCGCCCAGGACTGTTACATCAGCGTGCAGATACTTCACGGCAGCGGCCAGACCCAGTTGATGGATCGCCTGCATTCCATTATCCGGGAGGGCACTCCCATAGCGCCGGGCTCTTCTTTCGTGTGTACCCCCACTTCTGAAGGACCTTCCAGGTATTATGGAGTATTCCGTTATTATTCAGGGAATTCCATGTCGGTCATGCTGCTCTCTCTCGAGCAGAAGGGCACCGAGTCGAAAGGCTATGAGCAACTGCTGTCGCTGTCTTCTTCGTACCGAAGGAACATTTCTCCTATGTATTCGTACGCCCGTTACCAGGGCAGCGACCTGAAGACCTTCCGCGGCGCGTATCCCTATTCCACGCGAATGGACGACTGGATGAAAATGATGATTTACGTGGACGGCGTGCGGCACTACAACCGCAACGGCTTCGTGCATTTCGTGAATGTCATCACCGACGACGAAGCGGTCGTCATTTCGCGCCGGCAGACGAGGTTGTTCGGATATGTGACTTCCGGCCTCATGGTGGCCCTGATGATGTATTTCATGTTGTGGCTTGTGAAGCCGTGGAAGAAGCGGGAACGAGTAGCGGGCAGGACTTACTTCCGCTCCAGGATATCGCTTACCCTCATGGTTTCGCTTTTGCTGGCCATGGTGGTGATGGCAGTGGTGAGCGTGACCTTCGTGTACCGCCGCAACGAGGCCAACCGGCTCGCGCTCATGTCGGACCGCATCAATTCCATACAGCTGCTTACGCAGAACGGATACCGCAGCATCCAGGGCGCCGACCTGCTGCGTTCCTCCGAATTCGCTTCGCTCATCCAGTCCGTAAGCGACAACACCGGCTCCGACATTACCGTATATTCCGTTGACGGCCGCGTCATATTGACCACAAACCCCGAAATGCTCGATCACATGATACTGGGCTATCGCATCGAAGCCGAAGCCCTGGACGAGATTATGGTGGGCAACAAGCGGTACTGCATACTCAAGCAGGGCAAGGGTATGCGGCATTATTACAATATGTATATGCCTCTGATGGGCGCCGACGGCCGTCCTGCGGCGATACTCTGTGCGCCTTATGTGGAACTGGGATACGACTTTGAACGCGATGCCGTAATGCACCTCGTGTCCATCCTTACGGTGTTCATCCTGCTGTTCATCATTGCGAGGTTTACCGAATCCGCCGTGCTCGACATGGTGTTCCGGCCTCTCGACCTGGTAGGAAGCAGCATGCGCCGTGCCGGTCTGGGCTCGATGAAGCATATAAGGTATTCCCGCAAAGACGAGATATCCATGCTGGTCGATGCCTACAACCGCATGGTCGATGAACTTTCCGAGAACAGCATCCAGCTGGCACAGGCCGAGCGCGACAAGGCCTGGAGCGGCATGGCGCGTCAGGTGGCTCACGAGATCAAGAATCCGCTCACTCCCATGAAGCTCCAGATACAGAGGCTGATACGCCTTAAACAGAAGGGCGACCCTTCGTGGCAGGACAAGTTCGACGAAGTGAGCAAGGTGCTTCTTGACCATATAGACATCCTTACCGAGACGTCGAACGAATTCTCCACTTTTGCGCGTCTGTATTCCGAGGAGCACACCGAGTTCAACCTGGACGACCTGCTCAAGGAAGAGATTTCCATGTTCGACAACAGGGATGAGGTGAGATTTGAGTACATAGGCCTGAGCGGCGTGACCGTCAGAGGGCCTAAGCCTCAGCTTACCAGAGTGTTTGTCAATCTGCTCGGCAATGCAGTGCAGGCGGTGGAAGGACGTGAGGACGCCCGCGTGTTCGTGTCGCTGCGCAAGTCGGGACGCGACGGATACTACGACATCGTGGTGGAGGACAGCGGTCCCGGCGTTCCTGATGAATATCTCTCGAGGCTGTTCACGCCCAATTTCACCACAAAGAACGGCGGCTCAGGCCTCGGGCTTGCCATCAGCCGCAGCATACTCGAAAGTTGCGGGGCGACGATCGCCTACTCCCGCTCCTTCACTCTTGGCGGAGCTTGCTTCACGGTTACTTATCCCGCTTAGTTTAGATTGATCCAGTTTTGCCCGCCAATAGCCCTTACGGGATCACTTTGTGGTGATTTGATCCCGCGGGAGGGGAGAGCGAGGAGCGTTCGGCTATGCGTTCTGCCGCTGGCGGACGGCTTCGAAGAGGAGTATGGAAGCGGAGACGGAGACATTCAGAGAATCCAGACGGCCCAGCATGGGGATGCGTATGTGGGACGTCGCCGCCTCGCGCCAGGCGTTTGACAGGCCGGTGCTCTCCGTACCCATCACCAGGGCGGTGCCGCGGCGCATGTCGCAGTCGTAGTACAGGGCTGAGTCCTGAAGCTGGGCCGTGAGTATTTGAATGCCATTGCGTTTGAGCCAGGAGATGGCTTCCGCCGACGTGCATGCTACGGTGGGGACGGTAAAGACGGCTCCGATCGAAGCACGGATTACGTTCGGATTGAAGATGTCTGTAAGCGGGTCGCAGACCAGGAGGGCGTCGGCTCCGGCGGCATCGGCGCTGCGAAGCACCGCTCCCAGGTTACCAGGCTTTTCGACACTCTCAAGCACTGCGATCAGCGGATTGTCTGGAAGCCTTAGGCCCTCAAGGCTTAGGTGTGGGGTAAATACCTCTGCGATAATACCTTCCGTGCTTTCGCGATAGGCTGTCTTCTCGTAAATCTCCTTGCTTATCTGAAAGAACCGCACATTTGCAGGCCAGTCGATAGGGCCGTCAGTTTCATCGCTGAGCTGCGGGAGGCCGGATGGTGTCGGGCGACTTTGAAAATCCGAGCGCAGCGAAGAATTTTTGTAGCAGGAGCCAGGCGCCATCCGGCCGGGAGCAGCGTCCGGGATGCCATAAAGCTCGGGACAGAAGAAAACGGAATCTACGCTGTAACCCGCACGCAGACAGTGAGCGAGCTCCCTCCTCCCCTCGACGACGAAAACGCCGCTCTCGCGCCGCAGGGACGAATCCTTCTGCAGTGCGAGCAGGCGCTTTATCTTGGGATTCTGTGCGCTGGTCAGCAGTTCAGTTGGCATGAAGAAACTATTCCGCAGTAGTCTCGCTATCCTTTTTAATGGATTTCTCAGGTCTCATCTGAGGGAAGAACAGAACGTCCTGGATGGTCGTCTGCCCTGTCATGAACATGGTAAGACGGTCGATACCAATGCCGAGGCCCGAAGTGGGAGGCATGCCGTACTCCAGCGCGCGCACGAAGTCCATGTCGATGTACATGGCCTCGTCGTCGCCCTTGCTCTTGAGAGCGGCCTGCTCCTCGAAGCGCTCCAGCTGGTCCACGGGATCGTTGAGCTCGGAATAGGCGTTGGCCAGTTCCTTGCCGCAGACGAAGAGCTCGAAACGCTCGGTGAGGGTGGGATCTTTACGGTGACGCTTGGTGAGCGGGGACATTTCGACGGGGTAGTCTATGATGTAGGTGGGCTGCACCAGTTTCTCTTCGCAGAAGGCTCCGAAGATGGCGTCGATGAGCTTGCCCTTGCCCATGGAAGGCTCGATGTCGACGTTCAGCTTCTTGCAGGTGGCGCGGAGCTCGTCCTCGGACATTCCCTTTACGTCCACTCCGGCGTATTCCTTGATGGCGTCGAGTATGGGCAGACGGCGGTAGGGCCCTGCGAAATCGACCCTCTGTCCTGCGATTTCGACGGTGGTGCTGCCGTTTACCGCTACTGCTATCTTTTCCAGCATCTTCTCCACGAACGCCATCATCCAGTTGTAATCCTTGTAGGCGACGTAGATTTCCATGCAGGTGAATTCGGGGTTGTGGGTCTTGTCCATGCCCTCGTTGCGGAAGTCCTTGGCGAACTCATAGACTCCGCTGTAGCCGCCTACGATGAGCCTCTTGAGGTAAAGCTCGTTTGCGATACGCAGGTACAGGGGGATGTCGAGCGCATTGTGGTGCGTGACGAAGGGACGTGCGGTTGCGCCTCCAGGGATGCTCTGCAGGATGGGGGTCTCCACCTCCAGGCAGCCGGCTTCGTTGAAATATTCACGCATGGTTGCGATAATGCGGGCCCTTTTGACGAATACGTCCCTCACCTGGGGATTGATGATGAGGTCAACGTAACGCTGGCGGTAGCGGAGCTCGGGGTCGGTTACGGCGTCGAAGACCTGTCCGTCAGCTTCCTTGACGATGGGAAGCACCCGCAGGGACTTGCTCAGCAGCGTGAGCTCCTTGGCGTGGACGCTCAGCTGCCCCGTCTTGGTGATGAAGGCAAAACCCTTGATTCCGATGATGTCGCCGATGTCGAGAAGTTTCTTCCATACGGTGTTGTACATCGTCTTGTCTTCGCCGGGGCAGATTTCGTCTCTCTTGACGTAGATCTGGATGCGGCCGCTCTCGTCCTGGAGCTCGCCGAAGGAGGCTGCTCCCATGATGCGGCGGCTCATGAGGCGTCCTGCGATGCAGACCGATGCGAAATTGCCCTTCTCGGGGTCGTATCCTGCGGTGATTTCTGCGGCGGTGGCGTTAACCGGATATTCCGCTGCGGGGTAGGGCTCGATGCCCAATTCTCTGAGCTTCGCCAGCGATTCGCGGCGTATCTGCTCCTGTTCGCTAAGTTCAATATTCATATCGGGTGCAAAATTACGAAATATTTTTCTTATATTTGTTGACTGTAGAGATATGAGCAAGGACTGTAAATGGATTGTACGCGAACCGGCCGACCCGGCGAAGGTTGAAAAACTCTCCGCCGAGGTAGGGATCGACCGTGTGCTCTCCGAGCTCCTTGTCAAAAGGGGAGTGGAGACCTTCGAGCAGGCACGCTCGTTCTTCCGCCCCGCCCTGAGCGACCTTCACGACCCGTTCCTCATGAAGGATATGGACGTCGCCGTGGAGCGCCTGCGCAAGGCTATCACCACAGGCGAGAAAATCCTGGTTTACGGCGATTACGACGTTGACGGCACCACCGCCGTCGCACTGGTGTTCTCTTTTATCCGCCGTTTTACCTCCGCCGTCGATTTCTACATCCCCGACCGCTACGACGAGGGCTACGGCGTGTCCTACAAGGGCATAGACTGGGCTTTCGAGGGCGGATTCGGCCTCATCATCACGCTCGACTGCGGCATCAAGGCCATAGACAAGGCGCAGTATGCCAAGTCCAAGGGCGTGGATATGATAATCTGCGACCACCATCTCCCCGAGGAGACCCTTCCTGGCGCAGTAGCAGTTCTCGACCCCAAGCGCGAGGACTGCCAATATCCGTTCGACGACCTGTCGGGCTGCGGAGTGGGTTTCAAGCTCGTCCAGGCTTATTCGCAGCGCTACGACGTGCCGTTCGAGAGCATAGTCCCGCTGCTCGACCTGCTGGTAGTCAGCATAGCGTCCGACCTTGTGACAATGGTCGGCGAGAACCGCACCCTGGCGCACTTCGGACTTAAGCAGCTCAACGAGAATCCTCACAAGGGCCTTCTGGCCATGATAAGCCTCTCCAACCTCGAACCCGGACATGTCACCATCGACGACATAGTGTTCAAGATAGGTCCCCGCATCAACGCCGCCGGCCGCATGGAGTCGGGCCGCCTTGCCGTGGAGCTGCTGACCGCCGACGACGAGCAGAAAGCCATGTTCATCGGCGAAAAGATAAACGAGAACAACAACGAACGCAAGAACATCGACCGGGAGGTAACCCGCGAGGCCCTCGAAATGGTAGAAAACGGAAGCTGTCTCGCCCGCGAGAATGCCACCGTCGTCTATAACCCCCGCTGGAGCAAGGGTATAGTGGGAATAGTCGCATCCCGCCTTGTCGAAGCTTACTACAAGCCTACGGTGGTCCTCACCAAGTCGAACGGATTCGTCACGGGGTCGGCGCGCAGCATAGCGGGATTCGACCTGTACGAGGCCATCGAGAGCTGCGCCGACATACTCGAGAACTTCGGCGGGCATGTTTACGCCGCCGGACTCACTCTCAAAGAAGAAAACGTCGAGGAGTTTGCGCGCCGTATCGATAACTTCATCGCTGGCAAAATCACCGCCGACATGCTTATCCCGGTTGTGGATATAGACGCCGTGCTCGACTTTTCACAGATTACGCCCAAATTCTTTCGCATACTCAAGCAGTTCCAGCCTTTCGGCCCCGGCAACACCAACCCCGTTTTCGTGACCGAGAACGTTTACGACGCAGGCGGCGGGCGCAAGGTGGGAGCCGGCGGAATGCATCTCAAGCTCGACCTTATCCAAGAGTCGCAGCCGTATCACCAGATTCCGGCCATAGCCTTCAATATGGCACAGTACTACGACTACATCAAGTCGGGCAATCCGCTTGATGTATGTTATTCTATCGTAGAAAATTACTACCGCGGCAACAGCACCATCCAGCTGCGTGTCCGCGACCTGCGGGAGAGGGAGGAGATTATCTAGTCTTCGTTTCCGTCGTAAACGATTTCTTCCTTGTCGTCGTCGGAATCTTCGTCGTCATCCTCATCCTCATCGTCCTCGTCATCATCTTCTCCGGACGGCATTTCGCCGGGCAGGCGTCTGCGCTGCTGCGGGAGGTCTTCGAACGCGACGTAGCCGTTTTCGAACTCCAGGGGGATGGGACCCTTGGACTCCAGCAGGGTGGGACCTTCGATCGAACCGGGCTCCTGTGCCTCGAGGGTGACGGTTACGCTCTTGCGGGCGGCGATGTCGTAGAAATATACGAATTTGACGATTCCGTCGGCGACGGTCTTAGCAATGGATACGGCATCGACTGTGCCGAAACCGAGGTCTGTGAGAGCGTAGCGGGCGGCAACGTTGCCTTCTGCGTCGAAAGCCTTGAACAGGATGGGCTGATCGACCGTGAATTCGAGGTCGGCGCGAAGCTGTTTGTGGAAGGTGTACAGGGAGTTGTCCCCGTCTATTTTATATACCCTGAAGAAGCCTTTTATGCCCTCGAGGGTCACTCTGTAAGTACAGACCATGCTATCAATCTTTTTTCCGGCTGCGAATATAGGCATTTTTCTCAAAAAATATGACTAAATTTGGCCTGGAATGTCAGACATCTACAAAAGCATTTCAGAACCCTCCCGCGGGCTGTACAAAGAACTGGGCAGCCGGTTCATCGCACTGGCATATCCGGTCGAGACCCAGGAGGAGGTGAAATCCATTCTCGCCGCCGTACGCAAGGAGTACCACGACGCACGCCATCACTGCAGCGCATACCGCCTCGGTCTGGACGGCTCCGTCTGGAGGGCGTCCGACGACGGTGAGCCTTCCGGCAGTGCTGGCAGGCCTATCTTGGGTCAGATAGATTCTGCAGGACTGAGCGACGTTCTCGTCATCGTTGTACGCTACTTCGGCGGCATCAAGCTGGGTGTGCCGGGGCTTATCCGTGCCTACAAGGAGTCCACGCAGGATGCACTCTCTCAGGCTCAGGTCGTCGAAAAGGTGGCGGGCAGCTGGTACCGCACAGGCTTCGGCTACGACAGCATGCCGGCCGTCATGAAACTCGTCAAGGATCTCGACCTTCCGGTGCGCAGCCGCGATTTCGGAGAGGACTGCACCCTGGAACTGCGGGTCCGCCTGAGCCAGCGTCAGGAATTTTTGGAAAGAATATCTACAATCACTAATTTTGCAACCCTTTTAGATTAATACACTATGGCTAAAGTACACGTATTCAACGCCGGTCCCTGCCTGCTTCCCCAGGTGGCGATCGACAATTCCATCGAAGCCCTCAAGGACTTCGCCGGCACAGGAGTTTCCCTGATATCCATCTCTCACCGAACCAAGGAGTGGGATGCAGTCATGGACGAATGCCGCGCCCTTTGGAAGGAGCTTCTCAATATCCCCGACGATTATGAGGTGGTCTTCCTCGGTGGCGGTGCAAGCCTGCAGTTCCTCTATGTGGCAATGAATTACCTTGAGAAGAAGGCTGCCTATCTGGATACCGGAGTATGGGCTCACAAGGCGCTCAAGGAGGCTCAGGGCATCGGCGAGGCCTACGCCATCGCCTGCTCCAAGGACCGCAACTATTGCTATATCCCCAAGGGCTACGAGATTCCCTCCGACCTGGACTATTTCCATATCACCACCAACAACACCATCTACGGAACGGAAATCAAGACCGACATCGACTGCCCCGTCCCCCTCATCGCCGACATGTCCTCCGACATCCTCAGCCGCAGGGTTGACGTGAGCAAATACGCCCTCATCTATGGCGGCGCCCAGAAGAACGCGGGCCCTGCCGGCGTCACCTTCGCCATCATCCGCAAGGACACCCTGGGCAAGGTCTCCCGCTATATACCCACAATGCTCGACTACCGTACCCACATCGACAAACTTTCGATGTTCAACACCCCTCCCGTGTTCTCCATCTTCGTGATGAACGAGACCCTCAAGTGGCTCAAGGGCATAGGCGGTATCGACGCAATCCACGCCATCGACGAGAAGAAGGCCTCCACCCTGTATGCCGAAATCGACCGCAACAGCCTCTTCCGCGGCACTGCCGACAAGGAGGACCGTTCCATCATGAACGTATGCTTCGTGATGGCCGAAGGACGCGAAGACCTGCAGGATGAGTTCCTCTCCTTCGCGAAGGCCCACGGCATGGTCGGCATCAAGGGCCACCGCAGCGTGGGCGGCTTCCGCGCGTCACTTTACAATGCCTGCACCCAGGAAGACGTGGACGCCCTCGTCGCCTGCATGCAGGAATTCGAGAAACTTCATAAATAATCGCAGGTCATGAAAGTTCTTGTTGCAACCCAGAAGCCCTTCGCGGCAGTTGCCGTCAAAGGCATAAAAGACATACTCGAGGCAGCAGGTCACGACGTCACAGTTTTCGAGAAGTATGAAGCTCAGGCCGATCTCGTAGCTGCAGTGGCCGATGCCGACGCAATGATAATCCGTTCCGACAAGGTGACCGCCGAGGTAATCGCCGCCGCACCCCATCTCAAGATAGTCGTGCGTGCAGGCGCCGGATACGACAACGTGGACCTCGAAGCCGCCAGCGCCCGTGGCATAGTCGTCATGAACACCCCCGGCCAGAATTCCAACGCCGTAGCGGAGCTCGCCATCGCCCTCATGATTTTCATGGCGCGCACCCAGTTCACCCCCGCCACCGGCTCGGAGCTCCAGGGCAAGAGGCTCGGAGTGCAGGCCTACGGCAACGTCGGCCGTCTGGTCGGCGCCAAGGCAAAGGCCCTCGGCATGGAAATCTGCGCCCTCGATCCCTTCCTGTCCGACGAGCAGATCGTTGCCGGCGGAGCCAAGCCTGTCCATTCGGCTGAGGAACTGTATGCGTCCAGCGACTACCTGTCGATCCATATCCCCGCTCTCCCTTCTACCATAAAGAGCATAGGATACGACCTCATCACCAGCATGCCCAAGGGTGCGGTCCTAGTCAATACTGCCCGCAAGGAAGTCATTGACGAAGACGGACTTATGCGTGCCCTGGAGGACCGTCCCGACCTCAAGTACGTCGCCGACGTGGCCCCCGACAACCTTGCCGCGCTGCAGGAGAAGTTCGGCCTTCGCGTTTTTGCGACTCCCAAGAAAATGGGTGCCCAGACCGCCGAAGCCAACATCAACGCCGGCCTTGCCGCCGCGCGCCAGATCAGCGACTTCTTCGCTACCGGCAACACCCGCTTCCAAGTAAACAAAAAGTGATAAAACATTACATACTGCCGCTCGTTGCAGCCGTCCTCGTGACGGCTGCAAGTGCGTCGGCGCAGGAACCCGAGCGCCGTGACACCCTCAAGACCGCCACGGTAACCGCCGTCAAGGAGAAGATGAAGAATACCACCCAGACCGGTCTCGTACGGCTCGATGCCGCCAAGCTTCGCTCCGGAGTCGCGGTCTTCGGCACTCCCGACATCGTCAAGCAGCTCCAGCTGCTGCCGGGCGTGGCGGCGGGCAACGAGCTGATGAGCGGCCTGTACGTTCACGGCGGCGACGGCAACGACAACCTGTTCCTGCTCGACGGGGTACCCCTGTACAACATCGCACATTTCGGGGGCTTCTTCTCCAGCTTCAACACCGACGTCGTTGACAACCTCGATTTCTACAAGAGCGGCTTTCCGGCGCGATACGGCAGCCGCCTGTCTTCCGTGGTTGACGTAGAGACGGCCGAGGGCAGTATGGACAAATATCACGGCAATGTGTCCCTTGGGCTCATCGACGGACGCCTGCAGTTCGAAGGCCCCATCGTCAAAGGCAAAACCTCTTTCAATTTCGGCCTGAGGCGTTCCTGGCTCGACATTGTCACGACGCCGGCGATAGCCTACGCCAACTGGAAGAACGGAGGTGACCCCAAGGTCAACGGCGGATATGCCATGACCGACCTCAACGCCCGCATCACCCACCGTTTCTCCGACCGCAGCAAGCTGAACGCCATCGTTTACTGGGGCAACGACGACCTGCACGCGGGCCTGAGCACCGGGGACGATACCTCCATGAAGATCAACATCGGCTCCAACTGGGGTTCGCTCGCTGCCAGTCTGCATTGGAACTACGACTTCTCGAAGGCCCTGCGCAGCAATCTCATGGGCTACTACAGCCGCAGCGGTTCCGACGTCGGCTACGGCTTCAATCTCGGCGGCACGGGCGAGGATGCCATCAGCATGTCGATGGACGACCACAACATCTGCACCGTCCACGACGCCGGAATAAAGTACGACTGGGACTGGTTCCCGGGCGAATCTCACCATGTGCGCTACGGCCTCATGGGGGCGTTCCACCATTACGACACCCATCGTCAGTACGAACAGAGCCAGGCGTTCCCCGGGTCGGAGCCTACAAACGACTCCAACAAGGAAGGAGAAGCTTACAATGCCTTCGAGCCTGCGCTGTACGCCGAAGACGAAATCTTCATAGCATATAACTTTACGCTCAACGCCGGTCTGCGCTGGTCGCTCTTCACCACCGGCAAGCATACCTGGAACCATTTCGAGCCCCGAGCGGCCCTCAAATGGATGATGGCCCATTGGGCTGTCGCCAAACTGTCATACACCCGTATGACCCAGTACGCCCATCTGGTGTCGGCGATGTACATCGAGCTGCCTACCAACAGCTGGATGCCTTCTACGCAGGGCGCCGGCCCCATGGTGTCCGACCAGATAGCGGGCGGTCTGTATTTCACCCCCGGTCCCTTCAAGATAAACGTGGAAGGCTGGTACAAGACCATGGATAACATGCTCAGCTACAATGGAGCCAATGCCTTCTATCCGCCGCTCGTAAACTGGGAGAAGTCGTTTACCGGTGGCAAGGGAAAGTCGTACGGAATGGAGCTTGAGGCCACTTACGAAAGCCCCAAGTTTGATTTCTCGGCCTATTACACCCTGTGCTGGATATGGCGCGAGTTCCCGGCATACTATCCTTTCCCGTTCCCCGACCGCAACGACAACCGTCACAAGATCAATCTGGTAGGCACTTGGAGGCCGCTCAACCGTCTGTCGCTGTATTTCAACTGGAACTACCATACCGGCAACCGCATCACGCTGCCTACGCATGTCATCTTCTACGAGCAGAATGCCATGACCGACATGCTCTTCCAGGCACCGTACAACGCCAAGCTACCCGATTATCACAGGCTCGACGTGGGCGCCGACTACTTCGTCCCCTTCCGCGGAGGCAAGCAGCTCAACTTCAACCTGAGCATATACAACGTATATAATCACCTCAACGCCTCCTTCGCCATGCTCGACCACGACGCCGACGGAAAATACATAGGCATGGCCTACGGTCTCATCCCCATAATCCCGACACTCAGCGTCGGCTTCCGCTTCTAGCCATGAAAAAGATACTCCATATCCTTCCGCTGCTCTCGCTTCTTGCCGCACCGGCCTGCGAAATACCCTTCGCCCTCGACAATGTATCGGATCCGGCGTTCTACGTGCAGTATCTTCCAGGTGCCGGCATGAACCAGGACATCATGATAGGCTATGCCGAACCCGCTTTCGAAAAGCCGGGAGGAGTGCGCTATCCCTTCAGTTCGGACAATTTAAAAGTCCTGGTGAACGGCAAGGCCGCGGCACTGAGCGAAAAGCGTAATCCCGATGCCTGGAACAGGCGTATCCTCTCTGTATCAACCGATTCGCCTCTCAAACCCGGCGATCTCGTAGAGGTCAGCATCAGCGGAGAAGGCTTGCCGTCGGCCTCTTCGTCCACTGTAATCCCGCAGCTGCCCGAAGTCGGTTCCCTAAGTCTGGAGCCGGTGACAAGGGACTCTTCCGAAGCCATACAGATCACCCTCAAGATGGCCCGCAAGGTCGAGGACGGAGAATACATGGGGCTGAAGGCCAAGAAGCGCACTACTTACATCGTGGCCAAGGTTCCCGTAATCGACATTCCCGATTTTCCTTTCGATCCGTCCAATCCGGCCATCCCGCTTGATGTGGATGGGTCCGACATCCCTTCGATTCCCGGTGTCACAGTGGATACTACTGTAGTCGAGACCTATTTCACTCCCGGGCAGATTGCGAGTACCGCCGACCTCAATTCCCTCGACCTCGATGCCTATACGAGCGTTTCGTTCGAGAACGGATTCATCAGTGCGGGGCTTTTCTCCCGCCAGCCGCTCATGCTGCTCTCCAGCAGGCAGTTTACCGATGGCGATACCTATGTGTTCTATGCCAACTCATTCGATTCCTTCGACTTCGGAAGCATAGTCTTCGAACCTTCGGAACCTTCTGATACCGAAGCCCCTGAGGATACAGACGAAGATGGCAGTTCCGAGGACCCGGAAGAACCTCAGCAACCGGAATACAACTACATTCCCCTTGGCACTACCGACGAGTATTGCATTGAGATCTATCGTCTTAGCGACGAATTCTACAACTACGCCAAGGCCCAGTACCTCGTAGCGTTCAACATGCTTTCAAATTTTGGAGTCACTCCTCCCAATTTTACCTACACAAACGTACAGGGAGGACTGGGAGTAGTCGCCGGCCTGAGCGGGGTGGTCACATCCTGGCAGAAGGCGCCGGAGCGGGAGAATTAATCCCACCCGGCGGCATGGATGGCTTCCTGATCGGCCCAGTTGCCGCCGGCGAAGCAGCCGGAGTGCTTTTGGGGGATCGGGTATGGGTAGATGCCGTAGATGCTTTCATCCCAGTCTTGTGTACCGTCGAGTTCGTACAGGTGAACTTTCCGCCCGTTGATGACTATGTTCGGGGACTCGGTCACGACTTTGCTCACGCCCCTGAATGTGTCGGTGAAGTCGGTTGCGTTTACCGTTCTTTCGAAAAGATTCTCCGGAACCTGCGTCAGGTTGGTGCATCCCTGGAATGCTCCTGCGAAGCTTGTTACGTGATATAAGGCGTCCCGCATGTCCGGTGCAATGCTCACCAGGGTCTTGCAATCCCTGAACGCATTCTCCATGCTTCTCAGACCGAGTGCCGAACCCCATTGCTTGACTTCCCGGATGCTTGCATAGGGTGCAATTGCATCGCAGTTTCTTATTTCGCTCACTCTTCCGGCAACGAGCACGGTGAATTCAGTAGGTGTGGAGCAGCCTTGGTAGATATGCCTTGCCGGATAAGAAGTGCCACCGTCGTTGTCTATCAGCGATACTGTACCGTCCCCCCAGTCAATGTCAGCTTCAATTGTCCCGGTGAACGGCAGGCGGACTTCGTATCCGTTTTCCGGCAGAGCGAGGACGGTGAGTATCAAGATGTCTATACTTGACCAATAAGTGTAAAACTGTTGCCGGACAGTTAAGTAATCCACAATAAGCCCTCCGCTTTTTATTGCAACCTTGGCCGTTCTTGATTCCGTAGTCAGGTTGGCGTCAAGGCTTACCTTGAGAATATGGCCGAATTCGCTGCTTCTTTCAAGTGAGCAGGAAAGCCAATCAGCGCCGTCGTAATTTATGGCTTCGGCATAGTCACTCAGGCCTTCGAGCGGGAGTTCGTAAGTACGTGCATCGCTGGATGCCTGGATGAATCTCCGCACGCTGCTCGTGTAAAAGAGACCTTGTGATACTGTGAATAGCATTGGATAGACCCGCGTCATTGTCCCCGACCACGTTCCTTTCTCGATATTTATGTAGATATCGCCGTATCTGGCTCCTTCCGTTGATGGCTCGATCTGCATCGTTATGGTTTTGTATTCGGGGTTAACCTTGTTCGCTTCCTGACTGATTACCTTGACCCATGGAACCTCGGAAGAATCGAGTGTGAAAGAAAAATTGGAATAGAGTTGAATTTTTATGGTTGCTCCTTCCAATGGAGCTTCCACTACATAGGAATCGACTGTCATGTCGATTATTGGCCCCGAAGTAAGGTCAACTGTTACTGAGCATGCGCGTGGTTCGAAGTGGAGGGAACGTATGACTGAGTTGCCATTTTCCGTGTTTAGCATTACGACGGCGTCACCGGTGCCGCGTACACTGCCGCCTGAAATAGTGAAGTATCCGTCCCACGGATCTGCCTGACCTTTGGGATACGTAAAACAGTCCGCAGAGATAATTCCGTTCGTAAGAATCGACACGTGACTTGCAACTTGTTCCGTACCGACAATCCGGTAGGGAATGGTGATGGTTTCGTTTACGTCTATCACCAGGTCCAGCGGCAGGTCGAGTACGATGTCGAGCGGTATGTATTTGGGAACCTTCAGCGAACTGCCGTCAGCGAGGACGAGGAGGATGAATTCGTCGCTGCTGTTGTCAACTTCCCGGAAGAAGCTGTCGCCGTCGGCTCCGTCCTCACCGGTGGCCCGGTCCAGACGCTCCCAAGTGGCCCCTTCGTCGTAGGAAATCCACCAGAACTGGTCTTCTATCTTGATCCTGGGCGAGGATCCGGCGGCTCCTTGGATACCCTCGGCTCTTACCTTCTTTCCTGTCTCGTCTAGCAGCCACTCTCCTCCTATGGTCCAGTAGTAAACTCCGTCAGAGTCTTGCCGGACGCCGATTTGCGGTGCCGATGCACCCTTGGACGAGTAGATGACCACCAGTCCGCTCTTTGAGAAATTGAGTATCCAGCCCAGCTGCTCTCCTTCCTCCACGAAAGGAGTGGTGGAGACGAGGTAATCGTTGTTCTGCATGGCTGAGACTATGCGACTGATGGATGACAGGTTGATATTGAGCTGCTTGACCTGCCTCTGTAGCTCTGCGAAAGCCTCCCATGTGGGAAGCTTCAGCTGCTGCCCGTCGGACAGGGTGATGACGACGAAATCCGGATTGGAGGCATCGATGCTCCGGAAGATGCTACCGCTTGATGTCTTGGTGGGAATGGTTTCCCAGCTTGCCCCGCCATCGTACGAGATATACCAGACGCCATCTTCCAATTTGAGCTTCGGCTGCTGCGGTGCTTCTGCCGAGTTCGACGCAGGGACTCTTTTGCCGTCGGAATCCAGCAGCCACTCGCCCCCGAGAGTCCAGTACCAGATGCCGTCCGTATCTTGCCTGATGCCGATCTGGGGAACCTCCTGCTGCTTTTGCCCGAGACTGATGTAAGTCTTGCTCCCGTCGTTGAAGACCAGGGTATAGCCTACGATCTGACCATCCTGCTTTTCCGGCAGTACTGCGGTTACGTACCCGCCGGTGTTTATCTGCTGCACCAGCGAGCGCAGCTCCCGAAGTTCGTCATTGAGGGCTTCGACTCTCTTTTCAAGGGCATCCAATCTCTCGCGTAACTGGTCCACTTCGGGCGTCAGGTCTTTGCATGATACGGCGGCAAGGATAATGGCCGCTGCTGTTATTAGTTTTTTCAAGGTGCCGGTCATAGTGCAAAGGTAGCCAATTTGTGAGAAAAAGCGGCCATACTCCCGGTTCTTAGAATGTCCTGGAAATAAATGGACCTAAATGAACAGGGGGTAAAATGATGCTCTTACCTATCTTTGACTCAAAAACAAAAAATGCGTATGATTACTTCAATGCCTCGTAGAGGCTACATCTGCCCGGAGGCTGCTCCTGTCGAATTGTTATCCGAGAGTTTATTATGTTTTAGTCCTGGTGCCGGTCAAGGTGAAGGTTGGGAAGAAGAGCCTCTGGATTAATGGCTTTATATGAAGCAGAGTAGATATTATACGGCCTTGGCAATTGCCGTTATCTCGTTGACAGGTTGTGTTAACGATAATGCCGAAACGGATAATACGTTGAGACTGTTCTCTGGCAGGGACGTTTACGTAACTGCGAGTTTTGAGAACCTTGATACACGTACCGAGTTCGATCCAATGCAACCGCAATTAATCTGGTGGAATCCTGGTGATGCAATCAGTGTTTTTTTTAAACATGGAGATATCGGAGGAATGAAATTCATTTCTCAAAATGACACATTGAGCAAAACAGTAGTATTCAAAGGTACTATTGACAGCGTTACAGGGACGGGAGAAGGTGACTCTAACCAAAACTATTTTTGGGGAGTATATCCGTATGACGAAAGGAACAGTTGTGATGGGAAATCAGTAACCTTGAGAGTTCCACATGTGCAATATGCTGTCCCGGAGTCATTTGGCCGTGGTGCGAGTCCAATGATGGCCAAAAGTTCAGGCCTTGAACTAACTTTTTACAATGTATGTAGTTCACTCAAGTTTTCTTTGTCTAGAAACGATATAGTTTCAGTTAGAATTAGTGGAAATAGGGGCGAAACAATATCCGGTACTTTAAAAGTGGAGTTCTCTGATAGCGGCGTCCCGACGGTGGTGGAAGCTGTTGATGGCATGGATGAAGTTACAATTTATGCTCCTGATGGTGATGTGTTCGATGTAGGCACAAATCATCTCATGACATTCATACCTGTCAATTTTGCAAATGGTTTTACAATTACATGTAAAACTCTAAGCGGAGAAGAAGGGTCTTGGGTCAGAGAGACACCAACATCGTTCAACAGGTCCAAAATGAAAACTGTATCAAATGTTGACTCCAGAATTACAGAATGGACAGCAGCACAGCAAGACAGTTATGGTGAGGCAACTAGTGATAATGGTATTTACCTGGGGCTGATTGGTTTTAATTCATACTTGTACCCTTATTCTATAAAAAAGCTAAACGAAACATCAATTAATGGTATTCACTCATTTATCGATGGATTAACCAATAAAGCACATCAGACTCTTCTTTGCTGGACGGAAGAAAAAGGCCTGGAAATGTTGAACCAAGGCGAATATCCTGATGATTTGATTAATGTGTCTGTCGTTACGTTTACTGATGGTTTTGATGACGGATCATGTGGCGAAAAACGTAGAACCGACGGAGTAATATATACCGATGATGAGTATTATTCCGAAGTACATAATAGTCTGTCAAGCACGATTATAAAAGATATTCCAATTTCTGCGTATTCAATAGGTCTTACTGGATACGATGCCAGGACAAAAACATCGACCGGCCGAAAAGTATTCAATGACAAACTACTAGAACTTACCTCTCCGAGCGGAAAATCGTTTACAGTTGATAGCATGGATGAGGTTAATGCTGCTTTTAGCGAGATAGCGGACCTGATAAGTTCTACTACTAATTTGACAAATATTATCATAAGGGCATCTGAGTTTTCATCTCAGGAAAAAGTGAGGATTACTTTCGATCTTGATCCAGAAGATAGTAACGCTGATGCAGCTTATTCGCAATTATATATCGAAGGCGTTTTTGATTCAGCGACCCAAACGCTTGATAATTTGACGTATTGTGGGATGTCCTCCCCACAAAAATCGGCGAAAGGTATTGGCGTTATCGGGCCAGAAGGGGAGCAGATGCTCGAGTTTTCATTTGAGGGTATATCGTTACCAGACAATAGTGTGGTAGATAGTAATAAGTATCGTCGTTGGCAATACCTCTCAAAATACAATTATTGGAACCCACGTTCTGAGACTTATACAGATTATGGCGTCGGCATAAGGCGAGATTTGCGCTCGGCCTTAGTCCTTCTCATACTCGACTGCTCTTATTCCCTTGGCTCTGATTTTGATGAACTCAAAAAACAAGCTAAACAGTTTATATCCAAACTATACGAGAATTCAATAGATAAACTTGCTGTTAGTTCCATATCTTTGAATGCCTCGTCTGTTGAGTTGTTGTGCGGAGAAACTATGCAACTGGTCGCTGATATTCAGCCAGCAACTGCAGCGGATAAAAATGTTACCTGGACATCTCGAAACACAAAAATAGCGACGGTCGACAGGAATGGAAATGTTACTGCTGTGTCGCCAGGCACCACTGCAATTGTCGCTAAAACTTTGGATGGCGGATTTACTGCGAAATGTACGTTGGTTGTAAAGCAAAAAGTTGAATCTGTTGAAATACGTGCCGACCAGGATGAAATATGGAATAACGAAACGCTAGGCCTGACAGTTATAGTTCATCCTGACAATGCTTCAGATAAATCCATCATTTGGACCAGCTCTGATACTAATGTCGCGACTATAGACGAAAACGGCTTGCTTACGGGAAAGAAAGCTGGCATTACAACTATCACAGCCGCATCAGCAACGTTTCCCAATGTGTTTGACAGAATAAAGATGACGGTCAAGCAGCATGTGGATTCTATTTCTGTATCACAAAAGGAATTAAGCTTGCAACTTGGAAAAACAGCTGGTTTGAACGTGGATTATTACCCGTCTGATTCTGAGATTCAGAGTGTTAAATGGGAATCTTCTAATTCTGATGTGGCGTCGGTGACTGCAGAAGGAATTGTTACGGCACGCGGATTAGGGACAGCGGTAATTACTGCTACAAGTGTTGACGGAGGAAAGATCTCTTCATGCAAAGTTAATGTATTTCAGCTAGTATCTGGAGTTCAATTTCAAGAGACCGAATGCTCTATTTATACTGGAGAGCAAAAAAAAATAATTGCGAAGGTCTATCCTGAAACTGCCTCGAATAAGAAACTGTCTTGGTCTTGCTCAAATACAGCAGTCGCTAAAGTGTCAGATGATGGTGTCGTTACCGGATTGAAAGCAGGTGTGGCTACTATCACTGCATCAACAGTAGATAATTCGGATAAAACAGCAACGCTTAATTTGACCGTCAGGCAACATGTTACCGGTGTGTCTCTAGGCAATGAATCCTTTAGCATGTACACAGGAGGGAATCTTCAATTGGAAGAGTATGTTAGCCCTTTAGATGCTTCTGATAAAAGTGTAGTCTGGTCTTCTTCCAATCCCTCTGTTGCTACGGTGAAAGGAGGGCTTGTTACCGCTATCTCTCCAGGAACGACCAACATATCGGTGTCAACGAACGATGGCGGATACTCAGCATCGTGCATATTGACGGTTATTCAACTGGTTACCGGGATATCTCTTCCTCAGACGGCTGAATTATATGCGGGAGAGAAGCAACGTCTGGAAGTCACTGTGATTCCTTCTAATGCAAATAACAAAACGCTTAAATGGAGCAGCTCAAACGCATCTGTGGCTACTGTATCATCTGTTGGAGAGATTGATGCAATTAAGGCGGGTACGACCACGATAACCGTTTCGTCAACAGATGGTTCAAATGTGTCTGCAAGCTTGTCTCTAACCGTTAAGCAGCATGTTAGCGGGATAACGTTGAGCAATACGTCAATTGTTTTATATCCTGGTAAGACCCTCCAGTTGAAAGAATTTGTGAGCCCTTCTGACGCTTCGGATAAAAGTGTGATCTGGTCAAGTTCAAATACTTCAATTGCTACCGTGAATAACGGTTTAGTAACTGCAGTTTCTGTTGGTGAGGCTGTAGTTATGGCGACAACAAATGATGGTCAATATACAGCATTATGCGAGATCTCAGTAAAGCAGCCGGTTACAAATATTACTCTGTCTCAATCGAATGCTACTTTGTATAGTGGTGAATCTGTACAGTTGAGTGCGACTGTATCTCCATCACAAGCATATAACAAAGTTTTAAAATGGACTAGTTCCAATGACCAGGTTGCTACAGTCTCAAATGATGGATTTGTTCGCGCTATAAAAGCCGGCTCTGTAAATATTACTGCGTCTTCAACAGATGGCTCAAATGTCTCTGCCGTTATGAGTTTAAAAGTATACCAACACGTTACTGGCATATCATTTAGCAATGCCAGGGAGCAGATCGTGATGGGAGAAACTAAACAGTTGAATGTAACACTATTCCCCATTGACGCAACTGATAAACGGGTGCAGTGGATGAGCTCCGATGAAAACATAGCTATTGTTGATGATTATGGTGTTGTTGAAGGGAAATCGAACGGCAAAGCAAAGATAACAGCGACTTCCGTAGATGGTAACTATCAGGCATCATTAGATGTAGAAGTAACATTTTTGACTCAACCTGAGAATCTTGCCCTATCCGTTCAGAAAGACGGTACGCGTTATTATGTGACAAAGGAGATGTTTTCTTTGGCTGACTTGAATGACTATTCGATAGAGGGGCTCTGTGTGATTGGAAAGACGAATGAATCAGTTGGTGGAATTGTTTCCGGGATGAATCCCGATTCTAAATTTATACTTCGCCTTGCCGATCAAGGATATGATCTTGCTCCAAATAATGCAAAGAAACGGCTCCCTAGTACATCTGTTACAGTAGTTTTTGAATATACTTTTGCTAATGCGCATAATGCGCCGACATATGCTCAGGCATCAGAAATAATCAATAATTTCTCTGCAATTAACGAGGCTATGGTCTATTTCGGCGGCAAGGCTTTGTCCAGTACAACTTGTTATTGGACATCGCACAGTGTTAATCAAAGGTACTATTATTTTAAAAACGGAGTCATCACTTATTATACTGACGCAAGTAAAAAGTGTCATGTGCGCCCAGTGGTAGCTACTCTATGAGAATGTGTGAGCGCAGAAGTTGTTGACTAAAATTAGGGCACGTGTATAATTACAAGCAACTTAAATGTTTACAAAATCAATCCATGTTATGCAAAGATCGATTGGTTCTTTAATTCTTAAATTTGTTTTCTTTCCATGCTTTTTGATGCTAAGCGGCTGCATGGGTCAACTATTTGAGAACGAAGACTCAACGCATATTTCAGCGCCGAGAGGACTAAGGACTTCAGTGTCGGGATAAATTATTACGCTTTATTGGAATCCGGTATCTAACGCCAGCCAATACAATGTGTATTATTCTCAATCGTCTTCCAACGGACCATGGGATTTTGCGGGTAGTACTTATGATACTTTAATTGACCTCACGGCATATTCGACGGGGACATTTTATTTCGTCGTTACAGCTGTAAATGAAAATAATCTAGAAAGTTCATATTCCTCTTCAACCTACTGCACCATTAAAGGGAACAGTGGTGGAAGCGGAAGTGGCGGCGGAGGAAACAGTGGCGGCGGAGGAAACAGTGATGGCGGAGGAAGCAGTGATGGCGGAAATGGCGGCGGCTCAACAGTTTCAGCGCCTCCTGCGCCAACGGGGCTTACAGGTTCACGTCAAGGGCCGGCAATGTATCCGTATGTATATTTGAGCTGGAATTATGTAAGCGGTGCAGACAATTTCATTATCTACCGTTCTACATCCGCAAATGGTTCGTATTCAAAGATAGGGACATCGTATTCGTGCTCATTCAGCGATGAGAAGTGTAAAACCGGGAACAATTATTATAAAGTCGCTGTCCAGAACTCGGCTGGCATAAGCCCGAAAAGCGATTATTGTTTGGTATCTATAAGCAATGATTCTTATGCGCCGGATTTCGCATCAATCAAAGGCTCTGCTTCTGGGAATAAACTTACTTTCAGGTGGAAAGCCGAATCCGGTACGGGATATGGGGCGCCGGATAAAGTTACGCTGTCCTATTATCTTAACGTAACAGAATGGGATCGTCAGCTACAAACTAAAGAGTTTACAGGCTCGCAAGCCTCTTCCGGATCATATAGCTTCAGCGATTGTAGATATATGATGGATTCATACAATAAAGTTCAAGTCCAGTTTACCATCTCCAATGGCAATGGTCAAAAATCTTATACTGTAACATACTATAACGGCTATTTTTCCGGGACATTCTAAGCGGGCTCACAGTAACCGCAATTAGTAAGCGCAAATAGAAAGACGGGGAAAACGCCGGAATGCATGTCCACTGCCGCAACGGTCAATGGTTTCTTCATTGTGGTCATGGCGCAAAATAGCTGAAAAAGCGTCAGGTAAATTTTGATATTGAGGTAGTATTTACTACTTTTGTGTATTACAAGTCTGCACACCGTAGTACCTTGAGTCTACAAAGCGAGTTAGGTTATATCGTACCTGACTCGCTTTGTGCATTAATACGAATAAATATATTTTGTAAAAGTAAATAATTTTATACCTTTGTAAATATAAAGCCAGGCTATGAAAAAGTATAAGGTTAAACAGGTCATTGAATTGCTTTTGGCTGATGGATGGAAATTGGATAGAATGAAAGGAGATCATCGGCAGTTTATAAATGATAATAAGCCTGGTACAGTTACTGTGAGCGGCAAGCTAAGCGATGATCTGAGTCAGTTTTTATTGAACAGCATCTGGAGACAGGCAGGATGGAAATAGTAAGAAAGATTATTATGTCAAAGCTTATAATAAACATTGATTGGATGGACCATAATTTTGGTGCCGTCCCCCAGGATGAATCTATCGCTTGCGTTGCTACCGGCAAGACGCTCGAAGAAACCGAGCATGCCATAGTAGAGGCGCTTCGTTTTCATGTTGATGGGATTAAGGCTCGCGGGGAGGACGTTCCTGCATCTCTACAAGGGACATGGGAACCGGAATTCGTTCTGACAACCAGGGCTCAGTTACGGTATTCAGACAACTATATCACGCGCAAGGCTCTATCCCGCGAGACCGGCATCAATGAGCAGCAGTTGTGTCACTATGCAACAGGTCTTAAGACGCCTCGTCCGGCGACGCGCAAAAAGATAACTGATGGCATAAAAGCAATCAGCCGGCGCCTGTCTTTTATTCTCTGATTGGCTTGGCTTCACGATTGATCCCATGTCATTCTCCGTATCACAAGGAACTTGAGAAGCCGATTGTGGAGCCGGGGCTGGAGTATTTCGTTTTCTCTGGTCATTATTGTTTGGATTTACGGCTCAATTTCCAATTATTTGAGCCGAAAACCACATTTTTATACTAAGAATTGAGCCGAATCGGTGAGTAAGGTTTCAGCCCCTTGGACCTGAATGAACAGAATTCTCTTTGCTGTGGGCGGAATAATTGTTATTTTTGAAAGCCGACATGAAAATGCTTTCATTCATAGCGAAAGCTGCCGCCTGTGCAGCTGCACTGCTTGCCTTCTGCTGCAAACCGGAGGACCCGGCGGCGGTCACGTACCTGGTGCCGGAGTTCAACGGAGTCGAGGTGGACGAAAGCGTGCCGGGCAGTGTAAGTTTTATATGCAGCGTGAGCTCCATGACTCAACTCTCGGAATATGGCATGTACGTTACTCCCGGTGGATCAACTGCCGGCACCCCGGCGGAAGGCAGACGTATCGAGGGGCGTCGCCTCTCCGACAGCTCCTTTGCCGTCAGTCTGCAGAACATTCTCGGCGGTGCTACGTATTCCTGCAGTTTCTTCATTGGCAACGGTCGCATGGAGGTGCTATCGGAGCCTGTAGTCTATTATGCTCCCCGGCCAGCCGACCGGCAAAGACCTATGCGCCTTAAAGTCCGCACGTCCGAACAGGGACTCGTGAGCCTTCCGTTGCGAGGCGAGATAGAATGCCTCATCGACTGGGGCGACGGAACCAAAGACCAAGTGACGGCTGATTACGGCTACGGATATCTTTCAAACGGTAATGTGTCTCACAGCTATGCCGCACAGGGCGAATATGAAGTGAGCGTAAGCGGCTCGGTAACGGCGCTGTCATCCGTCGGCCTGTCGGTACCCGACTGTGTGCTGGCCGTTCTTGACTGGGGCGAAACCGGTCTTGAAGACCTCAGCTGCGCCTTCCTCGGGCAGAAGAATCTGGACTCGGTAGCCGACCCTGACGAAGATGACCTGGCAAATGTGGCATCCGTCCGCGAGGCTTTCAGTGAAACGGCGCTTGCCGGAATTCCTGCCGGGCTGTTCGACGGCTGCCCTGCAGATTGCGACTACACCCGCGTATTCGCAGAATGCGAACGCCTGACTTCCATACCGGAGGCCTTGTTCCCTCAGGCTGTGAACCTTACCCAGTGTTTCAGCGGCTGCACGGCGCTTGAATCGCTCCCCGAAAAACTGCTGCAGGACGGAAGGTTCCTCAAGATGCTCCAGGAAACCTTCGCCGGCTGCACCTCACTCGCGGTCATTCCCGAAGGGATATTCTCCGGTTGTCCCGACCTCGAACGCATGGTCTCGACGTTCAGGGGCTGCACGGCTCTGAAATCCGTTCCGGCCTCTTTGTTCGACGCAAACCGCAAACTATCCGTCATCGAAGGGCTGTTCATGAATTGCAGCTCGCTCTGTTGCGAGTCTCCATATACCGTTACGGATGGCACGAAAGTCCATCTTTATGAAAGGGAGAACTGCCCGGATACATTCAACCGGATAGAAAGCGGATATCTTTCTTTCTTTGGCTGCACCGCAGTCACCGATTACTCCTCTTTACCCATCAACTGGAAAAAACCCTGACATGGAAAAGAAAGACATACCGGAATTACAGGCGATACTGATCGAAGTCGAAAAGAAATACGGCCGCCCGCTCGAATGTACGAATGATTTCCGTACGCTTGCCGCGCTGCTGGAATATGAGTGCAAGGATGTTGTTTCCGTATCTACACTCAAACGTCTCTGGGGTTATGTTTCCCAGCAGACAACCCCCAGGGAATCTACTCTTGACGTCTTGTCGCGCTTCATAGGATATAAGGACTTCTCATCTTTCCGTCTTGCTCAGTTCGGACGGCAGGAGGATTCGTCCGGTTATATCGATGAGTCTTTCATATCTGCGAAGGATGTGCCGGAAGGCGGCATTATGGTATTGTGCTGGGCTCCCAACCGCATGATAAGAATCCGCAAGGAGGCGGAAGGACAATGGCTGATTGTAGATAGCTATAATTCAAAGCTGCAGGCGGGAGACCGTTTCGAGGCAGGATGCTTCTTTAAGGGCTTGCCCCTTTTCCTCCCGGCAGTTATCAGGGGCGACAGGATCCTGCCGTCGTATGTGGCAGGAAAAAAGGAAGGCCTCAGCAAAGTCTCAATCGAGGGCTCCCTTAAATAAGTCGCTGGCCTGCTGAAATATATGGTCTGCCTCTTCTTTTGACGTCTTAGCCTTTGCCGGCTTGGGCATGGTGCTCTGTCGTATGATTATTACGCTGTCCCGTGGAGCCTCCGGGATCGTATCCGCTACAGCAGGTGTGGGAACTGCAGCGGCAGATGTGTCGGGGGTACCGGTCTTGCCTTTATTAATGACGAGAATTCCAGCTACAAACAAGATTAGCAATGCGCTCAGAAGGATATACGGCCATGTCGGACGCTTTAACAGGGCTTCTCGCGCCTCCTGTACGTTCCTGTAGCGACGGGATGGATCTTTTGATATACATTTTTCAAGGGCCCTTCTGTATCGTGCCGGACTCATTTCGCGAAGCACGGTTCCCAAGGACCATAGATCGCTTCTTACGTCGGCTGCACTGCCGGCCATAACTTCCGGGGCTATGTAACGCACTGTGCCGGCTCGTGATTTCAGCAAGGCCGAGGAACTGCTGTCTGCAAGGCCGAAATCTATCAGTTTTGCAGTGTGCCCGTCGTGCGTAATCATTATGTTTGACGGCTTGATGTCCCGGTGAAGGGTTTGCCTGCTGTGAATATAGGAAATGGCGTCGCAGAGTTCTCCTGCGAGTTTGCGGAAAGCCTTGTCGTCAAGATGTCCGCCCTGAAGGAATTCACTCAAGGGCATCCCGTCTATCCATTCCATCTCTATGCAGTTGCCAAGGCCTTCGATGAAGGTGTACTGGTAAGTTTCGCGTATTCCCGGGTGACGCAGCGGATAGCCTATTTCGAATTCTTTCTTGAGCATGGCCTCCTGGAGCGCCTGCCCGCGCCACTGCGGTTTAAGGCATTTGAAAATGCGGAATTGGCCGGCTCTCTCGCCCCGGTACAGGGCGCAGAATCCATCCTGAGAATCATGGATAAGGGTGAATGTAGAAAGGTCGGCGCCGCCAAAAGGGGTTGCCGTTTCCAAAAAGCTTGAAATGTCCTCGTCCATAACGCAAAAATAGTTATTTTTGTACTGATGAACAAGTCTCTGCGCCTGTTGCTCTTCTTGCTGTTCCTGTTAGGGGGCCGGCAGGTGCTTTGTGGCCAGGCGCCGGCTTCTACCGATTGGGACGAGCTGCTTGACCGTTTTGAGCGTATCTGCGCCATGAGCCTGCAAGTCAAGGCTTCAGGCAATGCGGACGCCGACCTTACTCCATTACTTGTTGAACTTGACGCTCTTAGAGGCGAATTCAAGTATGCATCAGACCGCATGCCGGCTGCCGCACGCCGCCGTTATGAGGCCATACGCAAGATGTATTATAGCGGAAAGGTTTCCGACACCCGCGTTGCAAGGCTCCCTTCAGAGCTTCCGGAACTCCGGCCTTTACCACCGGCGCTCACAAAAACTGCGGCTCCGCAGGCCGTGTTTTTTCCCGGAACTCCTCCTTCTCCGCTGTATCACGTCTGCCTGTCTGCGTCGTCAATCGTACTTCCCGAATTGTCGGGCGGACTAATGGCTGAATATCTTGGCAGAAAAATAGGAGGGTATGTCGCGTTCCGCAGCAACTTCAGCAATCATAACATATCTTATAGTGCATTGTCCGACGGCACCAGTGCTGACGGGCCGGTTTGGACGAGCGGCAACAGCGCCGTCGATCGGTTTTTCATCACGGCTGGCCCGGCAGTGAGGCTCGGAAGCTGGATTTCCGTGTACGGCGGCCTGGGATATGGCTCGCGCCGCCTTTGCTGGGAAGACCCGGATGGCAATTGGATGAAGGTAAGCGATGCCAGCCTCAGCGGCTTTTGTGCCGAATTGGGAGTCGCTGCGCATCTCGGACGTTTCGTGCTGTCTGCCGGCTGTCTGTTTCTCCCTGCAAGTTATGGCGGCCTGACTATGTCTGTTGGATACAGTTTCGGACGTTTCTATTAGTCAACCCCCGGGTGCCACAGAGCCGGATTTGCACCCGGACTGTTCAGGCTTATCAATATCGCCGCTAGAAAATATCGACGTACCTGTACCACTGGTCGAGGTGGATGAACTGGAATTCCTCCTCGTTCTGGTGGAGCACGAAGCAGTTGATACTTTCGGGAGAATTCTTTGCCAGGAAGATGTTTACGGCGCCGTTGCCGTCGAAGGCGATGGTGACGACATCGGGAATGCCGTACTTGCCTTCGTCATCGACGTTCCACACGCCAGAGTCTTCGAACTCCGATTCTATCTCGGTGGTAAGGCTGCCATGGGCGATGATTTCGCCGCGGCATTGCCACACGAAACTCACCATCGCCTGGTGGTTGACATGCTCGTATTCAACAATGTCGAGCTCTCCGTTGCCGTCGCGCAGCCAGGCTGCCTTGCGGCTGTACATGACAGGGCGGCCCGTACGTTTGCTCATCGCTTTCTCCACCCAGCCCGGTGCGGAAACTTCCTTCTCGGGGAACTTCCAGCGCCCGAAGGCGGGGAAGGTGTGATACGCTACGAACATGGGATCCGCTATGATGACCTCGATTTCGCCGGCATCGTAGCCGCGGAACATCTTGGCTATTTCCTCTTTTTCAGACAGGAGGGTGTAGAAAAGACCCCTGGTGTTGTCGAAGTCCTGATCGACGCGGCCTTCACGCTTACTCTCGTCGGCAGTCGTGTCGCCGCTCAGTACTGCGGGTGCGAGGTTCTGCTTGAAGACCACCCACTGGTTCTTGCCCGCCGGGCTTACGAAATCCTGGAAATAGGGGATTGCGAAGCGGCTCCTGCTCTTGTCGGGATAGGCGAAGTAAGGCATGGGAAGCTCGTTCCAGAAGTAGGGTATCTCGGTGTACGTCAGGGCTCCGGGGGCTATGGACTGGGATTCGTCGTACAGTTCCACCTGCGTGAGTGCGCGGGAGAACTTGAAGGCGTCCGCTTCGATGCCCTTTACGGGATACATGCGTCCGAAAGGACCCTTGACTGACTGCGGGAGGCTGACCTTCCCGGTGTAGATGCCGCCCGCTGCCAGCATGCAGCCGCTGCCGTCGGCACTGACCCTGTACATGTAACCTTCGGGGGTAACGAATACCGAGTCGTCGCGGCGGTAGTAACCGTCGGGACTGAGGCTGGAGTAAGAATATTCTCCTCCGCCGGTATCTTCGGTTATGCTTATGGTGCCCTCCATCGGTACGCCGTCTTCGACCTCGGGGTAGAGGTTGAGAGTTATGTTGTACTGCGACTCGGGTGCATGCCAGACGAACTTGCCGTCGCGAAGGCTTACCGTGCCGTCCTGGGTGTCGTAGAGCACCTCCATCCTGGTGCCGTCTATACTCTTGACTATCAGCAGGAATTCGGCCTCGGACGGGCTAACCGGGACAAGGTAGAGGTCGCCGGCTTTCTCGTCGGGAGTTTCCATCTTGTAGTGGCCGCCCCAGTCCTGGGCGGCGAGGGTGATGCTGGCGGCGAGAAGACCGCAGGCAAGGGCGAAGCGTTTCATAATCAACCTATTTGGGAACCGTTGTTCAGTACTTCGGCAGGGGTGACGTAGCGCATCGTGCCGTCGCCCTGTTTGGCCATGAGTATCATGCCGTGGCTCTCTATGCCGCGTATGACCCTGGGCTTGAGGTTTGCCAGGATGCATATCTGCTTGCCCAGCATGTCTTCGGGGGAGTAGAATTCGGCTATGCCGGATACGATGACGCGGCGGTCGATGCCGGTATCGATGGTGAGCTTGAGGAGCTTGTCGGTCTTGGGGACGCGCTCGGCCTCCAGTACGGTGGCGGTGCGTATGTCCATCTTCTCGAAGTCCTCGAAGGTACATTCTTCCTTCTGCGGGGCGACTTTCTTCGCCTCCTCCGCCTTGCGGGCAACCTCGATGCGTGCGCGTGCCTCGTCGAGTTTGGCGAGCTGGGCGTTGATAGCGTCGTCTTCAATCTTTGCGAAGAGCAGTTCGGGCTCTCCTATGGCGTGTCCTGCGGGAATAATCTGGGGGCGGCCGAGGATTTCCCAGTCGAGGCGCAGTTCTCCGGGAGCGGCGGCGGGAACTTCTCCGCTTACGGTATGCAGCGCGCAGCCTTCGCCGGCCTTGTAGGTATTGACGGTCTGACGCTCGCCGACCCTGTGGTCGGAACCGGCAAACAGCGTGACTCCCAGCATTCTGCGCAGTCTTTCGGCCGCAAAGGGAGTAAACGGCTCGAAGGCGATGGCGAGGTCGGCGCAGATCTGGATGCAGATGTTGAGGATGGTCGCCGTGCGGTCGAGGTCGGTTTTTGCAACCTTCCAGGGCTCGGTGTCGGAGATGTATTTGTTGCCCGCCCGGGCTATGCCCATGGCATCGCGCAGGGCCTCTCTGAAGCGGAAGGCCTCGAGGTTCTTCTCCATGGATTCCTTGAGGGCGGGAATCTCGGCCATGACTTCCTTATCGACGTCCGAGAGGGGCCCGCAGGCGGGTACCTTGCCGCCGAAGTACTTGTGCGTGAGCACGACGGCGCGGTTGACGAAGTTGCCGAAAATTGCCACCAGCTCGCTGTTGTTGCGGGCCTGGAAGTCTTTCCAGCTGAAGTCGTTGTCGGCCGTCTGAGGGGCGTTTGCGGTCAGGGTGTAACGCATTACGTCCTCCTTGCCGGGGAAGTCCTGCAGGTATTCATGAGCCCATACCGCCCAGCCGCGCGAGGTTGAAATCTTGTCGCCCTCGAGGTTGAGGAATTCGTTGGCAGGCACGTTGTCGGGAAGGATGTAGCCGTCGCCGTATGCCTTGAGCATGGCGGGGAATACGATGCAGTGGAAGACGATGTTGTCTTTGCCTATGAAGTGTACCAGCCTGGTATCCTGCGACTTCCACCACTTCTCCCAGCTCTGGGGCAGCAGCTCGCGGGTGTTCGAGATATATCCGATGGGGGCGTCGAACCATACATAGAGCACCTTGCCCTCGGCTCCTTCTACGGGCACGGGCACGCCCCAGTCGAGGTCGCGGGTTACGGCACGGGGCTGCAGACCGCCGTCCAGCCAGCTCTTGACCTGGCCATATACGTTGGAACGCCATTCCTTGTGGCCCTCGAGTATCCACTGCGAAATCCACTGTTCGTAGTCCTGCAGCGGCAGGTACCAGTGGGTTGTCTTCTTTTTGACGGGAGTGGCGCCGCTGAGCTTGGAACGGGGATTTATGAGTTCCTCGGGGCTGAGGGTGCTGCCGCATTTCTCGCACTGGTCGCCATAGGCTCCTTCGTTGCCGCAGCGGGGGCATGTTCCCACGATGTAACGGTCTGCAAGAAAGGTTTTTGCCTCGGGATCATAGTATTGCTCGCTCTCGCGGGTCACGAATTTGCCGTCGTCGTAGAGCTTGCGGAAGAACTCCGACGCGCCCTCGGCGTGCACCTGCGAGGAGGTGCGGCCGTAGATGTCGAAGTTGATGCCCAGGGATGTGAAGGAATCCTTGATGATCTTGTGGTAGCGGTCCACTATGTCCTGCGGCGTGCATCCCTGCTCGCGGGCCTTGATGGTAATGGGTACGCCGTGTTCGTCGGAACCGCAGACGTAAAGCACGTCGCGGCCTCTCATGCGGAGGTAGCGTACATATATGTCGGCGGGCACATAGACGCCCGCCAGGTGGCCGATGTGCACGGGGCCGTTGGCGTACGGCAGTGCGCAGGTTACGAGTGTTCGTTTTGTATTCATTATTCTATTCTGGTTTTTCTCTTCCGATTTTCTGGTTGATACGGCGTTGTGCGGCCTGCAGCTTGAGCATTTCCTGCATAATCGCAAGCTGTGCGTCGGCATCGGCGCCGGCAAGCGAACGCCTGAGGGTGTCGAGCCTGTCCTGTACGCGGCGCTCGGCATATACCATGATCGCCTTCGGGACGCCCATCACGAGGAAGGTCGTACGGCTGGTCAGAGCCGCCTCGAAAGCTCCCACGGTCAGCTGGTACTTCTCCGTGGAGAAGCGCGATGCCAGGTCGGCGATCACGCGGTCCTCACCGTCGAGGAGGGCCTTGACGATCGATGCCTGGTCCAAACCGCCGTCGTACAGCGACATGTAGGCGTCGTACAGTTTGCGGTATGCCGAATTTGCAAAGACGGTGCCGTCGTCGTCGAGCGCCTCCCGGATGAACTGGGCTACAGTGGGCTTCTCGTCCTCGCTGCCGGAATAGTAGGGCGAATCAGTCTCGAAATCGAGCGCTTCGCGGCCATAGCTGAGCAGGAAATACAGCAGGTCCCTCTCTGCCGGGGCCAGGGTGCGGTTCTCTTCGAACTGCTCCTGAGGCAGACGGACTGCAGGCGTAACTTCCACCGTGGGCCCGTCCGTGGGAGCGTCCGCCGGCTCCTGACGACGGCTGCGTTCCCTTTCGCGCAGGGCGTCTTCCTGCTTGCGGCGGCGTACGCCCGAGATGCGCTCAAAGAGTATCGACGATTCGATGCCGAAGCGCAAAGCGACCGTATCTACATATACAGAGCGCTTTACGGGGTCTGGAATCTGGGCTATCGTGTCTGCTATGTCGTTGATGAGTTCCGCTTTCTTGAGAGGGTCGGAACCGGCCTCGGACAGCAGCAGGTCGGTCTTGAATTCTATGAAGTCGCGCTCGCCGGCTGCGATGTAGTCCTGAACCTCCTGCAGCGTGTGGCTGCGGCCGAAGGAATCGGGGTCTTCGCCATCAGGAAGCAGTACGATCTTGACGTTGAGCCCCTCCTGCAGCACGAGCCCGAGGCCGCGCAGTGCGGCATGTATGCCGGCGGAATCGCCGTCGTACATTATGGTGACGTTCTCGGTGAACTTGTGGATGAGGCGTATCTGCTCGACGGTGAGGGACGTACCCAGGGATGCGACGACGTTGGTGATGCCGAGCTGATGCAGGGTGACCATATCGACGTTGCCCTCCACCAGTATGCATTTGCCGCTGCGCGAGATTTCGCTCTTGGCGAACCATATTCCCAGCAGCTGGCGGCTTTTGACGTATATCTCCGTCTCTGGGGAGTTGACGTATTTGGCGGGGTTGTCGGCATGAAGGGTACGGCCGCTGAATGCCAGCACCCGTCCGCTTACCGAGTGTATGGGGAACATCACCCGCTCGCGGAACTTGTCGACGACGCTTCCGTCCTCGCGCTGCACGGCAAGGCCGGCGGCAAGCAGGTATTCGAGCTTGTATCCTGCAGCCTTAGCGGCGTCGATGAGTGCGGTGCGGCCCGACGGAGCCCATCCCAGGCCGAAACGGCGTATGGTTTCATCCTCCAGTCCGCGGGAACGCAGGTAGGCGTAGCCCACCGAGCGGCCCTCCGGCGTCTGGAGCTGGTCGGCGAAGAATTTCTGGGCGAATTCGCTCACCAGCAGAAGGCTCTCTCGGCGCTGCCGGCGCTCAATCTCTTCTGCGGATTCTTCCTCTTCGACTATATCTATCTTGTACCTGGAGGCAAGGTAGCGGAGCGCCTCCACGTAGGAGCTGTGCTCGTGCTCCATTACGAAGCCAACGGCCGAACCGGACTTGCCGCAGCCGAAGCATTTGTATATCCCCTTTGCGGGGGACACGTAGAACGAGGGTGTCTTCTCGTTGTGGAAAGGACAGCAGGCCACATAGTTGGCACCGCGGCGCTTGAGCGTCACGAAGTCTCCTACGACTTCTTCTATACGTGCGGTGTCGAGGATGAGGTTTACTGTTTCCTGGGGTATCACGAAGCTATCTCGCAGAGGAATTTGATGCGCACCAGGCGGATTTCCATTTCGTCGTAGTCGGAACCGAGCTCGTTTATGGCATCGGCTACGGAATCGGAAGCCGCCTCGTCCCGGAAGTAATCGTAGATTTCCTGTACGATTTCTTCGTCGAAGTTGGCGTCGATGTAATAATCGAGGTTGAGCTTGGTGCCGGTGGATACTATAGCCTCTATCTCGGTCATGAGCTCATCCATATCGAGCCCCTTGGCTTCGGCTATGTCTTCCAGGGACATGCCCTTGTCGATGCTCTGGATTATGAAGATCTTGTTGGCCGATTTGCTGGGTACGGACTTTACGACGAAGTCGTCGGGACGGATGATTTCGTTCTCATCGACGTACTTGCGTATGAGGTTGACGAATTCGGTGCCGAACTTCTTGGCCTTGCCTTCTCCTACGCCCTGGCAGCCCCGGAGTTCCTCGAGGGTGATGGGGTAGAGTATGGACATGTCTTCCAGTGCGGGGTCGCCGAACAATATCCAGGGCTGGAGGCCGAGCTTGCGGGCGAGGTCGCGGCGCAGGTCCTTGAGCATGGAAAGCAGCACGGGGTCGCCCGCACCGCCGCCCTTCATCATCGCCGATGCTGCGGCCGCGGCTTCTTCGTCCTCCTCTTCTTCGGGGCCGTTTCCGGCAAAAACCCTGTCTTCCACCATCATGAGAGCGTGGGGATGCTTAAGGAACTCGCGTCCTGCGTCGGTTACGTCGATGTGGCCATAGCTTTCGATTTCCTTTTCGAGGAAATGGAGTATGAGCCCCTGGTGGAGTACCGTGCACCAGAACTTCTCGCTGTGGTTCTTGCCGGCACCGAACAGCGGCAGGCTGTCGTGCTTGTAGGACTTGATCATGGCGTTGGAGACGCCGGCAAGTATGCAGGCCAGGTGCTCTATCTTGAAGTGCTCGGGGAGCATTTCAATGAGTTCGATGACCATCCGCATCTCCCTCCAGCCGTCGAAGGTGGGCTTGGGGTGCAGGCAGTTGTCGCACGAACCGCAGTTCTCCTCGGGATAATCTTCTCCGAAGTAATTGAGCAGCAGCTTGCGGCGGCACTGGTTCGACTCTGCATAGGCTACCACTTCGCCGAGCAGCTGGCGGTTGATCTCCTGCTCCGAGATGGGCTTGCCCTGCATGAATTTCTCCAGCTTTTGGATGTCTTTGTAGCTGTAGTAGGCGATGCAGCTGCCCTCCTTGCCGTCGCGGCCCGAGCGGCCGGTCTCCTGGTAGTAGCTCTCGATGCTCTTGGGTATGTCGTAGTGCAGCACGAAGCGTACGTCGGGCTTGTCTATGCCCATTCCGAAGGCAATCGTTGCCACTATCACGTTGATGTCCTCGCGCAGGAAGGCGTCCTGGTTCTCTGCGCGGGTCTTGGCGTCGAGGCCGGCGTGGTATGGACGCGCCTTTATGCCGTTGATGCACAGCAGCTGGGCGATCTCTTCCACCTTTTTGCGGGACAGACAGTACACTATTCCCGATTTGCCGGGATTCTGCTTGATGTACTTGATCATGTCGCGGTCGACGTCCTGCTTGTCCCGTACCTCGTAGTAGAGGTTGGGACGGTTGAAGGAAGACTTGAAGACCGCGGCGTCCTGTATTCCGAGGTTCTTTAGTATGTCGCTCTGCACCTTGGGAGTTGCGGTGGCGGTGAGGGCGATGATGGGGAGGCGTCCGATTTCGTCGATCAGGAAGCGAATCCTGCGGTATTCGGGACGGAAATCATGCCCCCATTCCGAGATGCAGTGGGCCTCGTCCACTGCGTAAAAAGAAATTTTGACTCCGCGCAGCAGCGCCACGTTCTCCTCTTTGGTGAGGGATTCCGGGGCTACGTACAGTATCTTTGTCTTTCCGCTCATAAGGTCGGAGCGCACGGTGTCGATCTGAACCTTGCTGAGCGAAGAATTAAGGAAGTGGGCGATGCTGCCCTCGCCCGCCTCGAAGCCGCGCAGCAGGTCAACCTGGTTCTTCATTAGGGCTATGAGGGGCGAGATGACTATGGCGGTGCCTTCCATCAGGAGGGCGGGTAGCTGGTAGCAAAGCGATTTGCCGCCGCCGGTAGGCATGAGGACGAAAGCGTCACCGCCGCCCAGAAGGTGGCGTATGATGCGTTCCTGGTCACCCTTGAAGGTATCGTATCCGAAGAAATCCTTGAGGGTCTTGTGGATGGTGGCGGAGTCTATGGACATCTGGACTTTAGTCTAAGGTGTGTATGGCAAGTCCGGAGCGAAGCTTGGGTTCGAACCAAGTTGTCTTGGGAGGCATTATCATACCGCTGTCGGCGATATTGAGGAGCTGCTTCATGGAGACGGGATAAAGGGCGAAGGCGACCTTCATGCCTGTCTCGTCGACTCGGCGCACGAGCTCTCCGAGGCCGCGTATGCCGCCCACGAAGTCGATGCGCTTGTCTGTGCGGAGGTCTTTGATGCCCAGTATCTTGTCGAGTACCAGGCGGGAGAGGATATCGACGTCCAGCACTCCGATGGGGTCGGAGTCGTCGTAGCGTCCGGCACGGGCCGTGAGGGAGTACCACCGTCCGCCGAGGTACATGCTGAAATTGTGCAGGCCGGAAGGCTTGCGGGGCTGCGTGCCGGTCTCTTCCAGCTCGAAGTCCTCCTGCAGGGCCTGCAGGAACTGCTCTTCGCTCAAGCCGTTCAGGTCTTTTACCACGCGGTTGTAGTCGATGATGTGCAGCTGGCTCTCGGGGAAGCAGACGGCCATGAAGTAGTTGTATTCTTCTTCTCCGGTGTGGTGAGGGTTCTGCGCCCTCTTTTCTGCGCCTACGCGAGCTGCCGCGGCGGTGCGGTGATGGCCGTCGGCCACATAGAAGGCGTCGATGCGGGAGCGGAAGATGGAGGTGATGCGCTCGATTGTGGCCTGATCGCGTATTACCCAGAATTCGTGGCCGAATCCGTTTTCGCAGGTGAAGGAGTATTCTGCAGGCTGCTTAACGGTCTGAGAAACTATTTCGTTGAGTTCCGCATCGTCGCGGTAGCTGAAGAAAACGGGCTCAATGTTGGCGTTCTGGATGCGCACGTGGATCATGCGGTCGTCTTCTTTGTCTTTGCGGGTGAGCTCGTGCTTCTTGATTATGCCTTTCTCGTAGTCCTCGGTGTGGGCGCAGAGCACCAGTCCGTATTGCGTGCGGCCGTCCATGGTCTGGGCATATACGTAATAGCAGGGCGCGCTGTCGCGTACCAGCCAGCCACGCTCCTGCCAGAGGCGGAAATTCTTTACGGCCTGGTCGTACACACGCGGGTCGTGGTCTTCCAGGATGGGGTCGAAGTCTATTTCGGGTTTGGTGATGTGCAGCAGTGATTTCTCTCCCGCCATGTTACGTGCCTCCAGGGAGTTAAGGACGTCGTAGGGAGGAGCGGCCACCTCCGTGACAATTGTGCGCGGGGGCCTTAGTGCTGCAAAAGGTTTTACTCGTACCATAGGAATCAGTTTTAATGTTTCCGAAGATACGGATTATTTTCGGAACTTGCAAGCCCCGCGCCTTAAGAGGCCGTATTCTGCAGCCCTGTCAGAAATCGATTTCCCCGCTGCGGTAGAAGTCCAGCAGGCGTGTCTGGTACAGGCACTGGAAGCGGGCCTGTATGTGCTCCGATTCGGCCTTGAGCCAGTTGTTCCTGGCGTCGTTGTACTCTGCTATTCCGGTTTTGCCGACTTTGTACTTCTCTTCCGTCAGCCGGTAGTGCTCGCGGGCGCTTTCGGCCGCCTGGCGGCTGCCGGTATAGCGGGCCTGGGAGTTCACGGCGTTGTAGTATGCCTGCTGAATCTCCTTGTAAAGAGACTTCTTGACGTTCTCGAGCTGTATCTGCTGGCCGCGGAAGTTGATCTGTGCGGAACGTACCTGGTCGCGTGTGGCGAATCTCTGGAAGATGGGGACCCTGAGCGACAGTCCCAGGTACTGGCTGAAGTTGTTGCTGAGCTGAGTCCACAGGTCGGCGGAAGGGGTCTTGGAATTGGTGTAATAGTTGGTGCCGAGGCCTCCGCTGAACGTAAGCGTCGGAAGATAAGCTCCTTTGGCCCTGGCAATGTTTACCTTGGCGTAGTCGAGGTTGAGCCTGGCGGCTTCGACAGCCGGCCGCTTTTCTACGGCCTCTTCGTATATGGCTTCGGGGCGCATGAGCAGGATTTCAGAAACATCGCTTATGTCGGGTACGACTATGCCGAAGCCTTCGGGAGAGGGGAGTTCCAGCAGCTGGCTGAGCTCCAGCGTCGCCATGTCCACATTGCCGGCTGCCTGTATTTCGCTCTGCCGGCTCTGGGCCAGGGTGGCCTGCTGGGCCGATACCTCCGCTGCGCTGACCTTGCCTGCAGCGAGCCTTTCCTTTATCTGCTCGAGCAACTGTTCGTCGTGGCCGGTCTGCTCCCGGGCTACCCGGAGAATCTCCTGATTATAAAGGATCTGGACGTAGGCCTGGGCAACCGCCACGCGTATGTCGTCCTTTGCCTTTTCCAGGTCTGCGGTCGCTGCGGCCAGGTTGAGCTTGCTGAGCTTGATGCCGTTGTTGATGTCGAAGCCCTGGAAGATGGTGACGTCTGTCCCCAGGCTGAGCGACAGGTTGGAGGTGTTGGAATTGGAGTAGGTGTTTTCTGCGGTAAGGCCTCGTCCGAACGATATGTTTTCGTTGGCCGAGCCAGATACGCCCGGCAGCCGGCGGCCTCTTGCGGTGCTCAGGTCCACCTCGCGCTGTTCCACCGTCAAGCTGCTCTGCTTTACGCTGAGATTGTTCTCCAATGCATAGTCGATGCAGTCCCTGAGGCTCCAGGGTGCCTGCTGTGCCGCTGCGCCAAGGCTGGCAAGTGCGGCGGCTGCGGAAATTATCAGGCGTCTCATCTTACTTTACGGGAATGATTATACGTGAGCCGCGTACCTTGTCGCCCTCGGAAAGTCCGCTGCGTATTTCTATGTTGAGGCCGTCGGACAGTCCTGTGGTGACGGCGGCCCGGCTGTACTCTCCGTCGGCGGTCTTGACGTACACGAAGGTGTCGTTGCCTTCGAACTCAAGGGCGCTCTCGGGGATGACCAGCACGCTGTCGGCCTTTTCGAGCACGATTTCCGCGTTGGCGCTGTAGCCGGAACGTATCATGTGCTCCGAATTGCCCGGAACGGCGGCTTTTATCTCAAACTGATTGGCGCCGTTGTTCTCTACTGCCTTGGGCGAAATGTACTCCAGGGAGGCCTCGGAGCTGTACTGGGGCAGCGCGCCTATGCTGATGTGCATGGGCATGCCTTCCACGAGCGAACCCACCTCGGTCTCGTCGATGTTGCCGTCGAAGATGAGGTCGGACATGTCGGCCACGGTGGCGACGGTGGTGCCGTCGTTCATGGTGTTTGCCTGGATGACGGAGTTCCCTACCTTGACGGGGATGTCCAGGATGAGCCCTGTTATGGTGGAGCGCACGAGGGTGGAGCTGCCGGTGGCGTTGCTCTTGGATACGCCGTCGCGGATTACCTCCAGCGACTCCTGAGCGGCGGCTTTCTCTTCCTTGGTCTGATTGTAGGCCTGCAGCACCTGGTCGTACTCCTCGTCGCTTACGAGCTTCTTGTCCCAGAGAGATTTCTCGCGTTCGTAGTTGGTCCGGGCCTGCTGAAGGTTGATGTCGGCCAGCCTCACGCGGGACTGTGCGCTGCTGAGCGAATTCATGTCGGGGATGACGCGGAGCTTTGCGATGATTTCGCCCTCCTTGACCTGCTGCCCGGCTTCTTTGTACAGCTCGGCGATGATGCCGTTGATCTGGGGCTTGACATTGACCTCGTTGCGGGGCTCAATCTTGCCGGTGACCACGGTGGTGCGGCTGATGCTGCCAAGTGCCGCTTCGAATTCCTGATATTCCACCTTCTGGGGGCGGGAATTCTTGAACAGGAATACGAAGGTTCCGATGAACAGGACTCCAATGAGTGCGAAAATGATGTACTTGAGTGCTCTTTTCATATAGGGTGCTTTGTTTTTATTCTTCTCTCATTGCATCTACGGGCTTGATGCTCATGGCCCTGGACGCCGGTGCGAGGCCCGCGATGACTCCGAGTACCATAAGCAGCAGGGCGGCCGCCACGGCAGTGCTGAAGCCTATCTGGAACTGCGCCGACATGTTGGGTATGTGGCTGACGATGGTCTGGGTGAGCCGCAGCATCTGTACGGCGAATACGATTCCCAGCGAGCCTGCGACCAGGGTGAGGGCTATGCTTTCCAGGATTATCTGGCTGAGGATGTCGCGGGGCGTCGCTCCTATCGCGCGCCGTATGCCTATCTCGGTGGTGCGTTCCTTCACCGTGACCATCATGATGTTGCTGACTCCGATGATGCCTGCGAGTATGGTGCCCAGGCCCACCAGCCAGATAAGGAAGTTGAGTCCCCTGAACAGGTTGTCCATAAGCGAGAACATCTGCTCCGTGTTGACCATGAAGACGGCCTGCTTGTCGGAAGGGTCGAAGCTGTGCGAACGGGCGAGAATCTGCCTCATGCGGTCTTCGAGCGAGCTCATGCTCACCCCGCTTCGGCCTGTGACGCACAGCAGGTCGATGTTTGAGCCCCGGTGGAACAGCTTCTGTCCCAGCGTGATGGGTATCGTGACGGCCTCGTCGGCGCTGCCGTTGATGCTTATGTTTCCGGAGTTGAAATCTACGCCTACCACCTGGTAGTACACGGCTCCGACCTTGATGAACTTACCGCATGGGTCTCCGCCTTCGGGGAAGATGCCTTCGTAGATGCGCTTGCCGATTACGCATACCTTGCGCTGACCGGCTACGTCGGCCTCGTTGAGGTACCGGCCGTAGCGTATCTTGGGCTCTTCTATCTTGCTGTAGTCAGCCTTGATGCACTTGACGTTGGCGTTGACGCTGTTAGTCCCGTTGATGGCCGTCTGGCCCCATGCCGAAATGACGGGGGTCACCGTTTCCAGTTCCGGAACCATCATCTTCATCCTTTCCACGTCGGTGTAGTTGAGGCTCCAGTAACGTCCTCTCTTGTAGCCGTGCCATGGTTTTGTGGTGGAGCTGGAGAACATTATGGTGGTGTTGGTGGCGAACCCCTCGAAGTTTTTGGTAACCAGCTGTTTGAGCCCGGCGCCGCCGCCTATGAGGAAAAGCAGCATGAATATGCCCCAGAACACGCCGAAGCCCGTAAGCAGGCTGCGGCTGCGGTTGCGTACGAGCGAATCGGCAATCTCGCGGTATGAATCGATGTCGAATTTCATTCTGCGCGGAGGGCTTCTATGGGTCTGACTCTGGCTGCCTTGCGGGCCGGGAAGAGCCCTGCCAGGGAGCCTGCGACTATCAATACTATCGTGGCTTCTATTGCGACGTCGAGACCCACTGTGGGGTTGACGAGCATGGAGATCTGGTTGTCCATCACGGAGACCGTGGACTGCCCGAGGGTCTTGTCGAGCAGCTGGCAGACGAGCATTCCCAGGAACATGCCAAAGTATCCGAATACTGCCGTTATGGTGACGCTTTCTGCCAGTATGAGTTTTGTTATGTCCCAGGGCTTGGCGCCGATGGCCTTGCGTATTCCGAATTCGTGGGTGCGCTCCTTAACCGTGATGAGCATGATGTTGCTTACGCCGACTATGCCGCCCAGCAGGGTGAAGAGGCCTATTATCCACAGGGCGACTTCTATGATCGAGGATACCGTGTTCATCTGGAGATTCTGGGTGAAGCGGTTCCATATCCACAGGGCGCGGGTGTCGTCGGGGGCGGCGCGATGGCGGAGGTTGACCGCCGCACGCAGGTCGGCCTCGAAGTCCTGATTGGCCTTTTCCGTATTCAGTCCATGGAAAGTGAAGGTAATGTCGTCGATGTCTTCCCCTTTCTTGTAGATGGTCTTGATGGTGGAGAAAGGTGCCGCCAGCATGTTGTTGCCGCGCATGCGGTCCGACTTGGTGATTCCAACCACCAGGTAGGAGAAACCGCCCACCTTGATGTGTTTGCCGAGCAGCTCGCCGGCAGGGACATTGTCGGGCAGGAGGGCCTCTGCCGTATTCTGGGGAACCACCACCACCTTTCTCTGCGCGGCTATGTCCTTTTCGTTTATGTAGCGGCCGCAGAGAAGTTCGATTTTTTCCATCTTGAGGCGTTCGGGGTAGTTGCCCTCGATGTTCACGGATGTGCTCTTTTTACCGTAAACCGCTGTGCCGCTGGTGCTTACAGTGGCGATTACATCGTCTATATTGTCGCTGAAGGTATCGCCGCCAATGAGGTCTATGTCTTTGTCGTCGATGCTTATCCAGCGTCCTTCCTTGAGCCCGTCATAAGGCTTTGAAGTCCTTCCTCCGCCAAGCATCATGGTGTTGCTGGCAAAGCGGTCGCCTCCCTGCATGAAAGAATTCTGCAAGCCGTTGCCGGCTCCCAGGAGGACTATCAGCATGAATATTCCCCACGACACCGCAAAACCGGTGAGGCTGGTACGCAGCTTGTTGCGGCGTACGCTCTCCCATATTTCGGTGAAGATGTCTTTCATTTCATTATCGTGGCTGTGCCGAATGCTGAGGCGCTGTGCAGGCGGTTGTCTTGGATTTCTCTTATTATGCCGTCTTTGATGTGGATTATCTTGTCGGTGCAGTTGGCTACTCCGCTTTCGTGGGTCACCACGATGATAGTTACTCCTTCCTCCCTGTTGAGGCTGGTCAGCAGTTGCATAACCTCTTCGCTGGTTTTGGAGTCCAAGGCTCCCGTAGGCTCGTCGGCAAGGAGGATTTTCGGCCCGGTAATCAGGGCGCGTGCTATCGCCACCCTTTGTTTCTGGCCGCCGGACATTTCGTTGGGATAGTGGTGGGCCCAGTCGGCGAGACCGAGTTTTTCCAGGTACTGCATTGCCATGGAGTGCCGTTTGCTGCGGCTTACTCCCTGATAGAACAAAGGCAGTTCGACGTTCTCGACGGCGGTTTTGAAGCCTATCAGGTTGAAGGATTGGAAAATGAACCCGATGAGGCGGTTACGATAGTCGGCGGCTTGTTTTTCGCTCAAGCCTTTTATGAGCTTGCCGTCTATGCGGTATTCGCCGGTGTCGTAGTTGTCCAGGATTCCCAGTATGTTGAGAAGAGTGGACTTGCCGGAACCGGACGCTCCCATGATGGACACGAATTCCCCTTTGTCTATGGAGAGATTAATGCCCTTGAGCACGTGGAGCGGCTGTCCGTTGTTGTATGTCTTGTTGACGTCCTGTAGTTCTATCAGCATAGCCCTTTTTTACTGCAAAAAACAATCCAAGAACAACTTGAATGTCTTAACGCCATAATCAATATGGTCTGTTTCTCCGCTCTCGCTTCGCTCGGACCCTCCCACGCCTTCGGCGCGGGGCCCTCCCGCTACATGCGCGGGTGCATACGGCTGCGAAACAGACCATACTGATTATTGGCTCCCGCCTTCAATAATTATTATATAATTGCTGGTAAACAAACGAAAAGACGGTGGAAAGGCACCGTCTTTATTTGCTTCTACCGTTTTGAGTCGTTTAGATTTTGTCGCGCACCAGGAAGTAGTAAACCACGAGGCCGATCCAGCTGAAGGAGAGCACTGCTATGGAGAGAACTATCTTCCAGAGGATGCTGAGTTTGGGTTTCTTGATGATGTCCAATACGCACCAGATGGAAGCGATGAGACCTACGATGTAAACTATTGTTGGTAACATGATATTTGATGATTTAGAATAATGTCGGTTCTTCGAAAATGAGTTCTATGGGCTCGTCGGCGGTTTCGGGGATGCGGATTTCTTTGCCGCGGATATCTTCTGCGACCTCGGCGGTTTCGGGGATGTCCTTATCTTCGGGCTCTTCATCTTCGGGCTCTTCATCTCCGGGCTTGACGAGGGGCTCCACGAAACGTACGCTCTTGACTTCGCCACGATCGACCACTTTCTTGCCCTTGGCGGCGTAGCCCTTCTTGCCAATCCATTCTTCTGCATCCACAAGTTCGGCACTCTTGTCTTCCAGTTTCCAGGTGACTTCGTATTGTGGGTGGCGGTCGCAGCTGAGCTCGATGAGTTTGGATTTGGAGCCTTCCGCAATGAACAGAAGCGGGGTGTTGTCGCTGACTATGAAGGAGAAGCGTTTGACGTAGAAAGACTTGACACCGGCGTCCCAATAGAGTGCCGTGAATGTCTTTTCGGGGTCGAACTTCTCTATGAGGAGAACGTCTCCCTGATAACGGTTGGAAAGGTCGAAAGAGGTGGTGTAGAAGGTTCCGTTACGGAACACTGCCAGCACTTTGTCTCCGTCGGCGAATTCTCCGAGGTACAGGCCGTGGCCTTCGTCGTTAAGCTTCTGGATGTCGGTGTCGTACCAGATTTGCTTGCCGGCTATGGTGCTGACGCCCTTGCTGCGGAGGGTGATGGCGCGTATCGCATTCTTGCTCACCAGGTTGCCGCGGGCCGTCTTGCTCTTGATGCCAAGGGTGGAGAAGTCGTACTCGAACGATGTCTTTTTGAGCTTGGCCTTGGGCCGCAGCAGCACGCGTACGGTTTCGGCCTCGCCGTTATGGTTGGCGGTGAACCATACGATTTCGGAGCCTTCCTCGCCTGTCGTGATGTCGTATTCCTTGTCTCTTGTGACGGAGGTGACGGCAAAGCGCTTGGCATAATAGACGGAGCTCTTGCCCACGCGGTAGATGGCGTTGTAGATGGTACGGGTATCGCCCCTGTTGAACACGCCTACGTACAGCAGGTCCTTGCCGAAGAATGCTTTGTCGCTGACCTTGGTGACGATGTACTTGCCGTCGCGGCGGATTACGATGATCTCTGACATGTCGGAGCATTCGCTGATGAATTCTCCGCCGTCGTCCTTCTTGAGCCCGATACCTACGAAACCTTCCGCGAGGTTGGCGCTGAGCTTGGCGTTGTTGTTGATGACCTTGGTGGCGGCAATGGTCTCGAAACCGGTGAGTTCCGTGCGCCTGGGGAAGTCCTTGCCGTATTTTTTCTTGAGGTTCTTGAACCAGTCGATGGTGAAGCGGTCGATATGCTCAATGTTGTTTTGTACCTGCTCCATCTCGGCCTCGATGCCCTTGATCTTTTCGTCCACGGCCTTGACGTCGAACTTGGAAATCTTGCGGACAGGCTTGTCCACGAGGCGGTCGATGTCTTCCATGATGATCTCGCGGTGCAGCTGGCCCTCGAAGGTCTTCATGCGCTCGAGCGTGTCTTGCTTCTGCTCTTCCCAGCTCGACTGGTCCTGTTCCAGGATCTTGTAAACCCTGTTCTCGAAGTAGATGCGCTCCAGGGAGCTGTAGTGCCATTCGCGTTCCAGTTCTTCGAGGCGTATGCCGAGCTGACGGAGCAGAATCTCGCGTGTGCGATTGGTGCTGTACTCGAGTATCTCGTTGACGGTGAGGAACTTTGGCTTGTTGTCCACGATTACGCAGGCGTTGGGCGCAATGTTGCACTCGCAGTCGGTGAAGGCATAGAGCGCGTCGATGGTCTTGTCGGGGGAGACGTCTCCCGGCAGGTGGATGAGGATTTCCACTTTGTCGGTGGTCATGTCCTCAATCTTCTTTATCTTTATCTTGCCCTTGTCCTTGGCCCGCAGTATTGATTCAATGAGGTCCTTTGTGTACTTGCCGTAGGGAATCTCGGTGATCGCAATGGTGCTCTTGTCGATTTTCTCTATCCGCGCGCGCACCTTTACGCGGCCTCCGCGCTTGCCCTGCATGTACTTTGAGCAGTCGGCAAAGCCGCCGGTGGGGAAATCGGGATACAGCTCGTAGGGCTTGCCCTCGAGTATTGCCACCGATGCGTCCAGAAGCTCGTTGAAGTTGTGGGGAAGGATCTTGGATGCAAGTCCGACGCCGATTCCGTCGGTACCCTGCGCCAGAAGCAGAGGGAAGCGCACCGGGAGCTCGGTGGGCTCGTCGTTGCGTCCGTCGTAGGACTTCATGGTGTGGGTGACCTTGGGATCGAAGAGCACCTCCTTTGCGAACTTGGAGAGACGTGCCTCAATGTATCGCGGAGCCGCGTTGGCGTCGCCTGTGAGGATGTTTCCCCAGTTTCCCTGGCAGTCCACCGTAAATCCCTTCTGGCCCAGCGTTACGAGCGCTCCGAGGATGGACTGGTCGCCGTGAGGGTGATACTGCATGGCCTGACCCACGATGTTGGCTACCTTGGTGAAGGAACCGTCGTCGATCTTGTACATGGCATGCAGCACCCTTCGCTGCACGGGCTTGAGTCCGTCGGCGATATGGGGGACGGCGCGGTGCAGGATTACGTAGGATGCGTAATCGAGGTACCAGTCCTTGAACATCCCGGAGAGCTTGAACTTGCGTGCATCGCCCTCAAGGAGCCGGGTGTATTTACCGCTCGCCTGCGCATCTTCCGATAACTCGAGGTCGTCGTCTTCAATGATTTCTTCGGTCTGGATGTTCTCTTCTTCCATAAGTTTATTCTTCGTAGCCGAACCGGCGTAATTCCCTTTTGTTCTCCCTCCAGTCGGGGTCAACCTTAACGAATATGCTGAGGAAGACCTTCTTCTGGAAGAAATCTTCCATGTCGATGCGTGCCTGGGTGCCGGTCTTCTTGAGCGCGGCGCCCTTCTTGCCTATTATGATGCCCTTCTGGGACTCGCGGGATACGTATATCACGGCGCTGATGTCGTAGCGCTCGGCGCCTTCCTTGAAACTCTCTATCCCAACTTCGCAGCAGTAGGGAATCTCTTCCTGATAGTTCAGGAAAATCTTCTCCCGTATGATTTCCGAAGCGAAGAAGCGGAGGTTCTTGTCGGTGAATGCGTCTTTGTCGAACCAGGGCGGGCATACCGGCAGGCGGGATACGATGGCGTCGAGTATGGCCTCGAGGCCAAAACGCTCCTGGGCGCTGGCGGGTATGATTACCGCAGACGGGAGCTGCTCCTTCCACCATGCGGCGAGCTGCAGCACCTTCTCCTGGCTGCTTATGTCTATCTTGTTGATGACTACTATGACTGGACACTCCAGGCGCCCGAGCTTGGAGACGTATTCTCCGTTTTTGTCGGGCGTCTCGACGGTGTCGGTGACGTAGAGTATGATGTCGGCGTCGCCGATGGCCCCGTCCACGAAATTCATCATGTTCTGCTGCAGGCGGTAAGATGGCTTGAGTATGCCCGGCGTGTCCGAGTACACGATCTGCCAGTCCTCGCCGTTCACGATGCCCATGATGCGGTGGCGCGTGGTCTGGGCCTTTGCGGTGACGATAGACAGCTTCTCACCCACGAGGGCGTTCATCAGGGTTGACTTGCCGACGTTGGGGTTGCCTATGATGTTGACGAATCCGGAATGGTGCTCCATTATACGTAAGCTCCCATCTTGAGCATGTTGACTTCTTTCTCTGACAGATAACGCCAGCCACCCTTCTTGAGGCCCTTCTTGGTGAGGCCTGCGAAGTACACGCGGTCGAGTGCCTTTACGGTGTAACCTAAGGACTCGAAGATACGGCGGACGATCCTGTTCTTGCCGGAATGGATTTCGATTCCGAGCTTGGAGTGGTCGTTCTCATCGACGAACTCGAGGGCGTCTGCCTGCACGAAGCCGTCGCCGAGGGTTATGCCGGAGAGTATGCTGTCAAAGTCTTCCTGGGAAAGGTTGCGGTCCAGGGCGACCTGATATATCTTCTTTTTGTCGTAAGAAGGATGGGTGAGGCGCTCGGCAATCTCTCCGTCGTTGGTGAAGAGAAGGATGCCGGTGGTTGCCTTGTCCAGGCGCCCTACGGGATAAACCCTTGTGGGGCAGTCCTTTATAAGGTCCATGACGGTCTTGTCCGCATGGGGGTCGGAAGCGGAAGTCACATAACCCTTGGGCTTGTTCATGACCAGGTAAACCTTGGTCTCTCCCTTGAGGCGCTCGCCGTTGAAGCGGACGTCGTCGTTGAAGATGTTGACCTTGGAGCCGAGTTCGGTCACGACTTCACCGTTGACGGTGACGCAGCCTGCCTGGATGAATGTGTCGGCCTCGCGGCGGGAACAGACTCCGGAATTGGCGATGAAGCGGTTGAGACGCATCTCGTCTTTTGCGACAGGCTCGTATGCGGGGCCGTCGTAATTGGAATTTACCTGGGGCCTGCGGTTTATCATACGGTTGATGCCCTCGTTGGAGGTACGGGAGAAAGGAGACTTGCCGCCGGTGCGCTTGCCGCCCTTCTTGCCTGCAGGGCGCCTGCTTCCATGATGGTCGCTCCACTGTTTCTCCAGGGAACTGTGGTCATCGCTGCGGTAGGGACGCTCGTTGCCGCCGAAGCGGGGCTTGGGACTGTGCTCACCGTAGGGACGCTGCTCGCCAGATGGACGCTGCTCTCCGTGCGGACGCTCTCCGAAAGAGCGGCGCTCGCCATAGGGGCGATGCTCTCCGTAGGGACGATGCTCTCCAAAGGAGCGATGTTCGCCGCCCTGACGCTGCTCCCCGTAAGGGCGGTCCCTGTAGGGGCGCTCGCCGCGGGGGCGTTCTGAGAATGAGGGCCTTGAACCCTCGCTTTGAATGTCAACTTTTTCGCTGCGGTTTGAACCGCTGTTTTTCCGTGGTCTAAGTTTACGGCCGTCTTTAGAATAACCTTCCATGATGATTGTCGATGACTCACGTCATCACTTTAAATTGAAAATATAAGTAATTGTGCCTTCTTGCAGCGCCGGGGCACTTGCGCTCATTGTAAATCCTGTTTCCAGGGCGGCGTTGCGGGCTGCAGTCCATAGGGCCTTGTCCGTTACCGTGGTGCCGTCTGCACCGGGAACCGCCTTCTGGACCTTTCCGTATTGGTCAACCCAGATCTTTACAACCACCTTGCCGCTTTCCTGAGATGTGTATACCGGCTTCTTGAGCCCTGCCTTATCGACCTCGCGGCCTTCCAGATGGGCGTTGGGTTTGCCGTCTGAGTTTCCCTTGTTGACGTTTCCTGAGGGCTGCCCGGGCTTGAACGTAGTGGAAGGGTTGGATGCGCCATGGGCCGCCGTAAGTGTAGTGTCTTTCTTTGCCATGCCTGGGAAGCTGGCCCTGGGGTCGAGGACCGGTTCTTCCTTGCGCTCGGGCTCGGGGACTTCCACGTCTCCGTGGGGGTCGGGCCTGGTGGCAGGCGTAATGTTGGGCTTCTTGGAGACCTCGGGCGATTCGCTCCGTTGTACCAGTTCGATACGTTCATCCGGATTGACGTCTTCGCCTCTGGGGTCGCGGCCCGTCCGCTGCTCCACCTTTTCGGGTTCCTCTTCGAAATCGAGCAGGAAAGTGTTTTCCGCGGGTGGAGGATAGAGATATTTTATGCCGCTGAACGACACGAGAAGGGCCGCGCAGACGTGGACCGTCAGCGTGAGCACGATGCCTGTCACAACGGAATTCCGTTCCCTTTCGTGGCGTTCTCGGAGGTACTGTTTCATTCGGGTTGCGTTGCCAGTATGACTTTATAATGGTTGCGTTTGGCGATGTTCATCACCTGCACAATCTCCTTGATGGGGACCGATTCGTCGGAGTAGATGGAGAAAGTGGGGTCCTCCTCGGTCTGGAGCAGGCTGACGAGTTCGTCTTCCACCTGCTCGATCCCGAGAGGATTCTCGTCGCCGTTGACATGGAAGGTGTACTGTTCGTCTCCCCAGTCCTTGATGGATACGGTGGCTGTCGCCTTGGCTCCCACCTGCCCCGTGCTCTTGGGAAGAAGCAGCTTGAGGGCGTTGGGGTTGACCAGGGTACTCGTCACCAGGAAGAAGATCAGCAGGAGGAACACGATGTCGGTCATGCTGGACATCGCGATGTTGGGATCTGCCTTTGTGGTGCGCTTGAGTGCCATTATTCTTCTTCTTTAGCTGCCGGTGCCGAAGGGGCCTGAGGATCGTCCAGCAGGTCCATGAACTCGATGGTGCTGCTCTCCATCTGGAATACCACGTTGGAAACCTTCGAGGTGAGGTAGTTGTAGCCGAAGTAGGCTATGATACCCACGATGAGGCCGCCCACGGTGGTGATCATTGCGGTGTAGATACCGCTGGACAGCAGGGTGATGTCGATGTTGTTGCCTGCCTGGCTCATGTTGAAGAAGGCCTGCACCATACCCATAACGGTTCCGAGGAATCCGATCATGGGGGCGCCGCCGGCGATCATTGCGAGGTAGGGGAGACCCTTCTCCAGGCGTGCGACTTCCACGTTGCCTACGTTCTCGACAGCGCTCTGTATGTCGCTCAGAGGCTTGCCGTAGCGGTCGAGTCCGGTTTCCACCATGCGGGCCACGGGGGTGTCGTACTTGGCGCAGAGGGTTTTTGCCGATTTGAGTTTGCCGTCGTGGATGTAGTCGCGGATGTCCATCATGAAATCCTTGTCGATCTTGGAGGCCTGGCGTATCATCCAGAGCTTCTTGCCGAAGATGTAGATGGCGACGATGGACAGGGCGAGGAGTACAATCATGAGAGGGCCGCCCTTGACAGCCATGTCGATGAGTGAGTAGGACATTTCCTGCTGCACGGGTGCGGCCGGTACTGCCTGAGCCGCCTGTACGGCCTGTACGGCCTCGACGGGGTCTGCCTGAAGCAAATAACTGAGCATATCTTAAAAATTATATTTTTCCAATCCTGCAAATATAAACAAATTTCCCGACCTGTCATATCCTTTCTGCACATTCCTTTCTGAGCCAGCCTTGCCGGCCGTCGGCGAGCTGGATGTTGTTCCATTCTCCGACTTCCTCGAGCACGCTTACCTTGGTGCCCTCATGCAGTACGAAAAGGTTCACTCCACTGCCGGGGGAGCTCTTGACTTCGGCTACGGGGACGGTTACTACCGCATGGTCTTCAGCCCGGGCGTCGCTGCGCTGCCAGAAAGCAAAGTCGAGGCATAGCAATGAGCTGAGCAGCAGTACGATACCTACAAAGAATCCGACTTTCCTGGCCCTTCCGCCGGCGAGCAGGAACAGCAGCGCCATGGCGAGCGTGCCGGCAAGCAGCACCAGGAAGAGCACGGCCCATACGTCGGAGGGCAGCAGCCAGCAGGCTTTGCGCCCCCATGCTTCCAGGAAGAATTCGGGCACCTCCTCGATGCGGTCCTGAAGCTGAGAGCGTACGAATTCCAGGTTTACGCGGGCGTCGGTGTTGGAAGGATCGGCCTTGAGCGCGCGCTCGTACCAAAGCACCGCATGTGCGATGTCTCCGTTTTTGTAGCAGGCACCGCCGAGGTTGTAGTACAGCTCCGTGCTCTGCAGCCCGCTGTCGGCGATGGCCTTCCATGCGTCGATGGCCTTTCCGTACTGCTGTTCAGCGTAGGCGTCAACGCCCTTGTGCCAAAGCGAATCCGTATCCTGCGCCTGAGCTGGCAGGCCCATGGCAAGCAGGAGAGCAAGAACGGCGGCTCCGGCTGCCTTGGAATGAGGTTTTCTCATGCTCGAATCGATTTCTGAAATGACTGCCACTGCGCCCTCGTAGTGGGCGTTCATGGCCTCGTGTCCCTCTGACGGGGCGTAGCGTGCGAATTCGCAGGCGTCCAGCAGTGCCGTAAAGCGGTCGGCGAGTTCCTGTCCGGCGCCGGCCTCCATCAGTTTCTCGCTGATGTTCTCTTTGCTGAGGTCGGCGGCCTGTATGCTGAGCTTGTCGGACACGAAGCCCAGAAGGGCCTTGTGCAACTCTTCATAGAATGCTGTGTAGAGGTCCTTCTTGAGGAAGTCTCCGGCGAGTGCCAGTCTCTTGCGGGCCATCTTGGAGGCGCCGCTGCGGCGTGTTCCGGCCACGTCCGCCCTTCTGGCCTCACCCTTGCGGTATGCGAAGTAAACGGCCGCCGCAATCAGGGCGAGCAGCGCCGCGATGCCCCAGAACAGTCCTGAACCCACAAAGAAATACCCCTTGCGGCTCAGCGAAGGCTTGCGGGTGGCAATATACCTGATGTCGCTGCCAAGGTCTTTGACGTCCTTGCGGTTGGGATTGACCACAAGCTGTCCGGCGGCTGTGCTCTGCGGACTTTGCTTGCTCTTTCCGACCCGAAGCGGCATGGCCTCGCTGCGCAGGGTCACGAATTTGCCTGACTGGGCGTCGTAATAGCTGTACTCGACCGGTCCGATGACGAAATCGCCGTGGCTGCGGGGAATGAACGGATACTCGAAAGTCTTGCTGCCGGCCGCAGTGCTCGTCTTGACGTCGTAAACCTCGAAATCGGGCGGGAAATCCACCTTGGGCGCCTCCAGGAGCGATATGTTGCCTTTGCCCGAAACGGTTATCCTGAGCGTGCCGGCCTCGTGCGTGAGCAGCGAATCGCGCGACAGCGAAGCGTTCATGCGGAACGTTCCCACGCCTCCGCCGAACGAAGCGGGAGCGTTTGCGGGAATGCGGGAGACGTTGATCTTGACGGCGGGGGTGCTGACCAGCTTGCGTACGGTGCGGTATTCGTCCTGGAAGAAGCTGTCGAAGATGCTTCCCGATGAACTCCTGCGGTCGCGTACGTTCACGAGGCATACGAGCTCGGCGGGGTCGATGGTGATTTCGCCGGCCTGTTGCGGGATGAGCGTCCAGCTGCGCAGGACCGCAGCGTCGTAAATGCGGTCGCCGACGCTCTCGCGATGGAATTCTATATTGCTGGGAGCCTGCACTTCCTGGCTCCAGAAACCGTTGAATGCAGGGAAGCGGGCATCCTCGAAGCCTGCGATATTGACCCTGTGATACAGCTTGAGCGTGGCGCTGATGGTCTCTCCGACTACTGCTTTGGTCTTGCTGACGCTGAGCCGCATGAAGATGTCTTCGCCGCCTGTCGCCTGTCCGCTGCCCGAGGACGCGGAAGCTTCGCTGCCTCCTTGAGACTGCGCCCCGCCTGCCTGTGCGCCGTTGGATACCACCTGTATGCTGACGGGCCGGGAACTGATTGTGTTACCCTTCACCGTAGCCGTAGCCGCAGGAAGCTGGAAAGTGCCGGTGGAACGGGGCATAAGTACGTATGTATAAGTAGTCTGCGACGATTGCGTCTTCTTGCCGTTGATGATGCTTATCGATGTCGAAGAGCCCTTCTGGGGACCCCATACGAGCTGAAAATCATCCGACGGTTCCCACTCGAACGACGACGGCTTGTGCTCACCTTCGATGGTGAAGGTGACGTTGAACTGCTCGTCGAGCGCGACGAGGTTCTGTACGTTGACTCCGATGGTATTCTGTGCGTGAGCTGCGGCCCCGAGAGCGAGCAGCGCCGCCAATGCTGTGAATATGCGTCTCATTACCAATTCTTCTCTTTCTGCCTTGATTTAAGCGCTGCGGCTTTCTCTTTGTTGACCTTGTCCTGAGTCTCCTTCTCCTTCGCCTGGATGGCCTGAAGCATCTGCTGGGCCTGCTGGGGGGAGATTTTCTGCTCCTGACCCTGCTGGTCCTGATTCTGCTGGTCCTGTTGCTGATCCTGGTTCTGCTGCTGATCCTGGTCCTGTTGCTGATCCTGGTCCTGTTGTTGATCCTGGTTCTGCTGCTGGTCCTGATCCTGCTGCTGATCCTGATTCTGGTTGTTGCCTCCGCCACCGCCGTTCTGCTGGTTTTGGAGCATCAGCTTCGCATAGATGTAATTCTCTTTGGCGTCGAGGTCGGCGGGATCGAGAAGCAGCGCTTCCTTGAATGCCTTCACGGCTCCTGCATAATCCTTTTTCTGCAGCGCCACGTCGCCGCTGTTGTAATGCCAGCGTGCGGCGTTCTCGCTTGAAGGGGCCACATCCTTTATGGTCTGTAGCGCTTTTGCGGCTCCGTCCCAGTCCTGCTGACGGTACAGGCTCGATGCGAGATTGTACTCGCCGGCGACCGACAGCGAATCTTTGAGCACCGCCTTGCGGTAATCTATTTCGGCCTCCTTGTAGGCCTGCTTTGCGAACTTTCGGTTGCCCGCTCGCACCTCGCGCTTGTCGCTTTGTGCTCCGAGCGGCGCAGTCAGCAGGAGCAGCGCAATTGCCGCGATACTATATGTTAAAACTTTGATTCTCATTGGAACAGGCTCTTTCTGTGCTTTCTTTCTCCAATCAGCGCTTCCAGCACCAGCAGGGCGAGCGCCACGGCGAAGAAATACATAAACAATTCATCGTATTCTTCGAAGACTATCGAGCTGTAACGCTCGGCCTCCATCTTCTTTATGTCGTCCACTATCGGGGCCAGGCCGAATTCTTCGTTGCCGGCGTGTACGTATGCTCCGCCGCCTTCCTGGGCCATTTTGCGGAGCGTGCCCTCGTCGAGCCTGGTCACCACTATGTTGCCCTCGCTGTCCTTGAGCAGCCCGCCTTCCACCGGAATCGGCTGTCCCTGCTGTGAACCGACGCCGATAGTATAGACCTTGATTCCGATTTCGGCCGCCTGGCGTGCCGCGTCAACGGCATCGTCTTCGTGGTTCTCTCCGTCGGTGATCACTATTATTGCGCGGCTCTTGTCGCTCTGGGCGCTGAAGCTCTTCATGGCAGTCTTGACCGCGTCGCCTATGGCAGTACCCTGCACCGGGACAGAGCCGGTGTCGATATTGCCGAGGAACATCTTGGCCGAGACGTAGTCGGTGGTGATGGGAAGCTGGACGAATGAGGTGCCGGCAAAGATTATGAGACCTATGCGGTCGCCCGCCAGCTTGTCCACGACCCTGGATATCGCAAGTTTCGCCCTGTCGAGGCGGGAAGGGGAGTAGTCCTGGGCCAGCATGGAATTGGAAACGTCGAGGCAGATCATGATTTCCGCGCCCTTGGCTTCATGCTCCTTGAGCTTTGCGCCCATCTGCGGACGCGAGATTCCTATTACGAAGAACAGCCAGGCGAGGGCGAACAGCACGATTCTGACCCAGCCCTTGGCACCGGACCAGGAGGGCATGAGCCGGCGTACGAGGGCCTCGTCGCCCATTTTGCGTATTCTCTTTGTCCTCAGGTACCTGAGTATTCCGTAAACGATGGGGATGACGGGTACGAGCAGCAGCAGCCACAGGTATATCGGGGAAGCGAAGTACAGCATTACGGCAGCCTCCTTAATAGCAGACGGACAAGCAGCTCGAGCAGCAGGCAGATGAGCGCCGCAAGAGCGTAGCGTCCGAAGAGTTCTTTATACACGGGGAAGCTGTCCACGGTGGTGCGGGCCTTCTCCATCTTGTTGATTTCGGAATAGATTTCCGACAGTTTGGTGTTGTCGGTGGCGCGGAAATAGCGGCCCCCGGTGGCGTCGGCGATGCCCTTCAGCAGCTCTTCGTCGATTTCCACCTTCATCTGCTGCATGTCCACGCCCCAGGGCGTCATGACGGGGTACGGTGCCATTCCGTTGGCACCCACACCAATGGTGTAAACCCTTACTCCGTAGGTCTTTGCGATTTCTGCGGCGGTCTGGGGCGCAATCTCGCCGGAGTTGTTGACGCCGTCGGTAAGAAGTATCACCACACGGCTCTTCGCGTCGGAATCCTTCATACGTGCCACCGCAGTCGCAAGTCCGTTGCCTATAGCGGTGCCGTCTTCGATGAGTCCGGTCTGCACCTCCTTCATGAGGTTGATGAGAGTGGCGCGGTCGGTGGTAAGAGGACATTGGGTGTAGCTCTCGCCGGCGAATACTACGATTGCCATGCGGTCGGAGGGCCGCTGGGCGATGAATTCGATGGCGATGTCCTTGGCAGCGCTGATGCGGTCGGGGTTGAAGTCCCTGGCCAGCATACTGGTGGAAACGTCCATCGCGAAGGTGATGTCGATGCCTTCAGTATCGATCCTTTCCGTCTCGGTACTGGAACGGGGACGTGCGATCGCCAGTATGATGCAGACGAGCGCCACGGTCCGCAAGACAAACGGAAGGTGCCTCAGGACGGCGAGCGCCGAGACTCCTGCGCTCATCCAGGGAGCTCCCGTAGAGACGCGCAGATGCGGCCTGCGTCCGCGCAGCTCCATCCATAGGTAGTGCAGCGTAAGCAGCGCCGGTATTGCCAGCAGCCAAAGCAGGGCGGGGTATTCGAAGTACATTACAGTTCACCGGCCTCCTGCCCGGAGACCTCATTCTCGAGATCTTTCTGATAGGTTGTCGTAACGAAGCTGACTGCCAGCGGCAGGGCCTTGGCGTTGTCGGCGTCGGATACGATGTGCTTGGCGAACTTCACGAAGTCGGCGGTTTCGAAGAGCTCCTTGAGCGACAGGTACATTTCAGGGCTTATTCCATCCTCGCCCTTGAGAGCGGCGAAGAGTTCGGCGGTCGTCATCTCGGGAGCGTCAACGCCCCAGCGGTCGTCGATATAGAACTTGAGCGCGTCGGTGATTCCGGAATAGAAGGCCTTCTGCTTTTCGGGAGCCCAGTATTTGTCGGAACGGTACTTGTCCAGTTCGCGCAGGGCTACGATGTATGCCGGATCCTTGGGCCTGCCCTCTTCCTGCCTGCGCTTGCGGGCCCTGATTATCAGCCAGACGGCAAGCGCGACCAGGCCTGCGGCCGCAAGACCGCCCAGCAGCCAGGGAAGCACTTCCGCAAAGGTGACGGGATAGCGGATCTGACCCTTGATGTCGTGTATCTCGAAGGTGGCGGTATCGACCGGCATGGTCTTTACTTCCATCTCCGGGCCTTTGAAAACCAGCGTGTCGTTCTTGCCGTCCCGGGCCAGTATGACGGGGATGTCGGGGAGGGAATACTTGCCTTCCTCGAAGGGCGCTATCACGACTGCGGCGCTGATGTCGAAGCCTTTGGACAGGGCTTTCCTCGCCGCCTTTGCGTTCTTGGCATGGAACGTACGGCCTTTGACGAGGGTGTCGAGCTGCCAGGAGCCGAGTACGGTAAGGGTGTCGCCCGACATTCCGTCCGTCTGAGGCAGGGCGACGGCGTCGCCTTCGCGCAAACCTTCCAGCAGCACGCTGTAGCGCAGCTGGTCGGCGATGAGTATCGAATCCCGCTTCTGGAGCTGCGTCAGGGTGGCATTTCCTGCCGGGACGATGTCCAGCAACGCTGCGAGTATGATTGTCAGCAATTTCATTTATGGGCAAACAATGCCATCAACCCCTTTACGTAGTCTGAGTCGGTGGCTATTTCTACACTGTCTATCTGATACTTATGCAGAAGCTTCTCTTCTTTGCGGTCGAGGTTCTCGAACCATTCGGCATAGCTCCTGCGCACCTTTGCGGAGTCGGTGTTTATCCATGCTCCGCGTCCGGTCTCGGCGTCTTTGATATGCACAAGCCCCACGGGAACGAGGGTGCGCTCCCGGGGGTCGCGTACCTTTATTACCGACAGGTCGTGACGGCCGGCGGCGACTTTTAGGGCCTCCTCGTAGCGGGGCTCCCCATGTTCGTCGGCGTCAATCATGTCGCTGAGTATGAATGCGGTGCATTTTTTCTTCAGGGCGTTCGCAAGAAACTTGAGTGCGCCTGCAATGTCGGTGCCGTCCGATTCCGGCTCCAGCTGAAGCATTTCGCGTATGATATGCAGCAGATGTCCCCGTCCCTTTGCGGGAGGGATGAATTTCTCAATTCGGTCGCTGAAGAAGAGCGCTCCGACCTTGTCGTTGTTGAGGATCGCGCTGAAACTCAGCACGGCGGCGATCTCTGCAATCCTTTCGCGCTTGGTCTGCCCCTGCGTGCCGAAAAGCCCCGAACGGCTCACGTCCACCAGGAGCACCACAGTAAGCTCCCTCTCTTCTTCGAATACCTTGACGTAGGGGGAGCGGAGCCTTGCGGTGACGTTCCAGTCCATGCTGCGCACGTCGTCGCCCCACTGGTACTCGCGAACCTCGCTGAACGCCATACCGCGGCCCTTGAAGGCCGAATGGTACTCGCCCGCGAAAATCTGATGCGAGAGCGCCTTGGTCTTTATCTCAATCTTGCGAACCTTCTTTATCAGCTCTTCGGTTGTCATTTTACGGCACGATAACGGCGTTGATTACCTTCTCGATGATCTGTTCTGTGGTGACGTTCTCCGCCTCGGCCTCGTAGGTGAGTCCGATACGGTGGCGCAGGACCTCGTAGCATACTGCGCGCACGTCTTCGGGAATCACGTAGCCGCGGCGCTTGATGAACGCATAGGCTTTTGCGGCCAGGCTCAGCGATATGCTCGCACGGGGCGACGCTCCGAAGGCTATAAGTCCTTCGAGCTCACCGAGTCCGTAATCCTTGGGGGTGCGGGTCGCATATACTATGTCAACTATGTAGCGCTCGATTTTCTCGTCCATGTAAACCTCGCGCACTATCTTGCGGGCCCGTACTATCTCCTCGGGAGTAACCACCTGGTTGGGCTGGGGGAACTGTCCGCTGTTGTTCATTCTCACGATCAGTTTCTCCTCCTCCTTGCCGGGGTAATCCACTATGACCTTGAGCATGAAGCGGTCCACCTGGGCCTCGGGCAGGGGATAGGTTCCCTCCTGCTCGACCGGGTTCTGGGTCGCCATCACAAGGAAGGGCTGCGGCAGGCTGTAGGTGCTGTCGCCGAGCGTCACCTGACGCTCCTGCATGGCCTCCAGAAGGGCTGACTGCACTTTTGCCGGTGCTCGGTTGATTTCGTCCGCGAGCACGAAGTTGGCGAATACGGGGCCCTTGTGGACCTCGAACTCCTCTTTCTTCTGGGAATATATGAGCGTGCCGGTAACGTCGGCAGGGAGCAGGTCGGGGGTGAATTGGATACGGCTGAACTTGCCTCCGACGGCCTTAGACAATGTGCTGATTGCCAGAGTTTTGGCAAGACCGGGCATGCCTTCCAGAAGGATGTGGCCGTCGGCCAACAGGGCTATCATGAGGTTCTCTATCAGATGCTTCTGGCCCACTATGACCTTGCCCATCTCGAGGCTGAGGATGTCTGTGAAACCGCTTTCCCGCTGGATGCGGTCGTTGAGTTCTTTGATGTTTACGCTTTCCATATAGAGTTTTGTTTCGTGTACTTATGTGCGCGTCGATGGGATGCAAAAAATGTGCCCGCGCAGTTTCCAAAATAATGACTATATTTGCGTCTTCAAGCGATAATATGATAAACCAGGAACAGATAAAGGAACTTACCGCCCGCGTCCAGACGCTCGGCAAATACCTCAAGATAGACGAGAAACGCGCAGACGTCGCGGAGCGCGAATCCAAAACCCTGGCCCCGGGCTTCTGGGACGATCCCAAGGCGGCGGAGGCTTTCCTTAAGGAGGTGAATTCCGTAAAGTTCTGGCTTACAGCTTACGACGGAGTGGTTTCCAAGCTCGACGACCTTGGAGTGCTCGCGGAGCTCGATCCCGAGGGCCCGGATACCGATGCCGCGTACACCGAGGCGCTCAAGGCTGTAGAGGACCTGGAATTCAAGAATATGCTTGGTGCCGAGGGCGACAACCTCGGAGCCGTGCTCACGATAAACTCAGGAGCCGGCGGCACCGAGGCCAACGACTGGAGCGCGATGCTCATGCGTATGTACCTCCGCTGGGGCGAGCGCAACGGCTACCGGATGACCACCACCGAACTCATCGAGGGCGACGAGGCCGGCATCAAGTCCTGCACAATACAGTTCGAGGGCGACTTCGCCTACGGCTACCTCAAGGCCGAGTCGGGCGTTCACCGTCTGGTGCGTCTCTCTCCTTTCAACGCCCAGGGCAAGCGCCAGACCACGTTCAGCAGCGTATTTGTCTATCCGCTCGTGGACGACAGCATCAACATCGAAATCAATCCTTCCGACATAGAGTGGGATACCTTCCGCAGCGGCGGCCACGGCGGTCAGAACGTCAATAAAGTAGAGACCGGAGTGCGCGTGCGCCATATTCCTACCGGAATCACCGTCGAGAATACCGAGACCCGCAGCCAGCAGGACAACAGGCAGCGGGCCCTGCTCATCCTCAAGTCGCGTCTGTACGACATAGAGCTCAAGAAACGCCAGGAGAAACAGGCCGAGCTCGAGGGACAGAAGAAACGTATAGAATGGGGCAGCCAGATACGCTCGTACGTGCTGCACCCTTACCGCATGGTCAAAGACCTTCGCACCGGCCTCGAGACCGCCGATACCCAGGGTGTGCTGGACGGCGACCTCAATGCCTTCATGAAAGAGTTCCTAATGCAACAATAAGATATGGCTGAATTCAAATATGCGCCCATGTTCCAGCTGGGCCCCGACACCACAGATTATTACAAGATTCCCGGATCGGAAAAACTCGTCAAAACCATTAAGTTGGGCGGTCATTGCGGCTGCGGGGGAAAGACCCTTCTCGAAGTTAGCCCCGAGGCCCTCACCCTGGTCGCACAGCAGTCTTTCCACGACTGCCAGTTCATGCTTCGCCGCGCTCACAACGAGCAGGTGGCTGCCATCCTCCGGGATCCTGAGGCCAGCGACAACGACAAATATGTGGCCCTTCAGTTCCTTCGCAACGCAGAGACGGCCGTAAAGGGCGTACTTCCTTTCTGCCAGGACACCGGGACCGCAATCATTCACGGCGAAAAAGGCCAGAGGGTGTGGACCGACTTTGAAGACGAAGAGGCCCTGAGCCGCGGAGTGTTCAACACTTACACCCGGGAGAACCTGCGCTACAGCCAGAATGCCCCGCTGGATATGTACAACGAGGTGAATACCAAGTGCAACCTGCCTGCGCAGATCGACATCGAGGCGGTGCAAGGAGATGAATACCGTTTCGTAATGGTAGCGAAGGGCGGCGGCAGCGCCAACAAGACTTACTTCTATCCTATGACCAAGGCTACCATACAGAACGAGGGAACCCTCATTCCATTCCTGGTGGAGAAGATGCGCTCTCTCGGTACGGCCGCATGTCCTCCGTACCACATCGCCTTCGTCATCGGCGGCACCAGCGCCGAGAAGAATCTGCTTACCGTCAAGCTCGCGAGCATAAAATTCTACGACTCCCTGCCCACAACCGGAGACGAGACCGGTCGCGCTTTCCGCGACATCGACCTGGAGGAGAAACTTCTGGTGGAGGCGCAGAAGATCGGCCTGGGCGCCCAGTTCGGCGGCAAGTACATGGCCCACGACATCAGGGTCATCCGCCTTCCCCGTCACGGCGCCAGCTGTCCCATCGGCATGGGTGTGAGCTGCAGCGCCGACCGCAACATCAAGTCGAAGATAAACGCAGACGGCGTATGGATCGAGAAGATGGACGCCAATCCTTCCGAACTCATTCCCGAGCAGTACCGCCGTCCGGGAGAGGGTCCCAAGGGCATAGGGATAGACCTCGACAAGGGCATCGACGCCGTGCGTGCCGAACTCTCCAAATATACCGTAGGCACCAGGGTGAACCTTAACGGCACCATCATCGTGGCCCGTGATATCGCGCATGCAAAGCTCAAGGCGCGTCTGGATGCAGGCGAAGGCATGCCGGCTTACTTCAAGGACCACCCTATTCTATATGCCGGTCCCGCAAAGACTCCCGAGGGCTACCCCTGCGGCTCCATGGGCCCTACGACCGCCAACCGCATGGATCCTTATGTCGATGAATTCCAGGATCATGGTGCATCCCTTGTCATGATAGCCAAGGGCAACCGCTCCAAGGCCGTAACCGACGCTTGCCAAAAGCACGGAGGCTTCTATCTCGGTACCATCGGCGGCGTGGCCGCAGTGCTGTCTCAGAGCTGCATACGCAGCATAGAATGTGTCGAATATCCCGAGCTTGGCATGGAAGCTATCTGGAAGATCCGCGTTGAGGATTTCCCCGCCTTCATCCTCGTCGATGACAAGGGCAACGACTTCTTCAAAACAATAGGACTGTAATTTTTTTAGTATATTTGCAGCCGCTTGCGGGTGTGTTGAAATGGTAGACAAGCAAGACTTAGGATCTTGTGCCCTGCGCGTGTGGGTTCGAGTCCCACCACCCGCACCAGTTGACTGGCGCAGTTTTTGATACGTCATTCTTTTTGATGAAAAAGCGTCTATTCCTATTTATTATTATAGTATCGGCTTTTGCTGCGGCATTTCCTTCGCATGCAACGGCAGTGCGTACCGTGTCTTTCACAGCAGATGTAAGTTCAGAGGCTTCGGATCCTGCCGCCCGTAAAAAGAATAAAGCCAGCGAACCGGTGATAGATTTCACTCACCGCTATGCCGACATCCATCTTACCATGAAGCTTTCCCGGCTCAAGACTCTCAATAAGTTCCTTCCAAACTCTCTGCGGCGCGAAATCGGCGATGAGTATTATCCGGAGATACGCCGCCAGCTCACCACCGGGGACAGCATGAGTTTCAAGGAAGGAAAGGCTGGCATAGAGCGTTTCCCAGACGGTAAGGTCAAGCTTACCCTTACCTTTCCCAACTTCATAATGGTCATCAGGGAGGCTACTTGGGAGCAGATTGATGAGGTGTTTGAGGAGTATTTCTAGCTCCTGCACCTCATTTTTCGCGTTTTTTTGCGAAAAATGTTGCACAAGAATTTTTTTCTATGTAGATTTGCACGTTAATAAGTTTATTGGCGTAAAGGGTATTATGCCCTCCGGCCGGCAAACTACAGGCAAGGTTACTAAACCCTAGAACAAAAATATTTTTAATAATTTTAACTTTTAAACACTTAATGTATGAGAAAAATCTTTAGAATGGCAATCGTGGGCGCCCTCGCAGGTGCTGCACTTTTGACAGGATGTACTAGAGATTGGGCTACCGAGATCAGCGACCTCAAGAACGAGGTCTCCACTCTCAAGACCAGCGTAGACGATCTCCAGGCGCTCATTGACAAGGGTTATGTAATCACCGACGTTCAGCAGAACGCCGACGGTTATCTGATCTCTTTCTCCAACAACACCACCAAGCAGGTCTATAACGGCCAGCCTGGCGCACCCGGCGACAAGGGTGCCAAGGGTGACAAGGGTGACAAAGGTGGCAAAGGCGACAAGGGCGACAAGGGCGATAAGGGCGACAAGGGTGACACCCCTGTCATCAAGATCGTCGAAGGCGCTGACGGCAACCTCTATTGGGAGATTGACGGTACCGTTACCACTTATCCCGCACGCGGCCCTAAGGGCGACAAGGGTGACAAGGGTGACAAGGGTGCTGACGGCAACTACTGGACTCTCGACACCACCAACTACAAGTGGGTTGAGCACAAGGGCGACGGCACCGAGACCGGCAAGACCGAGGATGTATTCCCCGGCGGCATCCGTCCCCTCACCGCAGTCTGGGATTCCGAGAGAGGTACTCTCACTTTCGCCAATGTCAAGAGCGGCGACAAGTACATCGAGTACACCCTCGACCTCAAGGCTGTCCTGAGCAGCATCGTCGCAGTTCCCGATCTGTACTACGGCGGTATCGAGGCTTTCGAGTACAACTACATCAAGTACATCGCCAAGCTTGAGGCTAAGGGCGAAGTCACCGGTTTCAACGATGACGACCGTTCCGAGGCATGGATTAAGAAGTGGAATGCTGCTGACTCTACCAACAAGTACGAGGCTCAGCTCGGCGCTGTCCAGACTGTTCAGTACTGGATCAACCCTGCTGCTTACGATGCAGAGAAGAACGCCAGCTTCCGCATGGACGGCTACGACAAGAAGTACATGGACGTTCCCACCCGTGCTGAGGGTTGGAGTGTCAAGGACGTAGCTGTCGCACGCGACGCCAAGAACCTCTACAACGTTAAGTTCACCATCGACAAGCCCGACCTTCTCGAGCCCACTGCACTTCCTGCAGGTACCACCGTTCCCGCAGGCAGCAAGGTTGACGTTTCCGTCGTCCGCCTCGAGGGTGTCGACGCTTCCAAGGGTGCCCAGGAGGCAGTCAAGGAAGTTTCTTCCGACTACGCGGCCATCATCCCTATGGAGGAAGGCCTTGCAGCTCTCGCTTTCTCACAGAAGCCTGATTCCGACGACTACGATTTCGACGGCACAGACGAGACTTGGTATGATTCCGACAAGGCTTGCCCTGCAACCAACCCTGCACTCGCCGGCTACTATCACCTCTACACTTCCGCCGAGGCGGCTGTCAGGGGCAACGGTATCCCCGTGTTCTGGAATTGCGGCCAGCTCCCTATCAACTTCGTCAACATCCACGTTTTCGAGGCTGACTACACCAAGCCCAGGACTGTTGGCACAACTGTGAAGTCCATGTCTGTCAAGGACTTCCTCGCCAAGTATCCCGGCTTCACCATGAGCTACAAGCTCGTTCCTTACTCCCTTGGTAAGAACGGTCTTGCTCCCGACAACGACAATATCACTCCTGAGGACTGGTTCGGCGAAATCGGCGCAGACAAGGATGGCAACCCTGTTTTCATCCCTCACTATGCTGACAAGGCTACCAACGTAAACGTCCCCATCGCTCAGGCTGGTGCAAAGGGTATCTCCGCAGTAGGTCGTAGGCCTCTGGTCATCGCTGAGCTCAAGAACGCCAAGGGCGAAGTCGCTCTCATCGGTTACTTCAAGTTCCAGATCGTTGACAAGGAGATCGAGATCGTCTCTGAAGACAAGCTCGAGAAGACCGGTATCATCAGGGACTTCAACGATGACAAGGCAGTTCCCTCCGAGATTCTCGTGAACGGCTGTACTCTCGACTCCCTCCACACCGACTGGCTCGATATGTCCTCCACCATCCTCGAAGAGTTCTTCGGAATCCAGTATCGTACATTCCGCAACGACTACCAGATCGAGTGGAAAGACGGCACCTACACCAACCCTGGTGCAGACAACGTGGTCAAGACCTACGTCCTCAAGGACGGCAAGACCGGCACTTCTCTCGACGACTACGCCGCAACTGAGAACTTCGGTGTCATCTCCTATGTACCCGATCCTTCCGGTGACGTAGCTGGCGGCGGTGTCAACGACGTATTCTATCTCATCCTCAACAAGACTCAGAAGGATAAGGTCCTCGCCCGTACCGGCAGCCACCAGACCCTCTATGTCAAGGTTCACAAGAAGGGCAGCAACCTCTACTACATGCTTGGCTTCAAGGTGTACGTAAAGGCTATGGACGTTGCAACTTCCGTCTTCGTAAAGCACAATCCTTCTTACTGGTTCCCCGATGTTGACGAATTGAATCGTACTACCGTACGTCGTAATGTCAAGGTCCCTGAGCACTACATCCACGGTGGTTCCGGTAACTCCGATGTCACTCAGTTTGTTAAGCTCCTCACCGATGACTGGGCATACAACAAGGTCCAGAAGCAGGTCAACAACGGTACTGCAGTCGATGCAAACGTTGAGTGGACATTCGATACCACCCAGCCTTCCATCAACGGCAAGCCTTGGAAAGTTCACAATGGTAATCCTGAATCCTTCCTCAGCTATGAGACAGATCTTGATACCGTAGTCGTCCTCAACAGGCAGACCGGTGAGATCCGCTACTACTGGAAAGAGGATCCTACCTACATCTCCAAGGTTCTCCTCAACCTCTGGTCTCCTTCCGCCGACAAGGTGAGCGAAATGCTCTACTGCCGCGTCAAGCTCTCCGAGGTTGTTACCAACCCTAACGATCCTTGCGCATCCGATCCCGCAAGCGAGATTATCAATGTAAGGTTCCTCCGTCCTCTTACACTCAACATCGCTGAAGGTGCACAGCTCCGCGACGCTATCCCTACCGCCGACTACTTCACCATCGGTAAACTCATTGAGGATGCACGCGACTGGAATGCTGCCATCGATCCTAAGGGCTTCAAGATCTTCGAGTTCGATGAGGCTACCAAGCAGTATGTTACTTGCACATACCAGAATGTAGGCGCAGCGACTCCCGACGTCGAGTGGTACTACTACTATGGCTTCAAGAAGATCGTCATCGACCTTAAGGATGTTAAGACCAATCAGCTTGATGAGAAGAATTCAAGTGATCCTAAAGTTTTCCAGAAGCTCTCTGAGGTCAACCCTGCAGCTGTTGTCTTCATCGCAAAGGCAGCTACCCCTGCAACCAAGGAGTTCGAGGTCACCGATCCCACTCCCGCAGAGCTTGACATCACCGATCCCGCAATGCTTGGCGACTGGGTATTCTCTTACGAGAACCATCTTGGTGTAACTCATGATTTCCAGCTCTCTATCCCTGTTACCGTCGAGTACGCATGGGGTCAGTTCAAGGCTGATATCAAGGTCCCTGTGAAGCACACTGAGATCGTTCCCAACTCTGGCAACTAATCTTGTTAATTCTCTGAATTATGGCGCGTCTCAGTGAGGCGCGCCATTTTTCCTTAAAAACATGAAAAAATCTTTACTTTTACTTGCAGCATTAGCCTGTCTGTGCTCCTGCAAAACAGTTGTTCGTACATACGAAAGTGCAGAGAAGGAGTTTTGCTCTTCCCTCACCTTCCGCGATACCGTAGCTGTTCTGGCACTTGGTCAGAACTTTATGGACGCTCTTAAAAGCGGCAATGTCAATCTTGAGCTCGATGAACTCTGTGTGCTTGATGGCAACACCCTTTACAAGGTTTCCGACGAGTCCAAGGAATTCCTTGCAGGACGCTTCAACGGCAAGCCCATTACAGACTATGCGCTCTCTTCTTACGTTTTTTCCACTGCCGGTATAAACGACCTTACATATCGTTATACCTACGAGGGAACCGTTGATTCCGCGCCTGCATTCAAGATGACCTTCAACCCTGTTAAAGTAGGCGGGAACTGGTATCTTACTCTCAAGGATGGCAACATGCCGATGGCCGTTAAAGGCAATCCTCTTACAATTCATCCCAAGTCGGATGTGCCTGCACCCATTGTTTTGAATACCCAGGCAAAGTGACAATTCTAAGCTTCATACTTTCCGCTCTGCTGCTGGCTGCCCCGGATGTCGTTTCTTTCGACAGCCTGGTATATGATTTTGGCAGCCAGCCAAGGAGTGTAGAGTCTCTTACGCACGACTTTGTCTTTACCAATGTTTCTTCCCGCCCCGTAAAGGTTTCCTATGCCGTAGCTACCTGCTCATGCACAAAGGTCAGCTGGAGTACGGAATACGTTGCGCCCGGCCAAACCGGTTACGTGCGTGCCCTTTACAACAAGGAGTTGAATTCCGAGAGCTTCGAGAAATTCATATCGGTTTTTTTCGATGGCCTGTCTAAACCTTTCGTGCTCAGAATAAGCGGCTCTTTCCACGAGACCGAGGATGCCCTCTCCAAGGATTTTCCCGTCAGGCTCGGTCCTCTTGGCCTCAGTGCATCTCCGCTCAACTTGGGCGAAGTTTACGCAGGTGATTCAGAGTCGGGTTATTTTTGGGTTGCCAACCTTTCTGATGAAGCTGCGTCGATAGAGTTCCGCAATCTTTCGGACTCCCTGTCGATTCAGCCTTCGGGATTGCGTATTGAGCCACAGTCCCGAGAGCGTTTCCGCTATCGTGTAGGCGTCGATACCCTGTCCTGGGGGCGCAGAAGCTATAGCGCGCAGCCGTGCATTTCGGGCAAGGTTTTTGAAGACATTTCTTTTGTGCTTACGGCAACTCAAAGTTTTTCGCATCTTTCGCGCAAGGAGAAGGTTGCAGGACCTTGTCCTATGCTTACCGAACCTTCCTGCAGCTTTGGAAACGTCAAGTCGGGACGCAGCGCCAAAGCTTCGTTCAGCATTAAAAACACTTCTCATACGGACGCCCTGATTGTACGGGCCGTCTTTTCCGACACACCCGGGCTCGACGTTGACGCGCCGGGTTCCATTGCACCAAGGCAGACCGCAGAATTCAAGGTCCGCATTCCGTCTTCCGCCTTGTCCAGGGGCGAGAATACGATAAAGCTCTGCGTTCAGAGCAATTCTGCCACCATGCAGATCCTGGATGTTTACATAAGTGGAAATGTCGAATAATACGTTATATAAAATGAAGGTTAAATTGTCATACAAGGCTCCTCAGGCTTATCTTGAGGGACTTTCTGCAGACAGTATGTTTTGCGATGCGTTCAGTGCGTACATCGACGACTACGAGTACGACGAAATTCAGTGGGAACCTTAATCTCCTAAACTATACATTATGAAGAATTTACTCAGACTTCTGACCCCTGCGGCGATAGGCCTGCTTGCGGTCTCCTGCGTACAGGACCTCGATTTTCAGGTTCCCGAGGAAGGTACGCGTACGCTTCGTTTCACCGCCGTATTCGGTACCCCCACCAGGACGTCCCTCTCCGATTCCGGCAAAACCCGTTCCGTCACCTGGAACGTTGGCGACGAGCTTCTGTATTGCACCGACGACGGCATAAACGGTTCTGTCACCATTGCCGCCGGCGAGCAGGACGGAGTTCCCTCCGGACGCATCGAATTCGATGGCATAAAGCGTACGTCCGCCTACATTCTCGCGGCCTATGGTTCTTCCGAGATAGATTATGACAATCTTCTGTATCTCAAAGGTGTTGCAGGCGCTGCCCAGAGCCATACGGATTTTTCAAATGTACATGTCTGTGCGGCATTCTCCGAGACAGGCCTGGACGAGTGGGCTCCGCTGCATTTCCAGAATGTAGTGTCCGTTCTCAAGTTTACTTCCAGCCCCGAGGTTGCAAAGATAGAAATAGAGGGTAAGAACAGTGAGCCTATTGCCGTCAAGGGAGAGAATTCCTGGATAAGCGTTGCTTTCGAGAACGGTGTCATCTCCGATGTCGCACCTATGAGAGCCAATGATGCAAAGAGCATCATCACGGTAGAAACTTCTGCGCAGACTGCTACCGATTACTACGTGGCAATCCTTCCTACCTTCTTCGCGGGCGGTCTGCAGCTTCGCAGCTACGATGCTCAGGGCACTCTTCTCAAGACCACCGTTACCGCATCAAATCTTGCGCTGGGCCGTACTGCCAACGGCGCTATCAGGTCCAAGGTCCTCTATCTTGGCAACGTAGCCGACTGGCCAGACGGCGAGGCCGCTCCCGCACCGGTTCTGGCAGATGGCATCTCCATCTTCAGCAACGGCCAGCAGACAAGCTCCGCCAGCCTTACGACGGGCGAACAGCTGCAGCTCATGGCCGAGGTTTATGCGTCAAGTCCCGATGAGGTACCCGCCTTTACGACCGTTACCTGGTCCAGCAGCAACGATGCCGTTGCAAGCGTGAGCGAGGACGGCCTTGTAACTGCTCTCTCTGAGGGCACTGCCGTCATTACAGCTACCGTCAACACGGAACTTACTACGACCGGCAGCCCTATATCTGCCAGTTGCACGGTCAGCGTTTCGGCTCCCGCTCCGGTTGATCCTTACATCGACCTGAGTGCATCCGAGACCGCAAACTGTTATATCGTAGCCAGGACGGATACCCTCTACAGGTTTAATGCCTGCGTCAAGGGCAATGGCAATGGCAGCAACGTTCAGATCGCTCCTTTCAATTGCAGGCTTATGTGGGAGTCCCGCAACCAGTCAAGCACCGTCAACAGCATTCTTCCCGGAGCTGTCGTATCCGACGTCAAGCTTCGTGACGACGGTTACGTAACCTTCCGCGCCAACGGCTTCGGCAGCGCCCTTATCGCCGTAACCGATATAGACGGAGTCATACTCTGGAGCTGGCATATCTGGGTGTGGCCCGGTTACAGTGCCGCTACCAATTACCAGATATACAAACGCGAGGCCGGCATCCTTATGGACCGCGACCTCGGAGCCGACTCAAATTATTCCCAAGGTGCAGCCAGGGATCTTGACGGCTATGGACTGTTATACCAATGGGGACGCAAAGACCCGTTCTTTACCAGGAGAATGAGGGTCTGGACCGGCACGACTCCGGGCGAACAAACTTCCGATGCCACTATAGGCACTGTAGAGGGTGCGATAAAGAATCCTACCACCTATGTACTTTTTGCTGCGAACAATGCGCAGGATTGGCTTTACGGCAAGCGTGACGACACCCTTTGGGGATTAACCAAGACCATATACGATCCCTGTCCTCCGGGATGGAAAGTGCCCTATACCTCTTTCTGGTCCAAGGCTCTCGGAGTCAGTTCGACTGCGACTTTCCCGTCATTGGATAATTCTCACGGCGGCGTCAACTTTACCGGCGTGATGGCGGATTATCCCATCGTATATTATCCGGCATCCGGAGCAATGAAGGGTACGTCCCTTACCGCTTATGGCGCCGATGACAACCAGTACAGGACCAATCAGGGCTTCTGGTGGACCTGCGGCGTAAAAGATGTCAGCGGAAGGCTGATGTCGGTTACGAGATCCGACGCATCGGTGATACCTCTGGATGCGGGTGGACGCTCCCATGGTTACAGCGTGCGCTGTATGCTTGTGGATCCTTCGTCTATCGAGGATCCCGAGCCGGTAGATCCGATAGATGAGCCTACGGACGTTGCCGTTATCACAGTGAGCCTTGATGTGAACGCCAAGGGTCTCAGGGTGGGCGAAACCCTTACCCTTACCGCCACGGTAACTCCCGACAACGCTACCGACAAAACGATAATCTGGTCGTCTTCCAATGCTAACGTGGCTACCGTAAAAGACGGCGTAGTTACGGCAGTAGGAGCTGGAACGGCTACCATTACCGCCACGTCCAAGATGGTGAGCACCATAAGTGACAAATGCATTGTCACCGTCACCGATCCCGATGCCGGCGGCAGGACCGACCTCAGCGCCGGCGGTACAGCCAACAGCTATATCGTGTCGGCTCCCGGCCAGTACATGTTCAAGGCTACCGTAAAGGGCAATTCCACCGAGACCATAGCTCCCGTCAAGGCCGTATGGCTGTGGCAGAGCTACGGTACAAACGCAGGTTATTGTTCTATCCTGGAAGACACGGAAGTCTATCTGCACGAGGGCTACGTTTACTTTTCCATCCCCAGCGACATGCGCAACGGCAACGCCCTCATAGCGGCACTCAATGCCAACAACGAGGTGCTGTGGAGCTGGCATATATGGTCTTACGTCAATTTCGACCCCGTGGCAAACGCCCAGGTTTACAATGACGGCACCACCGTGATGGACCGCAACCTCGGTGCGACCAGCAGCACCCCCGGCGAGATTGGAACTTACGGCCTTCTGTATCAGTGGGGACGCAAGGATCCTTTCCTTAACTCCTACATGCTGTGGAGCAGGACGGACGGCACCTGGGAGAATTCGGTCGCAGCTTCCAGGGTGAATTCTCAGTACGGTAACTGGTCGAGCCCTATCATGGCTGATCTTACCGATGTGCCCGGCTATTGCATCAAGAATCCGATGGCATTCATCAAGTCTTCCTCCAACGACTGGAGGCCAAGTCCCGACAACAACTTATGGAGCGGAGAGAAGAAGACCATGTACGACCCGTGCCCTCCCGGATGGATGATGCCGAAGGGCGGCAAGAACGGACTTTGGGCGGCTTCCCTCGGCGGCGCAACAGCGAAAGGAAGCTATGACAGCAACGTTACCTTCGGCGCCACTATATCCGTCCTCTCAAGCGAGAGTGTCTGGTATCCTCTTGCCGGTTACAGGAACAGCTCCAGCAGGACAGACAAATTTGTGGCTACCGGACAGCAGGCCAAAATCTGGTCCGGCACCTACTACAGTAACAAGCAAGGCAATTCGTTCAGCATGGAAGGCGAGACTTTCCAGTGTGCGGCCAATATAGACAAGAAGATGGGGCACTCGGTCCGCTGCGTCGCAGAGCCTCAATAGAGAGCCTTTTTTGGAATATTGCAGAAAAATGCGTAATATTGTGCGCTTTTTTGGAGAAAGTACAAATTTATCGTTAAATACAGTATGAAAAAATTTTTCTTAGTAATTGCTTCCGTGCTCGCACTCTCTTCAAGTGCATTCGCACAGGACACTTTCTATCCCGGATTTACCCTGGGCCTCAAGGGTGGTGCATCCCACACTATCGGTGAGACCAACGACTTCTTCAAACTCGTTTCTCCCGCAGCCGCACTCGACCTCGGCTATCAGATCAGCCCCGTATTCGGCCTTCGCGCCGACATCTCCGGCTGGCAGGGCAAGGGCTGGTATGTTCCCATCGCAGAAGGATTCGACTACAAGTTTGCACAGGTCGCCCTTGACGCTACCTTCGACATCTGCAGCATCTTCGGCGGTTACAAGGCCCGTCTGTTCAACCCCTACGTATTCCTGGGTGTCGGTGGAGTAGGCTATCTGCAGAATGGTGCAGACGCTACCAAACTCCCTACCACCAACAACTTCTGGAGCCCCGTCAAGTTCAGCACCGTGGCCCGTGGCGGCGCAGGTGTTGACATCCGTCTCAGCGACCTTCTCGCCATCGAGATCGAGGCTGTCGAGAACGCCCACAGCGACAAGTTCAACTCCAAGGTAGGCGACTACTGCGACCATCAGATTTCCCTCCTCGCAGGTCTTAAGTTCAACTTCGGCCAGGCCGCAGGCGCCAAGAAGGCAGCCGAGGCAGCCACCGCAGCCGCAGCTGCAGCAGCAGCACAGGCAGCAGCAGCACAGGCCCGCGCAGACAAAGAGCTTGCAGACGCTATCGCAGCAGCACAGAAGGCTATCGAGAACGCACAGAAGGCCCTCGCAGAGAACGACTTCATCCCTGAGGATGTAGCCGCCATCAACGACGCCATCAACGCCCTCAAGAAGGCTATCGCCGACAAGGACATCGACGCCATCAAGGCCGGTACCAAGGCTCTTAACGACGCAGTCGATGCAGCACGCAAGAACCTCGCCGACAAGATCGCAGCAGACCAGAAGGCCAAGGAAGAGGCCGAGGCAGCAGCAAAGGCAGCAGCCGATGCAGCACGTGCCGACGCTCTTGCAGCAGCAAAGGCAGCAAAGGCCAAGGATATCGTTTACTTCCAGATCGGCAAGTATGACATCCGCAGCGGCGAGCGCTACAAGATCAACAACCTCCTCAAGAAACTCAAGAAGGATCCTGAGCTCAAGGCTGTCCTCTGCGGTTTCGCCGACAAGGAGACCGGCACCACCGACGGCAACTGGGTACTCTCCGAGAACCGTTCCAACATCGTCAGTGAGGCACTCCAGGCTGCAGGTATCGCTCCCGAGCGCATCGAGACCTACTGGTTCGGCGACACCGAGCGCATCTCCAAGATCGCTGAGAAGAACCGTGCAACCGTCCTCCTTACCAAGTAAGAGTATCAATCTCAATATCTAAAAAGCTTGGCCCGTCCGGACCAAGCTTTTTTTAAGACCGATGCAAGAAATCCGTAACATAGCTATCATCGCTCACGTCGATCACGGCAAGACCACCCTGGTGGACAGGATGATATATCAGGCCAACCTGGTCCGTCAGCCCGAGAACCTCGGACAGCTCATCCTGGACTCCAACGACCTTGAGCGCGAAAGGGGTATAACCATTCTGTCCAAGAACGTCTCCGTCATCTACAAAGGCGTAAAAATCAATATTATCGATACTCCCGGCCATAGCGATTTCGGCGGCGAGGTGGAGCGTGTGCTCAATATGGCCGACGGCGTGCTGCTGCTGGTCGATGCCTTCGAAGGATGTATGCCCCAGACGCGCTTCGTCCTCCAGAAGGCCATCAGCATGGGCAAAAAGCCCATCGTCGTTATCAATAAAGTCGATAAGCCCAACTGCAGGCCCGACGAGGTGCAGGAGGAGGTTTTCGACCTTATGTTCAACCTCAACGCTACCGAGGATCAGCTCGATTTCACCACCGTCTATGGCTCCGCGAAGCAGGGCTGGATGTCGCTCGACTGGCACAAGCCTACAGACAACATAACTCCGCTGTTGGATACCATACTCGAGGTCATTCCGGCGCCGGCAGTAGTTGAAGGAACTCCTCAGATGCTCGTTTCTTCGCTGGAGTATTCGCCTTACGTGGGCCGTATAGCCGTAGGACGCATAACACGCGGTGAGCTTCATACAGGCAGCACCGTGAGCCTCTGCAAGCGCTACGACGTCGTGCAGAAGCAGAAAATCAAGCAGCTGATGGTGTTCGAAGGACTTGGCAAGGCTCCTGTCGATACGGTAAGCTGCGGCGACATCTGCGCCGTGGTTGGAATCGACGGCTTCGAAATCGGCGACACCATTGCCGATGCCGAGAATCCAGAGGCCCTTCCGCCCATCGCCATCGACGAGCCTACAATGAGCATGCTCTTCTCCATCAACAATTCCCCCTTCTTCGGAAAGGACGGCAAATACGTCACTTCCAGGCATATCAAGGAGCGTCTCGACAAGGAATTGGAGAAGAATCTTGCATTGCGCGTCAAACCGGGTCTTACCGCGGATTCCTTCATCGTTTACGGGCGCGGCGTGCTGCATCTGTCCGTTCTCATTGAAACTATGCGCCGCGAGGGCTTCGAGCTTCAGGTCGGTCAGCCCAAGGTGCTCGACAAGACAATCGGAGGCCAGAGGTGCGAGCCTGTCGAAGACCTCAGCATCGAGGTCCCCGAGGAATTCGTTGGTGCCGCCATCGAGATTTCCACACGCCGTAAGGGAGCCCTCGTGAGGATGGAGCCCCGCGGCGACCGCACACTGCTGGAGTTCGAGATTCCTACCCGCGGACTCATGGGACTGCGTTCCAACCTGCTTACCGCAAGCCAGGGAGAGGCCGTCATCGCCCACCGTTTCAAGGAGTATCAGCCTTACAAGGGCGAAATCGAGCGCCGTGGCAACGGTTCCCTCGTTTCGCTCGAGACAGGTGAAGCTATCGCATATTCCATCAATAAACTGCTCGACCGCGGGCGCTTCTTCGTAGAACCCGGAGAGGAGATTTATTGCGGACAGGTGGTAGGGGAGCATACCAGGGAGAGGGATCTCAACGTCAATATATGCAAGACCAAGAAGCTCACCAACGTGCGTGCGGCCGGCTCCGACGAGAAGATCATCCTTCCTCCGGCAATCAAGTTCTCTCTTGAGGAGGCGCTGGAGTATATCCAGGACGATGAGTTCGTGGAAGTTACCCCTCACCACATGCGTATCCGCAAGATTTTGCTCGATCCGCTCGCGCGTAAAAGAAATAGTGACAGCGAAGATTGTTAATCCACGAAATTTTTATTACCTTTGCAACCCTTTATAGTCAAACTGCACAGCCTGGGACCTTCCGTTACGGAATACGACCGCTCGATTGGCAGGGAGTTCTTTGAAAGCTTCGGCAATCCCGACATCCTGGATGCTGCCCTTAATGTGGCGGCAGACATTGTACGTCACGGAGTTACGGTAGATATCGAGTGCTCGGTAAGCGGCACCGTCACCGTCCCGTGCGACCGCTGTCTCGAGCCTCTCGAGATTGAGGTCGAGGTCGATTTCAGCGAGACCTATGCTCCGGAAGGGGATGAGCTGGACTTTCGCCAGGAGGTGTACGACTACGTCTGCACGGCTTTGCCCATGCAGCGGGTTCACCCCGAGGGCCTCTGCAACAGCGAGACTATAAAGTATTTGAGCAAATAGTAATAATTTAAACGATACAACAATGGCACATCCGAAACACAAACTCTCCAAGCAGAGAAGAGACAAGAGGCGTACCCACGACTTCGCTCCTGTACCCACTCTGGCCACCTGCCCCAACTGCGGCGCAACGGTGATGTATCACCGCGTATGCCCTGAGTGCGGTTACTACAGAGGTCGTCAGATCATCGTCAAGAGCGCAGAGTAATCCACGCTCTTTTCCCGGCTCCTTAGTTCAACGGATAGAACGGAGGTTTCCTAAACCTTAAATAGTGGTTCGATTCCACTAGGAGCTACGAAAAAAGCCGGCAATCGCCGGCTTTTTTTGTGTCTTCACGAAAGCTTGTCATTCCACCTTAACGGCCCTCATAGGGCAGAGAATGCTTGCTTTAGGCCCGGAACTTGTCGTGAAGGTCTGACCGTCGTACTGGGCGATATATGCGGCGTCGCTGCCGTCTTCGGTAGATGTCCACAGCATGACATAGTATCCTTCACCCATGGTGATATCGTATTCGGTATTCGTTGCGCCAGTCATGGGGAAGAACAGATGCTTTCCGTTGACCATGCTTGTCAGGAGCAGTCCCTTGACGCCGTTGTAGATGAGTACGGACTGCTGGCACTCGGATAGCAGCTCTTCAAACTGCGCCTTGGTCGGAGTCTGCCAGCCTTCATTCGGTACGACGTCCGCCCACGAGGTGAATGTACCGTAGATTTCGGGCGAGTTGGCTCCTGTATTGCAGGTGGCCCAGCGCAGACCGGACGTAAGCCCCATGTCAACGCTGCCGGAGGTGTCCAGTACCAGTTCAATCACCGTTATGGTGCATGTCGCAGAGTAGTTTCCGTCGGCGGAAGCTACCGTTATGACGGCAGTGCCGGGCGTGACGGCCGTAACCTGTCCGTAGCTGTCAACAGTCGCGACTGCTGGGTTGGAACTGCTCCAGCTCACCTGCTGATTGCTGGCGTTGGAAGGGCTGATGACCGGGTACAGCATCGTTATTCCGCCCTCATACAGAGTCGTTTCCGTCACGGTGAGCGAAATGCTTTGAACAGCTATGGGAGCATTGACTGTGACCGGCAGCACGGCTTTCACTCCCGAACCGTCAGCTGCCTCGAAGGTAATGGAGGCCTGGCCGGAAGCGACTGCCGTAATGTCGTAGTAGTAACCGCTGTAGGCAAAACTGTACTGCATGCTTACCTTTACTATGGATTCGTCCGACGAACTCGCGTTCAGCTCCATATTCGCAGCGTTGCCGGGAAAGACTTTGTACGTGTAGGGCCTGTCGCTTGCCACGAAGCCGTCGTAATAAGATACCTTCTGTCCGATGTCCATCGTGAGGCTTGTGGGCTCAAGACGGATCTCCGATACCTTTACGTCCTCAGTGACCGTAACATGGCACATGGCCGAATAGCTGCCGTCGGCGGTTGTGGCCTGAATGTATGCCTGACCTGCCTTGACCGCCTTGAACCACTGGGCGTAAGTCATTCCTGTCTCTTCTTTCTCGATGACGTCCTTGCCGGTGATGACCTCGAAGCTTACGGCGGTGTTGCTTGCGTTCTCTGGCTGCACTTTGGCGCTAAGGTACAGTTCTTCTCCAACTTTGAGCGAGGCCGAAGTCTTGTTGAGCGTAACCCCCGTCACCGGGATGGGGTTCACCGTCACGGTACATGTCGCAGTAAAGGAACCATCTGTGGTTGTGGCAGTTATGACGGCCTCCCCGGGCTTTTTGGCCGTTACCAAGCCGTTTTCGTCAACCGAGGCGACGGTCTTCTTGCTGCTGGTCCAGGTGACCGACTTGTCGGCAGCGCCCGCAGGAGCTACTACGGCGCTGAGCTGCACCGTTTCGCCGGGATCGACCGCCACTTCGGAAGGCTCTACGCTCACGCCGGTAACGGCTACCGGAAGCGGTTCCGCATTCTCGTCAAAAGGCACCAGGACGATTTCGTGTTTTCTCATCAAGTCACTTCCACCTGAGATGCCGTAGTAGTCGAAACTGCCTTTGTATTTCAGGGATGATCCGATGAAACAACCGATAAGACAGCCTCCGGAGCTCGTTCCCGTGTAAGATGCGTCGCCCATGCAGAGCACACCGGCTTTATTCGTGCCTCCGTTGGAATCTGCATCGCAGGCTACATGGATTACGTCTTCGACATAATACACATCCCATTCGCACCAGCTGTCCGGCTCCAGGGGATTTAGACGTACGAGCCCGTACTGGTTATGTGTGATAAATTGATTGAGGTCGCTCATGTTGCCGCACTTTCTCATATAGCGCCTGATCTCTTTCCCTTCCGCATCGAGGCCGAAGCTGACGTAGATATGATACTTGTTGCTGCCTTCTATGGGCTCGAAATTGAAAAGCGTAGCAAGCAGGCCCTGGCTGTTGGGCGTAAGCATCTTTGCTGCAGTAGGCTGCTCGCTTGTCTCCAGGGAGAAGGTGTGGGAGGTTATGACTTCCTCGCCCTCCACGCGCCTTTCTTCGTAGGTCGAGAACCAGGACTCTCCGCTGTCTGAGACCACCCAATACTTTCCGGGAGCCAGCTTCTTGAATCTCTTTACCCTGATGGTCAGCGACTTGGAGCTATTCAGCGGGTCGCGTATGACCACGTCGGCATCTACCACGCGTTCTGTCACCTCAAGTGGCTCCGCCGTGACGTTTATGCGGGTACACCATAGTCCGTACTGGTTCCTGAAGAGCTCCGAAGTCCAACTGACGGAGGGGTCGTCGCAGGAGATGTCGGGCGTGAAATTGCATACGATTTCGGAGCTGTCATCTCCGCCGAACCACGGCATATAGGCGGTCCAGGTTTCCCCTATATTGCGGAAATCGCGTTTGTACTGGTTGAGATAGACATACTGGCTGATCGTGCCGGCGTTGACTGTGATGGAGCCGCCACGGGTGCCTATGCCGTAAGCCGAAGAGTAACTTGTCTCGTATATGGGATTCGCCTCGTATTGCAGGGTGATTTTCCTGGAGACTGGGTCGAACGTGGCGGAGGCCCAATCACAATATGAGGCATCTACTGTCACATCTGAGATGTTGCCTGTGTAATCGACATCCAACGTGAGTGTCCCGGCATCCGGCGAGAAGTAGGGATCAACAGACAGACCGGAGGTGGAACTGCTGGTGTGCTCCTCGCCCTGGGAATCAATGTAAGTATAGCTGAGGGTGAGTTCGGGAGCTTTTTCCATGGCAACGGAGAACACTGTCAGCTTGCCGTTTTCGAAAGTGAGCGATTTGCCCAGAGCCGCCAGGTCCACGCTCTTGACATAAGTGTGTGACGCTCCGTAACTGCCGTTTGCCGGGTCGTTGTCCATCACCTCGAATGACAGCTCCAACTTCTCGTCTATCTTTCCGGCGGGCAGCCTCAGCCAGATATCGGCCTTCCCTTCTGCATCCACAAAGACATCCTGCGGATAAATCCTCAAAGAGGGGACCATGCCGGGGCCGATCACTTCGCCGCCATCGACAGGCGGGCCCACAACGACGCCGCCCCCGGAGGAATTGCCGGGGACATAGGCACGAACTTCCTCAAGTTCGACATCGTATTCAAAAGGAGTCATGATCGGGAAATCAGCATCGACGGACAGTGTCCCGTAATCGAGAATGGAGTTTGCGGGCAGGCCGGTCAGGGTCATTCTCGCAACGCCTCCGACGCGGGCGTAATGAAGCTCGATATTCCCGTCGGCGCGGCTTTCCAGAGCAGCGACCTTGGATACCAGGATATCTGCATCGGGGTCAAAGCTCGTGGTGGTGGGGCGCTGGTTGGTAGGGAACTGCAGCCCTATGACAGGGTGTACGGGAAGGCTTTTGTCGGCATCGGACCAGCAGTCGGCATAATAATCCTCGTCCGACCAATAATAATTCGAATTGCTTGGGAAAACGGCTACATAACGGTACTTCCCTCCGCCGGGATTGCTGAGCGTCGTATTCAAATCCACCGTGAATGTGGCTGCCGCTGCATCCTCCCCGAGCCCTTCCGAGTAAAAAACCTCGGAGGGCGTGGCGTTCTCGGCATCGCTGCCGTAGTTCTCATAGACGAACTCATATAAAGCTATCTGGTCGCCGGCCTTCCAGCTGAAGCTGTAACCGCCGTCCTGCTTTTCGCTTATGGCAGTCTTTGAGGCTATGGGGCTTACTGTTATGACCCTTCCGCCGAAAGATTCGACCGGCTGTACATTGCCCTCGGGTGCGTTTTCCTTGACGCACGAGGCAGTCATTGCCGCTGCGGCAAAAATGTATAATAAAGCTCTTTTCATCAGAATGACCCTCCATCTATGATTTCAAGTTCTTCAATATCATCTCCTGGCGCACCCGGATTGTTGCTGTATATCAGATTGCTTACGCATACGATGCTTTGCTCAAGCAGACACATTACTAAGGCAGATGGCCGTACATAATGGGATTTCTCGAATTGTAACATGACTGTGTTGTTTTAATGACACAAATGTCTTTTATTTGCTTGTGATTTGCTTAATGAATTTTCAGTAATCTGCACGTTGGAGCGTACTGAAATAGCATGTTTGTGTGTGCTTTTACATATTTCTGCTTATTTTTGCTCCGATGAAAAAGTTCGCGAAAAAACTCTCCTCCGTCCTTGTCCTTGCTTTGTTTTTGGGCCTTTCCGCCTGTGAAGGCCACCAGGAAGAAGCCGCTTGCCCACCGGAGTTGACCGCCCTGCTCGAGCAGGCGTCGGCCGATGCGGCGCTCCAGCGCTTTGAGCCGGCAATGCAAAAGGCGCTTCGGGCGCTTGAAATATCTGATGCGGAGAATTCCCGGCAAGGGCGCGTTCAGGCGCTATCTACGATAGTAGGGATAGACATCCTGACAAGCCGCGACGACGACGCCTGGGAAAAGGCAGTCGAGGCGGAGTCCATCGCCCGGGAGTGCGGTTTCAGCTCCGAACTGGCCGGCATACTCATCAGCAAAGCCAAGCTCTGTTCGTATGCCGAGATTTCCCCTGAGACAGGGCGGAACGACGAAGGCCTTGGCTACGCGCAGCAGGCGCTTGCTCTTGCCGAAGAAATCGGCGACGCCGGGCAGCAGGCAGAGGCGTGCTACGTCATCGCTTCCCTCTATATCAATAAGAACCGATGGTCCGATTCCATCGACCCCGATATATACAGGACTGCGGGCGAGTATCTTGACAAGGGGCAGGCTATCGCCGATACATACGACATTGCGCGCCTTAAGCGAAATGGTATCATGTTCCGTTCGCGCTGGTTCCAGCAGGGCGAACGCAACGAGGAGGCCATTGCCTGGTTCGAGAAGGTGCGCAGCACGCTCTCGGCGACCGACTATCTGACAGCAGCCTCTCTGGACGACCGCCTGGTGCGGCTTTATACCAGGGTGGGGCAGCCACAGACGGCTCTTGACCGGCACGACGACTATGTACTGCAGATGCAGAAGTACATGCAACAGAAGGAAGACGAGACCCTTCAGGAGATGGAAACCCGCTTTGCCGTACAGGAAAAGGAGAGGCGGATAGAGCGCAGCCGTTATCAGATATGGGTGCTGGTGCTTGCCCTGTCGCTTGCCCTGACCATTATCGTAATAGTGATTCTGGGGCTTCGAAAAGCCCGACGCCGCTCCCTCGAACTCAAACGACTGAGCGACACCAGGCAGCAGATTATCGATCTGCTTTCCAGAGACCTGCGCAATCCCATCAACGGCCTTGGCGATGCCATCTCGGACCTCTCTTCCGATGCCGCCGTGCTGGAACCGGAAACAATACGCGAGAAATGCCGCGAGCTTTCCGACAGGGCGGAATCAATCAACGCCGATGTGGCCGACTATGTGGGCGATCTGCTGATAGAGCGCAGCCGGAGGATAGCCGACATCGGCCTGTCGCAGCGGGAGATTCAGATTATCCGACTGAGCGCGGAGGGACTCAAGGCTTCGGAAATTGCGGAGCGGGTGCATCTCAGCGTGCATACGGTCAACACCCATCGTCAGCGTATCTACGCCAAGATGGAAGTGAAGAATGTCTCGGAGATGATGCACAAAGCCTCCGAACTGGGTCTTATTTGAGTGCAAGTATGAGCGCATCCAGCTGCCGGCTGCTCATTCCGTGAGAAAGCAGGTAGTCCGAGAAAGATTTTGCGTAGTCGATGCGGCTCTCATCTACAAGATATACGCATCCGCGGAGGAACAGCGCCCTCTCTGCGCTTATGTTTCCCTCAATTGCGGCGGAAACAAGTATTAAGGAGGCGAGTATTCTCTTCATATATTCATATAAGCGAGCGGAGCATCCGGGTGAAAAACCAGGAAGCTATCCTACAAAAATAACCAACAAATCAAAAAATGCAAAATGTTGTGCCGCAAATAACAATTCACATAAATTGCTATATTTGCACTATTATGCGTAAGTGTGTACTTTCACTGTTGGTCCTGAGCCTCGCCATGTGCCTGCATTCCTGCGGCAATGGCGTTGCCGGTACTTCTTCTTCCGATGCCCCCGAAATGCTGCAGGCAGTGCCTTCCGATGCCCTTTGCATCGGTGTTTTCGACCGTCTGGACCATGCCCTGGACCGCATGACCGATTCTACCAGCATCTTACGCAGCCTGGATTACGGCCGGTTCGGCAGGGCGCGTTGCGTCGTGGCCAAGTGCGACGTCAGCTCGCTCGAGCCTCTTGCCGTCATAGAATGTGGCAGGGCTGCCGATGATACGCTTGCCGTCGCATCCTCCCTCATGCAACAGGCTGATTCCTCGCACATCAGCCATGCCTTCGTCAGTCTCGACAGTCATAACGCTCTGCTGCTCAGTCCGTCAGAGACTGTTATAACGGTGGCTCTGCGGCATCTTTCTTCCGGATCTTCTGTACTCGACGCCCCCGATTTCGACCGCGTGCTGTCTGTGCTGCCGTCGGCTGATTACCTGATTTACCGCAGCAGGGGCGCGGCCAAGCTGTTCAAGGGCCTTGTGCCCGGGGCTTTGGGCAAGGCTGCTGTGCTTTTCGTACGTGACGCCAGCGAGTGGATGATAGAAAGCGGGGAGTCTTTTTCCTGCGTGGCTCCCGAATCCGAGAAATACTTCTGCAATTTTCTTTCTCCCATTTCCGAGGCCCCAAGCAAACTTTCGGCGGTGCTTCCCGGGGAGTACGATTATTTTGTGGATATCCCTCTTGCCGATACCAAGGCCTACAGGAATGCATACGAAACCTGGCTCGACGCCAACGTGGCCCTGGATGGCTACAACGCCGGAATATCCCGGATAAAGAAGCAGACCCGCACGGATCCCAGGATGTGGGAAACCGAAGCGGGAGTACGCGAGGCGGCGGTGGTGATCCTTCCCGAAGGCAAGCTCAACATGCTGCGGGTCAAGGATAAATGCACTTCCGACGGGGTGACTGCCAATCCCCGCACCGGTTTCGCCCGCGCCCTCTACGGAGAAATTTTCGCCGATGCCGACAGCTGCATGCTGTCCTGCGGCAACTGGATAATAAGCGGCCAGCGTGCCGCATTGGAGCAATTCGAGGCCGCTGCCAAGGCGCCCCGCGACTGGCCTGCAAAGGCCAAGGCGATCGCCGGCCGGCCCGATGCCCGTCTTACATGGAATCACGACAATACTATTAGAATATGGCATTCCAATCGGTAAACAAAATGCTGGAGAGGAGCTTCCAGGCAAACTGGGAGCGCGCAGCCCTTTCCAACTACCAGGGCGTCACCCTGAAGTACAGCGACGTTGCCAAGCGCATAGAGCTTCTTCACATCTGCTTTCGCGAGTGCGGACTGCAGAAGGGCGACAAGGTGGCCCTCTGCTCGAAGAACCAGGCAAACTGGGGCGTATGCTTCCTTGCGGCCATCACTTACGGAGCCGTGCCCGTACCTCTGCTGCACGAATTCAAACCCGAAAACATACATTTCCTCGTCAATCATTGCGGGGCCAAGGTGCTCTTTGTCGATGAAGCCAACTGGGAGAACCTCTCCGAAGCGGAGATGCCCGACGTGCTTGTGTTCGTACGCATGTCCACCCTGCATTACATCCTCGCCCGCGACCAGAAGCTTGTAGAGGCTCGCGAGCACCTCGGGGAGAAATTCCACAGCATGTATCCCGAAGGTTTCGGCCCTTCCGACCTCAATTACTACGAAGACAGCGCCGATGAACTGGCGCTCATAAACTACACCTCCGGAACATCTGGTTTCTCGAAGGGCGTCATGCTGCCCTACAGGTCTTTGTGGTGCAATATACGCCTCGCCGGCGAGACTGCGGAGCCGCAGATGAACTGCGAGTCCAACATGGTCGCCCTGCTGCCCTCCGCCCACATGTACGGAATGATGTTCGAGTTCCTCTTCGAGATGACGATAGGAGCGCACGTGCACTTCCTCACCCGCGTCCCCAGCCCCAAGGTCATCATGAAGGCCTTCCAGGAGATTCATCCCGACGTCATCATAGCAGTGCCCCTCATCATCGAAAAGGTTTACAAATCGCAGATTAAGCCTATCGCCGACAAGAACAAGCCGCTGCTGCATATCCCCATAGTGGACCAGATAGTCCTCGGCAAGATACGCGAAGGCATGATACAGGCATTCGGCGGCAATTTCGAAGAGGTAATCCTTGGCGGAGCCGCATTCAACCCCGAGGTCGAGCAGTTCCTCCGCAGGGTAAAGTTCCCGTTCACAGTAGGTTATGGCATGACCGAGTGCGGCCCCATCATCACCTATGCTCATTGGAACCGCACCAAGAAAGGCTCCTGCGGATATGCCATTCCCGGATGCCAGATCCGCATCGATTCGCCGAATCCCTCCAAGATTCCCGGCGAGGTGCAGGTCAAGGGCGACAACGTCTTCCTGGGCTATTACAACAACCGCCAGGCAACCAAGGCTGCCTTTACCAACGACGACTGGTTCAAGACCGGCGACATGGGTGTCATGGATTCCGACGGCTACCTGTATCTGAAGGGCCGTTCCAAGTGCATGATCCTCGGCCCTTCCGGGCAGAATATCTATCCCGAGGAGCTGGAGGCCGTACTCAACAACCTTAACTACGTGGTTGAGTCCCTGGTCATCGAAGACAACGGAGGCCTTACCGCACTCATCTATCCCGATTACCAGCAGGCCATGAAGGACGGGCTCGACGACGAAGGCGTCAAGCAGATAATCAACGACAGCCTGCCCGAGGTCAACAAGGTCATCCCCGGCTACGCCCAGATCCGCAAGATAGAATTCCTTCCCGAGGACTTCGAGCGCACGCCTAAAAGAAGTATCAAACGTTATCTGTATCAGCGATGAGCAAGTTCGACGCACGCTACCTCGAAATGGCCGAGATCTGGGCCCAGAACTCCTACTGCAAGCGCCGCAAGGTCGGAGCTCTGCTGGTCAAGGACAACATGATCATTTCCGACGGTTACAACGGCACCCCCTCGGGATTCGAAAACATCTGCGAGGAGAACGGAGTGACCAAGCCCTACGTGCTGCACGCCGAGGCCAATGCCATCTCCAAGGTGGCCAAGTCGGGAAACAACAGCGAAGGAGCCACCCTCTACGTTACGGCGGCTCCGTGCATCGAGTGTTCCAAGCTGATAATACAGAGCGGCATAAAGCGGGTCGTCTATAAGGACGAATATCGTCTTACCGACGGTATCGACCTGCTTAAACGTGCCGGAATAGAAGTCGAGAAGGTAGATTAATGAAGAAAAGCACCGTATTCCTCCTTGTGCTCGCAGCTGCTCTGCTGGGCGCACTCATAGCTGTCTCGGCGATGCGTTTCGGAGAGCAGAAGCGCATGTACGCATCGAAGTACGAGAACTGGCTCAAGCTGAACGTCATAATGCAGAAGATCGACGAGATGTACGTCGATACCGTCGATCGCCAGAAGGTGACCGACGCGGCTGTCAGCGCCGCTCTCTCCGCGCTCGATCCGCATTCCGTATATATGCCTCCCCAGACGCTGGAAGCCTCGGAAGAGGAGCTTGCCGGAAACTTCTCCGGAATAGGCATTCAGTTCAATGTCCCCAACGACACCGCAATCGTAATCGAAGTCATTCCCGGAGGACCTGCAGAGCATGTAGGCATGCAGGCTGGCGACCGCATCCTCAAGGTGGACGACAAGCAGATAGCCGGCGTGAACTTCCCCCAGGACAGCATGGTGCGGCGCATGAAGGGCCCCAACGGGACCAAAGTGGTCGTCACCGTATCCCGTGACGGAGAGCATATCCCCTTCGAAATCACCCGTGGACGCATCCCCACTCACTCCGTCGATGCCGCATTCATGGTGAGCGACACCGTGGGCTTCCTGCGTCTTAGCAAGTTCTCCCGTACCACGGCCAACGAGTTTGCGACCGCGGTCCGCGACCTCGTGGGCAAGGGTATGACACATCTGATAGTGGACCTGCGCGATAACGGCGGCGGCTATATGGACCAGGCGCTCCTGCTGGCCAACCTTTTCCTCGAGAAGGGGAAACTGATTGTGTATATGGAAGGCCGCAACTATCAGCGCAACGACTGCTATTCAGACGGCCACGGCCCCTTCAAGGACGTCGGCCTGTCGCTGCTGGTATCCGAGAATACCGCTTCGTCGAGCGAGATATTCGCAGGCGCGATGCAGGACAACGGCAGGGCCCGGCTTGTGGGACGGCGCACCTTCGGCAAGGGACTGGTCCAGGAACCGGTCGATTTTACCGACGGCTCCGGCATCCGCATCACGGTTGCACGTTTCTACACTCCTTCTGGCCGTTGCATCCAGAAGTCTTACGACACATACAGCGAAGACCTGTATAACCGCTACGAACACGGAGAGATGCTTGCCGCCGACAGCATGAAAGTCGAGAGCGGCGGAATCGTCCCCGACGTATTCGTCCCCATAGATACCACCAGGGTGGGTCCTTTCTATATCGGATGCAACCGCAGGGCCACCGCCGTGCGCTTCTCCTCTGCCTGGTTCGATGCCCACAAGAAGGAGCTGCAGGCCATCGACGATTACGACGCCCTCTTGCGCTACCTCTCGTCCTGCGGCCTCGAAAAGGCTTTCCTGTCCTATGCCAAAACGCACGACTCCCTCGTGCCGACAGAAGACGAATGGAAAATCGAAAAGCCCTACATGATGGCTCAGATCCAGGCTCTCGTCGGCCGCTATTCAAAGCTTGGCGACAAGGCCTTCTACCATATCTGGCTTGCCACCGACGAGGTGTACAAGGCAGCTATGGAGTCGCTGTAGTTTGTCCTTCCCATACGCTCGCGGGCTTTCCTGATTGTTCGTGAGCCCATAGCGTCAATCGTGTATCTCTGCCGTGCAGTAGCGGGCAAGGTGCTTTTTTCTGAGGGGTACCTTGCCCGGCGATATGGCTCCGACGTCTCTCCAAGGCACAATGTCGGGCAAGGTCCCGGCGTCTCATAGGTACCTTGCCAGTGATGTGACGGGTTTGAGAATTCGTTCGACATCGTCCCGGCCTATTCCGAAAGCTCGGGCCAGTTGGGCTACGGATGTTTTGGTCGTGCGGTACACGTATGGTATGAGGCGGGTTTTCTTTTCGATAGACAATTCTGTGAGTTCTGTCTTGAACCACCTTAGGGACAATTCTTTGATAGAATTCAGAAAGTCGGTGTCATGCTGCATTGTCCTTGGACCGTCAACCAGCTTCCAAGTCATCTCCGATGAATCCTGGCCGCCGATTGTTCTGATGAAGTACGTCATGTCGTTGTTGAAAGCTTGTTCCAGATAAGTGTGATCGCAGAAACTGCTAGGTATAAGGCGCTTGGCCTCGTCCAGCATCCAGGGAACATCGTCGAGTTTGTCTCCGGTATGCATGATGTCCCTCTTTTGCTGTTTCGTCAATGTCCTGACTGGAGTGGTGCCGGCAAAACTGCTTCTCCCGAACATTGCGCTCAGGCCCGACCACTTATACTCGTTGACGTTACAACCATTGTCCAGCGCATTGCGGGGGATGTAGGCCAGGGCGTTCCGGACATACCAGTCGCTGTCCAGGGCTATCGCCTTGATATCGACCATTAGCAGAGCTTTTGCATGGCCGTATTTTTTCCTGAACCACATTGCGTACATACGCTTGAGCTCCTGCCCGTATTCAAATGCTTCCTTCTGTGAGGTTGCCAAAACCGCCACATGGAAGTGGTTGGAAACTACAGCATAGATTATTATGATTACGCTTTTACGCCTGGCGCACACGCACATGATTTTGACCATTGCATCGTAGTCGTCATCATCTCGGAAAAGGATTAACTTTTCCATCCCTTTCATACTGATATGAAAAGGCTGTACGTATGCGTCCCTGCCGTCCGCCAGACGACGGAGAACAATCCGCTTCATTTCAGTTGGCCATCTTGGACGGCTGGATGCCGGGAGCGAAAGTGACAACTTTTCCGCCGCTCTTCTCGAATTCCTTTTTGGTCTCGGCATGGACATTGGCAAGTTTCCCCGATTCTTCGTCCAGCATCCTAATCATTTCCTTCCTGTTGGCACATAGTGAAAGGTCGGCGATGGCTAAAGCCCTGATTATTGCGATTACGGCGTTTTCGTTGCCGCCCCAAAGGCTTGTCATCATTGCGAAAGAGACGCCGGCAATGACGTCGAAGATAGCTTGAGGATTGTTTTTGGGATCAAAATCGGTTTCAAACCGGTAATCATGCTCTCCGTATCGGAGGACTTTGAGAATTGTTTTCATAGTAGTAATAGTTTAAAAGTCGTCCCAAACATAGCGTATTATCTCTGAAATAACAAACATTTCTAAGAAAAAACGGGCAAGGTGCTTTTTTCTGAGGGGTACCTTGCCCGGCGATATGGCTCCGACGTCTCTCCAAGGCACAATGTCGGGCAAGGTCCCGGCATATCATAGGTACCTTGCCCGTGGAGGTGCTGCTGACAGCCTTATTGGGCGATGAATTTATAGACGATGTTGCCGCTTTGGCGGGCGGGGGCGGATGCGCTTGCCGAGAACCGGCTCAGTCGCGCCGCCCTTATTGCGAAGCTGCGCAGGCAGCCGTCGGTGCTGGAAACGCTTTCATCGACTTTGGCCGCGACTACGGCGCCAGAGTTATCTACGCTTATCAAAACCGTAACCTCTCCGGCTCCCATGCATCTGTAGGCAGGAATTGAGAGTTTGCTGGCCTTGCGTCCCTCCAGGTAATAAGACACTACCGAGGGACCGCTGTATTTCCTTTCCTGAGGCTTGCTGCCGGAGTCTTTGTCGGGCAAGTTTGCCGAGAATCCGTCGTCGGGAACTTCGAACCCGCCTTGCAGTTCGCGGGCAAGGCGCTCGGCGTCTTTGTAGAGCTCTTCGGCATCGGTCCCGCGGTCGTCCTTGAGCGATGAACGGTCAACCGCCACGTTGCGTACGCTCACCCCGGCGGCGCCGAGCTCGCGTTCGAGTTTTTCGCTGATGGACTGCTGGAACTCGGCCTCCTGCTTGAGGCGTTCCACCTCGGCCTGCAGACGTTCGAGTTCCTCGAGCTTGCTGAAGTCGAGTACGAAGCTGTTTTCGCTTTGGATGGAGAAGCCGAGAGAAGTCCCGAGCAGGACTATAAGCACCGCAAGATGAATGATTACGGTGGTATAGAGTCCTGCCCGGTCTGCTTTTCTCACTGTTGTTTTTTGATCTCTTTTTCTATGGTGGCGGTAATGATGTCGATGGCCACCTTGTTGTGTCCGCCCTGGGGAATGATTACATCGGCATAGCGCTTGCTGGGCTCGATGAACTGAAGGTACATGGGCTTGACGGTGCGGCTGTAACGCTCGATCACCCAGTGGACGTCTTTGCCCCGTTCGCAGATGTCTCTCTCGATGACGCGCATGAGGCGGTCGTCATCGTCGGCATCGACGAATATCTTGATGTCCATCTGGTCGCGGAGCTTTTTGCAGGTGAAAATCAGGATCCCTTCGATTATGATTATGTCGGCAGGCTCTACCCGCTTGGTCTCCGTCTTGGAACGGGTGCAGGAGATGAACGAATATACCGGCTGTTCCACCGCCTTGCCCTTCTTGAGGTCCTTGAGCTGTTCGCAGAGAAGGTCCCATTCGATTGAATCGGGGTGGTCGAAATTGTGGACCCGCTTCTCCTCGTCGGTGAGGTCGCTGGAGTCTTTGTAGTATGAATCCTGAGGGAGCACAACTACCTTTTTGCCTTCCAGTTGCTGCGTGATGGCGTTCACCACTGTGGTCTTGCCGGAACCTGATCCGCCGGCTATGCCTATTACTAACATAATCTTTTTATTTGATAATCAATATAAAGGGAACCTGCAGCCTGGCCTGCGTCCGTTAAAATTCTGCGTTCTTCGGAGTACGCGGGAACGGGATGACGTCGCGGATGTTCTGCATGCCGGTGACGAAGAGCAGCAGCCTCTCGAATCCGAGTCCGAATCCGCTGTGGGGGCAGCTTCCGAAGCGCCTGGTGTCGATGTACCACTCAAGGTTCTTGCGGCTCATGCCGAGTTCGTCGATGCGTGCCTCGAGCTTGCCCAGGTCGGCCTCGCGCTCGCTTCCGCCGATGATCTCGCCGATCTTCGGGAAGAGCACGTCCATGGCGCGGACGGTCTTGCCGTCCTCGTTCTGTTTCATGTAGAAGGCCTTGATATCCTTGGGATAACCGGTCAGGATGACGGGCTTGCGGAAATGCTGCTCGACCAGGAACCTTTCGTGCTCGCTCTGGAGGTCTGCACCCCAGAAAACCGGATACTCGAACTTGGTGCCGTTTGCGACGGCCTCTTCGAGAATCCTGATTCCCTCGGTGTACTCGAGTCGGACGAATTCGGTGTCCACCACGCTCTGCAGGCGTCCGACAAGCTCGGGGTCATAACGGTCGTTGAGGAACTGGATGTCGTCCATGCAGTTGTCGAGAGCGTATTTTACCAGATATTTGATAAACTCCTCTGCGAGGTCCATGTTATCCTTAAGATCGTAGAAAGCCATTTCGGGCTCGATCATCCAGAATTCGGCAAGGTGCCTCGGGGTGTTGGAATTCTCTGCGCGGAAAGTGGGGCCGAAAGTGTATATTTCTCCGAGTGCGGTGGCTCCGAGTTCACCCTCGAGCTGTCCGCTCACGGTAAGCGAAGTCCTGCGTCCGAAGAAGTCTTTGCTGTAGTCCACGTCGCCTTTCTTGCCGCGGGGAATGGGAGCGTTAAGGTCCAGGGTGGTTACCTGGAACATGTTGCCGGCACCTTCTGCGTCGGATGCGGTGATGAGCGGAGTGTGCAGATAGACGAAGCCCCTGGAATGGAAGAATTCGTGTATTGCGAAGGCCATCTGGCTGCGGAGCCTGAGTATGGCGCCGAAGGTGTTTGTCCTGGGGCGCATGTGGGCTACGGTACGCAGATACTCAAAAGAAGTGTCTTTCTTCTGGAGGGGGTAGCGCATGGGGTCGCACTCTCCGTATATGGTGATGTTGGAGGCCTTGATTTCTACGGCCTGACCGCTTCCTATCGACTCAACCAGCACACCTTCAACTGCAATGCAGCTGCCGGTGCTTATCTTTGCGAGGACGCCTTCCGTCTCGGGGTTCTTGTCTGCTACGATCTGTATGTTTTTAATTGTGGAACCGTCGTTGAGGGCGATGAACGCAATTTCCTTATTGCCCCTCTTGGTCCTTACCCATCCTTTGGCAAGGACGGTTTCTCCCGGCTGCGAAAGCAGCAGGTCCTTCACTTTCTTGCGAATGATTGCCATTGATTTTCAATCTTTTAAAAAAGCAGCCCTCTTGAAAAGGGGGCTGCTCGTATCTACTTGTGGGCTGTTTATTTACCGCCCTTGCGTGCGGAGTACATTATCTTGAGCGCAGAGCAACGTCTGAGCTCTTGTTTGACATCGGTGATGATACCCATTCGGACATCCTGGTCGGCGCGGATGCTGACGGTCATGAACTGACGGTCGGCCTCGCTCTTGGACTCACGCTCGGCAGCCACGAAGTCGCGGATGTCGTCGGTGGTCTTGAAGGAGTCGTTGAGCTGGATACGGGCCTCTGTTCCGTACATAGCCTGCAGAGACTTGATAGGCGTACCGATATTGATGTAGGAGTTAAGATCCTTGCGCTCGAGCTTTACTACCTCGGATGCCTCGGGAATCTTGACTACGACTTTGTTCTCGGTTTCGCGCATCTGCGTGGTAACCATGAAGAAGAACAGGAGCATGAAAACGATATCGGAAAGGGAGCTGCTGGTCATTGCCGGCACCTCTTTCTTGTTGTTGCTTCCACCAAATTTTGACATAATTCTTTCCTCCTGTAATTATCTTCTGCGGCCTACATCCTTAGGCTCGGCCTCGGAAATATTCTGGGGTATAGCCTTCTTGACTATACTCTGCGTATCCTCGTCGAGCATAATGAACACCTTGCCGTACTGACGGCGGGAGAAGTCGTCGCGGAGTTCGTTGACGGCCTTCACGAGTTCATTCTGTACTGCGATGTATGCCTGGTAACTTGTACCACGGTCATTCTGAAGTGAGATAACGCCCTTGGATACAGGGTATTCTCCTAGACCCTCGATGTTCTGAATCTCCTTTTCGGGGAGATTGGGATCATTTGCGGGGTTGCTCAGAAATTCTTTGATCTTGTCTTTGAGCTGGCTGATGTCGATGGGCTCGCTACCGGCAAGGATTCTATCGGCCGAATTGATCTTCACCTGGATGATGTTGCGGCGATTGACCTTCTGGTCCTCCACTTTCTGATTCTTGTCGGGCATGGGGGGCAGACGTCTGCTAAGACCGGTCTGGCTGCCCATGGTCGTGGTCATCAGGAAGTAGCACAACAGCAGGAACGCGATATCCGCGGTCGAGCTGGTGTTCATTGCTGGTACTTTCTTCTTGCCCATGATTATTTCTTGCTAGCTATGGCCATACGGACCTCGCCGACTATGATTGCCACGATGGCTGCAGCGCCGACGATGTAGGTAAGGTTGAGGACGGTGTCTGTGAGTTTGAGTGTACCTGCGGATACAGGTGCGCCTGTGTAACCCAGTGCGGGTTCACCCTTCGCGAGAAGGTAGGCGATAAGGCAAAGCACTGCCACTCCGACCAGAATAATCCCGATTTTCACGAGACTCTTCGGGTTGTTCTTGGCTCCGACGAGCAGGCCGACGATGATGACGCAGAACAGCGCCAGGCCGACCATGCCGTAGGTCCAATAGAGCAGAGTATCGACGGTGTTGCCTCCGAAGTTCTGGGAGAAGCCCCAGATGAGGAGAGCCACACTGAGGATAATCAGCGCTACCATGCCCCATTTGAATATTTTATTGAGTTTCATAATTTCGAGAGTGGCGATAAAATTACTTTGCGTTGTGCTTGGTGAGAAGGTCGATCAGGCAGATGGAAGAATCTTCCATATCGATGGTGAGGCTGTCGATCTTGGCGAGGATGTAGTTGTAGAACACCTGGAGGATCATGGCGACGATGAGACCGCCGACGGTGGTGATAAGAGCAACCTTCATACCTCCTGCAACAACGTTCGGGGAGATGTCACCGGCTGCCTGGATGGCGTCGAATGCGTTGATCATACCGATAACGGTACCGAGGAATCCGAGGGACGGTGCAATGGCGATGAACAGGGAAATCCAGCTCAGGCCGTTCTCCATTTCGCTCATCTGTACGGAGCCGTAGGATACGACGGTCTTCTCGACTACATCGACACCCTGGTCGTAGCGGAGCAGACCCTGGTAGAAGATGGAGGCGACAGGACCGCGGGTTTCGCGGCAGACGTCTTTTGCTGCTTCTACACCGCCTTCTGCGAGTGCCTTCTCTACTTTCTCAAGGAGCTTCTTGGTGTTGGTCTTTGAGAAGGTGAGGTAAAGGATACGCTCGATGGAGAGGGCAAGGCCTATGATAAGGCAGATGATGATGAGGGACATGAAGCCTGCACCACCCTCGATGAACTTGGTCTTGAGAGCCTGGTGGAGGGGGACTTCCTCGCCTGTTCCGGAGAGCAGGTCAGCTGCGGACATCTCTGCGGGTGCGGAGGCAACTTGCTCATCTGCAGGAGCTCCCTGAGCGTCCTGTGCGGATGCGGTGTTTGCAGTGAAGGCCATTACGCCTGCAACTGCGAGAAACATGAAAAACTTTTTCATAAACGTTAGATGATGTATTAGTTAAAATTAATTTCTAGCGAAATCGGTGCAATTTAGCAAAATTTTTTCATTAGTCAATACCTATTTTGATATTTCGCCCCGCAGGTTCTTTACAAGGAGAGACTTAACCTCTTCATTATCATCGCTGTTGCCCATAAGGAAGAAAAGCTTCCCCAAGGCTCCCTCGAGGGTTATGTCGCTGCCGGACAGTACTCCGGCCCTGGACAGGGCACGTCCGGTTGCGTACAGGTCCATGTTCACGGTACCGCGAAGGCACTGGGTTACGTTCAGCAGTATCTTCCCGCTGGCGCAGGCCTGCCGCACGATGTCCAGGAACCAGTCCCTCGACGGGGCGTTGCCGCAGCCGAAAGTCTCCAGTATCACGGCCCTGGTCGCACTGCCGAGCAGGATGTCGCTGACCACCTGCTCTGTGATTCCCGGGTGCACCTTGAGTATGGATACCCTGGTGTCGAGCGCAGTAGAGATGGCGAATCCTCCCTCCCGCGGGCGGCGTATCAGGTTCCTGTTGTAGCGTATGTCTATGCCGGCCTCGGCAAGCGCAGGCATCTTGGGGGAGCGGAAGGCGTCGAAGCCGTCGGCATCTACCTTGGTACTGCGGTTCCCCCTGAGCAGCAGGGAGTTGAAGTAGATGCAGACCTCGGGCACGGTGGCGCTGCTGTCGCTTTCGCGCGAGCCGGCGATTTCGATAGCCGATACCAGGTTCTCGCGTCCGTCGGTGCGGAGCCTGCCCACCGGCAGCTGGCTTCCGGTGAAGATTACCGGCTTTCCGAGGTTCTCCAGCATGTAGCTGAGTGTGGATGCGCTGTAGGCCATGGTGTCGGTCCCGTGAAGCACCACGAAACCGTCGTAGCTGTCGTAGTTGTCTTTGATGATGCCGGCAAGCTTCTGCCACATTCCGGGCTCGATGTCTGAGGAGTCGATGAGCGGGTCGAAGGTTACGGAGTCGAAGCTCGAACCGAACTTGCGCAGTTCCGGAACCTCGTCCAGCAGGCTGCCGAAGTCGAAGGGACGGAGCGTCTGGTCCACCGGATCCTCTTTCATTCCGATGGTGCCTCCGGTGTAGATTAGCAGTACGTTACTCATATTGCGAACAGTTTGCGTGCGTTTTCGGTGGTCGCGGCGGCTACTTGCAGCGTGCTGAGCCCCTTTGCCCGGGCGATCCAGCCGGCTACAAGCGGGATGTTGGCGCTTTCGTTGCGAGTGCCCCTGAGCGGGACGGGAGCGAGGTACGGGGCGTCCGTCTCGAGCAGGATGCGCTCCAGCGGGATGCGTGCGATGTCGCTTCCGATGCGTGCATTCTTGAATGTGACGACTCCTCCTATCCCTACGTACCACTCGCCGTACCGCTGCATGCGTTCGAAGACTTCCGCGCTGGCGCTGAATGCATGAAGGTTGCCCCTCAGGTGCATGCCGCGGCACTTTTCCATGATCTCGAACCAGTCTTCGGTGGCGTCGCGGAGGTGTATGTTGACGGGCAGGTCCCAGTCGCGGGCCAGTTCGAACTGGGCGAGCAGGGCCTCCTTCTGAAGCTCTGCGGTATCAGCTCCGTAGTGATAATCGAGCCCGATTTCCCCTATCGCCACCGGGCCTCTGGAACGCCAGGACGACAGAGCTGCAACTTCGTCGCGCCAGTCCTGCCCGACGTAGCCGGGATACAGGCCCAGCATGGGAAACAGAACCCCGGGATACCTGTCGCACAGGGCGTACATCGCGTCGCGCTCGACCCTGCCGGTGTCGGCCTGGATCATCTTGCTCACGCCGGCGGCGAGGGCCCTTGCCACTACGGCGTCCTCTTCTGAGGCGAAAGCGCTGTCGCTGATGTGCGTATGCGTGTCGATGAATTCTGCGTGTCCTGTGTCCATGGATACAAAATTAGCATTTTTTGTCTGCAATCGTACACCTTTGCAGCAAATCTGTAACGATATATCCGTCACTTTCCAGCAGGCAGACAGCAGCAGACACGCTGCCGTAGTCCATTCCGAGCTCATGGCAGATTTCTTCCGGCGTGATGCCGCGGCGGCTGCGTATCAGAAGGGCGACCCGCATAAGTTCGCCGGCGGTCTGCTCTCCGGCGGCGGAGTAACTTGCCCGCAGGCTTTCCTCCAGCCCGGGGCCGCGCCTGAAGGAAACGCTGCCAAGGCCCAGCTGCCCGGGAATCTGGGACGGGTCTGCGAGAGGCTCGGCTATCTTTTCCATTATAAGGCGGTTGCATCCTGCGGAACGAAGGTCGTCGATACGTCCCGGAAGGGCGAAAACCTCGCGTCCGTAGCTGGAGGCAAGGCGGGCCGTCATGGTCCCGCCTCCCTTCGCCTTGGATTCCGTGAGGATGGTGACCCGGGACAGCCCGGCGATGATGCGGTTGCGCCGCAGGAAGTTGAACGCCACGGGTCCGGTTCCGGGAGGGAAGTCGGTAATGAGCGCGCAGCCCCGGGTCCCTGCGATGCGTTCCGCTATGGCGGCGTGCCTTCTGGGATAAATGGAATCGATTCCTACCGGAATGACCGCAATCGTAGGCAGGCCGGCCTCGAGGGCGGCTGCGTGGGCGGTGACGTCAACCCCGATGGCGAGGCCGCTGACTATAGCGGGCCGTCTTTCGCTGCGGCCCATAGCGGCCACGAGGCGTGACGTCCAGTCGCGCCCGTAGGGAGAAATGTCGCGTGTGCCCACCACTGAGACGAAATCGCTCCTGCCGAAAACCTCCTGCGGAGGGCTGGAGCCGCGAAAATACAGTCCGGCTGGGGCGTCGGGGCAGTCCGAAAGCAGGGGAGGATAGCCTGCGGAGCCGAAGGGAATGAAGTCGCAGCCCGCCGCATGCAGCGTCTCCAGCTCGGCTGCGGCATCCTGCAGCGTCGCCTGGCATATCAGCGGTCTGAATTGGTTGAAAGGGCCCATGGCCTCGTCGAGGGCCTGCCCGTCCTGGGAGAAGACCGCTCCGGGGGAGCCGAAGCGGCAAACAAGCGCCCTGGCATAAGCCGGCTTGTAACCGAAGATACGGTTCAAGGCAAGGGCGCAAACAATTTGATAATCTGTCCGGTCCATTGAAGTCTTTCATTAGTCCGGACAAATATACTAAAAAAATCAGCTTCTCAGATAATCAGAAGTGCGTCTCCGTAGGGACCGAAGCGGTAATCCTGTTCCAGAGCGGTGCGATAGGCGTTCATGACCTTGTCGTAGCCGCCGAAAGCCGCCTCCATCATGAGCATGGTGGAGCAGGGCAGGTGGAAGTTGGATACGAATGAATCGGCGATGCTGAAATCGTACGGCGGGAAGATGAACTTGTTGGTCCAGGTATCGTTTGCACGTATTTCGGCGTTCGTGGTCACATAGGTTTCCAGCGCGCGTATGACGGTCACGCCTACGGCGCAGATCTTGCCGCCGGCATGCTTGGTGGCGTTGATTTCGCTTGCCGCCTGCTCGCTGATTATCATGTGCTCGCTGTCCACCTTGTGCTTGGAAAGGTCTTCCACATCGACGCTGCGGAAATGGCCGATACCCATGTGGATGGTGATGAATGTCTTCTCTATGTCGTTAAGAATCATCCTGTTCATGAGTTCGCGGGAGAAGTGCAGTCCGGCGGCGGGAGCCGAAACCGCACCTTCCTTGGATGCGAAGATGGTCTGGAAATTCTCTGCGTCCTCAGGGCTCACGTCTTCCTTGACCCATTCGGGAACGGGAGTGCGGCCGAGTGCGAAAAGGGATTCCTTGAACTCCTCGTAGGGTCCGTCGTACAGGAAACGCAGGGTGCGGCCGCGCGAAGTGGTGTTGTCGATTACCTCGGCCACCATGCTTTCGTCTTCGCCGAAATACAGCTTGTTGCCAATTCGTATCTTGCGGGCGGGCTCCACTATGACGTCCCACAGACGCTGCTCGCGGTTGAGTTCGCGGAGCAGGAAGACCATGATGTCGGCGCCGGTCTTTTCCTTTTTGCCGAAGAGCTTGGCGGGGAAGACCTTGGTGTCGTTGAAGACGAAGCGGTCGCCCTTGTGGAAATAATCGAGTATATCTTTGAAGAGGCGGTGCTCAATCTCTCCGCTGTCCTTGTGCAGGACCATGAGTTTGCATTCGTCGCGCCAGCGGGTAGGCTCCTTGGCTATCTTCTCCTGGGGGAGGTCAAAGTTGAATTGAGAAAGTTTCATACATTATTATACGGTATGAAACTGTAAAAAGTTTCATCAATTTTTAGACTTTTGCCTCCCGGAAGACTTCCTGAATCGAAGGATAGGTGTTGGTGAGGTAGGGAGGAAGACTGGATTTGGCGACCCAGGCGGCCTTGCTGATGTCTTCTTCCCGCTGAGGGGTAAGATCGACCGGGTCGGTGTAAAGCATGTCGTACCACCACGTGTGCTTGAGGTGCCAGACCCCTCCCCGCAGGTAGCAGTGGTCGGTCACGCAGATAAGCTCACGCAGTTCCAGCGCCTCCACTCCGGTCTCTTCCCGGACTTCCCTCAGAGCGGTTACACTGATGTCTTCTCCGGCTTCCTGATGGCCCTTGGGCAGGTCCCACAGGCCGTTTCGGCTTATGAGGAGGTAGTCTCCGCGGCGGTTGGAGACCAGCCCGCCTGCGGCGTTGACCTCGCGGAATTCGGCGCAGAGGTCTTTGTATGCCTTGTCCGTGTCTTCCGTGGGGATGTATATGCGGCTGAGGGATTCGGAAGCCTTGAACATATTGACCAGGGTGTGCAGGTCGAGCCGCTCACCGCTGTGGAATTCTATGGAGTTCGGGTCTGCGAGCGCCTGGTCGCCCATGGGGCAGATTATTATGCAGCGTTTTTCAAAATAAATTTTGTGCATAGATTTTTATATCTTTGCAAAAGTATAAAAAAAACGCGACATGGCTGCACACTACGAGAGCAAACACGGCATCGTGGCTGTTCCACCGGAACAGTTATATATGAGTTTCACCGACTTGCGTAATCTTACGCAATCCATCCCCGAGAAGTACCGCGATAGCGTGACTGCCGACTTCGACTCCCTGCGGGCCACCGTGCAGGGCTTCACCATCTCGGTGCGGGTGACGGAGCGCCAGCCCTACAATCTCATACGCATAGGAGATGAGGAAGCACCTTTCCATTTCAGCATCAGCGTACACTTCGACCCGGCACCCGGCGGCACCGACTTCAGCATCGAGGCCGACGCCGACCTCAATCTGGTGATGAAGGCAATGCTGGGCTCCCGCATAAGGGAGGCTCTCGACAAGATAGTTGACGGCCTGGTGCAGGTTTCGCACGGTCAGCGTCCCGACTTCCCGTCCGATTTCCCGTCCGACCTCGGCTGATGGAAGGCGCAGGCGTCTCCATAAGGCTCAATCCTTTCAAGGGTTCCGACGGCCCTGCGGGGACACCCGTGCCGTGGAGCCCCTGCGGCCGCATCCTTTCCGAGCGCCCGCAGTTCATTTTCGACCCGCTGCTGCATGCCGGATGTTATTACGTGCAGGACTCTTCCGCCATGTTCGTCGGGCATCTGCTGAGACGCAACCTGGATTCTTTCGGCCCCGGTCTCAGGGTGCTGGACCTGTGCGCTGCCCCCGGAGGCAAGACCACCGATGCCGCAGCCTCCCTGCGGGAACGTTTCGGCGACGATTTCGTGCTCGTAGCCAACGAAGTCATGAAGGCGCGCGCCGCAGTGCTCTCCGACAATGTAGCTGTATGGGGCGATCCGGCTGTCAGCGTCACCAGTGTCGATCCGGCGGTGATAGGGAGGCTGCTTCCCGGAGCCTTCGATATCATCATCGCCGACGTCCCATGCAGCGGAGAGGGTATGTTCCGCAAAGACAAGCGGGCCGTTGAGGAATGGTCTCCCGAGTTGGTAACCATTTGTGCGGCAAGGCAGAAACGTATCCTTGCCGACGTCTGGCCGGCCCTTCGTGAAGGCGGACTCCTCATCTATTCCACCTGCACCTACGAGCAGGCCGAGAACGATGATAACCTGCAGTGGGCATCCTCGGAGCTCGGCGGCACCATAATCCCCCCGTCGGACGAATTCTCCTCATGGGGCGTCCGGCTTACCCCGTCCGGAAACCTGCTGCGGGCAGGCGTTGTTCCGGGAGAGGGTCAATGGGCGGGTGCGCTCGTCAAAAGCGCCTCGATGCCCAGGGCACGCCGTTTCGACCTTTCGCCTCTCCGTCCGTTGCGCAGCGGCATCCCTGCGGCGGTACAGAAGGGGCGCGAACTGGTGCCCCATCCCGACAGCGTGCTTGGCATCGGATTTGACAAGGACTCTTATGCGTGTGCGGAAGTGGACCTGCAGACGGCCCTGCGCTTCCTTCACCGCGACGCAATCACTCTCCCCGGCGCCACGATGGGATACAATGTGATAACGTACAAGGGGCATCCGCTCGGGCTGGTGAAGAACCTGGGCACGCGCTGCAACAACCTTCACCCCATGAGCCGCAGAATACTCAAGGATATATGAAAACAGTTCGTATTGCGACAGCACTGCTCCTGCTCCTGACAGGCGTGATTGCATATTCACAGGAATCCTCGTCCTTCAAGGCCTCCTACGAGCGCCAGGTGCGCATGGTCGGGCCTTCCGGAGTCGGCGTAGAGACCATTCTCGACCGTTGGGAAGCAGCCGAGCCGGACAACCCAGAGATACATCAGGCCCGCTTCAACTATCATTTCTCAAAATCCCGCATCAGCAGCGTGGTGCCGAGGCCGGAGGCCAAGTACCTGGGCTCCGCTCCGGTGTTTACGCTCAAGGACAGCACCGGAGCCGACGTCCACTATTATGAGGTGGATTTCTTTGACGATGAGCAGTTTGCCCTTGCCCAGACAGCCATAGACAAGGCCATAGCGGCCACTCCGGCCGACCTCGGCTCTCGCGTGGACAAGATAAACTCCCTGGTGCTCTATGAGAAAGAAAGCCCCGACATGGCCTGTGCGGAAATCCTCCGTCTGGTCGATTACAATGCCTCCAGGCATCCGGTATGGACTGTAGCAGGGGAGCCTGCGAAGGACGGCATGCTGCGCGACCTGGTGCAGGATTATTGCGTCACCTTCTTCCGCTACGGAACGCCCGGCAGCTACGAGGCCTTCCGCAAGATATCCGAGCGCATGAACAAGCTCTATCCCAAGGATGCCGATTTCATGAGCAACCTCGGCTCCTATTACCTGGTTCACGCCGGCAATACGCGCCAGGCTCTCAAGTGGTACGAAAAGGTGCTCAAAATCAAGCCCGACGACTATACGGCAGCCCACAACTGCGTGCTTATCGCCCGCCGCGACAAGAATGTGCGTCTTGAGAAGAAGTACTTGCCGTATCTTATCAAGGCAAGCTCCGACGAAAGGGAACGCAAGGGCTACGAAATGCGTCTTGGGGCCCTGCAGGGCAAGAAATGATTATCTGACCCGCACCGTCTGCGCAGGGTCCACCGTCGAAATGAACATGGTGGGAATCAGCAGCAGGAGCATTATCCCCGCGAAGGCCAGGGCGTTTACCAGCAGAAGCGTGGGAATGCTGATGCTTACCGGCACGAAGGATACGAAATAATTTGCAGGATTGAGACGGATGATGTGCGTCGTGCTCTGAATCAGGCAGAAAAGGAGCGCCGCGCCATTGCCGGCGAGCATTCCGACGAGGGTGCTGCGTGCCGCGACCCTGAGGAAAACCTTTGCGATGCCACGTCCTCCCATGCCCAGGCTCTTGAGCATTCCGATGGTGGAGATATTGCGGAAGAGCAGGATGAGGAGCCCGGAAATCATATTGAATCCGGCCACTATTATCATGAGGAGTATGATGGCGTTGACGTTTCCGTCTATGAGATTGAGCCAGTCGAACAGCTGGGGATACTTTTCCTTAGCTGTGACCGCCCGCAACACGTCTTCGTCTTCCGAAGCATTGCCGTAAGCCGTGAGGGATATGGCAAATGCGGCGGCGTCGGGATCGGCGTCACGCTTGAGCATTATCTCCATGCAACTGCAGTCCCCGTCGCTCCAGCCGCAGAGGCGCTGAAGGTCGGCGAGAGGGACGATGACGGTCAGATTTTCGTCTGTATCTATCAGGGAATCATATACTTCGCTCACTTTGAACTTGCGGGCGCGCACCTTCTCATCCACGAACCAAGCGGTGAAGGAATCGCCCTTGGAAATCTTGAGCTTGCGGGAGAGCCTCGAAGGAATCCTGGCGCTGAGCGAACAGCTGTCGGGCATGGGGACGCCCTTTACCAGCACCCCGCTGATATCGTCCTGCCCCTTTACTATGCCGGGCTTCCAGATGACGGGAGTCATGCTCTCCACGGCTGCGAGCTGCCTGATTTTGGGAATGGCGGTAGCATTCATGCTGACCGGTTCGCTGCTGCCGGTGAGTTGGATGTCGCCCGACAGCCCGGAAACGCCTCGGCGTATCTCGGCGCGGAAGCCCCCGGAGATTGCGAGCGAAATGATCATCACGAAGAACGATACCGCGATGGCTGTCACGGCAAGGCCTCCGTTGAATCGAATCCGGGACGCTATGAATCTGTCGGCTTTCATTCAGATGGCTTCTAAGGGCATATATGGCGGTAACGTTCGTGGTAGGCGCGCACCTTGCGAACGTACGACACGGTCTCCCATCCTCCGTAGAAGTTGCCGTACTTGATGGTGTCGAGCGCGGCTATGGAATCGTGCTTCATGTCCGGAATCACGGCGGCGATGTTCTCCCATCTGGATACGTCGGCGCCAAGGTGGCGTGCGTAGTTGATGCAGTCGCGTACGCGTCCCGTGCCTGCGTTGTATCCTGCAAGGGTGAATTGGGTCAGTTCCCCCGGGCTGGCAGCCACCTTGCGGAAGCGCGACCCTACTGCCATCAGCATCTTGACGCCTGCTCGGATGTTCTCCTCGGGGTCGAGGGTGTTGCGGCAGCCGAAGTGCTCCGCCGTGTCGGGGATAAGCTGCATGAGTCCGGCAGCTCCCCTGGGAGAGCGCACCTCGATATGGAACTTGGATTCCTGATACACCACTGCTGCAAGGAGCTTCCAGTCCCATCCGAGAGTGTCGGCATATACCCGCAGGAGCGAGTCGTAAGGGGATATGAAGTCGGCGCTGATGCGTTTCATGGGATTGTAAACGTCGAAAAACGGCTGACGTACTACGGGATAGCACGACTGCGAGCGGAATCCCTTGATCCAGCCGGCTGCCTGCTCGCTCTCAACCTTGCTGCCGGAAGCGAAAACCCATACGCCGCAGCTGTCGGCTGATACCTGCAGGAGCGTGCTGTCTGCCCTCAGTGAGTCGCATAAAGGGAAGCATACGACATCGAGCCGGCCCGCCCTGAGGGAATCCAGGATGTTTTCCCCCTCCCGCTCGAGCCGGATATGGCTGGTGCGTCCGGTGCTTTTGGCGTAGCGCCTCAGCATTTCGTAATTGTATCCGCACCGCAGTTCCCTGGTCTGAGTGCTGCCCTTCAGGCTGATGACGCCGGTGAGCGGGGTGCCGTCATGCCAGGGACCGTCGTCCCGTATGCAGGAGACGAGAACCAGGGTCGCCGTCAGCGTTATGAGGGTGCGCAGCGCTTTCATACCTTATCTGGAAGACGTCTTCGGGCCTCCTCCGCTTCCCGAAGAGCCCTTCATGAGGCTCTTGTCCGTGCTGAAGTAGAACGGCCAGAATATGCCGAGCTTGAGGCCGGACATCTCGTCGACGGTGTAGATGTAGCGGTCGGCGGTAAAGTAATCCTTGCGGTCCATAGGCCAGCCGCGTCCTACGTTCTGGTACTTGATGAACAGGCTCATGCGCTTCCACTGCACGTTGACGAACACGTCTATGTAGGGGCCGTTGCTGTAGAGCTGTCGGTTCTGGTTGTGGAATACGCCCAGGGCGGGATTCCATGCCGGAGAATACCATTTGGTGTTGTAGAAGGCGTTGGCTCCGATCTGCATCTCCATCACGCCCTTCTGGACGGGGAACTGTGCGAACCAGCGCAGGTTGAGGGCCACCGTGGGAAGGGGCATCACCTCGGGGTTGGATGAGTATTGCACCAGCACCCTGTTGTCCAGGTGCATGGGACCGAATACGAACTCCTTGCGCAAGGATGCCGACAGGACGCTCATGGGAGTGCTGTTCTGGCGTACGATGCCGAGGGTGTCGTAGAAGATGTTGTTTGTCAGGAGGGCATATCCCACGTCGGCGCTGAACTTCCAGCGGGGGATGTCAATGCGGCCGCGGATGCTTGTGTTGGAAATCTTGGAGAAATCGTTGTTCCAACTGAAGTGGTTGGTATTGAGCACCCTGGTGTAATAATCAGGAGTGAGCAGGGTGGTGCCTATCCTGGCGCCGACGGTGACGGGACTCTTGCGGGCCCGGCGGAACGGGTAGAAGTTGAACAGTATGCCGCCGTTAACCTCGGTGTCGCCCACCTTGTATCCCAGCATGTTGAACTTCGCCTTGGCGTCCCAGAACATGTATTTGCTAAGCTGTCCTTCCGCCCCAGCGTACAGGTAGAACGAGTTTTCGACGTGTGTGGTGGGCCGCAGGCTCGTGGAGTCGAAGTAGTGGCGCAGTTCGTCGCCGACGCCCACGTCGAGCTTGGACACGATGCCCTCGCTGCCCCATGGCTGAAGCCGCATGAAAACCTTGTTGTCCAGCACCATGGTGCCGAGGGAGTCGGCGCTGGCGTTCCCGAAGTTGTACACGCCGCCGAACATCTCTCGCCCGGTGGCGTTGGTTGCGTTGTCGATGTAGTTCCTGGTGTAGCGGGACCATTCCAGGCTGTGCCCTATGAATGCCGTGGTGACGTTGCGGTCCACGGTGTCGGCGACTTCTGCCGATTCCAGAGTGTCGGCCGGAGCGGACACGCCATTCTTGAGGAACTCGAAGGGGATGCGGTACTGCTGGTCAAGGAACCAGGTGTTCTTGGTTATCTTGGACGATGCGCCGCTAAGCCTGACCGGAATTTCCCTCACCTCTACGGTGGTGTCCCTTATCCACTTGATGTCGGTGATACCGCCGTTCTCCTTGCGGTCGACCATGTTGTAGATGTATCCGGCATGGGCCATGTATCTGCGTCCCAGGTAGTTGACCCTGGCCGAGAAGGTTTTGTTGGTGACGGTTTCGCTCTCCAGCATGCCTCCGCCTCCGAAGCGGTCGTAGGAGAGGGCGAAATTGAGCTCCGGCGAGATGTTCTGCGTGGTAAGTATGTGCAGGTTGTCGGATTCCTTCTCGTCGCCGGCGAGCAGCGTGCCGTAGTAGGCCAGCTCGGTGTGCGGGGTCTTGGTGTTGTAGTGCGGCAGCGTGCGGGGAGAGAAACTCCATGACTCCTGCGCCTTGTAGAACTCAACCCTTTCGTCGCTGGTGCGGTTGAAGAAGTTGTAATACTGTACGGGCGAGCCCGGTACGCCGAGCCAGGTGGCGTTGACGTCTTTGCGCAGGAAAGGGTAATCGTTGTAGTGGTAGTTGAAGCTGGTGTCGGGCTGCTGAATGTTCAGCCGGTGGAAATCCTGGTCCACCGTCCACTCTATTATGCGTTTGTACTGCATGGAGTCCGGCAGTGCGAAGGTCTCCAGGATGCGGGGGGTGTATTCGGTTACGGAATCCTTGTACGCCTGGAGCTTCTCTTTTGCCTGGCGTATGGAATCGAGCTCCGCCAGCTTGGCTGGAAGGGCCATCTTCTCGTCGTACGCTCGCCTTTCCTTGCGGCTCAGGGAATTGTACCAGGCCTTGAAGACGGAGTCGGCGACGTGGGTTGAGTCGGCTACATAAACCGAATCGAGCATGCGCCAGTCGAGGGAGTCTAGCCTGGCGTGTGCCAGCAGAGAGTCCGCACCGAGCGAATCGGGCGGAATGCGCGAAAGCAGCGTATCGGCAAGCCCCTTGAGGGAGTCGCAGGATTTGCGCAGCGAGTCGCGTACCAGTACGTGGGTGAGCGAATCCTTGAGCGCTACGTAGTATTTATAGCGCCAGGGGTCCGTAAGACGCATCCATTCGGGGGCGTGAATGGTGTCGCGGGCCGTCAGCTTGGGCAGCGTGTCGAGAACTCCCAGTGTGTCCGTGGCATCGGCGCCGTCGAGCAGGAGGCTGTCGGCAATCTTGATGTCTTCCATGTTGCCGACCCTGTGGAGCTTGTATGCGTCGTGCTCGTAAATCACGGTGTCGGCGAAGGGGGCGATTTCGGGTATGTGCAGGCTGCGCACTTCCGGGGTCCCGATTCCAAGGACTCCGGCCAGGGTGAAACCCGCAATTGCAGCGGGAAAGATTATTCCTGATATGGGTTTCATCCGGCTTGCGTTTTAGATTCGAGTGAATCGCGTATTACGGGGTCTTCCGATATGAACGGGGCTCCGAGCGCCGCAAGGTCTTCGAGCTCCTCCCCGCTGAGGCTGCGGGCCAGGATGCTTAGTGCATGCAGTCCCACCACGTCGCCGGTATGGTTCAGGTAGGTCTGCCTGCAGAATTCGTTGATACGGTCCATCTGGATATGGAAGATGGAGTCGGCCTGGGCCTGCATGCCGTTCATCGCAAGGTCTCCTATCTCGCTTTCGCGTTCGCGGTAAATCTCCAGGACGCCTTCCTGAAATGCTGCGTACGCATCGGTGAGCGGGCTGCCGATGACGGTTTCGGGGTAGTCGAGGTCGATGATGATGTCCTCGGAATCGGGGATGAAGTTCACGCGGAAACGCTTGTCGAACGCATCCCTGCCGGGGAACCTGAGCACGGCGGTCAGCGTCGTGGTAGGGTCTATCGTGCCTCTGAGGGTGAATTTGCCGGCCTTGACGCCGGAAGAATCGAGAGCCTCGTCCCAGCCGCCGTCTCCGAGAAGATATACCTTGCTGCCCGGTAAGGCGGCAAGCGAATCGCTCAGGTTGCCCGTTACCGTGAAGCGCTTCTGGGGAGAGACGCATCCGGCAAACATGGCTGCGATGAGCAGGGCGGCGGCTGGCAGGCTAAACTTCATCCGATTCGAAAATTGACGGGACGGTTTCCATGCCGCCTTCGGGGCGCTGCAGCTTTATCTTGCGGAAAACCAGCACCGTGAGGATGCTGAGCAAGACGCAGGCGGCCAGCAGGATGTAAAAAAGGTTCCGGGGCATGACATCCTTCCAGGATTCCATTTCTTCCATTCCGGGAATGCGGCTGACGAGCACGGCGAAGGTGTTGTTTACGCAGTGCATGAGCATGGTGAGCTTGAGGGAGCCCGTCTTGTAATAAACGTATCCGAACAGGCATCCCAGTATGAATGCCGGGATGGCCTGCCAGGGATTCATGTGTATGAGGGCGAAGAAGACGGCCGAAATGCAGATGGCAAGGGCCGGCTTGGTACCCTTAGAGAGCAGTCCGCGAAGGACCATTCCGCGGCAGAGCCATTCCTCGAAGAAGGGTGCCATAACGCTGACGCATAGGAGGTTGAGGAATAAGTTTCCGGTGGTCAGGCCGGTCAGCGCATCCTTGAGGATGTCGGGCATCTGCGGGAGCAGTGCGGTAATCGGGTCGCTCCAGAAACCGGTTGCGAGGGTGCCTGCTGCGGCAGCGAGGGCGCAAATCAGAGCTCCGACGGGGGCGAAGTTGCCGCTGTCGAGTTTGACCCCGCTGCCGGACATTGCTGCCGAGCTGCTCTTGACGGCCGCCCAGAGCATGGGCGGGATGAACATCACCGGATAGCTGATGAGCGTACCGTATTCCGCAACGGCCTGCTGCCCTGCAACCGCGCCGAGCACAAGGGTGAGGATAGACCCCAGCAGGGCGCCGGCAAGGAGCCATGCCAGCAGCGCGAACATGCCGCCTATGCCGGGAACGTACCAGGAGAATTTCTCCAGGAATTTATAGTTGCCGCGTTTGCCCATATCAGTGGAGGGGGGACGGATAGACGCCCTTTGCGACCAGTTCTGCGAATTTGGCCACCACTCCGGGACGGTCTTCCTTGAAGGTCACTCCGAACCAGCGGGAAGGTGTGGACAGTACGTCGCATGCTCCGGTGCCCGCCTTGATCATGTTGTCCACCGCGAAGGGGATGTAGAACTCGGCCTTGAGCTCTCCGATATTCTTTTCCAGGAAAGACTCGAAAATCTTGGCGCTCTTGTCGAAGTAATCGGGGGTGAAGCACCACATGTTCATGGAACAGAGGTCTTTGGCGTTGATCTGTACGCGCTCGCCGGTGACTGAATTGTCGCCGCGCAGGATGCCGTCGGGCTCGATGAGGACGTTGTGATGTTCGACTACGGTGGTCAGGTGTCCCTGCGCGTCGTACTGGCAGATGCCGCGCGATACTCCGCCGGACTCGCTGAGGGTATTGTCGATTTCGAATCCTACTATTGCATAGACGCCGGTGCTCTGTGCGTGCTTGCGGCACCAGTCGGCTGCGATAGCGAAGGAGTCGCGTCCGTAGAAGTCGTCGCCGTTGATGACTACGAAAGGTTCGTGGATGACGTCTTTTGCCATGAGTACCGCATGTGCAGTGCCCCAGGGTTTCTGACGTTCGGGGTTGAGGGTGAAGCGGGAGGGGATGCGGTCGAGCTCCTGGGTTACGAATTCGAATGCGAGAGGCTCGCCGTCGGGGCATTTCACGCCGCTGTATTTGGCCTTTACCGTTTCTTTGAACTGCTCAAGGAAGTATTCCCTGACAATGTAAACCACTTTGCCGAAGCCTGCGCGTACGGCGTCGTAGATGGAATAGTCTATGATGGTTTCACCGGAGGGGCCCAGGCCATCCATCTGCTTGAGTCCGCCATAACGGCTGCCCATGCCGGCAGCAAGTACCAAAAGAGTAGGTTTCATAAAATTTTAGTATTAATAATCCGCAAATTTAACTATTTTTGTGATTATGGGAAAATTTAAAGACATATGGGACCGCAGCAAAGACGGGAACAAGGGACCGCAGCGTTCCTTTGTCCGCTTTGCGATAGTGGTTACTGCAATATTCGTGCTGTTCCTGTTTGTAAAGAAGGACAGCGTGGTGAGATGGGTGCAGGCCGGGTTTACCCTCAGGCAGCAGGAACGCCGCATCGAGGCCCTCAAGCAAGACAACGCCCGCCTCGACGAGCAGATTCACCTGCTCTCCACTTCCCGCGATTCCCTGGAAAGATATGCCCGGGAGGAATTCGGCTTTGCCCAACCCGGCGACGACGTTTATATAGAAGAATAGCATGCTGATAGTTATAGAAGGCCTGGACGGAGCCGGCAAGTCCACCCAGGTCAGACTTTTCCGGGAGTACCTTGCCGGCAAATGCTCCCGATTGGAATACATTCATTTCCCCCGTTACGACGCCCCCGTTTACGGAGGTCTGATCGGCAAGTTCCTGCGTGGAGGGTTCGGCCCCGTGGAATCGGTGCACCCCCAGCTCGTGGCCCTTCTGTTCGCCGAAGACAGGCACGATGCGGCGGCCTCAATCAAGAAGGTCCTGTCCGAGGGCGGCACTGTGCTGCTCGACCGCTATGTGTATTCCAACGTGGCCTACCAGTGCGCCAAACTCGCTTCCGGCGACGATGCGGAGAACCTTCGCGAGTGGATACTCAACACCGAATACGGCAGTTTCGACCTTCCGCGTCCCGACCTGAACATCTTCCTCGACGTGCCCATAGGATTCGTGCAGGAAAGCCTTTCCCGTTCCCGCTCCGGGGCCGACAGGGGCTATCTGCACGGGGCGGCCGACATACACGAGGCCGACATCGAGCTCCAGAAGAGGGTACGCAGCATGTACCTGCGGCAGGCTTCTCTCGACCCGTCCTTCGTGGTTGTCGATTGCTCCGATGCCCAGGGGCACATGCTCCCTCCCTCCGATATTTTCGCAAAACTGTGTGCCGTATATGAAAGCCGTTAAACGTATCAGCGCCTTCGTTATCGGACTGGTGCTTTTCTTCGCCGGTTTGCTCAAGCTCATGGACCCCGTGGGCGCGGGGCTTGTCGTGGAAGAATATTTCAAGTTCTTGCATCTCGGCTTCCTGATGCCGCTTTCCAAGGCGACAGGAGTCGGAATGGCGCTGCTGGAGACGCTGCTCGGCGCCGCTCTTCTTGCCGGAGTGTGGCCCCGGATTACGGGATACGTGTCGCTGGTCGTCCTCGGAGGCTTCACCCTGCTCACGCTGGTACTTTGGATCGTCAATCCCGCAATGGACTGCGGATGCTTCGGAGAGGCTGTGCATCTTACCCATTTTCAGAGCTTTGCCAAGAATGTCGTGCTCATGCTGCTGTGGCTGCTGGCCTTCGTTCCCATGCGGGCGGTGCGCAAACCCAAGGCTGTCAAGTATGTATCCTGGAGCATTGCCGCGGTGTCGGTAGGGGTCTTTACAGTTTTCGGACTGCTGAACATCCCGCCGCTCGATTTCATGGCTTTCAAACCCGGAGCGACCCTCATGCAGGCCCAGAGCATCCCTTCTCCCGATGCGCCCCTGCTCTCAATATGCTCGTCCGACGGTGAATATTGCGACGAACTTCTTGCCAGCGGCAACACGGTGGTTATATCGGCGTACGATTACGACCGTCTTTCTGACTCTGAGAGAGCGGAAATCGACGAATGGCGCTCACAGGTTCCTCCGCAGTTCAACGTATATCTTGTCGTCAGCGGGGCGGAGGCTCCGGCAGGGGCATATACCGCCGACCGCCGTACGCTCATGACCCTCAATCGTTCCAACGGAGGAGCGACGCTCCTGTCCGACGGTATGGTGGTAGGGAAGTGGGCGCGCCGCAGGCTCCCTTCTGCCGACAAGCTCTCGGAACTTTCGGCCCTCGACCCCACGGAGGCCATGATAAAGGCAAACAACCCCCGCCGCCTTAAGCTGCAGGGGTTCCTGTTGTATGTTACGGCAGTGCTTCTGCTGTTGTAACTTATTAGAATACAAACGAGACTTCGTAAGGCAGGCGGGCCTGGATGCCGGTCTTGGAAATCTGCTTGACGAGTCTCACTGCGTAATCTTCCTGCGGTCCGTTAAATGAGGACATCAGGAGTTCCATGGTTGTCTGCGGTGCGGGATAACCTTTTACGTTCCAGGAAGATACGTCTTCGTTTCCGGCGAGTGCCGCAGCATAGCCAATGGCGTCTTCCAGCGTGCCGATTTCATCGACCAGCCCGAGGGTGAGTGCGTCGCTGCCCGTCCATACGCGGCCCTGGCCGATCTCATCGACCCTTTCTACGGGAAGGTCGCGTCCCTGGGACACAATCTTTGTAAAGCGTTCGTAAACGTCTTCGATGGAGCGGTACATGTAGTCGAGCTCGGCGCTGTCGAAGGGACGCATCAGGCCGTACATGTCGCCGTGCTTGTTGGAAGAAATGCTTTCCACGCCGACTCCGAGAAGGTCTTTGGCAGTCTTGCTGAATTCCGGAATTGCGCCGAATACGCCGATGGAGCCGGTGAGTGTGAGCGCGTCGGAGTAAATCTTGTCGCAGTTGTTGGATATCCAATAGCCGCCCGATGCTGCATAGCTGCCATACGACGCGACGAGGGGCTTTTCTTCGCCGAGGCGGTCGAGTTCGGCCTTGATCTTTTCGCTTGCAAGCACGCTGCCGCCGGGGGAGTTGACGCGCAGAACCACCGCCTTCACGTTTTTGTCTTCGCGTACCTTTTCTATGATGGAGGCGAAGCGGTCACCTGCCACATGGCGCTCAGCCTGCCCGTCAACTATTTCGCCGTCGGCATAGATGACCGCGATTTTGTTTTTGGCGGTGGAGGGGAGTATCTTCGCCAGGGTGTAGTCGGCGAAAGGTATCATCTTGACTTTCTTGAAGTCGTCGGTGACTGCCAGGGTTGCGAGCTGGTCCTCGAGGGCCTTGCGGTCGAGCAGCTGGTCCACGAGTCCGCATTCCACGAAGTCTGCGGGGAGGCAGAGTTTGAGGCCGTCGATGGCTTCGTTGAGCTTGTCTTTGCCTATGCCCCTGCTCTGTGCAATCTCGGAGGCGATATTGTCCCACATGGAATCTACCAGCACCTGATACTGCTCGCGGTTCTCGGGAGAGGCGCTGTTGCGTATATACATTTCGCCTGCGGATTTGTATTTGCCGTGGCGTATGAGCTGGAAATTGACTCCGAGTTTCTTGAGGAGGTCGCCGAGGAAAGTCAGCTGGATGCTGATTCCGTTGATCTGGGTCGTGGCGCCCGGGTGGGGAGTCATATAGACCTTGTCGGCCACCGACGCCAGGTAGTAGGAGCCGCTGGTAGGGGATTCGATGTATGCCGCTATGGCCTTGCCGGAACGGGTGCGGAAGTTGGCGAGTGCCTTGCGCAGTTCGCTCAGCTGGGCGCTGCCGGTGGTGTTGCCGTCCGTCTTGAGGTAGATGAACTTGACGCCGGGATCGTCCGCCGCTGCGTTGATTGCCTGCACGGCGTCCCAGAGGCCTATGGACCTGATAATCTGGCCGCCGCTCTGCAGCAAGGCCATGGGGTCGTCGGGCACTGCCTGCTCGGTGATGACGATCTTCGACATATCTATTTTGAGGACGCCCTCGGAGGGGACGACAGGGGTGCTTTTTGAACCTCCTGCGATTCCTGCGATGACGGCAAAGAAAAGGACGTTTAGAAGAAGGATGCCGCAGATGACGGCAAGAACCATTTTCAGAAATTTTTTCATTTTCTACGCTAATTTGTGCAAAAGTAAGTAAATTTGCGAAATTATGGCACAAAAACCTTCGATTCCCAAAGGGACGCGCGATTTCGGCCAGCAGCAGATGGCTTCGCGCAATTATATTTTCGATACCGTCCGTTCCGTTTTCCACAGCTTCGGATATGCCCAGATAGAGACTCCGGCGATGGAGAATCTCTCCACGCTGCTCGGCAAGTACGGCGACGAGGGCGACAAACTCCTCTACCGTATCCTCAATTCCGGCGACGCATTCGACGGGGTGGACTTTGGCAAGCCGCTGGCGGCGCAGGTGTGCGAAAAGGGCCTGAGGTACGACCTTACGGTGCCGTTCGCCCGCTATGTCGTTCAGCATCAGAACGAAATATCATTCCCCTTCAAACGCTTCCAGATCCAGCCTGTTTGGCGGGCGGACCGTCCGCAGAAGGGTCGCTACCGCGAGTTCTACCAGTGTGACGTAGATGCCATCGGCTCCGATTCGCTCCTGTGCGAGCTGGAACTGGTGCAGATAGTGGCGGAGGTGTTCCGCCGGCTCGACGTGCGCGTCTGCATGAAAATCAACAACCGCAAGATACTTACCGGCCTGGCCGAGGTATGCGGCTTCCCCGACAAGGTGGTCGATATAACCGTTGCCATCGACAAACTGGAGAAGATTGGCCTCGATGCGGTTGAGGCCGAACTGCTCGACAGGGGCCTGACGCCCGCTGCGATAGACATTCTTCGCCCCGTCCTGCTCCTGCAGGGGTCGTTCGAAGAGAAACTCTCGAAAATGCGCGAGGTCCTGGCCGGTTCGCCGGAAGGCATGCGTGGCCTCGATGAAATGGAGGAGCTATTCGGCCTGATTGCCGATGCGGGAGTCGCGCTGCAGTGCGAGATGGACCTCTCGCTTGCCCGCGGCCTCAATTATTACACCGGAGCCATCTTCGAAGTCAAAGCACTCGACTGGCAGATCGGTTCCATCTGCGGCGGCGGCCGTTACGACAATCTCACCGGCATCTTCGGTCTCCCGGGCATGTCAGGCGTGGGCGTCTCTTTCGGCGCAGACCGTATATACGACGTGCTCGAAGGACTCGGCAAGTTCCCAGGGTCCCTTTCGTCCGGCGCCGACCTGCTGTTTGCAAACATGGGACGGGCAGAGCTGGCGTACGTCTTGCCCCTGGCTACGGAGTTGCGCGCAGCCGGCATCTCGGCCGAAATATATCCGGAGAGCGTAAAGCTCAAGAAACAATTCGATTACTGCGACCGCAAGGGCATCCGTTTCCTCTCGATATGCGGAGAAAGCGAGGCTGCTGCCGGGCAGGTCCAGATCAAGAATCTTGGCACCGGAGAGCAGCGCAGTTTCGGCCGCCAGGACATCTGGGGCATCGTTTCCTTCATCAAAGCGTAAGAAAAATTTGGCAAAACCAAAAATAGTTCTTACCTTTGCAGTCCACATCGCGGGGTAGAGCAGTTGGTAGCTCGTCGGGCTCATAACCCGGAGGTCGCAGGTTCGAGTCCTGCCTCCGCTACTACAGCCGGAAAGTCGAAAGATTTTCCGGTTTTTTCTTTTTCTTCGCTTTTGTAAGTACTTGATAATGAGCGTAGTATCGTAAGTGCCCCATTCTCGGTTATGGTTCGAGGTTTTTGGTTTTCTTTGTCCTAAATTACTCCATTTGGGAAAGCCAATTTTTGAAGATTTTGACGTTTTTCGTAAGTCCCATTTTTCCATAAATTGCTTAATTTACAGGAAGTTATGATTAGACGATTAACGTCGGATACATGGTTCGAGGAATTATTTTCGAGCTTGGAAGTTTCGACGTTCAAGTGATTAAGGTCTCGGTCCAGTTTCGTCTTCGTCAAGTAGAAGAAACAGGTGCCGGGGTTGCGGAAGTGATGCACCAGCAGCATCGTGCAGGCCTGATGTCAACGGTCCTGGGTTCTGGGGAGGCCCCGCAATAATGGCCTGCTCGGCGGATTAGTGGGGTTGTTCAGCGAAGAATTCATAATAAATTCGTACCTTCGCGGTGTAAATGCAGGAGATTACTCCAATAACGGTAGCCGGTATAGTGAATTCCGACCCGAAGTGCTTCCGCAAGCTATATGACGCCTATTATTCATACCTTTGCGGATTAGCTGTCAGCTATATCCATAGTTTCGAGAAGGCTCGCGAGCTGGTCAACGACGTGTTCGTACGCGTTTGGGAGCACCGCCGGGAGCTCAAGTATCCGCCCCTTCCGTACCTCATTTCAGGAGTGCGCAACGCCTGCTATAACTATCTGAGGGACAACCGCAATGAGAACGAGTTGGCGCTTTCCCTGCTTGACAGGATGCCCTCCGACAGCATTTACGATGAAACGGAAGTAGAAGACATCGTCCGCCATATCAACAGTCTCTCGGCCAAGCTCCCCAAGCGCTGCGCGGAGGTGTTTACCCTTCACTTTTACGAACGAATGGACACCGCGGACATAGCGTCCCGCCTGGGTATCTCCCCGTCGACGGTACGCGTCCAGCTTAAGATAGCACTCGACAAAATCCGCGAAGACATCAAAAAATAGGAACCGGCTTTAAACGCAAGCCGGTTTTTTCGTGTATATAAGGTCAAAAACAATTAGTCAGATGACCGAAAGACACGAAAACCTGCTGGCCGCCTATTTCGCAGACCAACTTACGGAAGAAGAAAAAGCCGAACTGCTCTCCCTTCTCGATACCGACAGCGAACTTAAATCCTTCTTCGAGGAACTCCAGGAGGCATATATCGCCGCCTGTATCCCTTCTTTTGAGCAGACAAAAGCGGAAGATTTCCGGGCTGTTCAGGATATAATCCAGCCCCGCAGGAGCTTCGCCTTCTCGTGGAGGGCTTTCGCCTTCGCGGCTTGCGCCGCCGCTGTGGTATTCCTCGGCGCCGCCCTGTATTCCGGGCTCAGGCTCCATCAGGACGAGCGCTTTATCACCCGCTCGGATAATACGGTAATCGCCGCCACCCGCGGCACGGGCACGGAAACCTTGCTCCCGGACGGCACCCGCGTCCGCCTCAATGCGGCATCGTCCCTCAGCTTCAACCGCGGTTTCGGCCGCAGGTACCGCGACGTCACAATCGAGGGCGAAGGCCTGTTCGAGGTCGCCAAAGATGGCTCCAGGCCCTTCAGGGTACATGCCGGCAGCGCCTGCGTGACCGTCAAGGGCACAACCTTCAACGTGCGCAACTATTCTGACGAACCGGACATTACCGTTTCCCTGCTTGAGGGTTCCGTCCTGCTGAGCGCCCCTTCAGGGGAGACCACCCTTCGTCCCGGCACCAGCGCCACGGTTTCCCGTGTCAACGGCCGCATCAGCCTGCAGACGGCAGAATCCACCGTCTCCGACTGGACCAAAGGCAAGATCGTTTTCTCGGACAAGACCATCCAGGAGATACTCGGTTATCTTGAGAGGAACTACGGCGTGCACTTCGCCTACAAAGAGGACACCTTCGGCGACGAGCGTTTCACCGGCAACATCTCCGCCGGCCTTTCCATCGACGAAATCCTAACCTACATCGATGTGGACCATAAATTCGTCTGGCAAAGAGATGACGACACGATAGAAATCCGCAAGAAATAACACCTATGCAGAAACTAACCAAGTTCTTAGCAGCACTCGCAGGCTGGCTCCTACTGACAGTGGGGCCGGCTTTTGCCCAGGATGCCGGAGCTGTTCGCCTGTCAGTTTCCCGCGACGGCTCCGTCAAGGAAGTCCTGGACGCAATCTGCTCCGACATCAACGGCAGCCTGCTTGTGCGCAGTACCGATGTTGATCTGTCAAGGACGGTCAGCATCCACATGAAGGACGCCACACTGGATGAGGTCCTGAGCCGCATCTTCGACGGCTCCGACGTCAAGTGGACCGTCTCCGGCAAGCAGATCCAGATTTATCGTCCCCAGGTCCGTGAGCCCCAGGGACAGTCCCAGCAGGGCAACCGCACCGTAAGCGGCTCCGTGCTGGACGAGAAAGGGGAGCCCGTCATCGGGGCGGCCGTCTTCGTGGAAGGCACATCGATAGCCTCGATAACCGACCTGAACGGCCAGTGGACCCTCAGCGTGCCGACATCCACAAAATCCCTCAAAGTCTCCTGCATCGGATATGAGGATGTGGACCTGCCGCTCGGCAAAGACTCCACTTATCCGCTCGTCCTCAAGGAAAACATCGACATCCTGGAAGAATCGGTCGTCGTCGGCTACGGCGTCCAGAAGAAGAGCGTGGTCACGGCTGCGATCTCCAGCGTCAAAGGGGACCAGCTCTCGGGCATCGCGCCCACGCGCGTGGACAATGTTCTTAAAGGTATGGTGTCCGGCGTCACCATCACCCCTTCATCGGGCCAGCCGGGCAGCGGCACGCGCGTACGCATCCGCGGTGTGGGCACCATCAACGACTCCAACCCCCTCTATATAGTTGATGGAATGCCTGTTACGGGCGGCATCGAATACATCAACCCTGCCGATATCGAATCGGTCGAAGTCCTCAAAGACGCGGCCTCCGCTGCCATCTACGGTGCGCGTGGCGCCAACGGCGTTATCCTGGTAACCACACGCCAGGGCTTCGAGGGCAAGAGCGTCATCTCCTACAACGCCTCTTACGGCGTGCAGAATCCCTGGAGGATGCCTTCCGTGCTCAACGCCACCGAGTACGCTCTCATCATAAATGAGATGTACATGAATATGGGCGAGAGTCCCGTGTACGACGACCCCTATGCCTTCGGAGAAGGTACAAACTGGGTGAAGGAAGTCTTCAACAGCAACGCCCCCGTGCTCGACCATCAGCTGAGCATCTCCGGCGGCAACTCCAAGATGAACTTCTTCCTGTCCGGCAGTTATTTCTACCAGGAAGGTATCATCGGAGGCAACTACAACCATTCTAACTACGACCGCGTCACCCTGCGCGCCAACAACAATTACACGGTGTTTGACAGCAAGGAGCGCGACTACCTGACGACGCTCCGTCTGGGCACCAACGTCACCTATTCCCACGACAAGTCAAGGTCCATCAATGCCAACTCCGAATACGGTTCGGTGCTGGGATGCGCCCTCTCGCTGTCTCCAATCCTCCCCGTCTATGCCGAGGATCCCGAGGCCCTGCTTGCAGAGCATCCTACGGCCATCAAGGACTCCGAGGGCAGGCCGTTCTCCATAGTTGGCGACCAGTTCGCGGCCATGCCCAACCCCCTGGCGATGATGCATCAGCCTACCGACGATTACTTCCAGGACAAGATTGTGGCCGGCGGATACGCTGAACTCGAAATCATCAAGGGCCTCAAGTTCAAATCCTCCATCGGCGCCGACCTGTTTGTCACGAAGGACGACGGCTACAGCATTCCGTTCTACATGAACTCCAACCATCAGAACTCCGGTTCCCAGGTCTGGTCGTCCATCTCGCGCAGCTATTCCTGGCAGGTGGAAAATACCCTGTCATACCAATTCACTCTGGGTGAGGCGCACAACCTGACTGCCCTGCTCGGCCAGAGTGCCTATTCGCACAGCGGCGCATACGTAAGCGGCACCAGCTACAAGATCCGCAACGTGGAGCAGCCCTGGATAGACGCCACCGACCAGGACTCCAACTTGCGCAGCGCAAGCGGTTCCCCGGACCCGTACAGCCGCCTCGCCTCCTACTTCGCCCGTGTAAGTTATGACTATGCCGAGCGCTACATGGTGGAGCTCACCATTCGCCGGGACGGTTCGTCCAACTTCTCCCCGGCCAACAAATGGGCCAACTTCCCGTCGGCCTCCGTTGGCTGGAACCTCACCAACGAGCCCTTCATGGCCGGTCGCCCCGCATGGCTGGACCGCACCAAGCTGCGCGTCAGCTATGGTATGAACGGTAACCAGAACATAGGCGCATTCGCCTACACCTCCATGATGCAGGGCATAGCCGGATACATGCTCGGAGTCGACAGCCTCACCGCCCTCGCCCCCGGCATCATCCCGCGTGCATACTCCAACGCAGACCTCAAATGGGAGGAGTCCTCGCAATTTGACGTCGGTGTGGATATCGGCCTGTGGAAGAATCAGCTGAGCCTGTCGCTTGACTACTACGACAAGCGCACCAACGGCATGCTGATGACCATGTCGCTTCCTGCATACATAGGCAACAGCCTCCCCTGGGGCAACGTGGGCAACATGAAGAACTCCGGAGTCGAGTTCGATATCACCTGGAAGCAGCAGCTTGGCGACTTCGGGTATAACATCAGCGCCAACGGCTCTTACAACAAGAACGTCCTCCTCAAGCTGGGCAACGACACCGGTTATCAGAACTACGACGCAGTCCACGGCAACCTGGGAACCATCTCCCGCGCCGAGAACGGCATGCCTTTCCCCTTCTTCTGGGGATACAAGACCGACGGCATCTTCCAGAGCGACATCGAGGCGGCGGCGTATGTCAACCAGAACGGCGAGCGCTATCAGCCGGACGCCAAGGCCGGCGACGTCAAGTTCCTGGATATCGCGGGCGCCTATGACGCAGACGGCAACCCCATCCCCGACGGCGTCATCGACGACGCAGACCGTACCTACATAGGAAAGGGCATGCCCGACTGGACCTTCGGTGTCAACCTGGGTGCAACCTGGAAGGGTCTCGACCTTTCAGCCAACTTCTATTCTGCTATAGGCGGCGACATCTACGACGCCACCCGCCGCGCCGACTTCCCGCTCGTTAACATGCAGCGCTACATGCTCGACCGCTGGACGGGCCCCGGCACATCCAACCGCCTGCCCCGCCTTACCGCAGAGGCCGACGGCGGCAAAAACCAGAACTGGCGCTCCTCCGACATCATGGTTTATGACGGCTCCTTCCTGCACCTGCGCAACCTCACGCTCGGATATACCCTGCCAGAGAAGTGGAGCCGGGCCATACTTATCTCCAAGCTCCGCGTATACCTCAATGCAGAGAATCTCTTCACCCTTACCTCCTACCACGGCATGGATCCGGAAATCTCCTCCGGAGGCACGTCGGTGGGTATCGACAAGGGCGTTTATCCTCAGGCCCGCACACTGTCGGCAGGTATTAACTTAACATTCTGATGCGTATGAAAGCTAAATATATCCTTATCCCTCTGGCTTTCCTGCTGGCCGCCTGTACTACCGAGTTCCTCGAAGTGCAGCCCACAACCATCATCCCCGAGGAGAAAAGTTACAAGACGGAAACCGATATCTCGAAGGCCCTGATGGCAGCATACGCGCCTTTGCAGGCCCTGGATTTCTGCTCCAGCAGCACCTACAGGCCCAAAGGGGAATATCATCCCTATCAGTTCATTTCCGACATCCTGGCCGATGATTACAACGCCGTCGGAGGCAGCGGTCCCGGCGACTGCCCTTACCTCCAGTTGATGTTCGACTACCGTCTGACACCCGAGCAGAGCCTCAATGAGCTCTGGCGCAACCTCTACATCGGTATCTATCGTTCTAACATAGTGGTCAACCGCATCGGCGACGTTTCCGGCATTTCGGACGCCAACCGCGACCGCTACGTGGCGGAGGCCAAATTCCTCAGGGCATTCTACTATCATATCCTGTGGAAATTCTGGGGCGCCGTTCCTTATTACGATGTGAATCCCGACGGCAAGGATGTCAGCTACATCGTGTCGCAGATATCAGAGGACGAGCTTTACGCCAAGATTATGGACGACCTCGACTGGTGCACCGAGCCCGGAAGGCTTCCGGATGCCGTTGCCATCTCGCAGGTCGGACGTGTCAACCGCTTCGGCGCCTACATGCTTCGCGCAGACGTGGTGATGCTCAAGGGCGATACGGCCCGCTATCCCAGTGTACTGGACCAGCTGAAGCAGTTGATCAATTCCGACATCTACGCTCTAACGCCCAACTTTGCAGACATCTGGAAAGACTCCGGCGAATGGAACTGCGGCTCAATCTGGGAGATCAACTATTCAGACAATCCGTCCAACCGCGACTGGGGCGACATCTTCGCTCCCGGCGGCACTATCTATCCTACCTTCGTCTGCCCCGACTCCTACAAGGGTACCCGCTTCGCCCGCGAGGGATACGGCTTCGGCCCCGTCAGTCCGGCGCTCAAGGCCGCTTTTGAGGAGGGGGACACCCGCAGGGACGCTTCTATCATGGACTTCAACACCGACTCCGAGCCCGGAGAGAAGTACAACAAGCGCCAGGGCGATACCGGTATGTTCAACAAGAAGTACATGGGCCGTTCCGACGGCTACTCCAACTACATCGGCTCCGAGAGTCCCGAGCTCAACTTCCGTACCAACCTGCGTATCTATCGCTACTCCGAGGCTCTCCTGAGGGCTGCCGAGCTGCTTGTGCGCACTGGCGGTGACCAGGCCACGGCCGACAAATATCTCAACATGGTACGCGCCCGCGCATTCGGCGTGGAGCCTGCGGAAATAGGCGCACATGCCCGCAAGGCAACGCTGGACAACCTGCTGGACGAATACCGTCTGGAGTTCGCAATGGAGGGGCACCGCTTCTTCGACCTCGTCCGCTTTGACAAGGCAGATGCAGTGCTCGGCGCAAAGGGATACACCGCCCTCAAACGTTACCTCCCCATCCCCCAGACGGAAATCGACCGCTCCGAGGGAACGCTCAAACAGAATAATTATTAATCACATAGTACTATGAAACACCTGTGCAAACTGATGACTTTCGCCGCACTGGGAGCGCTCCTGCTGCTCTCTTGCGAGGAACAGAAAGACCCTACGCCGCAGAAGCCGGTCGTGACGGTATCCATGTATTCCGTCACCGCGAATGCAGAGACCGGAGAGGTGGTATTCAAGTTTACCTCTGACGACCTTTCGCCTTACTGGACCGTCGTCGATCCTTCCGGTAACAAAACCACTTTCACCGACCGTGAAGTGACCAAGACCTACACAGCCAAGGGTTTCTACACCGGCACCCTCATAGCTTATGGTACCGGAGGACAGAGTGATCCCGCGGAGTTCAATTTCACCATCGGCAGCAGCGAGCAGGAGATTATTGACCCGACGCTGAGTGCCGCCGAGAACGTGCTGATTTCCAAGACCTGGAAGCTCTACCGCTATGGTTACTACAGCGAGGAGTGGGACGAGGAAACCAATGCCAAACTCGCCAGCCTGGCAATCCCTGCCTGCGCTGCAGACGACCGCATGACCTTTGAGAAGGGCGGCGCCTTCAAACTCGACCAGGGCGCCGACAAGACCGTCTACAACGACGGCGTAGTGGGCGGCATCCAGGAAGGCGTAACGGTGACTGGCAACGAGAAGTGGGCTTATGTAAAAGATGGCGGAGCCGAGTGGATCCAGTTCTCCGACGGCGGCTTCCCCGCAATGATCGGTGATACCGACGGCATCAACGGCAGGTATCAGATCCGCGAGCTCACCGCCGACTCCTTCCGTCTCTACTTCGACCAGCACGGCCAGTGGTTCTTCCTCGTCATCGTTCCCGAGAGCTTCAACGAGAACCCCGGCACTCCCGAGAACGGAGAAGTCACGGAGGCTTCCGCCAAGGCAGCACTGAGCGGCAAGACCTTCAAGGTCGAGCGCTTCGGATGGTGGGGCGACGGTTGGGAGTATTTTGACGACCCTGTGCCCGAGTACACCGCAGACGACACCATCACCTTTGAGTCTGACGGCTCCCTGACCATAGACCTTGGCGAGACGCAGCACATCTATAACGACGGCGTCGGCGACGGTGAGGATTACACCGTTGAAGGCAAGGGCAAGTGGGCTATCGTAAAAGAAGGCGGCGCCGTGAAGATCAGCTTCTCCGACGGCGGCTTCCCCTTGATGCTTGCCGGCAAGAGCAAAGTGTCTCCCGACGATCCCAATTATCATTTCGGACTCAACGCCAAATGGACCGTGGCATCCCTTGCGGACAGCCTGGTCCGGGTTGAGATTTACCAGGATTTCAACGAGCAGTGGTTCACAGTGTTCCTTGCTCCGGCCAAATAAACGACAGTGATGGAACACATTAAGAATCTGTTATTTATTGGGTTGATTCTGTTGGTGCTTGCCTCCTGCTCCGGCAAGGATCCGGTCTACTGGTTTGATCCGGAGACCTCGGGCGCCGGAGCCGGAAGCAACGTGCCGTACTATCCGCAGAAGCCCTCGGACGGCGGCGGACAGGTCGACCCTACGGACGGTTTTGCTCCGGACGGGTACCATCTTGTCTGGACCGATGAGTTCGATTCGCAGGTCAAGCTCTATACCAACTGGACTTTCGAACACGGCGGCACCGGCTGGGGCAACCAGGAGCTGCAGTACTACTGCGACGGCGGCGTCTACGAGCCAACCGGACAGCAGACGGCATCCGTCAGCGACGGCACGCTGAAGATAAAGGCCTACAAGATATCGCCCTCCTTCCAGTCCGACAATTGCGAGTACATTTCCACCCGTATGAACACCAAGGACGGCTGGCAGTACGGCTATATCGAGATGAGGGCCAAGCTGCCTACCATCAAGGGTTGCTGGCCGGCATTCTGGATGCTGCTCGTAGACGGTCCGTATTGGGTGCGCGATCCTTCAGGAACGGGCGCGGAAATAGATATAATGGAGTTTGTGCCCGGCGACAACCCCAACCGCGTATGGTTCTCGGCGCACAGTTACAATGCCACCGGCGAGGCCGGGTCCAACACCGGTTATGTGGATCCCGATACGGGAATCAAGCATTCGTATTCCGACTATGCCAAAGTGGCCAATCCCGGCGACTGGCACTGCTACGGTATGGAGTGGACACACGAGTATATCCGCGGCTATTATGACGGAGAAGAGTATTTCTTCGCACCCAATCCCACTCCGAACACCCCGGATTTGCCTACCTGGCCCTTTGACCAGAAGTTCAATCTCAAGCTCAATCTCGCTATCGGCGGCTCATGGGGCGGTGCTCCCGACGCCAACTTCAGCGAGGCCACATACGAAATCGACTGGGTTAGAGTATATCAGAAATAACAACACATATTATTATGGACATTAAAACATTGTACACAGCCCCAACCATGAGGGTTTTCGAGGTTCATTGCGGCCCCATAGCGCAGTCGTATGACGGTACCAACAGGACCGAAAAGCTCAATCGAGACAGTGAAGATTACCTTTAAAAGATGACGACGATGAAAAAGATTCTGAACTACATTATCGTTGCACTTGCAGGTATTTCTCTGCTGGCTTGCAACACCAAACAGACTCCCGAGGAAATCACTCCTTCCGTTGGAGAGTACACCTACACCATCGCCATCACCGGCGACACTAAAGCCGTCCTGTCCGGCGACTACATGGCATGGGAGACCGGCGACGTAATCGGTTGGTATACCGACAAACCCGGTAACTCCACGATTAACATGGGCACTGACCCCCGTAGCTTCAATGTTACCAGCGAGGCCGCAATGGCTTCCGGTTCAACCATTTACGCTTACGCACCTTATACCGCTGCAGCCACAGGGGCTAATGCCGAGCTTAGCATTCCGGCGTCCCAGAACGGCAGCAATATCAAGGACGCCATGCCTATGGTTTCCCTTCCCATCGTACTCGCCACCGATACTCCTGCCGACATCAACTCCACCGGCGGCGAGGCCTGCTTTGTCAACCTTGGTTCCGTTATCGAGTATAACGTCTATACTACCAACGCCACCTATGCTTCCGAGAAGATTCAAAGCGTAAAGTTCGCCTCCTCCTCCAACATCGCCGGCGACTTCACCATTGACCTCATCCAAGTAGTTTCTGCAAGCAGTCTTCCCGCAATTACCGGCCTCTCCGAAAACACCGTCACCTCCACCCTCGCCTCCGCTACCACCGTTGGCGGCAGCAAAGATGCAGGTATCAAAGTCTATCAGGTAGTTGCCCCTGGCACCTGGTCGGGAACCATAACCGTTACGACGGACGTTGCTACTTATGATTATACCGTTACCGGAAAAGAATTTAGCCGCGGATCAATAAAGCCCATAAATGTTGATCTTGCCAGCGACCATGCCACTCGTCTTACTGCAAAAGAAAAAATACTTGTAGGAAGTAAATGGAAACTGGTTAATTATTGGGATAGTTGGAGTTGGAAGACAAGTGTGCCGACAAATGAGAGTTATAACGTTCTTAATGACGATTATAATGGTACTTTCCCTGCAAGACTAGGCAATCCTCGCTTACTCTTCTATTCAAACCATTCTTTTGCGCTTGAGAATTATGGGTATTTTAATGATTGTGCATCGAATCCTCAGAATCTGGATCCTACAGATGCAAATGGTCAATGGTCTCTAACATCATCGGAGAGCATTCTTCATTTCGCAAATGGAGCGTTCCCAATAGTGTTGGTTTCCGGTAATGACAAGGTTTCTGTCGACTGGACAATAGTATCATTAACTTCCGCTCAGTTACATATTTATGCTTGGGATGATTATGCTGGCCAATGGGCAAACCTGGTGTTCGAGCCGGACGGCATAAATGATACTCCTGTGCCTCCAACTGTTTACATATACGATCACACCTTCGACACGGGAGATTTTGGCCTTAATGATGAGAATATTTGGTCTTCACCTCTTACTGCAACCCTTGACGGAAAGTCATGGACTCTTGAGAATAATCAGGGTGCCTATATGATTAATACGCCTTGGGCATGGGCAGGAACAGTTATCTGGAATGGTTGGGGATGGGAGTATGAACCTACTGTGGTTACTCTCACATCTTCGTCTTTCGCAGGAACGATCTCTGCTGTCAGTTTGGATTTCTCTATAGGTCAAAATTGGGAAATCACAGCAAATTGTTCTGTTGGTGGTGCTGCTTTTGGCTCTGTTGACCAAGTTTTTACAAATACTGACGGTGAGCATCCCCAGCAAACAGCAACCTTTACAGGAAGCGCAAGCGGTACGATAGTTATTACTGTAACTCAGGCCGCAGATACAGGTTGTCCTATAATGCTCCGTGGTGTTCATGTAACGTATTCACCAGACTAAAGAAAGACAACTATGAAATTCACGACAACACGTTTAATATACAAGACTCCGGAGCTGGACAGCAGCGAGCTGCTGCCGGAAGGCGTCCTGGCGTCCTCCGATGCGACTACGTTCGACTCGACAGACATGACGGAAGTCATTGGAATCGAGGATGAATTGATTATCTGACAATTGATTAACAAAAAAGCCAAATGAAAAGTCTTTTAGAATACAGGACTCCCGAGATGGAAAGCGAATGCCTTTTGTCTGAGATCATTTGCGCCTCCTTCGATCCGGCAAACAATACGGAAGAAATGGAATGGGAACCTGAAATCAAACTTTAATTGACGAAAACAATGAAAAAATACCAGAATCAAATCATCATGGCCCTCGCTTGCGTAGCCCTGGCAGCATGCGCACCCAAGGAAATCGTTCCCGAAGGCCCCGATAGCAAGGTGGAGGACAGTGAATTCACCTATACCCTTACGATAGGCGAAGCTACCAAGGCAGTCCTGGAGGACAACCACATCGCCTGGCAGTCCGGCGACGTAATCGGCTGGTTTACCGACAAGGCCGGCAGCTCCGAGGTCAATATGGCCACGACACCCCGTAGCTTCAAGGTAAGCAGCACCGCAGCGCTTGCGGCGGGCTCCAAGAGCTACGCATATGCACCGTACAAGGCAGGCGACCAATCAAAGACCGCAGCGCCCCTCTGCATCCCCGCATCGCAGGACGGTGCCGCCGTCAATGACGCCATGCCTCTTGTCTCCCTGCCGATAGAGATTGCCGCCGGAATGCCGGCTGCAACCGAAACCCCTGCAGGCGAGGCCCAGTTCATGAATATGGGAGCCCTGATCCAGTACAATGTGTACTCCAGCAACTCCGCATACGCCTCCGAGAAACTCTCGAGCGTTAAGTTCGCCTCCACTTCGGCAATCGCCGGCAGCTTTACGGCGGACCTCACCGCAGTTGCTCCGGATGCCGTTCCCGCTCCCTCAGGCCTGACGGAGAAGGCCGTCACCTCCACCCTGGCAAGCGCCACCGCCGTTGGCCGCAGCAAGTCCGACGCCGTCAAGGTTTACCAGGTCGTCGCCCCCGGCACCTGGTCCGGTACCATCACTGTGGAGACCGATGCCGCAACCTACGAATACAGCATCAGCAGCGTCGAATTCCCACGCAGCAAAGCCAGGCCCATAAGTGTCGATCTTGCCAGCACCGGCGCCACCCGTACCGCGAAGGGCGGAAGCGGCACCGATGATGTGGAGACCCTGCTTACCGCTCACACGTGGGCCCTTAAAGGCGTTATGGAAGCTGGCGTGTCCGTCACTTCATCCATTGGCAACAAGCTTACGCTGAATGCAAACCATACAATGTCCTTCGACTGCTCAGCAAACGGCGGTCAGACTTACGACCACACATGGGTAGGCGGATTGATTGCCCCCGATGCTTATGGCAATGTAAGCGATATGGGTTGGTCCGTATCTTCCAACGGCGGAAAGAATTACATCAACGTTACCGGCTTCCTGCTGGTATTCGCACAGGAAGACGTAGCAGGCACGTACGAAATCAAGGAACTCACGGACAGCAAGTTCTCCACAGAAATCATCACTTACGATGAGGCATGGACATTCGTATTCGAGGCTGCCGGGACCACCCCGGAGCCGCCTCAGCCCGGTACTCTCACAAGTCCTTACTGGCACAGCTTTGCCGACGGCGACTGGGGCATCGGTCCCGCATACGACTGGGGCGGTTGGACTGACGGTTACTATTTCGATCAGCTGACCAATCCCTACACTCTCGACGGTGCCGTCTGGACCATTTCCAATGCCGGATACTTCGAGTGGGTTGGCACGGAAGGCTGGCGCAAGGGCATCCAGCTTGGAGCCAACAGCGTCCAGGTGAGCAATTTCACTCTCTCTTCCGACAGCTTCCCCGGCACGATTACCAACGTCACCCTCGGTTACAACGCCCCCGGTAACGTTTCCGGTATCACCGTCAGCTGTAAGGTCGGCGGATCTGCCTTTGGCTCACCAGTCACTCACGGAGACGGTGACTACGAGGCGGTGTTCACTGGCTCCGCGAGCGGTCAGATCGTCATTACGATCGACTCTCCGGCCAAGTGCCCTGTCTACCTGTACTATCTGAGCATCGATTTTACACCCAACTGACTGCCTGACGGGCCCTCCCAGCAGGGAGGGTTCGCCCCGGCGGGGTACAGCCTGGTCTGGAGCGACGAGTTTAACGACGGCGAAGCCCTTTCTACCAACTGGACCTTCGAGACAGGTGGCACCGGATGGGGAAACGGCGAGAAGCAGTACTACTGCGCCGGAGGCGTCGCTCCCGGCGGGGAGAAGACAGCGGAGATAGTGGACGGCGCCCTGCGCATCACGGCCCGCAAGGTGACGGCTTCATCGGCAACGGACAACTGCTCTTATGTTTCCGCCCGTATGAACACAAAGGACAAGTGGAAGTACGGCTACATAGAGATGAGGGCAAAGCTGCCCGTGCAGAAGGGCACATGGTCCGCTTTCTGGATGCTCCCGGACAAAAACAAGTACCCGGCCTGGGTGAGGGACGAGTCGAAGAAAGGCGGCGAGTTGGACATCATGGAATACGTTCCGAATGACAATCCAGCCGAGTATTACTTCTCCGCCCACAGCTACAACGCCACGCCTGAAGCTGGCGGCGACAGCGGATACGTGGATCCCGTTTCAGGCAAGAAGTACTCCTATTACGGCTCTTGCGGCATAACGAATCCCGATTCCGAGTGGCACTGCTTCGGAATGGAATGGACGCACGGGTACGTGAAAGCCTACCTTGACGGCAAGCAGTTCTACTACGCTCCGAACCCGTCACCGGATTTCAGCAATCCTGTTGCAAATCCCGACTGGGGCTTCGACAAGGAGTACTACATCAAGCTTAACCTTGCACTCGGCGGCAGCTGGGGCGGGTCCATCCCTGCCAACTTCAGCACGGCCGTATACGAAATAGACTACGTAAGAGTATATCAAGTCCAGTAAGCAGACATGAAACTGCACATTCTTTCCTGTATCCTGCTGCCTCTGGTGGCGGCCTGTGCCACCGCGCCGGTGCAGGAGCTCCATATCGTACCGCAACCGGCCTCTGTGACCATTGAGAAAGGTTCGGTTTGCCTTGCCGGCGAATCCGTCTGGGTGGACGAATCCCTCGGTCACGAGGCGTTCAACGCCGTATCCGACTTTGCCTGGCGGCTGTCCTCGGCATCGGGACAGAAGAGCGCCATGGCGTCTTCTCCCGAACAGGCGGGCATACGCTTCGCCCTTGACGAAACAATCGCCCCAGAAGCGTACACGCTGGATTCCGGCAAGGGCGGCGTGACGGTTCGCGCCTCGTCGTTCCGGGGTGCCCTGTACGGCCTTGCTACCCTTCAGCAGATGCTTCCGGCGTCCGTTTTTTCCGGTGACAAGGAGAATGGCGCCTCCTGGAGCATCCCGTTCGTCCGTATCGAAGATTCTCCCCGTTTTGCCTACCGCGGGCTCCATCTGGACCCGTGCCGTCATTTCTGGGAGATTGACGAGGTCAAGCGGTATATCGACGTGATGGCGCTGTACAAGCTCAACAACCTGCACCTGCACCTAAATGACGACCAGGGCTGGCGCGTGGAAATCAAGTCTCGCCCCCTGCTCACAGAGATAGGCTCCAAGCGCAGCGGCACCTGCATCGGGGCTGAAAAAGGCAACTCCGACGGCATCCCCTACGGCGGATTCTACACGCAGGAGCAGCTTGCCGAACTGGTGTCCTACGCCGCCGACAGGGGCATCAACATCATCCCGGAAATCGATCTTCCCGGACACATGCTGGCGGCGCTGGCTGCATATCCCGAACTTGGATGCACCGGCGGGCCGTACGAGGTCTGGACGCGCTGGGGCATATCGGACGATGTGCTCTGCGTGGGCAAGGAGAAGACCTTTAAGTTCCTGGAAGACGTTCTTGGCGAGATATGTGACATCTTCCCGTCGGAGTACATCCACATCGGCGGGGATGAATGTCCCAAGACGCACTGGGCCTCGTGCCCCCGCTGTCAGGCCAGGATACGCCAGCTGGGCCTGAAGGACAACGAGCACGGCACCAAAGAGCAGTACCTACAGAATTACGTGACTTCCAGGATGCAGGACTTCCTTTCCGGCCGCGGCCGCAAGATCATCGGCTGGGACGAGATCCTGGAAGGGGAGCTTGCACCCGGCGCGACGGTGATGTCCTGGCAGGGGACCGAGGGAGGCATCGAGGCGTCAGCCCGCGGGTTCGACGTGATTATGTCGCCCTACACCTACCTGTACTTCGACTACTACCAGAGCCGCGAGAGGGACAAGGAGCCTTACGCAATCGGAGGATATCTCCCTGTTGAGAGTGTTTACGCCTACGAGCCTTTTGACGAGCTTGACGAGTTCCAGCAGGGCCATATCCTTGGCGTGCAGGCTAACGTTTGGACCGAATACATCGCCACCACGGAGCACCTGGAATATATGCTCCTGCCGCGCCTGTGCGCCTTGAGCGAAATCCAGTGGAGCCCCCGCGGGAGCAAGGATTTCGACCGCTTCAAGGAGAGCCTGCACCATCAGTTCGATATCCTCGACGCGATGGGTTACACCTATTGCCAGGATGTCTTTGGAATCATCGGCTTGCCCGGCTCAAAGCAGCCCTCGTTATGATATCTTTGAATGATTCTTGATGCGGTCTTTCGGAGGGATTGTCGATAATACGGGAGGCTCTGGATATTGGCTGTATGATACGCTTCCGGTGGCCATTCCAATTCGACAAGGGGCAGGTTCTGGAGGTCGCTAATCTGGTCAAGGTAGTTCTCAAGGTAAGGGGTGGCTGACAGGAAGATGACATTCCCGACGTGTTTCAGGTTCTGCATAAGTTCCATCTCGACAGGTCCACGGTAGGCAGCATCAGTCATCAGTGTTTGGAATTCATCGACGACTACCCTGAAGCGGTCGAGTATTCCTTCCTGGGTGAGGCGCTGTGCTACGTGTTTGAAGGAATCATAGGAAACAAGGATCTTCGGGGCTCGTGGATTTGCCTTTTGGATGAATGGGTTATACTGCCGCAATTCAATCTCCCGAATATAATCCATCATCCGGTTCTGAAGCTCGAATACACTGCTACTCCTGTCGTCTGCTTTCCGGAATTCATGCACTAGACCTTTGAACTCGGGATCACTTGCTTTACAGTCCATGAGAAGAATCCGGGGACTGACAAGAATGGTGTAGATGCCGTCACGGAGAACCATTGTAGTAGCTCCGCATCCAGTCAGCTTCTTATCGAGAACGAAGCAGCCTGCTGGGAATTGAGATTCGACGTAATCTCTGAATGAATCCAGATGAGGATACACCTGGAACAATAATAGTTTGTGTGTTCATAATAATTATGTATTTGAATTGTGTTGAATAATAACACTGATGATAGGGACTGAATGCGTAGATGGCCTTGTAGGATAATATGTACGAGGGCTTAAGAAGGAGATTAAGAAGGCCGCAATCCACTCTCGTTCCAATACTTCGCCAGGCAGAGTGTCCTTGCGCTGCTTATAGAACTTAAGGAACCGGAAATCTTTTCCTCGTGCGCTCAAGTCTATTAACACTATGTTTGTTGCGAAACGGCTGGTGTTTGGTTGTCCGTCATGATAAAAACTATTGTAAATAATTAATAATAAATTGTTTATGAGATAATAATATTGATTTGCCTAATTGCGCTAAGTATTGCCGAAGCACGCAAAAAACAGCTCCTTGGAGCAATGTCCAAGGAGTAGGGAAGTGGTGCTTTCAGGAACCAGCTATTTATGAGAAAAATGCGGCTTTCTCGTCAGGATGATAGATTGGGTTACTTCTTGCCCGGAAGTGTATCTATATCATTCTCAACGCTTTGCAAGTACGCGTCAAGAGCGGCGAGGTCTTCAAAAAAGTTCGAGGATTTACCTGTGTAGTCTACAATAGAAAAAGAGTTGATCAACTCTTTTTCTTTGTTTTATCTTCCAGCATTCTAATGGTATCAAGGTAGGCCTTTTCAACATCGCTTAATGTGCGTTGCTGGTATTTTTTGTATTCAGCAGAGGCCTTTTCTATCGCCTGTTGATGACTGACTGAACCAGGCCCCATAAGGAGTTGTTCGCCGTTCATGATAAGAACATTGTCCAGATGCTTTGCCCAGTCGGCCATGGTCATGTATTCGTGGCGTTCGGCTT
>CAMNHL010000003.1:0-115568 GCA_946539455.1 uncultured Bacteroidales bacterium
CCGCTCATGAGTTCCAGACCTACGAACAGCATACCGAATCCGGCCAGGATGCCGCCGAGGGTCTTTATGCTGTTTTTCTTGGCAAAAAGGGTCAGGAACGCGCCCAGGCCGGCGAAGGCCGAGAAGATGACGCTGGTGGAAACGGAGTTGCCTCCGAACATACCCAGAGCCACGATCTGGGCAGTGACGGTGGTACCGATATTGGCTCCGTAAATAATCGTTGCGGCTTGTGCAAGCGAGATGATGCCTGCGTTGACGAAACCTATGGTCATGACCGTGGTGGCTCCTGAACTCTGGATGGCGGCAGTTCCGAGTGCTCCTATGCCTACCCCGAGCATTTTGCTGCCTGAGGCTTTTGAGAAGAGTTTTTTGAGTTTGTCGGAACTTGCAGCCTCAAGATTGGAACTCATCATCTGGCACGCTATAAGGAACACGCCGATTCCGGCGAGAAGTGTCAGCAGGGAAGTGATGATTGCAGTTAAATCCATTTCTGCTTTGTATGTGCTGCTTTGGTGGAGCAGGATAAGGGAGTCGAACCCTCCTCCTTGGCTTGGGAAGCCAATGCACTACCGATGTGCTAATCCTGCGAGGACTGCAAATATAGTAATTTTTTTTGTATATTCGCAATTTGATGGAAAAGGCGCAAAACATATCGGAAAAGGGCAGGAACATAGCCAGAAACACTGCGCTCCTGTATGTCCGTATGTTCATAATGCTCATTGTGGGGCTCTACACTTCGCGTGTAGTCCTCAATGCGCTCGGACAGGACGACCTGGGAATCTACGGCACCGTAGGCGGGGTCGTGGCCCTTTTCGCCGTGCTTACGGGTGCTGTCGCAAGCGCTATCAGCCGCTTCCTGGCATTCGAGCTCGGCAAGGCGGACAGCCGTATGAAGGAGGTCTTCTCTTCTACAGTGTTCGTGCAGATAGTCCTGGCCGTCGTCGTTGTGATTCTTGCAGAAATCGCCGGATGGTGGTTCATCCATCACAAGATGGTGATTCCCGACGGACGCACCGCCGCAAGCGTGTGGGTATTGCACAGTTCGGTGCTGATCTTTGCCGTCAATATGCTCAGCGTGCCCTATAACGCAGCCATTATCGCCCACGAAAAGATGAATGCGTTTGCCTATATCAGCATCTTAGAAGCCTTGCTGGCCCTGGGCGCCGCGCTGGCAACCCGGTACACCCCTCACGACAAGCTGGTCGTCTATTCCGTGCTCATGCTGGGAGTCGCCCTCGTCGTCAGGCTGATTTACGGGCTTTACGCCCGCCGGACCTTTCCGGAGTGCCGTTTCCGTCCCGGATCCGTCGACCGTGGCGTCATTAAGGAAATCGGTTCCTTCACGAGCTGGGCTTTCCTCGGCAGTGCCGCAGGAGTGCTCAACTCTCAGGGCATCAATGTGCTGATGAACCTGTTCTTCGGCGTTCGGGTCAATGCCGCAAGAGACGTTACAGCCAAGCTGGAAGGCAATATGTCGCGCTTCGTCAACAACATCACGACCGCAATCAATCCCCAGCTAAACAAGTCTTTCGCTTCCGGAGACATGCCGTACATGCATACCCTGATATGCAAGGGGGCCAAATATACATACTTCCTGTATTTCTTCTTCGCTTTTCCCATTATCCTGGAAGCTCCGGCCCTGCTTAAACTCTGGCTGGTGAACGTGCCGCTGCATGCCGTTAACTTTGTACGCATTTCGCTGATAACCATGTTGTTCGTATCGGTGGGCACGCCTTTCGTGAATGCCATTATGGCAAGCGGAACAATCAGGCGCTACGAGATCATAGCCTCCATAACCAACGTGTCGGCCTTCCCCTTGTCCTATATCGCCTTCAAGCTGGGGTGCCCCCCGGAACTGGCGTACTGTTTTGTTACCCTTACGGCGCTTTGCGTGCTGGCGGAGCGCATCGTTATAGCCTGCCGGCTTACCAAAATGCCTTCACGCATGGTCCTTGGTGATGTATTCGGCAGAATCATCGCCGTCAGTGCGGCAGCGGCGGCAGTGCCGGCGGCAGTGTTCTTCCTTGCCGGGCCCTCGCTCCTGCGCATGGTGGTGCTCGTACTGTTGTCGTTCGTCTGTACGGCCCTGAGTGCATTCTTTATAGGAACTACGCCGGGCGAACGTGCCGCAATAATCGAAACAATCAAAACAAAAATCAAAAAGATATGAGAATCGGCTACACAACCGGAGTCTTCGACCTTTTCCACGTCGGACACCTGAATCTTCTCAAGAATGCCAAAGGCCTCTGTGACAAGCTTATAGTTGGCGTAACCACCGACGAACTCGTGGAATACAAAGGCAAGCACGCCTTTATTCCGTTCGAGGACAGGATAGAAATCGTACGCAGCATACGGTATGTCGATGCTGCCGTGCCGCAGTACGACATGGACAAGCTCGCCGCATGCAAGAAGCTCGGTGCGAGCATCCTGTTCGTAGGAGACGACTGGTACGGGACCGACAAATGGGAAAAATACGAAGAGGAGCTCAAGACCGAGGGTATAGAAATAGTGTATTTCCCTTACACAAAGGGCGTTTCGTCCACCAAAATCAATGCAGCCCTGGACCGTATCCGCAACAAATAAAACATGTACGGCAAGAATTTTTGCATGAGCTCTTTCCTGGCTCTGCGCTACATAGAGAAAGACGAGGCCGATTTTTCGGAATCCTTGCACCACCGCCCCTGCAAGCATATTCCCGATGCAGGCAAGACGGCGATACGGAACGGTTCCGACCTCGATGCCGCCATTGCCGCCGTTTTCGGCACCCTTGCCGGCGAGCGCCTGGGCCTGCTGCTCTCGGGTGGCATGGACAGCGGCATACTCGCTTCGTACATGCCCGGGGGGTCTGATGCCTACACCTTCCGTTTCCTGGGCGGGTCTTATCAGGAAGAGGAGCTGGAGAGGGCACGCGAATTCGCACGCAGGGCCCGCCTGCGTCTGCATTACGTCGATATAGACTGGAGCGTGGTGGAACGCTGCCTGCCGGCTGTCATGAAGACCAAAGGCGCTCCGGTTCATTCAATAGAGCCCCAGGTGTACAGCGCTGCACTGCAGGCCAAGGCGGACGGAGTGACGAAGCTTGTCATAGGCGACGGCGCCGACTACGTCTTCGGCGGCATGGACGGACTCTACGCTAAAGACTGGACTTTCGACGAGTTCGTGCGGCGCTATACCTACATCGACCCTTCCGAGGTGCTGGTCGAACCGGTCAGCATGGATTATCTTTTCGAACGCTACAGGACAGGGCCCGACAGCATCGACTTCATACGCTTTCTGGACGATGTATGCACCGACGAGAGCTATGCAAGTTACGACAATGCCTTCTTCGCTGCCGGAATGCCTTATGCCGATCCGTACGAGAATCTCAAGATGGCCGAAGCCCTGGACCTGCAGAGGATACGCAGCGGCGATTCAAAATACATTGTGCGTGAGCTCTTCCGCATGCGTTATCCCGATCTTCCCGTGCCGCAGAAGCTTCCCATGCCCCGTCCGGTCGATGCCTATTTCGCTTCGTGGAAGGGACCGGTGCGTCCGGAGTTCCGCTCCGACATCCGGCTCGACAGCTATTCCGGCAACGATAAGTGGCTGCTGTGGTGCCTGGAGCGCTTCCTTAACGAATATTTTCCGCTATGAGCGCCGCAGCTAAATTTGGAAAACGCCTGAAAGCGGTGCTGGAGATATGCGGCATGGCCCTTTCGAGCCTTTCGCCGCGTCGCAGCGACCTTGTGCTTTTCGGCTCATGGTTCGGCAACAGATACGACGACAACCCCCGCTTCCTGCATGAGTATGCCGCAGGGCGTCCGGGGGTACGCTGCGTGTGGATGACAAGGTCCGCACAGGTGCGCGAGCGCCTGGAAGCCAAGGGACAGGAAGTTTGCATGATGGGAACGCCTAAGGCACTGGGACTGCTGCTGCGGGCCGGACGGGTGGTTTATTCTGTCGGCCCCGGCGATGTGGGGCCTCTTGCCGCCATGGGAGGCGCAGTCATCGTCAACCTTTGGCATGGAGTGCCTATAAAGCGCGTCGGCGCACTTCTGGAGGAAAAACCGTCCCGATTCTGGGATTGGATTCGCAGGGCCCGGTCCCGCCTGAGCAGAATTTACGCCTTTTCTACCTCAGAACAGGTGTCTCAGCTGTACGGCAGGGTGTTCCGTCTGGACCAATCGCATATTCTCGACCTCGGGCAGTCCCGTACCGATTATTTCTTTTCCGATCACCTCAACCCGTTGAGGCAGGCCTGGCCCGGGAAGCGCATTATCCTTTATATGCCGACATTCCGTCAGATGGGAAAACAGCGCAGGGACATGCAGTCGGTCCTCGACCATGCCGCCCTCGATGCTTTCTGCGCCGACAGGGGAGTGGTCTTCCTCATCAAGGAACATTATTATGTCAGCCCGACGGATTCGGAGCGATATGAAAATGTGGTCCATGTGCAGGACGGAGCTTATTCCGCCCAGGAACTGCTCGACGCTGCCGACATCCTGGTTACCGACTATTCCAGTTGTTTCGTGGATTATCTGCTGCTGGACCGTCCCCAGGTGTTCTACGCATACGATTACGACGATTACAAGGACCGCGACAGGGACTTCATATTCGATTATTCCAAGACCGTACCCGGCCGGGTCTGCCGCAGTTTCGACGGACTTGTGCAGGAACTTGACGCCATCCTTGGCGGAAGCGACGCCTTTGCCGGCAAGCGCCGCGAGATGACTGACTTCTATTTCAGCCCGTCCAACCGCGGCCCCGTCGCGGCGAAACAACTGGAAACGATACTCGAGTTATGACGCCGGAAGTAAGCATAGTGATAGTCTGCATGAACCGTCCCGACCTTCTTTTCCCTTGTCTGGACGGCATACGCGCACATACTTCCGTAAGTTACGAAACGCTTGTGGTGGCCTACCTTTTCTCTGAGGATAACTTGCGCAAGTTAAGGGACTTGTATCCGTGGGTCACGATAATCGAGAGCAATCAGACACGGGGCTTTTCAGAGAACAACAACCTTGCGCTCCGCCGTGCGGCCGGCCGCTACTGCTTCGTGCTCAACGACGATACGCTCCTCGAAGGCCCTGTCATAGACCGCCTGCACCAGCTTTTTTTCAAGCTTCCTGCGACTACGGCTGCCGTATCGCCCCGCCTGCTGCTGGAAGACGGTACCGTGCAGTTCGCCGGACGCTGTTTCCAGACTCCTTTGGAGTATGTGCTGGGGCTGAGCGGTCTGGTGAAAGACAAGCCCGTTCAAGCCACGTCACTTTCCCGTACCGAGAACCTTTCCGGCGCCGCCTTTATGATAAAGACCGAGCTGTTCCGAGAAATCGGCTGGTTCGACGAGCGTTATTTCTTTTCTCCTGAGGACGTTGCGGTGGCAAGGGAGCTCAGCCGCAGGGGTTATTCCGTGTATGTGGACCCGGGCATCGACGTAATCCACAAGTGGCGCCGTTCTTCTTCTCCCATCATGGCTGCAATACGTCCGGCTGCGGTGCGGGGCAGCATGATATACTTTTTCGGAGGCAAAGGCCTGCGCTGTACCTTGACAGGAGTCGTCATTTTTGCCGTTTATTCCGTCAAATGGCTTGCTGCCGTCCTGCGCTCCCGCAAGCTGGAGGCCCTGACCTTTGCAAACGTCGCGGCCTCGGCGTTCAGCCGCAAGACTCCCAAGGAACTGTTCATACGTTACCGCCCATGAAGCTATCCGTCGTCATCCCGGTGTACAATACCGGCAAATACCTTTCCCGGTGTCTGGATTCGCTGCTCGACGGCATCCCTGCCGGGGAAGTGGAGATCATCGTCGTAAATGACGGATCCACCGATAATTCGCTGCAGATTGCGGGAAGTTACGGCAGGCGCTATGAGTGCGTCAGGGTGTTCTCTCAGCCCAACGCAGGCCAGAGCGTCGCGCGGAATGCCGGCATGGCCGAGGCGGCGGGAGAGTACCTGTGGTTTGTGGATTCCGATGATTATGTTGCTCCTGGCAGCGTCGGAGCCATTATCGACGCATGTTCCAAGTATTCTCCGGACCTGCTTGCGATAGGCAGTGCCAGGGTTTCCGAAGACAAGTATCTGGAAGACGCTTATTATTCTCCCTCCCTCGAAGGACAGACGATGAGCGGCCCCGGGATGATGCGGCGCGGGCTGCTCAAATCGGTTTGCCCTCCCTTTCTCGTGGCTCGCCGCAGCTTCTTGACCGACAACGGATTATGCTTTCTGCCGGGGGTGTTCCACGAAGACGACGAACTGATTCCGAGAATGGTTTACGAAGCAAGCACGGTGGCTTTTCTGCCTCAGGTGTGCTATCTGGTGTATTCCCGGCCGGGCTCTACGACAAGGCATGTCAACCCCAAGCGCTCGCGGGACCAGATTGCAATCGCTGCAAGGCTGGACGGGTATTCCAGCCGTGTCCCCGCCGAGGACCGCTATCTTTTCTCCCGTCACATAACCGACCTTCTCAATGCCGCCATGAAGCTCACGCGGGATTATGACAGGGGACAGCGTGCCGAAGTCGGGGCGCTCCTGTACGAAAACCGCCGCCTGCTGGGGCACATGACGCGCTGCCGCATCCCTAAATTCGTACTTGAGGGGTGCCTGCTGCGGCTTTTTCCGAAGCGGGCGCTGGGTATTTACCATTTCCTGCAGGGGGCGGCCAGCAAGATGGGCCTTTCCACCGAAAGAAAAATCTGAGCCTGCCTTTTTGTCAGCGGCATGCACTTTGTTTGCGGCATTGTACGAATTATTTATTAACTTTGCCCGATTTACACATTTGCAAGCATAGCTTATGGCATTAACAGACATAATCAAGAAAGTATTCGGCTCCAAGGCTGACCGCGATTACAAGGCCGTCAAGCCGATCCTGGCCAAGTTTTTTGAGATTTATCCCAGCATAAACGCCCTTTCCGACGACGAGCTGCGCGAGCACAGCGCCGCCCTTCGCGAGCGTCTTCGCGAGGTCGAAAAGCCTTTCGAGGACCGTCTCGAAGAGATCCGTACCCAGCTCGCCGGAGAACTTCCCGTCTCCGAGAAAGAAAAGCTCGCCACCGAGTCCGACCGCCTCGTAAAGGAGGAGGACGATGCGATAGAGAAGTGCCTGGACGAGATACTCCCCGAGGCGTTCGCCATCATGAAGTCCACCGGCCGCCGCTTCAAGCAGAACGAAACCATAGTGGTAAACGCCACCGATTTCGACCGCAAGCTGAGCGTCGATCACGACTTCGTGCACATCGAGGGCGACAAGGCCGTTTACCAGAACCACTGGGTAGCAGGCGGCAACGAGATAGTCTGGGACATGGAGCATTACGGCGACCCTGCACCCACCGACCGCGAGCAGGCCGGCTCGGCATGCCAGGTCATCGGCGGTATCGCCCTGCACCAGGGAAAGATCGCAGAAATGGCAACCGGCGAAGGCAAAACCCTCGTGGCAACCTTCCCCGTATTCCTTAACGCACTGGCAGGCAAGGGCGTACATGTTGTCACCGTCAACGACTACCTGTCCAAGCGAGACTCCGAGTGGATGGGTCCCCTGTATATGTTCCACGGCCTTTCCGTAGATTGCATCGACAAGCATCAGCCCAACTCCGACGCCCGCCGCCGTGCATACGAGTGCGACATCACCTTCGGAACCAACAACGAGTTCGGCTTCGACTACCTGCGCGACAACATGGCCATCACCAAGGAGGACCTCGTGCAGCGCAAGCACCACTTCGCCATTGTGGACGAGGTTGACTCCGTGCTCATCGACGATGCCCGTACCCCTCTCATCATTTCCGGACCCGTCCAGAAGAGCACCGACGACGACGCCCAGTACGCCGAGTACAAGCCTTATGTCGAAAGGCTCTACCTGGCTCAACGTCAGCTCGTGAACCAGTGTCTCAACGAGGCCAAGAAGCTCATCGCCGCCGGAGATGAGAAAGAAGGCGGCAAACTGCTCCTGAGGGCCCACAAGGGACTTCCCAAGTATCAGCCCCTCATCAAATACCTCTCCGAGCCCGGTATCAAGGTCATTCTCCAGAAGACCGAGAACTACTACATCCAGGACAATGAGAAGGAGATGCCCGTCATCACCGACCCTCTCTATTTCGTCATAAACGAGCAGCTGCATTCAGTTGTAAAGACCGACAAGGGCGACGCCATGCTGGCCGATGCCGTCGGCAAGGAGGACTTCTTCATCCTTCCCGACGTCGGCGCCCGCACTGCCGAAATCATGCAGGGTGAAGGCACTGCGGCAGAAAAGCAGGCCCTCAAGGACGCCCTCATGGAGGAATTCTCCCTCAAGAGCGAGCGCGTCCACGTGGTGGAGCAGCTCCTCAAGGCGTATGCGATGTTCGAAAAGGACGTCGATTACATCATCTCCGAAGACGGTAAGGTCAAGATCGTCGATGAGTCCACAGGCCGTATCATGGAAGGCCGCCGTTGGAGCGACGGTCTGCACCAGGCTGTCGAAGCCAAGGAAAGCGTAAAGGTCGAGGCTGCAACCCAGACCTTCGCCACCATCACCCTCCAGAACTACTTCCGTATGTATCACAAGCTTGCGGGTATGACCGGTACGGCAGAGACCGAGGCCGGCGAGTTCTGGAGCATCTACAAGCTCGACGTTATGGTCATTCCTACCCACCGCCCGGTAATACGCGACGACCAGAATGACCTGATATACAAGACCAAGAAGGCCAAATACGCCGCAGTCATCGACCGTGTCGCCGAGCTCTCCAAGGCAGGCCGTCCGGTGCTGGTAGGTACCACGGACGTCGAGACTTCCGAGCTCCTGTCACGTATGCTCCGTCTTCGCGGCATCAAGCACAACGTCCTCAACGCCAAGGAGCACGCAAGGGAGGCCGAAATAATCGCCCAGGCAGGACAGAGTTCCACCGTCACCATCGCGACCAACATGGCAGGACGTGGTACCGACATCAAGCTCTCCGACGAGGTCAAGGCCGCAGGCGGTCTCGCCATCATCGGAACCGAGCGTCACGACTCCAGGCGAGTCGACCGTCAGCTCAGGGGCCGTGCCGGACGTCAGGGCGACCCGGGTTCGTCAACCTTCTACATCTCGCTGGAAGACAAGCTTATGCGTCTTTTCGGCAGTGAGCGTATCGCCAGCATGGTGGACAAGATGGGCATGGCCGACAACGAGGCCCTCGAGAGCAGCATGCTCAGCGGCGCCATCGAGAACGCCCAGAAGAAGGTCGAGGAGAACAACTTCGGCATCCGCAAGCGCCTGCTCGAATACGACGACGTGATGAACTATCAGCGCGAAGCCATCTACTCCCGCCGCCGCAATGCAATCGACGGCGAGAAGATAGAGATCGACCTCCAGAACATGATGGTCGATTCCGCTTCCGTTTATGTCGACCGCAGCGAGGGTGCGTCTCTCGAAGATTTCCGCGAAGGACTTATGGCCCGTTATTCCATCGACATCGATATCGACGAGGCAACCTATGGCAGGATGAAGAAGAACGAGCTGGTGGACAAGATTTGCGAAGTAATGCAGCAGACCTGGCACCGCCGTATGGACGCCCTGGACGAGAAGCTCTACCCCATAGTAAAAGAAGTTTACGAGAAGCAGGGCTCCATGTACCAGAACATCGCCATCCCCGTATCCGACGGCCGCAAGACCCTCAATCTGTCCGTCAACCTCGAGAAGGCTTACAACAGCGAAGGACGCGAGATTTCCAAGACCCTGTCCAAGAACATCGTGCTCTATCAGATCGACGAACACTGGAAGGAGCACCTTCGCGAGATGGACGACCTCAAGCAGAGTTCCCAGAATGCCGCATACGAGCAGAAAGATCCTATCGTGATTTACAAACTGGAGAGCTACAACCTGTTCTCCGATATGCTCGAATCCCTCAACCAGGACGTACTCTCCTTCCTTTTCCGTGCGTTCGTACCTCTCTCCGACCGCAGCCAGCCTCCTCAGAGGGCGATGCAGCGCCGTACGGACATGTCTCAGATGAATGCCCGCCGCACCGACCTTACTACCAACGGCGAGCAGAAGTCAAACGCTCCAGTCAAGGTGGACAAGAGGGTTGGACGCAATGACCCTTGTCCTTGCGGAAGCGGCAAGAAATACAAGAACTGTCACGGCCTCGGTCTGGTATAAAAGGCCGGCACGTCAAAGCCTGTGAAGCCGGAATAGTTTCCGGGCCGTCAGGCAGTAGGCTATATCGAAGCAACGATATTCCAGATGCCCGCCTGTCTTAGGCCCTATATGAGTTACAAGATCGGGGCGGAAGCCCAGTGAAATCAAGCTGTCCAGCGGGCAGCTTGATTTGTTTATGCGCAGCATGTTGTCGAGGATCGCGTAATTGCTGCTCAGTTCCAGGATTGTTGCACGGCGTCTGCGCCTGTATTCGCTGCGCTGGTGTGAATGGTATGCGTTCCGGCATTGCAGGTTGCAGAATTTCTTGTCGGTACGTCCTATAATGGCTCCTCCGCATTCCAGGCAGTGGAGACCTTCCTCGTCTATATGAAGCGGTTTATACATGGTTGTGCAAATATGGGAAGGCATTTCGGGCGGTCAATGGATTTTTAAAAATCGTAAAGCGGTTTTTTTTGTTTTTTATAGCCGTGCAGATTGTTTTTGGGACAAAGGAATCATTTGAAGTCAAAAAAACAGAGCCACAATTATTTGTAAAGCCTGTTCAATCTTAAAAAAACGTAAAAAATATGCCTCCTGCCGCCGTCTTTCGCAATTCTTGATTCTTTTTATCCTTCCTTTGCACTCGGGACGAAGGCCCTCGCAGTGAAGGCCGGGTAGCCCGGATGTATGACTCAAACTATGTTAAACTGATGGAGCAAATAAACCGAATCGAGCTTCTTGGCATCATCGGGAGCGTGCGGCTGCAGAACGTGGCCGACAAACGCATGGCCAAATTCACAATGGTTACGAACCGCGCGTTCAAGAACAAGGAAGGTGCACCTGTGATCGAAACGCAGTGGCACAACGTAACGGCCTTCGAAGGCAAGAACATTCACGACCTGGACCTTCTGCAGAAAGGACGGGCGGTACACGTATGGGGACGCCTGCAGGTGCAGCATTACACCGGACTCGACGGCACCGACCGTACGTCGGTGGATGTTATATGCAACAAGCTGGACCTTATACGCGAAGGCGAAGAAATACAGTATGAAATGTAGAACCAAAACAACACAAACAAACTATGAAAACACGTTATTTTGCTGCAGCGGCGCTGTTTGCCGCACTCTCCGTCTCCTGCAAGGGAGACTATGAAGCCATTCCCGAAACCTCCGGCACCGTTACTCTCAGCGTCTCGCTCGGCGGCCCTCTGACGAAAGTCCTGCGCGGCAATTCCGATACCGCCGACATGAGCTTCCACAACGCCCAGATATTCGTTTACAACAATGCCGGCAAACTGGAGGCAAAAAGCGGCCCTGTTACACGCCAGGACGGTATAGAGCTGTCTGTAATCGCAGGCACCAAGACGATATGGGCGCTTGTCAATGCACCCCAGCTCGATCTTGGAATCGGCAGCTCCGAGACTCCCGAGGCAAAGGTGTCGCTGCTCTCCGACAACACTCCCGCGTCCCTTGTGATGAGTGGTTGCAAGTTAAATGAACCGGTTGGCTCCGACAAGAACGTCAGCGTGCAGGTGAAACACATCGCAGCCAAGGTGGTGCTCGATAAAATAGTAAGGCAGTTTACCGACGCCAACCTGTCCGAGGTGCCCATGAAACTCAAGAAGATCTATATGAGCAATGTCGCCGCGGACTGCAGCTATGGCTGCGACGGTTATACGCCGGCGCAATGGAACTGCAAGATGGGCGTACTTTCTTCGCCTGCAGAGAATGCCGCGCTGTTGCTTGACGACGGCCTGGATGCAGACCTTGACGAGGGCGATGAATACAACACGGCGCATACCTTCTACGTGTACCCCAACCCTACCGCTGCGGACTCGGAATCCGACAGCTGGTGCGAACGCAAGACAAGACTCGTGCTGGAATGTGACTATAACGGACGTACCGCATACTATCCCGTCACCATCAAAGGAGCCGGCATAGAACGCAACAAAGTGTACCATATCAGCGAGCTCGCCCTCAAGCGTCCCGGCTCCGTAAAGCCCGACAGCAAGGAACCGCAGGTCAGCTCGGATGTGACTTGCACCTTCGACATTACGGTTGCCGACTGGGAAACGGAAACTCCTTACACCGAAGAATTCTAAGCAGACATGGACAAGATTCTCCGCTTATTTCTTCTGCCTTTTTTCCTTTTGACCGCCTGCAGCGTAAAAGAGGACAGGGGCTTGTGCCCGTGCGAACTCAGCGTCCGCAGCAACGAAGCCCTCTTGAGCGACGGGAACGTGCTCGTGAGCGTAATTCAGGACGGAGCCGTCGTCAAGCAGGGAATGATGAGCCGTGAAGACTTTGAGCGCGGGAACTGCGTCCTGACCGTGCCCCGCAAACCGTCCGTCGTTACCGTGTTCACCGGAGTCACCGGAATGAACACGGTAAGCGGACGCCGGCTCGACATCCTGTCCGACCACGAGTGCGACGAACTGTACAGCTGCATGGGAGCCGCTGACCTTCGTGGCGATGCCGCGGAATGCATCGTAACTCCGCACAAAAACTACGCGCGCCTTTATCTCACCGTTCTGGGCATGCCCTCCGGTGCAGACCTTCGCGTGGTGGGCTCAGTTGACGGATACGACCTGGTGAGCCTCGATCCCTGCGAAGGACTGTTCCAGTGCGGGCCGACAGCGGAAGAGTCCGGCGAGACATGGCGTCTTCGCCTGCCCCGCCAGACCGATGACAGCCTGGGGCTCGACGTCGTGGACTGCGACGGAGCGCTCATAAGGAATGTCCGTCTTGGCAAACTGATAGCCGCCACCGGGTACAGTTATGACGACGAAGACTTGCTCGATGTGTCGGTTACGGTAGATTTGAGCAGCTCTTCCGCGCTGGTGCATATCTCGGGATGGGAGACAGACATGGAATTATCGATAGATTATTGAGAAGCTGATTATGAGACGATTGTGTTTGATGATGCTGACTATTGCGGCCCTCTCGTGCGTCCGCGAGGCGCCGCCTGCCCGGACCTCCGGTCTTGTTGAGTTCCGGATTGACTGCGGCCGGCCCTCTGCGACACGCGGCATGCTGGACTCCAGGGACGACGGAATTTCGCAGCTGCTGTTGTTGTTCTACGAAAACGGCAGCTTGCTTCCGCAGCTCACCATAGACGGGGCTCCGGCTCCCGGTGAAAGCATCCGCGTTTCCCTTCAGATCGGGCATACCTACGAGGTTGTGGCGTTTGCCAACTGCCGGCCTGCACAAATCCCGCAGAGTGTCGGCGAAGCTCTCGGCCTGGAATATTCCTGCGATGGAATAGGCGATTGGTCGGCAGGAGTTCCCATGTCCTGCTACAAGTCGTTCAAAGCCGCTTACGCCATGCCTCCGGTGCCGCTTGTGATGGTCAGGCTTGTTTCCAGGCTCAATTTTACCGTGGATACTTCCGGTTTGCAGCACGGCAGCATGACGTTCTCGTCGATAGCGGTACGTCAGATGAACCGGCGCTGCCCTTTCTTCGGACAAGGAGCCGCGGCGCTCAGTTCCGACGTATGCGACGGGGACCTCGCAAGCCAGTCCGACCTGCAGGGCATTAACGCATCCGGCGGCTACAGCACATCCTTCTATCTTCTGGAGAACATGCAGGGGGACATCCTGGCCGGCAACACCGATCCGGACAAAAAAATTCCCGACTCCGTGGAGGTGGCAGGACGCCGGCCTGAGCTCTGCACATATCTGGAAATCAAAGGTTCATATACCGACCGTTCCGGATTCCTGAAAAGCGAAAACGTGCTGGCGCACCTGTATCTGGGCGCTAATGCAGAAAGCAACTTCGACCTGATGCGCAATTGCAGCTATACCGTTACGCTGAACATTTCAGACAACGGATGCCTTAGGACCGACTGGAAGATCGATTGCAATCTGCAGGACGACCGTGTTCTGCGCTTCGATACCCCGAGCCATACGGTAGGAAAGGGAGCGACTGTCAGCGTTCCCCTGACGACGAACCTTAGCCTGCCCGAGGGAGACTACACCTACACGGTAACCGGAGATACGGACTGCCTCAGCGTGAGCCCTCAGGAGGGGGGATTCTGCGTGGAATCCTCTGCTTCCGTCACCAACGGCAAGGCTGTGGTCATAGTTGTAAGGAGCTGGGACGGTGCGCTCGAATCATCGTGCCGTGTGGAAGCCCGCTTCTCGGACAGCACCAGGATAAACGTGGACTGGGACAACGACCTTTACCTTGCCCAGATGGGTACCATAGAGGTAATAGATGACAGCGGGGCCATAGACTTCGGACGCCTTATGCTGCGCGAGACCAATCACCTGGTCCGGGTCGAGAAGGTCCGCCCCGGCCTTTGGCACGTGTATGCAATCGCCCAGGGAGCAGATGTGCTTACTTTCTATATAGGAAGTTCCGTATTTCACTATATCACTGTCGATATCCAGGCTCCGGTCATGGCTTTCGCAGACAGCCGTATCTTCCTTCCCCTGGACGGGCGCACCGTGGAATGCGGGCCGTACTATTACCGCCAGGACGGCAGCCGGCTGTACAGGTCAGATTTTGACGCCGAACTGTACGATTCGCTGCTTGCTTTCGACCTGATACGTGACAACAATTCCAGCAACTCCGGAAAGTATTGGGACTCCGGCCTTTCGGCGGGCAACCCGGTGATAAGCAAGATTGCCATCGGAACCGAGTTCGAGCCTTACGGCTTCCGCATTTCGGCTTTCAGTTCGCAGGGAAGGACCATTTCAGAGAATTACCGGTTCGAGAGTGGAGAGGTCAATATGGAGAACATCCGGGCCAAATGCCGCGTGGCGGGGTATTGCATACCCGACGCAAAAGCCACCCTTTATACGGCCGATCCTTTTGCCTTCTCCAAGAACTGGGGCGGAGTGAACAGCTGGGCGCTTGCATACTGGAGGCGCAATTCCACTCACGATGAGGTGCTTTCATTCAGAAGCAGCGGCCTTATCGGGGAAGGGAACGACTGCAGTTATGCGACGGCTACGACCGACTCCGGCAGCCCTGCGCTCGAATTCTCGTTCCCGGACCTCAATACTATGAAGATGAAGATAAAATATGATTCCTATGGAATAGATGCCATGCCGAAGTATTATCTGGACGTCATCCCTGGGATTATAAACCGGGTGTCAGGAGAGATATATACATCGGTCAGGACTTATTCTATGACATGTATAAATCATCTTGCCGTAGGAGGTGTTGCGAGCGAAAACGGTTCCGCAGGCAGCACCGTGTCGGTAGAGTGGAGTTTCCCGCGCAGCTCCGTGTTCTCGCAGTTCGAAGACATAATCTGCTCTTCCGTCAGCGGGACGGTGCAGGGACTGTATAATCCTCTTTATACCGTCGGGGGAACGCCTTCCCAGGTGATGTCTTCCATGAGTCCGGACTACAGCTTCTGCCATACCGGATACAGCCCCGGCACTGCCGGTCTCGTATCCGGAGACAGCTATTCGCTGCCGGAAACTGACGGCCGCCGCTTCATGGTATGGAAATACTCAAAGCTTTTCTCAGGCAGCAGAGGCTGGCTGGAGAAATGACAGACAATCCTGCAGGACACGGCGGGTGCGGAAATTGATGCGCAGGTCTTCCTCTGACGCGCCCTTTCCGACGGTAAGACCACCGCAGACATCGGCTCCTATAATCCTGTGTCCAGCCGCGATACGCCCTATATCCGACACCAGTTCAGAAAGCGCCATCTGACCCTGGTCCCAGTCGGTGCGGGCGTATTGTCGTGTCAGTACGTCCAGGTCTATAGAAAGGTAAACCGGAAGCCCGTCAGGCAAATCCGAAACATTGAGAAAGTCTTTTTTCAGATTGGGAAGACTCTCCCTTGCAGCCTTGACCCAGTTGCCGCAGCTGAGCATGCCTTCGTCGAAGGCGCCGCCCTGGTCGTCGGGGTGATTGTCGAAGAGCGCCAGACAGAAAGGCTCGGATATCAATTCCATCCACAGCAGGCTCAGATAGTGGTAATCTCCCGTATCTATCCAGTGGATGCCCTGTGGACCTATGTCCCTTATGGCGGAACGAAGTTCTTCTGCGGCGGCGGGGGAGCAGTAGCAGTTGGTCCCTTCAAGCGTGCGGAAGTCGAGTACCCGGCTGCCTTGCAGAAACCAGCTTTCCTCTTCGTAGAGGCCACTCAGATGCATGATTGTAGTCATTATTATTTCCAAAAGTAAAAAAAAATACATACATTTGCATACTTTAGTGCGATTATTTAGATGTCAGACGAACAATTCTACCCTCTCGACACCGAGAAAATTTACTATTCCATGGACGAGCTTACACTCGATACCGAGGAGGGTCCCGTTACCCACAAGGTCGGCGCCTGGCTTAATATCGACCCTGTCCGCATCCATCAGATGATAGTCAAGGAGAAAGTTCTCCAGGTCGATAATTTCGAGGTCCTCAATCCGCTGGTCAGCAAACTGCGTCGCGCAGATCCCGAATATTACCGCCGTTTCATGGGGCTCAACCTGGTAATCGACTATCCCGGATACAGCACAGGCATAGTGGCCAGGATTCCTTATGAGAACGACCCCGTCGGCTTCTATAAGTGGTGGCGCAAGGGCAAGCATGAAGACAAAATCCATCTTTCCCTTCCCAACCGCATCCGCCTCTTCGAGAAGGTGTCCATGATGGATCCCAAGATGATTCTCAAAAAAGACCTCAAGTCCATCCAGTAATATGAAAGGAATCTTCCTCCCTTCTGCGGACGAAAGACCTCTCTCTTTCTATCTTGCGATGGAGGAATATGTCGCTGCGACGCTTGGCAGCGGCTTTTTTGTATGGTCGGTAGCCCCGACGGTAATCATCGGACGGCATCAGGACCTGCGTGCCGAGGTCAATCTTTCGTATTGTGAAAGCCATGGCATAGACATAGTCCGCCGCAAGAGCGGAGGGGGTTGCGTATATGCCGACAAGGGCAATCTCATGATTTCGTACATAACGCCCCGCAAAGGGGTGGAGGCCGTGTTCGCAGAATACCTCGACAGTCTTGCAGCCCTGCTTTCGGGCATGGGACTCGACGCCGTACGCACCCAGCACAACGACATAACGGTCGGCGGCTCCAAGGTCTCCGGCAATGCCTTTTTCGTCCATCCTTCGGCCAGCATAGTCCACGGGACGCTCCTGCACAGCGTCGATATGGACGCCATGCAGAATGCAATCACGCCCTCCCGCGAGAAACTGTCCAGGCACGCTGTCGCATCGGTGCGCGCCCGTGTCGCAAATCTGGTCGAACTCGGCTTCGGCCTGTCCATGCAGCAGTTGTCGCAGGCTGTGATGGACTGGTTCTGTCTTGATTCTCTCGTTTTGGGACAAAACGACATCGAGGCTATAAAGCTAATTCAGAAAAGTTACGATAATCCAGATTTTATTCACTATATTTGACCCTGCTAACACTAAAATATGGACCAAGAACTCAAACAGACCTGCCTGCACGACGAGCATATCGCCCTGGGCGCCAAGATGAGCCCCTTCGCAGGCTTCGACATGCCTATTCAGTATCAAGGCATCATACAGGAACACAATGCAGTCCGCACTGCGGTCGGCATGTTCGACGTCTCCCACATGGGAGAGATCGTCGTTGACGGCCCTCAGGCCCTCGAATTCGTAAACCACGTCTTTACCAACGACGTCCGCGACCTGGAGCCCGGTCGTATCCTCTACGGCATGATGTGTTACCCCGACGGAGGCACGGTGGACGATCTGCTTGTCTATAAGGAATTCGAAAGCGGCTACCTGCTTGTGGTCAACGCCGCCAATATCCAGAAAGATTATGAGTGGCTGCTCAAGGCTGCCGAGGGCTTCGAGGTAGAGGTTTTCAACGATTCCGATTCCTGGGGCCAGATAGCCCTGCAGGGCCCCAAGGCCGAGGATACGCTTGTGGATCTGCTCGGAATCGAAGAACTCCGCGACATCGACTTCTATTCCTTCTGCGACCTCGAGGACGAAGATGGCGGAAGGGTGATAGTCAGCCGCACCGGTTATACCGGAGAGGACGGATTCGAAATCTACGCCTCTCCCGACAACATCTGCGACCTTTGGGCCAGCCTTTGCGACGAGGGCGTCCAGCCCTGCGGCCTGGGATGCCGCGACACCCTGCGCTTCGAGGCCGGTCTGCCGCTGTACGGCGACGAACTCAGCGCAGAGATTTCTCCCGTCATGGCCGGATTCTCGATGTTCTGCAAACTCGACAAGCCCGAATTTATCGGCAAAGAGGCCCTTCTACGCCAGAAGACGGAAGGCCCCGCCCGTAAGATAGTCGGCATAGAGCTCTCCGATTCCGCAGTGCCGCGTGCCGGTTATCCAGTGGAACTGGAGGATGGCACCCAGGTGGGTACCGTAACTACGGGCTATCATTCCATTTCCCTGGACAAGAGTCTGTGCTTCGCCCTCGTGGATGCGGCACATGCCGCCCTGGATACGCCTCTCTTCATACGCATACGCAAGAAAGTGTTCCCCGGCAAAGTAGTCAAGAAACGTTTTTACAAGACAAACTATAAAAAATGAGTAAGATAATCGAAGGACTCCTCTACAGCGAGTCACATGAATGGGTAAAGGTCGAAGGCGACCTGGCAATCATAGGTGTAACCGACTTCGCGCAGTCAGAAATGGGCGACATCACTTATGTCGATCTCCCTTCCGAGGGCGATGAGGTCAGCGCCGGTGAAGAATTCGGCGCGCTCGAGAGCGTCAAGGCCTCCAGCGAACTCTACAGCCCCGTAAGCGGTACCGTAGAGGCCGTTAATGAAGAGCTCGAATCCGCCCCCGAAAAGGTCAACGAAGACCCCTATGGCTCATGGATCATCAAGGTCCGCATGAGCGCCCCCGCAGAGCTCGATTCTCTCATGGATGCCTCTGCATACCAAGAAACTGCGAAATAATACTATGAGTACATTCGCCTATTTCCCCCATACTGACGAGGATATTAAGGTGATGCTTGAGCGGGTAGGGCTCTCCGGCATGGATGAGCTCTACAGCGATGTGCCTTCTGAATTCATACATCGCGGGGAATATGACCTCCCGTCCGCGATGACGGAAGATGAGGTGCGCCGCTGGTTCGAGGAAATGGCTTCCCGCAACACCCGCCTGGCTGTATTCGCCGGTGCGGGAGCTTACGACCATTACACTCCCTCGGTCATCCCTTACATCACTTCCAGGTCCGAATTCCTGACCGCTTATACCCCTTACCAGTGCGAGATCTCGCAGGGAACCCTGAGGTATATCTTCGAGTGGCAGAGCATGATTTGCGCCCTCACAGGCCTCGACGTCTCCAATGCGTCCATGTACGACGGCCCTACTGCCGCCGCGGAGGCGATGCGTATGTGCGTCGCCTGCACGCGCAAGCGCAATTCAGTAGTCGCTTCGGAGCGGCTTCTGCCGCATGTGCTCGATGTCCTGCGCACATACGCCCGCTATTCAGGAATCAATCTCGTAATCGTTGACGACGTGCGTGGGGCAATCGCCGAAGGCGGCCTCGACCTTGCCGGCGTCATCGTCCCTTCCATCAACCGCTTCGGCGTCATCGAGAATCACACCGGCCTTGCCTCTCTCGTCCACGAGCTCGGCGCACTGCTGGTGGAATATTGTGATCCGTCGGCACTTGCAGTCGTCAAGACGCCTGCCGAATGGGGAGCGGACATCGCCGTCGGAGACGGCCAGAGTCTCGGAGTGCCTCTTTGCTACGGAGGTCCCTATGTGGGATTCATGGCCTGTCGCGAACAATGGATGCGCAAGCTTCCCGGGCGCATAGTAGGCCAGACCTCCGATGCACAGGGCCGCAGGGCTTTCGTGCTCACCCTCCAGGCCCGCGAGCAGCATATACGCCGCGAGAAGGCCACGTCCAATATATGCTCCAACGAGTCGCTCATGGCTCTGTGGTGCACGGTTTATCTTTCGTTGATGGGCCCCGAGGGCATGCGCTCGCTCAACGCTATCTGCTACGAGCGCTCGCATTACCTTAAAGACCAGCTGCTTGCCACAGGCCTGTTCGAGGATCCGTTTGCAGGCTATCCTTTCCTCAAGGAGTTCGCCCTGCGTCCTCTGTGCGATGTGCACAAGCTTCAGCAGGCACTGCTCGACGGCGGATTCTTCGGCGCCCTGCAGACACCGGAAGGCTATGTGACCTTCTGCGCGACCGAGCGCCGCAGCGTGGCCGAAATCGATTCACTCGTAAAGACAATCAAGGAGGCCTCGTTATGAAATACTACGATAAACTTGTCTTCGAACTGTCTGTAAAGGGACGAAGCGCTTATTCTCTGCCGGCTTGCGGCACAAGCATACCCGAAGGACCGGTATGGCGCGAGTCACCGCTCCCGCTTCCGGAACTCAGCGAGCCCGATGTGGTCCGCCACTATACCAACCTCAGCCAGATGAATTTCGGCGTCGATACCGGTTTCTACCCCCTTGGTTCATGTACCATGAAGTACAATCCCAAGATAAACGAGGAGGTGGTGCCCCAGTTCAACGGAATTCATCCCCTCCAGCCCGCTTCTACGGTGCGCGGCGCGCAGGCGGTTCTCGATTTTGCCGACAGGGCCCTTGCCGAGATTACCGGCATGAAGCACTTTACCTTCCTGCCCTGCGCCGGTGCACACGGCGAGCTTACGGGGCTTATGATAATGAAGGAGTACCATATGAGCAGGGGAGACTTCGCCCGTACCAAGGTGATCGTACCCGACAGCGCTCATGGAACCAACCCCGCCAGCGCGGCCGTCTGCGGCTTCGACATCGTAGTCGTGAAATCCCGGGAGGACGGGCTTGTGGATGTCGATGACCTCCGTCCTCTGCTCGGTCCCGACATCGCCGGCATCATGATGACCAATCCCAACACCCTCGGGCTTTTCGAGAGGGACATCAAGGAAATCGCCTCGCTTGTCCACGCCTGCGGCGGCCTGCTGTATTACGACGGCGCAAACATGAACCCGCTTCTGGGCATGGTGCGCCCCGGAGACATGGGATTCGATATCATGCATCTCAACCTGCACAAGACTTTCAGTACGCCCCACGGCGGAGGCGGCCCCGGCAGCGGGCCTGTCGGCGTTGCGGAGCATCTGGTGCACCTGCTCGACGTTCCACGTACCAGCGGATTCCATGGCAATTTCGGAGTCATCGTGCGCGCCTGTGCCTACATCCTCATGCTTGGCCGCGAGAATATACGGCTTGCCGGCCCTCTTGCGACCCTCGCCGCCAACTACATAAAAGAGTCGTTGAAAGACAGTTACAAGCTTCCTATCAGCGGCGTCTGCAAGCATGAGTTCGTATTCGACGGTCTTGCAGATGGCGGTGACGTCACCACGCTCGACGTAGCCAAGCGGCTTCTCGATTACGGTTTCCATGCGCCTACGATTTATTTTCCCTTGCTTTTCCATCAGGCCCTGATGATAGAACCTACGGAGACCGAGTCGCTCCAGACACTCGATTCCTTTATCGACGTGATGCATACCATTGCACGCGAGGCAAGCGAAAATCCGGAACTCCTGCATACGGCTCCGCACAATACTCCTATCGGGCGTCCCGACGAGACTGCCGCCGCCCGTCAGCCAGTTTTGAAATTTGATTTTTAACCTTTTGATATGAAGAATTATTTCGATCTCAGCGGCCGCGTGGCCGTCGTAACCGGTGCTTCTGCCGGACTTGGTCTCCAGATGGCCAAAGCTTTTGCAAGCCAGGGCGCAAACCTCGTCCTTCTTGCCCGTCGTATGAATCTCCTGGAAGAGAATGCCAAAGCCATTCATGAGGAATTCGGAGTTGAGGTACTTCCTTTCGCTTGCGATATCACAGACACCGAGAAAGTCAAGGCTGCAGTCGCAGCTACCATGGAGAAGTTCGGCCGCGTGGACATACTCATGAACAATGCCGGCACCGGCGCAGTCGCTCCCGCAGAAGAGATAACCGACGATCAGTTCAAGCACGAAATGAACATCGACCTCTTCGGCACATTCATCTGCGCCCGCGAATTCGGAAAAGAGATGATCAAGGCCGGTTACGGACGCATCATCAACATCGCCTCCATGTACGGCCTCGTGGGCAATCTCATCGTCGGCAGCGCTCCTTATCATGCAGCCAAGGGCGGCGTTGTCAATCTTACCCGCGCTCTTGCAGCCGAATGGGGCAAGTACGGCGTAACCGTTAACAGCATCTGCCCCGGTTACTTCTACACCGACCTTACTACCGAGACTCTCGACAGCGATTTCTTCCAGGCCATCGCCAAGAACAACATCCCCATGGGACGTTATGGCAAGAGCGGAGAACTCGACACCTGCGCGCTGTTCCTTGCTTCTCCTGCCAGCACTTATGTGAACGGACAGAATATTGCTGTTGACGGCGGATATACCTGCATCTAGCCTGACATCTCAATGCGCCGTCCGGCGACAAGATTCCTGCCGGCCTCCGGAAATTGCTCCGGAGGCCGGTTCGTTGATATGCTGCGGTGAAAACATAAATAATACTGAAATAATGCAGGTAAATTGTTTTGAATGACTTATATTTGCATAGCTAAAGAAATGTTAAAGAATAAGTTGCTTCTATGAAGAAGATGAACATCCCCTTGATGGGAACATTGCTGGGCCTCTCGCTTATCGTATGCCCGATTCTCTATATCTATGTGGGACCCTCGCTCGACGCAGCACAGGTAGGCGTCCTCAAAACCCTGGGAATAATCGCAGCCTGCAGTGCGGCATGGTGCTTTGTCGTGGGCGAAATCACCGGCAACAATTCGCAGATGGACAAGCTGTGGAGCCTGCTTCCTATAGCCTATGCCTGGATTATCGCAGCCGGCGGAGCGATGAGCACAAGGCTCGTTGTCATGGCGGTACTCGCCACGCTGTGGGGCTGCCGCCTCACTTTCAATTTCGCCCGCAAAGGGGCATACCGGCTCAAATTCTGGGAGGGTACCGAAGATTATCGCTGGAGCGTAGTCAGGAGCGGTCCTGCATTCAAGAAAAAATGGGCATGGACCCTTTTCGACCTTTTCTTCATCTGCATCTACCAGAACGCTCTTGTGCTTATGACCACATTCCCCGCTCTGGTGAGCATGAATTCATCCGTTCCTTTTGGGTGGATGGATTGCGTCGCCGCCGTTCTGATGCTGTCTTCCATCATTTATGAAACCATTGCCGATGAGCAGCAGTGGACTTTCCAGACCGCCAAGTGGAAGATGCTGGGCGAAGGGCGCAAACTCGAAGACCTGCCTTCTCCCTACAACCTCGGTTTCAACACCACAGGCCTGTGGAGCAGGAGCCGCCATCCCAATTATTTTGCGGAGCAGGGTACCTGGATCTCTTTCTACCTCTTCTCCATAGGGGCAGGAATCGGAATCCTTAACTGGAGTGTGATTGGAGCGCTGCTGCTGGTAGTGCTGTTCCTCGGCAGCTCAGCCCTCGCAGAAGAAATCAGCTCCGGTAAATATCCGGCGTATGCGGGATACTGCAACAGCGTGCCCAAGTTTTTCCCCGGCAAGAAGTGGAGAGTTTGAACCTCTTCTGTTTTGGCTGATACCAAAATATTTGTTATTTTTGTTCGCTTATTAAAGAAGCGGTCAGTTTTCATCGGCCACGGTTAAAAAATAGCAGTGACCGCTGAAAATCAGCCGCCTCCGAAAAGAACCTCCTTAATGGAAACAGAAAAGAATCTGCTTAAAAAGATATCTACGTGGTACTTCAGCAAGAGGGTCCTTCCGTATTGGGTCATCTTGATTGCTGACACGATTATCGTCTTTGCTTCCGCCATATTCGTTTATTGGGCACTGAGCGGTACGGCGGCCGCCATCAGGTATCACTGGAACGTATTCTATACTGCCCTCCTTTATGCCGCTCTGAGCTGGATAGGCGCCAGGATTTTCCGTACCTATTCCGGCGTCCTGCGGTACTCCAGTTTCGTTGACCTTCTCAAGATTGCATACGCGAATCTGGTCACGCTTGCGCTGGCTCTTGTCGTTTCGCTCGTTGCCAAGTGGCGCGGAGTCGATTCGATCAGCGCGCTCAACATCCTGGAAACCATATTGGTCTTCTTTTTGTCCACGGCGGCCATGTGGGGTATGCGCGTTTTGGTCAAGCTCCTTTTCGACGTGTCCAACTCCGATTCGAGGGCGCAGAGGGTGCTTATCTACGGCGCGCTCACCGGGGGCATAGGCCTGGCCAAGAACATCCGTTCGCAGTCGCCTCTGCAGTTTGACCTCCGGGGATTCATCTCCCACGAACATCGCATCAAGGACATGAAACTCCTTGGCGTTCCTGTATATACGCTCAACGACGACATCGCCTCTATAGTCAAGAAGGAACGCATCCAGGCGGTTCTCGTAAGCCCCTTGCGTGTAAATGAATTCCGTCAGAACCAGAAAATCCAGGATACGCTCATAGCTGCCGGGGTCAAGATATACATGGCCCATGAGGCGGAGGAGGCAAGCGTAAACAAGGACGGATTCCTTGATTCCGAATCTGAGAATATACAGCTCAAGGAGGTGAGCGTAGAAGACCTGCTGCCCCGTTCCGAGATCCGTGTGGATATGAAGACGGTAGGGGAGCAGCTCCACGGCAAACGTGTGCTTATCACCGGTTCCGCCGGTTCCATCGGCTACGAAATCGTCAGGCAGGTCGCCCAGTTCGCACCTTCCAAGATGATGCTGATCGATCAGGCTGAGACTCCCCAGCACGACGTCCGCCTCATGATGGCGAAGGATTTTCCCAATGTCTCCTGCGAGGTCGTAGTGACCAGCATCAGCCGCCGTACGCGCATGGAACATATTTTCGAGGAATTCCGCCCCGAATACGTATTCCACGCCGCTGCTTACAAGCATGTTCCCATGATGGAAGACAATCCCAGCGAGGCCGTGCTCAACAATATCTACGGCACGAAGGTCATTGCCGACATGAGCGTCAAATACGGCGTGCGGAAGTTTGTCATGATTTCCACCGACAAGGCCGTCAATCCTACGAATGTGATGGGCTGCTCCAAGCGTATCTGCGAGATTTATGTCCAGAGCCTCGACAGGAAGATGTATCTGGAGTCGCTCAAGACCCATTCCGACTATACCCAGTTCGTCACCACCCGTTTCGGCAACGTGTTGGGCTCCAACGGGTCTGTAATACCCCTCTTCAAAGAGCAGATAAAGCGCGGAGGTCCCGTTACCGTCACCGACGAGCGCATAGTCCGCTACTTCATGCTTATACCCGAGGCCTGCCGGCTTGTGCTGGAGGCCGGGACCAAGGGCGCCGGCGGAGAGATCTTTGTCTTCGATATGGGACAGCCGGTCAGGATTGCCGACCTCGCCAAGCGCATGATAGCCCTGTCTCATGCAAAGAACGTGGAAATCGTGTACACGGGTCTTCGCGAGGGCGAGAAACTCTACGAAGAGGTCCTCAATGAGCTTGAGGGCACCAAACCCACGTTCAACGACAAGATACGCATCGCCCAGGTGCGGCAGTACGACTATGATGCCGTGTCCAAGGACATCGACGAACTGGTCGATATTGCCAAGAACTTCGACAATATGGCCACCGTCCGCAAGATGAAGGAAATCGTTCCGGAATACAAGAGCAACAATTCCGTCTATGAGATCCTGGATGCAGAGCCCTCAAAGGCGGATAAAGCCAGCTGAACATCGTGGAAGCGATACTGACGGCACTTCTTATTCCGTTTGTCGGAACTGCGCTGAGCGGAATAGTGGAACCCGCAGGCGGAGCGCTAGTGCTGCTGCTGGCATCGGCCGTCACAGGCATTATGCCGTATATGCTTTCCTTTGCCGCCGGCGCAATGCTTTACGTTGTAGTTGAGGAACTTATCCCCGAAACCTCCGAAGGTGCGCACTCCAACCTCGGCACCATAGGATTTGCCCTTGGATTTGCGCTGATGATGGTTCTGGACGTAGTTCTCGGTTTACCGTTATGAAAGAAACAAAAATCTGTGTTATAGGACTCGGGTACGTCGGACTGCCTCTTGCAAGGCTCTTTTCCACAAAGTATCCTACGATAGGGTTTGACCTGAATGCTTCTCGCGTGGCATCGATAATGGCCGGTTGCGACGATACGCAGGAAGTGCCGCCGTCCCTTCTCAGGGAGGCAATAGACCGCTGCGGATTTGTATGCACAACCGATGTGGAGGCCATACGTGACTGCAATTTCTACGTAGTCGCAGTTCCTACTCCCGTCGATTGCAACAACCGTCCCGACCTGGGCCCTCTGCTCGGTGCGAGCCGGACCGTCGGCAAGGTCATATCCGAGGGCGATGTGGTGGTATATGAATCCACCGTTTATCCCGGCGTGACGGAAGAAGAATGCATCCCGATGGTGGAGAAGGTCTCGGGGCTAAAGTACAACCGCGATTTCTTCGCCGGTTATTCTCCCGAAAGGGTCAACCCGGGCGACAAGCAGCGGACGGTAGAGAAGATAAAGAAAGTAACTTCGGGCTCTACTCCGCAAGTGGCTGATTACGTGGACGAAGTTTATAATTCCGTACTGCTTGCAGGCACTCACAAGGCTCCTTCCATAAGGGTCGCGGAGGCGTCGAAAATCATAGAGAACTCCCAGCGCGATGTCAATATCGCCTTCATGAACGAACTGGCAAAGATATTCAACGCCATGGGAATCGATACCCACGACGTAATCGAAGCCGCGTCCAGCAAATGGAATTTCATAAAGCTGAGCCCCGGACTGGTTGGAGGACACTGCATCAGCGTGGACCCCTATTACCTCATCCAGAAAGCTCAGGTTTACGGAGTGCTGCCAAGGGTCATCACCAATGCCCGCCGTCTCAACGACGGCATGGGCGCCTATGTGGCGGGGCAGGTTATAAAGCTGATGAACAAGAGAGGCGTACTGGTAAAAGATTCCCGCATACTGATCCTTGGGGTTACTTTCAAGGAAAACTGTCCCGATATCCGCAACAGCAAGGTGGTGGATATCTATCACACCCTTGCTGAATATACGGGCAACATTACCGTATGCGATCCCTGGGCCGACGCAGACAAGGTCTCCCGGGAATATGGCATCAGCATCTGTCCGCAGGTGCCGGAGGCTGAATATGATGCGGTGATCCTTGCGGTGGCGCACGAAGAGTTCCTGAATCTGGACGTGAGGGCGCTTGCCGGCAGCCGCGGGGTGGTTTACGACGTCAAAGGCGTCCTGCCCCGTGAGTCCGTGGACGAAAGGCTCTGAGTTTAGCTGGCCGGGACGTCGGCCGCTGTGGTATATCCTTCTTTGATACGCCGTTCAATGGCTTCTGCCATAAGGGCAGGGTCGGGCGTCTGCATGGCGGTGAAGCCCTCCGCCCTGAGCCCGTAGTCTTTCCAGTCCATTCCGGAGGCTTCTACCAGCGAGCGGAGGGAGATTCCGCATTCTTCGAGATAATCGTGGCAGAAAGGCCCGTTGATGCGGCATGCGGCCAGGATGAAATGAAACGGCGTGACGGCAGTTGCGCCGCAGCGGCGTGCCTCCAGTCCGGCATGTTCCAGAAAACTCCTTGCGCTGTCGCACGGCAGGATGCTGTCGCGCTCCTCCCATCCTATCGCTTCGTCCACGAAAAGGGCTTCGTCGATCCTGGACTTGAAAAGTGCCGGATCAACCCCGGCAAGATGGAGGATCTCCTCCGTTTCGGGGCTTGCGAGCCGGAGAATTCCGAGCATTATATGGTCGGGGCAGATGTTGTGCCACCCCGTGCGGACGGCCTCATCCCGGCTGAATTCGAGAGCTTTCAGAAAATCGTCAGAAAAGCGCATTTCCATACCGCAAATATGGCAAAAATTCACAATATTTTTACTATCTTTGTATGTTTATAACCATCGAAATTTTATGGATAGTGAAGAAATCGTGCACGGCTTTATAGAGCCTGTAGAAATAGATCACGAAATGCGTACGGCATACATCGATTATTCGATGTCCGTCATAGTGTCCCGTGCCCTTCCGGATGCGCGGGACGGCCTTAAACCCGTTCAGCGGCGCGTCCTCTTCGGTATGGACGGCCTCGGCCTCAGCTTCAGCGGCCAGACCAAAAAGTCCGCCCGTATCGTCGGTGAGGTCCTCGGTAAATTCCACCCCCACGGCGACTCCAGTGTCTATGACGCCATGGCCCGTCTGGCCCAGCCCTGGAACCAGCGTTACCCGCTCGTCTTCGGCCAAGGCAATTTCGGCTCAATGGACGGCGACCCCGTCGCGGCCATGCGATACACCGAGGCCAAGCTCGCAAAAATGACGGAGGACATCCTGGCCGACCTCGACAAGGATACCGTCGATATGACCCTCAACTTCGACGATTCCCTCCAGGAACCCACCGTACTTCCCACCAAGCTTCCGCTCCTGCTGCTCAACGGCTCCAGCGGCATCGCGGTCGGTATGGCCACCAATATGGCTCCCCACAACCTCGGCGAGGTCTGTGACGCCATCTGCGCCTACATCGACAACCCCGACATCACCACCGAGGAACTGATGGAATACATCAAGGGCCCCGATTTCCCCACCGGCGGCATCATCATGGGCCGTCAGGGCATTATCGACGCTTACAATACCGGCCGCGGCAGGGTAGTGGTGCGTGCACGCACAGAGATTGAAGTAGCCGACAACGGCCGCGAGACCATAGTGGTCACCGAGATCCCCTACATGGTGAACAAGCGCGACATGATCGCCCACATCGGCGAACTCGTCCGCGACAAGAAGATAGAAGGCATAGCCGACCTGCTGGAGCTCACCAGCCGCGAGGGCATCCGCATCGAGATCCCCCTCAAGATGGGCGCCAATTCCAACGTCGTGCTCAATACGCTCTTCAAATATACGGCTCTCCAGAGCAGCTTCGCCATCAACAACGTCGCCCTCGTAAAGGGCCGTCCGCGCACGCTCACCCTCAAGGAGATGATAGCCAACTTCGTGGAATTCAGGCACGAAGTCGTTGTACGCCGCACCCGTTTCGAGCTCGACAAGGCACTCAAGCGGGCCCATATCCTGGAGGGCCTCCTGAAGGCAATCGACATCATCGACGAGGTGATTGCCATAATCCGCCGCTCCAAGAGCGTAGATGATGCCAAGGCGGAGCTCATCTCTACCTTCGCATTCAGCGAAATACAGGCTGCGGCCATCGTTGAAATGCGTCTCCGTCAGCTCACCGGACTCGAGAAAGAACGCCTGCAGGCTGAATACGACGAGCTCGAGAGGTTCATCGCCCGCTGCCGCGAAATCCTTGCCAGCGAGACCGAGCAGCTCGGCATCGTCAAGCAGGAGTCTGCCGACATGAAGGCAAAATACGGCGATCCCCGCCGCACCGAGATAACCCTCAGCGCCGACGAATTCAACCCCGAGGACTTCTATCCCGACGAAGACGTAGTCATCACCATCTCCCACATGGGATACATCAAGCGCACTCCGCTCACGGAGTTCCGTACCCAGAGCCGCGGAGGCGTAGGCAAGAAGGCCAGCGCAACCCGCGACGAGGACTTCATAGAGCACATCTTCGTCGCCAACATGCATTCCGTCATGCTCTTCTTCACCGACCAGGGCATACGTTACTGCAAGAAGGTTTACGAGCTGCCCGAAGGCACCCGTACCTCCAAGGGCAGGGCGGTGCAGAACCTGCTGTCCATCGATGCCAGCGACAAGATCCGCACCTACCTCAACATCCCTCTTCCCAAGAATGCCGACATGAGCGTCGAGCGCTACGTGATACTCGTCACCAAGAAGGGCGTAATCAAGAAGACCGACCTGTCCGACTACACCAATTCCCGCAGTTTCAACAAGGGCATACGTGCAATCAACATCCGCGAAGGGGACGAACTTCTCGACGCACTGCTTACCGACGGCAGCCACGAAATCATGATTGCAGCCCGCAAGGGCCGCTGCTGCCGCTTCGACGAGAGCGAACTCCGCTCACTCGGACGCAATTCCAGCGGTGTGCGCGGCATAAATATCGACGATGACGACGAGGTCATCGGCGCCCTTTCCGCCAATCCTTCCGATGCCGATTACGCATCACGCACTGTGCTGGTAGTCAGCGAGAACGGTTATGGCAAGCGTACCGATACCGAGGAGTACCGCAAGACTGCAAGGGGCGCCAAGGGCGTGCGTACCATCAACATCACGGATAAAACTGGCCCGCTTGTTGCAATCAAGTCCGTAACAGAAGAAAACGACCTTATGATCATCAACAAGTCCGGCCTCACGATACGCATGCCGGTAACCGATATCAGGGTCGCCGGACGCGCTACTCAGGGCGTCAGGCTTATCAACATACGCGAGGGAGACTCCATCGCCGCAGTCTGCCCGGTACCCAAAGAAGAGGAGCAGGAGATTCCTGCCGCCGGCGAAGAAGCAAGTGAATAAACCAATATCTTAATAACAGAAATGAAACGAATACTTACGGTTCTGGCCGTTGTGGCCGCATTCACCACTGTTGCATGCGCACAGGTGAAAAGTCTCTCGTCTGCTTCTTCGGCCCTCGAAAAGGCCAAGGCTGACACTGAGAATCCCAAGAAAGCAACCAAAGTACAAACCTGGATGAAATATGGTCAGGCGCTCCTTTCTGCCAATGATTCCCCCGCAGGAAACGGCTGGATAGGTGCATCCAGGCAGGAGCTCCAGCTCCTCCTGAACGAGAAACCCCTTTCTGCCCAGTGGGTTGAGCTCGGAGGCCAGAAATATGTCAAGGAGGTCTATGAGAACCACAATTACTACTACAACAGCGATGCTCCCGAGGGCCGTCTGATGTTCATCGAGGTTACCAAACCCATCCTGGAAAATGCACTTCCTCTTGCAGTGGAAGCATATTCCAAGGCAGCCGAGCTCGATGTCAAGGGCAGCAAGTCCAAGGATATCAAGACTGCTCTGCAGTCCATCAACAGCAAGCTCGTAGAGAAGGCCTACGCTTCCTATACTCTCGGCAATCTTGCAAAGGCTTCCGAGGAATTCGAAGAGGCAGTCACCGCTGCAGCCGCTTCTCCTCTGTGCCAGCTCGATACCAACTCGCTCTACAATGCCGGCTTCACCGCCTGGGCTACCGGCTCCATGGAAAAAGCCAAGAACTGCTTCCGTAAGTGCCTCGATGCAGGTTATTATTCCGCCGACGGCGAAGTCTTCTCCAAACTTGCCGACATTGCAAGCAAGGAAGGCAATGAGGACGAGAGCGCTGCCTATCTCGAGCAGGGATTCCAGAGATTCCCTCAGAGCCAGAGCATCCTCGTTGGTCTCATCAACCATTATCTCACAACCAACGGCAACACCGACCGCCTGTTCGAACTTCTCGACATGGCAAAGCAGAACGAGCCCGGCAATGCATCCCTTTACTATGTCGAGGGCAACATCTGCGAGAAGCTCGGTCTCACCGACAAGGCAATTGCGGCATATGACAAGTGCTCCGAAATAGATCCTTCATATGCTTTCGGTTACATAGGCAAAGGCATACTCTGGTACAACCTCGCTCTCAAGTATCAGGAGGAGGCTCAGAACGAGATGAACGATGCCAAGTACCAGATTCTGGACGCCAAGTTCGTCGAGGCTCTCAAGAACTGCATTCCTCCTTTCGAGAAAGCAATGGACCTCACCTCCGACGACACCACCAAGGTGGGTATCGCCGAGTACCTCAAGAATGCATGCTTCCGCTTCCGTACCGACGATGAGTTCAAAGCCAAGTACGAGAAGTACAACGCAATAGTGGCAGGCAAATAATTACAGGCCGATTCCGGTGGCGGCCCGGACCCGTTCCAGCGTCGCCATCATATTGTCATAATCAGAAGGATTGAGCCATTCGCTGCGGCGGGTGGCCCATTCTTTTATCAATATGGTGGCATAACTGCCGGTAAGCATTCCCGGCAGGGTGCACCACATCCAGTCGAGCTGCGGCTCCAGCATCTTCTTTTCGCCTGTGACGCGGTCGTAAACGAAACGGAGCGTCACAGCAAGTTCGAGCCTGGTGTTGATCGCACTCATGTTGGAAACGGCATTCCCCATGGAGTAGATGACAGGTGTTCCGGCAATATGCGTGGTGTCCTGGACGACATGGGGATGTGCCCCCACAACTGCACAGCAGCCTTGTGCGGCAAGCCACCGGGCCCAGTCTTCCTGCGTGGAATTGTGCTGCAGCATGTATTCGGTGCCCCAGTGGGGGAGTGCGACAATGAAATCGGCTCCGGCCTCCTTGGCCTTGCCAATGCAGCGCATGACGTCGGGGCGCCTCATGCGCAGGACGTCCGGTCTGGACACTTCGGGCCCGATGTTGGTTCCGTAGGTAAAGTTTACAAGTGCTATGCTGAGACCCCTTCGCCGCAGTATAAGGGGTTCATCGCCAACTCCGGTATAAACCGTACCGAGAGAATCGCATAAACGGTCGTAAGTGCCCAGTGTGCGTCGGAATCCATTGAGACCTTTGTCCAGGACGTGGTTGTTGGCCAGCAGGAATACGTCTGCACCGCACCCGGCCACATACCCGGCATACCAGTCGGGGGTGGAAAAGGCCGGATATCCGGTATATGGCGGACCGGCCAGGGAAAACTCCATGTTGGCGATGCAGAAATCGGAGCTGCTCATGGCAGGACTGATATACTTCAGAAAGTATTCGTGGTCGTGCTCCAGCTGGCGGCTGTGCATCATTACGTCTCCGATAATGAAAACGCTGGTGGTGTCCGTCAGGCTGAAAAGCGGACGGGCTTTGGGCATGGGGTAATAGAGCAACTGAGCCCTGACGGGGAATGAAAGGGCGAGGAGTATTAAAAAGGTGAGCAGCTTCTTTTGCACGCGCAAATATAAGATTTTTATCTTAACTTTGCAGTTTATGAAAAAGATGTCCCTTTTGTTTGCCTGCATGCTGATGCTTACCCTTGTAAGCGGATGCGACTTCTTCCGTGGCCTTGCCGGTCGCCCGAGCTCCAAGGATATAGAAGCCAAGCGGGCCAGGCTGGAACTTGCGGCCCGGCTCGAGGCCGCACGCCAGGACTCCGTCAGTCGTGCCCGGGCCGATTCCATTGCCGCCGTACGCAAGGCCGAAGCAGATTCGCTCCATGCACTGGATACCCTTACGCTGATAGGCAAATATCACAAGGCCTCTTCTTACGTCAACATTCCCCAGTCGAGGCTGCGCAGCCGTTATGCCGTTGTTACGGGGGTGTTTTCGAGCGAGCACAACGCCCGCAAACTTTCCGACAGATATGCCGCCGACGGCTTCGATTCATACGTCCTCAAGTATCGCAGCACACTTTGTGCGGTACTCGTAAGTCCTTGCAACAGAGTCGCCGACGCCCTTGCTGCCTATCGCAGCATCAGGGCTCTTCCGTATTCGTCCAAGGAAACCTGGATACTGGTAAATGAATAAGAAGATTCTTTCCATATTCGCATTGCTGCTGCCGCTTGTCGCGGCGGCTCAGTTCCGTACGCCTGCATACTCCGACCTCGATGACAGCGAGATGGTGCGGGCCATGAAAGAAGATGTGTCTTTCCTGGCAAGCGCGGCGCTCGAGGGACGTCTGGCTGGCTCCGACGGAGAGCTGGAAGCTGCCCGATATATGTCGGACCGTCTCCAGCAGGCCGGCGCCGATCTTCTGTACGGGTCCGACGGCGATCTCTTCGGCATCAGCCGCGACACTGCCGATACGCTTCGCTCCCGCAACGTGGCGGCATACATCCCGGGCTCCGACAGCTCCCTCAAAGAGAAGTACATCGTAGTTTATGCCCGCCTGGACAATCTGGGCACGGCGACGGTAAACTTGAACGGAGAGCCTTATACGAAGGTCTTCGCAGGAGCCAACGGAAATGCTTCCGGCCTTGCCATGCTCATCCAGCTTGCCAGGCGCCTCGTGACCAACCGGGTGCTTCTCGGCAGAAGCGTCATACTTGCTGCATTCGGAGCTTCGGTCCCCGATTGTGCCGGCTCGTGGTATTTCCTCAACCGCTCATTCCCCAAGGCGGAGGACATCGACGTTGCGGTAGAGCTTGAGATGCTCGGCACCGGATCTTCCGGCTTCTATGCCTTCACGGCTTCCAATGCCGACCTCAACGCCACGGTGACGGCCCTTTCGGCTACGCTTCAACCGGTTAAGCCTGAGCTGGTTGCGCTGGAGCCTTGCCCCTCCGACCACCGCATGTTCTACGACCGCAAGATTCCTTCGGTCATGTTTACGTCGGGCATGTATCCGGAATACAATTCCGAAAAAGATACCCCTTCCATCCTGGAATACGAATGGATGGAGAGGGAAGTGGAATACATTTACAACTTCATCATCGAGCAGTCCGGGCGTGAGGCTCCGGAGTTTGATCCGTCGGAGAATACCCGCCGGCAGTACTTGTCGGGACGTTCCGACGCCGTCCCTTATTATGACTGCGACGTCAAGCCTTCATTCCTGGGCAGTACCGATCCTGCAGTGTTCCTTACCAAATGGGTTTACCAGTACCTCAAGTATCCCCGTCAGGCTGTCCGTGAAGGCATTCAGGGGAGGGTGCTGGTCGATTTCATCATAGACGAGAAGGGGCGTGTGACCGATGTGCATGCAGTCCGCAGTCCGCATCCCCTTCTGGAGGAGGAGGCCTTGCGCGTCATAAATGCATCTCCCGACTGGAAACCAGGAAGGGTGAAAGGACGTAAAGTCCGTTCGCAGATGTCGCTCAATGTTGAATTCCGCTTGGAAAAGAAAAAATAGACAGAATATATATGGATTACGATTTCAAGTCAATCGAAAGCAAATGGCAGGCCTGGTGGGCCTCGCACAAGACCTTCAAGGCGGTGGAAGACCCTTCCCGTCCCAAGTATTACGTACTCGACATGTTCCCGTATCCTTCCGGAGCAGGCCTGCATGTAGGGCATCCCCTCGGATACATAGCCAGCGACATATACTCCCGCTACAAGCGTCTCAAGGGCTTCAATGTCCTGCATCCCATGGGTTATGACGCATTCGGCCTGCCTGCTGAGCAGTACGCGATACAGACCGGTCAGCACCCCGAAAAGACCACCACCGAGAATATAGCCCGCTACCGCAGCCAGCTCGACCGGATTGGCTTCTCATACGACTGGGACAGGGAAGTACGCACCTGCGATCCCGCTTTCTACAAATGGACCCAGTGGGCGTTCCTCAAGATGTTCGGAAGCTGGTACGATCCCGCCCAGGACAAGGCGCGCCCTATCGAAGAACTTGTTCACAAGTTCGAAACCACCGGCTATCAGGACGTGACGCCCGAGCTCTGGGCGGCGGCCGACGATAAGGCAAAGTCCGACATACTGATGCGATATCGTATTGCCTACCAGGGAGAAACCTCCGTCAACTGGTGCGAAGGCCTGGGTACGGTACTCGCCAACGACGAGGTCAAGGACGGCCTGTCGGTGCGCGGCGGATTCCCTGTCGAACAGAAGAAGATGACTCAGTGGCAACTGCGTGTCTCCGCGTATGCCAGCCGCCTGCTCGATTCGCTCGACTCTCTCGACTGGAGCGATTCCCTCAAGGAAATGCAGCGTAACTGGATAGGCAAGTCCGAGGGTACTGAGGTGGTATTCAATACTATATGCGACGGCCGCGAGCTTCCGGTCACCATATTCACTACAAGGGTGGATACTATTTTCGGCGTTACCTTCATGGTGCTCGCACCAGAGAGCGATCTGGTGGAGCAGCTCACCAGTGCCGACCGCAAAGAAGAAGTTGAGGAATACTTACGCGAGGTCCGCAAAAAGACCGAGCGCGAAAGGATGGCCCAGACCAAGACCGTCACCGGCGTATTCTCCGGCGCATACGGCATCAATCCTCTCTCGGGCGAAACAATCCCTATCTGGATTTCCGAATACGTACTCGCAGGATACGGCACCGGCGCCATCATGGCCGTGCCGGCGCACGACAGCCGCGACTATGCCTTCGCACGCAAATTCGACCTCCCCATAGTCCCCATCATCGAAGGATGCGACGTCAGCGAGCAGTCTTTCGATGCCAAGGAGGGCCGCATGTGCAACTCCGGCTTCCTCAACGGCATGCAGGTGAGCGAGGCCATCGAGGCCGCCAAAGATTATGTGGAGCAGAAGGGCCTGGGCCGCAGGAAGACAAACTACAGGCTGCGCGACGCCATTTTCTCGCGCCAGCGCTACTGGGGCGAACCTTTCCCCATCTATTACAAAGACGGCATACCGTGTCCCATACCCGAGAGCCAGTTGCCGCTGCGCCTTCCCGAAATCGATTCGTATAAGCCCACGGGCGAGGCGCCTCTTTCGCGCGCAAAGGACTGGACCTGGAACGGATATCCTCTGGAGACTTCCACCATGCCCGGCTTCGCAGGCTCCAGCGCCTACTATCTCCGCTATATGGACCCTCATAACTCCGAGGCCCTCGTGAGCCGGGAGGCCAATCAGTACTGGCGAAGCGTCGATCTTTATGTTGGCGGCACAGAGCATGCCACCGGACACCTTATCTACTCACGCTTTTGGAACAAGTTCCTCTATGACCTCGGTTATGTCTGCGAGGACGAACCTTTCCGCAAGCTGGTCAACCAGGGCATGATCCAGGGCCGTTCCAACTTCGTGTACCGCATAGTCGGCACCAACACGTTCGTGTCCCTTGGCCTCAAAGACAAATACGAGACCACCGAAATCCATGTCGATGTCAACATAGTTCACGCCGACAGGCTCGATATTGACGCCTTCCGCGCATGGCGTCCCGAGTTTGCCGATGCCGAGTTCATTCTGGAAGACGGTGAATACCGCTGCGGCTGGGCCATCGAAAAGATGAGCAAGAGCATGTTCAACGTCGTCAACCCCGACCTCATCTGCGATACCTACGGAGCCGATACGCTCAGGCTCTACGAAATGTTCCTCGGCCCGGTGGAGCAGAGCAAACCCTGGGATACCAAGGGCATCGACGGAGTGGACCGCTTCCTGCGCAAGTTCTGGCGCCTGTTCTACAACCGCAACGAGTGGCTAGTGACCGATGAGGAGCCCGGCAAGGACGAACTCAAGGTGCTTCACAAACTAATCGGCAAAGAGCAGGAGGATATAGAGAACTTCTCCTACAATACCACCATAAGCGCATTCATGATCGCCGTCAGCGACCTGACCGCTCTCGGATGCAGCAAGCGGGCAATTCTGGAGCCTCTCGTGATTCTGCTCAGTCCTTTCGCACCGCACATGGCGGAGGAACTCTGGGAACGCCTGGGACATTCCGGATCCGTTGCCGACGCGTCGTTCCCCGAGTTCATCGCTGCATACGCGGCAGAAGACAACATAACCTATCCGGTTCAGTTCAACGGCAAGATGCGCTTTACCATCGATATGCCCCGCAGTGCTTCTCCCGCCGAGGTTGAGGCCGCGGTGCGCAGTGCTGAACTTACTCCCAAATATGTCGGAGAACAAAAGATTGTCAAGGTTATAGTGGTGCCCGGACGAATCGTCAATATCGTAGTCAAATGAAGCACAAGGTCCTCGTTACTATCTGGGAATACTTGATCCTTACCATGGCGTGCTTCATCTTCGCCATGTCGTGGGAGTGTTTCATGATTCCCAACGGGATGTCCGCTGGCGGTATGATGGGCCTTTGCACCGTCATTCAATATGCTACGGGCGGGCTTATCCAGGCGCAGTATTCCTATGTCGCCATCAATGCGTTGCTGATAATCGTGGCAACGCTGCTGATGGGCATCGGCTTTGGTTTCAAGACCATCTATTGCATCGCCGTTTCCACTCTGGCGATGCAGATACTCTCCGGTGTGCCCGAACTGCATTCCGTTCAGGGTCAGTTCTTTTATATTCGGGAGACCCTGCTCATCCCCATTTTCGCCGGAGTGCTCGAGGCCATCGGCCTTGGCCTTACCATACGCTACGGCGGCAGTACGGGAGGTACCGACATCATTGCCGTCATGGTCAACAAGTATTGGCCTGTGTCGCTCAGCACCGTGTTCTTCGTATCCGACTTTGCGATAGTCGCCCTGCTGCTCCTGCTGCCCGACAAGATATTCGCGGACGCATGCTACGGACTTGTGGAAATCGTGACCTTCACCCTCATGATAGACATGGTCGTGGGCGGTAAGAAGTCTTCCTACCAGCTCATGGTTTTCTCCAACAAATATGAGCAGATAGCCAATTTTATTGCTAACGACATGGAGAGGGGAGTGACGATTCTCAAGGCGCAGGGCTGGTACACCGGTCAAGATAAAAATGTGCTTCTGATCCTTATCAGTCAGAAGGAGTTCCCGCTTCTGTCGAAAGTTATTAAAAATATTGATCCAAAGGCATTTATGTCTGTTTCTCCCACTCATAACGTATATGGCGAGGGCTTCGAGGAGATAAAGGCCGGAATTCACAAGAAAAAGAAGAATGAACAGTAAAAAAGTTTTGACTTTCCTCAAGGAGTATTCAATCATTACCGTCGGCATATTCCTTTACGTCCTTGGGTGGAACCTCTTCCTCATCCCCAACAACCTCGTCGGCGGCGGTGTTTCCGGTGCTGCATCAATAGTGCAGTACGCCACCAAGGGCTTCATCAAGATCGGTACTACGTATTTCGTGGTGAATGCCATCCTGCTGGTAATAGGTATGATGACCCTGGGCAAGTCCTTCGGCGGCAAGACGGTGTATGCCGTGCTCCTTGCTTCCGTAGGGCTCAATGTCTTTCAGGGCTTGATACCTGCCGAGATTACCCAGATACTCGCAATCGACAACGGTAAACTGATGAGTACCATCATGGGCGGAATCGTAGTTGGCGTCGGCATCGGCATGACCATGTCGCAAGGGGGAAGCACCGGAGGAACCGACATTATCGCATTGGTGGTCAACAAATACCGCAATGTGTCTCCGGGCCGGATGATCCTTTTGATGGACGTGGTGATTATTTTGTCCTCGCTGCTCGTACCCTCCTATACGGCAGAAGGCGTGCTACTGCCCTGGCCGGAAAAGATAACCACAGTCGTTTACGGTTTCATCCTGGTCGTCATCAACAGTACCGTCCTCGACCTTTATCTGTCTGGCAGCCGTCAGTCGGTCCAGGTGTTCATACTGTCCCACAAATATGCCGAGATTGCAGACAAGATTGCAAATGAGCTGCACAGGGGAGTAACGGTGCTGGACGGAAAAGGATGGTTTACGAAGCAGGAAACGGAGGTGCTCATGGTCATCACACGCCGCACCGACGTAAGCCTTCTGCTCCGTATGATAAAGTCCATCGATCCCAATGCATTCCTGTCCGTGACCTCAGTAACGGGCGTTTACGGTAAGGGCTTCGACCAGATAAAAGAAAAAGTTAAGGTCAAAGAATAGTTTTTACAACTATTGTAAACCTTCTCTTTTACCCCTTTTCGGACCCCTCCGCTGTCTGGGCCAAGATTTATTTTTGGCCCTGCCATGAAACAAAAAATATCTCTTCACCTACTCGCAAGGGCGATGTCGCTGGCAGTTTTGCCGCTCACCGTTCCTTGCGCGTTGCTTTCTGCCGGCTCCGTCGGACCTGCAGATATATGCGTGGATTTGTGGTGGGCGTTGCAGGTGTTGATGCTGTATCCGTCTTCTCACGAACCAGTGCTGCCATCGCTCCGTTTCGGGGCTGTATCTTTGCTGCTCGCCGCCGGCCTGACACTCGCAGGCGCCCAGGCCACACAGCATATCGTAACCGGCTCAGCCTTAGCGCTGATGTCTGCATTGTACCGCTGCCGTTGCCGTTATGCCGATGTGGCTCCGTTGTTCCATATCTCTGCGGTATGGCATGGAGTGGAGGGGCATTGTTCCCTTATACATATGGGTATAGTGCTTTGGGAGGGAGTCATGGTTCCGGCGATGGGACATTCGGCATGGACGGCGTGGTGCTGGGCCGGCGTCCTGCTGCTTTCGTACGCCACTCAGTATTATCGTATATATACGCGCAGCACCCTTTTACTGGGACGCGACAAGGAAATCCTGATCCGAAAGACGCAGCGCGGTTCGGCATTCCGCCAGCCCATCCAGTACGTCGATTCCGACAGCCGTTCTGCGGAATTGTTCAACGACGTTGTGAGGATAATGGAAAACCGTAAGCCCTGGCTGCAGGACGATTTCTCCATAGACGACCTTGCCCGGCTCGCGCATACCAATCGCGTGTACCTGAGCAAGTCGGTTAACTTTCATTCCGGGAGGAACTTCAATCAGCTCGTGAATTTCTACAGGGTGCGGTATGCCGTAGAACTCATACGCAAGGACCCGTCCCTAAGGATGAACGAAGTGTCGCGCATGTGCGGCTTCCATACCGTAGTATCCTTCAATATGGCTTTCAAGCTCAATGAGCGAATGACTCCGACGGAGTTTGCGCAATCATTGAAAAAACTTATCTAACAGTTTGGCAGTGGAGGCCAGCTTGCAGGGGGAGGTGCGATGATGTGTACCTCGCAGTGTTTGACCGGGTGCTCGAAACGGATCTCGTGAGCGTGGAGGCATATTCCCGCGTCGGGGTTGGAGCGGGGCGCGCCGTATTTGAGGTCGCCCTTGATAGGACAGCCTATTGCTCCGAGCTGGCAGCGGATCTGGTGGTGGCGTCCGGTAAGCAGTTCCACCTCGACCAGATGATACCTGTCCGTGCTGCTCAGCCAGCGGTAGTTGAGCTTTGCTCTTTTGGCGCCGGGACGCTCTGTGGTTATGTACGATTTGTTCTTGGCCTCATTCTTTATCAGCCAGTTCTCCAGCTGCCCCTGTGCAGGGTCCGGCTTGGCACAGCACAGGGCCCAGTAGAACTTGTGGAGCCCGCTCTCGCGAAGCAGCGCCCCTAGGCGGCCCAGGGCTTTGCTGGTCTTTGCGAGGATGCAGATGCCGCTGACCGGCCTGTCCAGCCTGTGCGGGATGCCTATGAAAACCTGTCCGGGTTTATTGTCGCGGGCTGCTATGAACGCCTTGTAGGCGTCTGCAAGGCATTCGTCACCTGTCTTGTCGCCCTGGATGATTTCTCCCGAGCGCTTGTTGACTATGAGCAGATGATTATCCTCATAGAGTATCCGTGCCTCGAGGTCGGAGTATTCTTCCGGTGTGAGTTCCCTGTAAAACATTCTGCAAAGATAGAAAAAAAGGAGCTGACCAGAAAACGCTTCGGTCAGCTCCTCTTTGGACTGTATGCGATTTAGAAAACGAGAACGAAGCAGAGAGCCGCCAAAAGGCCTCCCACGAGGGGACCTGCGACGGGGACCCAGCTGTAGGACCAGCCGCTGCTGCGCTTTCCCTTTATGGGGAGGATGGCATGAGCCAGGCGGGGTGCGAGGTCTCTGGCGGGGTTGATTGCGTAACCGGTAGCACCGCCGAGTGACATGCCTATGGACATGATGAGCATGGTGACAGGGAAGGCTCCGAGGCTGCCCATTCCCAGGGTGGGAGTGTTGCCCTCGGTTGCGAACGCGAGGATTACGAATACGAGAAGCCAGGTGGCCACCGCCTCGCAGAAGAAGTTGCGCCACAGGTTGCGGATGGCAGGCATGGTGCAGAACACTCCGAGTTTGGTGTCGGCATCTTCGGTTGCGTCAAAATGATCCTTGTAGAACAGGTACACCAGGATGGCGCCGAGGAAGCCGCCTATCATCTGGGCGCAGATGTAGGGGAGTACCTCCGCCCAGGCGAACTTGCCGGCGGCGGCAAGACCCAGGGTCACTGCGGGATTGAGGTGGGCTCCGGAATAAGGACCGGCGATGAATACACCGCACATGACGGCGAAACCCCATCCGAGAGTGATGACTACCCACCCTGCACCCAGTCCCTTGGACCTTTTGAGGGTGGATCCGGCGACGACACCGTCGCCAAGGAGGATCAGCACGAGAGTGCCGATCAGTTCAAACAGACATTTGGTTAACAGTTCCATATGTTTTTATTTAGTCAGTGTACGTTGTATGGCCTCTTTCCAGCCGTCTATGGCTGCATTGACGCTCTCCTTGGAGGCGGAGGGACGGAATGTACGTTCGGCCTGCCACAGGGCCTTGAGGGAGTCGATGGAATCCCAGAATCCCACGGCCAGGCCGGCCAGATATGCTGCTCCAAGGGCAGTTGTTTCCGTGACTACCGGACGCACTACGTCGGTGTCGAGGATGTCGGACTGGAATTGCATCATGAGGTTGTTGCGCGACGCTCCGCCATCGACTTTAAGGGAGCGCAGGGCGACACCGGCATCGCGGCGCATGGCATCGACAACGTCCATGGTCTCGAAAGCTATGCCTTCGAGGGCGGCGCGGGCTATGTGGGCGGCAGTGGTGCCGCGGGTGATTCCGCTGATGGTGCCCTTGGCGTACGGGTCCCAATACGGGGCGCCGAGGCCGGTGAGGGCGGGTACGAGGTAAACTCCTCCGTTGTCGGGTACCTGGTTGGCGAGGGCTTCGATTTCGGAAGACTGCTTGATAAGTCCCAGCCCGTCCCTTAGCCACTGGACGATTGAGCCGGCGACGAATACGCTGCCTTCCAGGGCATAATTAACCTTGTCGCCGATTTTCCAAGCTATGGTCGTAAGCAGCTGGTTCTGCGAAGATATTGCTTTGCTTCCGCTGTTCATCAGCAGGAAGCATCCGGTGCCGTAGGTGTTCTTGACATCGCCCGGCTCGGTGCACATCTGGCCGAAGAGGGCTGCCTGCTGGTCTCCGGCGGCGCCTGCCACCGGTACACCTCCAAGGAGGTTGCACGTGCCGTAAACCTCGCTGCACGAGTGCACCTGGGGCATCATGGAGACGGGTATCCCAAGCAGGTTGAGCAGTTCTTCGTCCCATTTGAGGGTGTGGATGTTGAACAGCATGGTGCGGGAGGCATTGGTGACGTCGGTGCAGTGCACGCGGCCGCCGGTGAGTTTCCAGATGAGCCAGCTGTCAACCGTTCCGAAACGCAGGCGCCCCTGGCGTGCAAGGTCGCGGGCGTCTTCTACGTTTTCGAGTATCCAGCGTATCTTGGTGCCGCTGAAGTAGGCATCGATGAGCAGACCGGTTTTCTCGCGTATCTTTTCTGTGAGGCCGAGGGCTTTGAGGGAATCGCAGTATTCGGAGGTGCGGCGGTCCTGCCAGACTATGGCGTTATATACGGGTTTGCCGGTCTCTGCGTCCCATACTATCGTGGTTTCGCGCTGGTTGGTGATGCCGACGGCTGCTATGTCGGACGCATAGATGCCGTTCTGCTCGAGTACGCTGAGCATTACCTCCCTTTCGCTGGCCCATATTTCTTCGGGGTCGTGTTCCACCCAGCCGGGGCGGGGGAAATATTGGGTAAATTCTTTTTGACATACGGCGACAGGTGTGCCGTCGTGGTCGAAGATGATGGCCCGGGAACTGCTTGTTCCCTGATCCAGTGCAAGAATGTATTTTTTCATAACCGTGGTTAGTAGCTGTTTGATTTTCGTCAACAAAAACCGAACGTTAACCACAAATATAATTCTTTTTGGTAAATTTGCGGGACAAAAAAACCGAAAGATGAAAGTTATATCTGTCATGACTGCTTTCGCGGCAGGACTCGTCTCCCTCTGTGCGTGCTCTGCATCCCGCCAGACCGCCGTTCAAGGCGGCACGGCGTCTTTTCCTTCCGTCTCACAGGACGGTAAAATAGCTATAGTGGCGCACCGTGGATTCTGGAACAGCGAGAATGGCGGGTGGAGCGAGAATTCCATCGCATCCCTCAAGGCTGCGCAGGATGCAGGGCTGTGGGGCAGCGAATGTGACATACATCTTACTGCCGATGGTAAAGTGATTGTGAACCACGACGATAAAATCGCAGGCAAGGCAATAGCCACCCATAATCTCGACGATTTTGCCGGCGACCTGCTTCCCAACGGCGAACGCCGTCCGACGCTGGACGAGTATCTGGTCCAGGCCCGCAAGAGCAGGACCACCAAGCTGATTGTGGAATTCAAGCCTCAGGACACGCCCGATAGGGAAGACCTTCTGGTGGACCTGGCCGTCAGCGCAATCAAGGCACACGGTCTGTACGATCCGTCCAGGGTGCTGTTCATCAGTTTCAGCCGCCATATCTGCGAGAGGCTTGCCGCCGGGCATCCTTCGTTCGTCAATCAATATCTGTCGGCCGGCGCTTTGAAGAACGAGAATCCCGAGTTGTATGCCGACAAGGGCATCAACGGCGTCGATTATCATTTCATGCTGTTCATGCTGCATCCCGATTACGTCACCAAGGCACATGCTCGCGGAATGTCCGTCAACGTTTGGACAGTCGATAAAAAGAAGGACATAGAGAACATGATAGATGCCGGCGTCGACGCCATCACTACAAACGAACCCTTGCTCGTAAGAGAACTTCTCGCAGACAAAGAATACAAAAACAAATAATATATGGTAAAAGTTAATTTAAGCGGATGCAAGTCCTTCGTAAAGGAGGCAGATTACAAGAATTATGTTCAAAAGGCCCTTCTGGCCTATGATGTGCTGGACTCCGAGTCCGGCGAGGGCAATGACTTCCTCGGATGGAAGGCGCTTCCCGACGGTACCCCCGAATCCCTTCTGAAGGAGTTCGAGGCAGTCCGCGACGATTGGAAGGAACGTGGCGTAAACCTCGTCGTCGTCATCGGCATCGGCGGTTCATACCTCGGCGCACGTTGCGCACTGGAGGCCCTCAACCACCAGTTCATCCAGCCTCAGGACCGTCCCCGCATCGTATTCGCCGGCAACAACCTCAGCGAAGAGTATCTTGCCGAGATGATGGACCTTGCAGAGCGCAGCAACGTGGCCTGCATAGTCATTTCCAAATCCGGTACTACCACGGAGCCTGCGGTGGCGTTCCGTATCGTCAAGGAGCATATCGAGCAGCGCTATGGCAAGGCCGAGGCTGCAAGCCGCATCGTCGCTGTAACCGACGCTGTGAAGGGTGCCCTCAAGACCCTGTCCACCCAGGAAGGATACCGCACGTTCATCGTTCCCGACAACGTTGGCGGACGTTTCTCCGTACTTACCCCCGTTGGGCTCCTGCCCATTTGCGTCGCCGGTTACGATATCCGGGCCATGCTCGAAGGCGCTGCCCAGGCCAAAGCCGCAGTCAGCGTCCGCAGCGAAGACAATCCTGCCGTACAGTATGCCGCGATGAGGAATCTCATCTATTCAGAACTCGGCAAGAAGGTAGAGATTCTGGTAACGTTCAACCCCCGCCTTACATATCTTGCAGAGTGGTGGAAGCAGCTTTTCGGAGAGTCCGAGGGCAAGGGCTGCAAGGGCATCTATCCCGCCTCAGCTACCTTTACCACCGACCTCCATTCCCTTGGACAGTTCATCCAGGACGGCGACCGCTGCCTCTTCGAGACCGTGCTCAAGGTAGAGAAGGCCGGACGCAGCGTTGTCATCGGCACTGACGCCCAGAACCTCGACCAGCTCAATTACCTCGCAGGCCAGCATGTGGAGCATTGCAACGCCATGGCCGCACTGGGAACCAAACTGGCTCACATCGACGGTGGCGTGCCCCAGCTCGAAATCAGCATCGAGAAGGTAGATGAGCGCAACCTCGGTCAGATATTCTATTTCTTCGAGGCCGCCTGCGGCATAAGCGCCTATCTGCTCGGCGTCAATCCTTTCAACCAGCCCGGAGTCGAGGCGTACAAGAAGAACATGTTCGCCCTGCTGCGCAAACCCGGTTACGAGGCCGCGACCGAGGAAATCCTCAAAAAGCTTTAGAATGAGAAAACGTATCCTACGCCGACAATGGTGTTAAGGCTCTGGTCCCAGGTGAGGGATTTGAGGGTTGTGCCGTCCTTGTTGACGTCGATGTCTTTGTCGTAGCAGTAATCGACCATGGAATACAGGTCGATGGCGTGGCGCTTGTTTATCTTCCATTCGACGCCGAGGCCTCCTCTGATGCGGTTGATATAGGTGTCACCGTATCCGCCGAAGGAATAATCTCCGTAGCTGTTGCTCGTTGTGCTCCAGGTCGCATTGACGTTTGGATCGTTGAATACGTTGCGCAATTCTACGAATGCGTACGGGCTGAAAGGCTTCCATCCCTTGTATTCGGCCTTGAGGCGCGATTTGAGCACTATCGGATTGGCATTCTCCTGATAAGTGTTGATGCTCTCGGTCTTGTGGGTGAATCGCAGCTGCTCGCGGATGGACAGATTCCAGTCGCCTGCCTTGTAGGTGTAGCCCAGGTTGAAGTTTACGCGATGGCGCGGATTCCAGCCTTTGCTCGAACGGTAGTGGTACATGTAGCTGTAGCTCACGCCGGTCTTGAGGCCGAAGGGGAACTTGTAACTCAGGCCTATCGTGACGGTGTGCCGGCCTATGGTGCTGAGATTGTCCTTGGTGCGCATTTCGTATTCACCCTCGAGATGCAGTCCTTTTGCAAGTTTCCAGTTGACGCCTATGCTTGTGCGCGTCTGGAAATCGTATGTCATGTCGTTCACCGTGCCTTGGGCGGAAGCGATGAGCGGAAGGCCGATGAGCCCTAAGATAAGCAGTATCTTTTTCATAAGCTATTGTTCTACAAAGTCTTTTGCCTTGGTAAGGGTGTCGATGGTAGCGGTCTGCCCTTTCTCCAGGGTGTAATAAATCTTGATGAATGCAGCGTCGCGCAGGAAGTCCACATGGCCGACTTCGACTCCGTCGATCTTTACGCCGACCCTCTTCTGGAGGTCTGCTATAAGCTCCTCGCGTCTTTCGGGAACGATGAGATCGATGCGGTCGTAAAGAATGAGCTTGGTGGATGTATGCTTGAGCCAGCGTCCGCTTTCGAGTATCCAGATAAGGCAGACTACCAGAAGGTTGGATAGCACCAGCACGCCGGCATTGCCGGTAGAGAGTACATAGTGCGGGTTGTCACCTGTGGCTCCGACCAGTTTGTACAGAGGGGCGAGTCCGTTGACCGCTGCGATTGCGATGATGACGAAAAGGTAGGTCATCTCCCGGATGGGAACCGTTTCCGTACGGTAACGTATCACTCCGAATATGGCAAAGAGACCAAGCGTAAGGCCCACTCCAACCTCTGCGTTGCCCATCATATAGAGAAGCAGCAGCATGGCGGATGAGAATACCATGAACGTGAAGTAATAGTCGCGCCTGCGGCTTTTGCGGTAGTAGAAGAACTGGACGATAAGCCAGCAGACTACAAGGTTCAGCAGAAACCTCAGGGCAAGTTCCGTGAGGCTTTGGGAAGTGGTCATCATGGCGTCCGTGATGGTCTGGACGTCGATGACGTCTTCGTCGGCGAGATTGAATTCGCCAAGTTCGTCGGGTCCTATCATAATATTGTTATTTTGTTGTTTATCTGTTTTTCGATCTTACGTACCTTGGCCTTGAACCGTCCCGATTTTACGTCGGGGTCCGTGAGCGTTATGCCGATGCAGTATTTGCTGACCCTGATGGGTTTGACCCGGTGGTCCAGCAGTATTCTCTTCATCTGGCTGTCTGCCCGGCCGTCCTGCTTGAGCTCTATTATGACACCGTTGCGCAGCGAGGCTTCGTTGCGGTTCCTCCGGTTTACGAAATTCACGCAGCTGTCTATCGTAAGCCGTTCGGTCATGGCGGGATTGACCAGGGTTATGCGGCGGAAAATGGTTTCCAGCGATGGCGTAAGCCCTTCTGCTGTGTAGCAGGAGTGGGCGGCAAGATACTCGCATGCGCCGGCGTCGGTGCGGAAGTCCTGGAAAGCGGCGGCCGGAATCTCCATTCTATTCTTCTTGGTGCGCCCGTGGTTGTTCTTGCGCTTGATTTCCAGGAACGACAGTCCGGAGGCCACATATTCACGCGTGCGTACCTTCAAGCGGTTCAGCCTGCGGTTGTGGTGGTCCAGGAACATCTGCAGGCCGGGCGTGTCGAAGTATATCGAATCGTACTGCGCAATCCTGGACCCTTCGGTCAACAGCGCCCTGTATCCGGAATCGGCTGCGTCGGACAGAATGCGGACAAGGGTCTGCTCGTCGGTCAGATACTTGGTATCTATGCGGTTGAGCAGTTTCACCGAGTCCATCTCCTGCAGGGTGATGGGGGCAAGTCGCTGGAGGACCGGCAGATGCTCCAATTCTATGTGTCTGGTTTCAAGCATCTTCGCTTATATATTCGAATATCTTTATCGTCTTTAGTCTGCCTTTGGCGTCGTAGGTGTACTGGGTCTTCTTGCGCCCGAATTCGTTGTATTCGAACTTCTTGACGCTCTGGAGCTTGTTGCGGTCGTCGTACACCATTTCGCGGCTGGCTTTGCCGTTTGCGCCGTACTCGTAGCGCTTGCGCCATTTCTGGCCGGTGGTAGTATATTCTATCTCTTCCACCTTCTTGCCGTCGGCGTTGTAGGTCGTCTGGTGGTCAAGGATGCGGGCCTTAGATTTGGCGTCGGTGTTCCATTCCTTGATGACGAGATTCTTCTTGTTGATTTTCTGGGTCGTTTCCTGTGCGAATGCTGCAGGAACGAAGAGCAGCAGGGCTGCCGAGATTGCGAGGATTCGTTTCATGGCTACCATCTTTGTCCGGAACCTCCGGAATAAGTTGAAAGGCTGACGGAACTGCCGCCGCTGACCGTTGCGCCGGTGCAGCCGTTGCCGTCGAATATACTTGTACCTCCTGATACCGATACGCCGCTCTTCAGGCTCACGTTCTTGCCGTCGGAATAGACGACCAGCGTGCCGTTGGATGAGTTGGAAGGGGTCTTGAACGTAAGGACTTCGCTTCCGGAAGCATTTAAGAGAGTATACCAGGAGCCCTTGCTCCAGGAACTGGTGGAATATGCGGTTCCGCTTATGCTGGAACCGTTTTCGAGACCTCCTACTGCGACGACATTGCCGCTCTGGAGGTAAAGCTGCTTGCCGCCCTCGGTGTTGGCGTCGAGTGCCACCTCGGGGCTGCCGGCTGTGCAGACGGCATAGACAGTTGCGCCGTCTATATAGAGGTTGCCGTTGGCATCGATTGCGTCGTTGCCTGTGGACCAGCCACATACAAGACCGCCGCTAAGATTCATGTCTCCTGCGCTGTTGATGGCGTCGTCGGCGCTCGAGAAGGCGTAGAGGGTTCCTGAGGTTACGCTCAGCTTGCCTTTGGTCTCGAAGGCTTCGTGACCGGAGGCGCTTACGCTGATTGAGCCGCCGCTGACTGTGATGTCTCCGTCAAACTTGATGCCCTTGGCGGACTTGGAAGAACTGCTCTGTTGACCGCCGCCCGGCATGCCTCCGTTCCCGGGGCCTGCAAAAGGCCTGGAGCCGCCGCCGGGCCCCCATCCGCCGCTGCCGCCTGAGGAAGAACTGCCGTAATTGGAACCGCTTACGGAAACGCTTACCGTTCCGCCCGAGAAGCTTGCGGTGCTGTCGCCGCTGATGCCTTTTCCGCCCGTCCCGGTATTGCTGACGGTGAGCGTGCCTCCGGTGATGGAGAACGGACCGTCGGATTTGATGCCGGCCGATCCGGTATATTCCGTGCCGCTGTCAGTGCTTTCCACGATGGTGCCGCCGCTGACTGTCAGGGAGATGGTGCCGCCGTTGATGGTGACCGGGCCGTCGGAAGAAAGGGCTTTCTTGCCGTCGGCGGAGGTGGAAGCCACAAGGGTGCCGTCATCTATGGTTATCCCGTCTTTGCCCCTTACGGCATGTCCTGCTGAGGATGAGGCATTTACGGTCTGAGTGCCGAGGAAGCGGATATAGTCGTCGGAGGTGATGGCCGCCTTGCCGGTGGCTTTTGCAGTAAGGAATCCGCTGCCGCTGAATACAAGCTGGCCTTCACTGAAGAATGCGGCCTTCATGTCCTGCGAGCCGTCTTCGTCGGGATAGTTCCCTTCGGCGTTTACAGCACTGTCCTGCAAGGTGCTGGAGCCCTGAAGCACTACATACGTGCGTTTGTGGTTCTGGTTGTTGATGGCTGCGCCTCCGCTGTTCGCGAGGTTAAGACCGTCGAGCACGAGAGCCTGCTTGACGGCGCCGTATATCGTGAGCGAGCCGTCTGTGCTTGATCCGGAGAGTACGTATTTGACGACGTCGGTTGAGGAAGTACCGTCAACCGTGACCCTGGAACCGTTGATGCTGACGCATCCGTTGTCGTCGCCGTCAACCGATGCTGACGAACCGGACCAGCTGATGGTGATTGTCCTGGTGAAATCGGCGGTATCTATGAAATCGAAATCTCCCTCTACCTCCTGAGGGTCGCTGTCATCGGAATCGGTGGCGATGACGGCATCGGTGGTTTCGATGGAGTCGCGGCTGCAGGATGCAAGCAGCAGCGCGGTCATACAGATGGATAAAAATACACGTTTCATAATGACATACAAAATAAGCAAGATTACTGCCACTTTGCAAATGTTTCAGCGAACAGGCTAAAAATATCGGTGAACGCTGGTTTTCTTTTCTGCCTTTTGCCTATTTTTGCACAAACGATAATATATATATGGTATTTATACGGCCCGAAGAAAAGAGAGAGAACATCCTGTATCTGATAATATGGGTGTCCGCGTTCTTGCTTTCCGCCCTGCGCATAGCGATCGGGTGCCTTGTGGGAGGGGAGCAGGCGATAGACTTCCTGTCCATCCTGCAGACCTGGATAATGATGCTCCCTTTCCTCATTGTTTTCTGCCTGCATAATTCCTTTATCGCTCCAAAGCTGGTTTACGAGAAGAACACTGCTGCCTATCTCGCCATGGTGGCTTTACTGGTGGTGGCGGTGGCCGGGTATTATGCGTGGCTGTATCCGGAGCCGGAAGACGGATTAATGGGGCCACCGCCCGGAGGCTACAGGGGCCGCCCTATCGAGCCCAATGTCATGCGGGCCATCCTCACCGTATATATGCTTGCCGCCTTGCCGCGGCAGCAGCCGGTGGGGGAGTCTCCGGACGGCGATTCCATCTTCATTAAAACCGATTACAGGACGGTGCGGGTGGCTCTTGGCGAGATTCGCTACATAGAGAGTATGAGCGAGTACGTCAAGATTTACATCGACGGCTCCCAGACGCCTGTGCTTGCCCTGCTGAGCCTTAAGTTCCTGACGGAGAAGCTCCCGGCTGAGCGCTTCATCAGAGTTCACCGCTCTTATATCATTCCGGTGGGCCGTCTGCGGGAGGTCGGCAAAGGTGAAGTCACTCTCTCGGACGGCACGATACTGCCGGTAGGAGAGATGTACCGCCAGGCGCTCAAGGATTATCTGTCCGGCAGGAGTATTGGATAATCTTCGGAATTTGCTTACATTTGTTTTTTAATGATAAAAGTATGAAATACGTTTGCACAGTATGCGGTCATGTATATGATGAGGCCGCCGAAGGAACTCCCTTCAACGAACTTCCTGAGGATTGGGTCTGCCCTCTTTGCGGAGTAGGCAAGGACCTTTTCGAGCCCGAACAGGAATAATCCGTGGACGCCCTTGAGGAAGCACGGCTCGCAATCCGGGCCGTGGACAAGGATATTGCCGCCCTCTTCGAGAGGCGGATGCATCTTGCCGCCCAGGTCGCCGGCTACAAGCGTGAACACGGTCTCCCCGTGCTGGACTCCCGGCAGGAGAAAAAGGTCGTGGCAAGCGGTATGGAAGACATTAAGGACCAATCCCTCAAGGGCTATTATGCCCGCAGCCTGGAAAATACCATGTCCCTGTCCAGGGACTATCAGGACAGCCTGATGGGCACCCTGTCCGGCATTACCGTAGGCCGCGGACTGCTCTTCAGGGCGGGCGAGTATTTTGACCTTCGTCGCAAGGTGCTGATAGTGACCGACGAAGGAGTGCCGGAGCAATATGCCCGGGCCGTTCTCTCTGCTTGTTCCGACGGCCATATCCTTACGGTAGCGGGAGGCGAGGATGGCAAGACTCTCGAAGGTGCCGCCCGCATCCTGGAAGAACTGCTGTCGCTTGATTTTACGAGATCCGATGCAGTTGTAGCCGTCGGCGGCGGCGTAGTCGGCGACATGGCCGGCTTTGCTTCAGCGTGCTACATGCGCGGCATAGACTATTACAATGTTCCCACGACCCTCCTCTCGCAGGTGGATTCTTCCGTCGGCGGCAAGACCGCGGTCAACCTCGCCGGAGTCAAGAACATTGCCGGAGCGTTTCACAGTCCCAGGGCGGTTCTTGTGGATACCGACACCCTCGACACCCTGTCAGACAGGCTTTTCGCCGAGGGCATGGCCGAGCTGGTAAAGATGGCCGCAACTTGCGACGAGGCCCTGTTCTCGCGTATAGAGAACTGCTCCGACCTGCGCTCTCAGATAGGGGAGTTTATCGAGGACGCCCTGCGTATCAAGATGTCCGTCGTGCGCCAAGACCCTTATGAGCAGGGCCTGCGCGCCGTCCTTAACTTCGGCCATACGATAGGCCATTCCATAGAAGCGGCGGCACAGGGAAAGTATTATCATGGCGAATGTGTGGCCATGGGCATGCTGTACATGAGCGACGGCCCGGCACGCGAACGTCTGGAACGGCTGCTGACAAGGCTCGGCCTTCCCGTTGCCGACGAGTTTGACACCGATACCCTTATGTCTTATGCCGCCAGCGACAAAAAACGCAGCGAGGCAGGCTTCAAGATCGTTACTGTCAGCAATATAGGCTCATTTGAATTCGAAACCGTAAGCGCATTGCAGCTGCGCGGCATAATACAGCGTTACAAATGAAGAACAGCATAGGAACCAGCGTGGTGCTTACCCTCTCGGGGGAGTCGCACGGCAGCGGAATCGTAGCCATCCTTGACGGAATGGCGCCCGGAGTCCCTGTCAGCGAAGAATTTATCGGCCGGCAGCTCTCGCTCCGGCGTCCTTGCGGGGCAGGCGAAACCGCTCGCCGCGAAAAGGATGAGTTCCGCATAGTGAGCGGAGTGCTGGACGGGCACACCACCGGTGCTCCCATTGCCATATTGATTCCCAATGAAGACGTGCGCAGTGCCGACTACCAGTCGTTCGACGGCCTTGCGCGCCCTTCGCATGCCGATTTTGCCGCCCACGTCAAATACGCCGGCTTTGAGGACCGCCGCGGCGGAGGGCACTTCAGCGGGCGCATCACTGCAGGAATCGTCGCTGCCGGAGCAATAGCCCTCAGCGCCCTCAAGGCAAAGGGGATAAGCATAGGCACGCACATCCTTTCCTGCGCCGGAGTCAGCGACGTCCCGTTCGACCTCGATCCGGCAGCCCAGATTGAGCGACTGGACGGCATGGCTTTCCCTGTGATTTCCGATGTCCGTGCCAGCATGGAGGAGCGTATCCTTGAGGCCAGGTCGTCCGGAGATTCCGTAGGCGGCGTTATACAGACGGCGGTCTGCGGTCTTCCGGCGGGCGTGGGCGAGCCATGGTTCGGCTCCGTAGAGGGCGTCATCGCCAACGCCATGCTGTCGGTCGGAGCGGTAAAGGGGATAGAATTCGGCAGCGGTTTCGCCCTTGCCGGAATGAAGGGTTCCGAGGCCAACGACCCCTGGTGCCCGGGCCCCGACGGTCCGCGTACGCTTTCCAACCACAACGGCGGCGTAAACGGCGGCATCACCAACGGCATGCCGCTCGTGTTCAGCGCCGTAGTCAAACCGACTCCTTCCATCGGCCTGCCGCAGCAGACGGTGGACCTGGACGGAGAAAAGGGTGCAACCATAACCATCACAGGCCGTCACGATCCTGCCATCGTACGCCGTATCTGCATAGTAGCCACCAGCATAACCGCCATTGCACTGTGCGACCTGCTGGCATTGCGCTTCGGGACTGATTATCTTCGCGCAATATGACATTCGGTCTGATAGGGGAGCATCTGGGGCACAGTTTTTCGCGTCTGATACACGAGCATCTTACCGGACTGCCCTACGAACTGCGTGAACTGCGTCCCGACCAGCTCGGGCCTTTCCTGCAGTCGGAGCCCTTCGGAGGCGTAAACGTAACGATCCCCTACAAGCAGGCGGTCATTCCTTACCTTCACGCTCTTGCGCCCTCGGCAAGGCTGACCGGTGCCGTAAATGTCATCGTAAGAAACCCCGCGGACGGCACGCTCACCGGGCACAATACCGATTTCGACGGATTCCTTTCCATGGCGGAATCTGCCGGGGTGGTGCTGGACGGAGCCAGCGTCGTAATACTCGGAGCCGGTGGCGCCGCAAAGGCTGTGGCTGTAGCGGCGATAAGCGCCGGCGCCCGTAAAGTACGCTTTGCAGTGCGTCACGATTTCGGCCCCGACAGACTGCCGATAGACGAGCCGCAGGCCTTTGCCGACTGCGAGGTGCTTGTAAATGCGACGCCCGTCGGCATGTACCCCGGAATATGGGATAAACCTTTCGACATCAGCACTCTGCCGCATCTACGCGGAGTGCTTGACTGCATCTACAACCCTATCAGCACCCCTCTTGTGCTCGATGCCCGCGAACGCGGAATTCCCAGCGCCGGCGGCCTTATGATGGTGGTCTCGCAGGCGGTGCGTGCCGCGGAACTGTTCCATTCGTGCAGTTATGGCCCCGATGCTGTTGAGGATGAATATCTTACGCTGTTGAGGGAACGCCGGAACATAGTTCTTACCGGCATGCCATCCAGCGGTAAAAGCACAGTGGGAAAGATGCTTGCCGCCCGGCTCGGCCTGCGTTTTACCGATACCGACGACATAGTACGCACCTTTGCCGGAATGGATATACCGGAAATATTCTCCCGTTGGGGCGAAGCAGGTTTCCGCAAGTATGAAAAAGCGGCGATAGAATCCCTTGCTCCGGAACAGGGCTGCGTGATAGCTACCGGAGGTGGCGCAGTGTTGGATCCCGACAATGTCAGGGCCCTGAGACTCAACGGTATCCTTGTCTTCCTCGACCGCTCGCCGCATCTTCTTCAGCCTACAGCGGACCGTCCGCTTTCGCAGGGGCGTGCAGCTCTCGATGCGTTGTACCGCAAACGCTTGCCGGTATATACCGCTACGGCCGACGTCCGCATCAGCAACGACGGTACTCCGGAAGAGGCATTGCAAAGAATTCTCAATTATGTTTGACAGAAACAAAAACATACTAATCGTGGGCCTGGGGCTCATCGGAGGCAGTTATGCCGAGTCCTTGCGAAGGCAGGGCTGGTACGTTGGCGCCATTACCCGCAGCGACGACAGCATATCGTATGCCCTCGAAAGGGGGATGATCGATTCGGGCGCAACCGAGGTTACGGCAGAGTTTGTGGGCCGCTTCGACCTGGTCGTGTTCGCCCTATATCCTCATGTGCTGCTGGAGTGGCTTGGCAGATATCAAGTTTTCATCAAGCCCGGAGCCTTGCTTACCGACGTAACCGGCGTCAAAGGGCCTGTGGTTTATGTAGTCCAGAAGATGCTCCGCCCCGACCTCGAATTCGTGGGAGCCCATCCCATGGCGGGCCGCGAAGTCTATGGCGTGCGCAATGCCGACAGCCGTATCTTCCGGGGAGCCAATTATATAGTCACTCCTACCGAGGCCAATACCCCGCAGGCTGTAGCAGACGTGGAGGAACTTGGAAGAGTGCTCGGATTCGCTCGAATAGTGCGCCTTTCTCCAGAGGAGCACGACGAGATGATAGGCTTCCTGAGCCAGCTGACGCACTGTATCGCCGTGGCCCTCATGAACTGCAAAGACAACAGCCATCTGTGCAAATATACCGGCGACTCCTTCCGTGACCTTACGCGTATAGCCCGCATAAACGATGAAATGTGGTCGGAACTGTTCCTGCTCAACCGCGACAAGCTGCTGAAGGAGATTGACCTCTTTTCCGCGCAGATGGAAAAGATACGTACGGCCATTGCAGAAGGCGATTCCGAGAGCCTTCGTTCGCTGATGCGCCATTCAACCATTCAAAGATCCCTGTTCGACAAACCAGAAATATGAACCTTCAATTCAACCGAGAACTTTTTACGCCGTCGGAGCTAAAGGAAATGTACCCCGTGCCTTCACAGGCGGCCGGGAATAAAGCCTCTAACGACAAGGCCGTACGCGAGGTGCTCGACGGAACTTCCCGCAAGATGCTCCTCGTCATAGGCCCTTGCAGCGCCGACCGCGAAGATGCCGTAATAGATTATATATCCCGCCTTCGTCCGCTTCAGGAGGAGGTGGCCGACAAGATAGTCATCGTTCCGCGTATATATACGAATAAGCCGCGCACCACGGGCGAAGGCTACAAGGGCATGTTGCACCAGCCCGATCCCTCGGCCCGGCCCGATCTGTTCAAAGGACTGATATCCATAAGGAAACTGCACCTGAGGGCTTTGTGCGAAACAGGCTTCTCCTGTGCCGACGAGATGCTCTATCCCGAGAATCACATATTCCTGTCCGACCTGCTGTCGTATGTGGCGGTGGGGGCCCGCAGCGTAGAAAACCAGCAGCACCGTCTGGTTGCGAGCGGTCTCGACATTCCCGCCGGCATGAAGAATCCCACCGGCGGCGACTTGAGCGTGATGATGAATTCCATACGTGCCGCTCAGCACGGCCATTCTTTCATATATCGCAACTGGGACGTTCACAGCAGCGGAAATCCTTTTGCGCACGCGATTCTCCGCGGTTATGTGGACAGCCATGGAACCTCACATCCCAACTATCATTACGAAGACCTCCGGCGCCTTGCCGACCTGTATGCCGCAGGCGGATTCGTCAATCCTGCCGTCGTGGTAGACTGCAACCATTCCAATTCGGGCAAGCGCTATGAGGAGCAGGGGCGTATCGCCAAGGAGGTGCTTCACAGCGCCCGCCAGTGCGAAACCGTAGGGGCGTTGGTAAAAGGCTTGATGATAGAATCTTACATCGAAGATGGATGCCAGGCGGCAGGGGAGCATGTGTATGGCCGCTCCATAACCGATCCGTGCCTGGGCTGGGAGAAGACACGCCGGCTGGTGCTCGAACTGGCCGAGCTTATCGCGTAGGCTTTTCTTCCAGACTCTTCTGCAGGCACTCGAGGGTGTTCTCCATCAGCATGGCCACGGTCATGGGCCCTACCCCTCCGGGGACGGGGGTGATCCAGCCTGCGACATTGCTGACTGCGTCGAAATCCACGTCGCCGACGAGGGAACCGTCGCTACGGCGGTTGATGCCAACGTCTATTACGATGGCACCGCTCTTTACCATGCCGGCGCCGATGATACCGGCCCTGCCGGTTGCAGCAACGAGTATGTCGGCCTCCCGGGTTATGTCGCCAAGACCCTGCGAACGGGAATGTGCGATGGTGACGGTAGCGTTGCGGTCGAGAAGCAGTTTGGCCACCGGTTTGCCCACTATGTTGCTGCGTCCTACGACCACGGCACGCTTGCCGGAGATATCCACTCCAGTGCTGTCTATCAGGCGTATGATGCCCTTGGGAGTGCAGGGAACGCTGCACGGACGGCCCAGTTGCAGTGCCGCTACGTTGGCCGGATGAAAGCCGTCAACGTCTTTTGCCGGGTCGATGGCGTCGATTATCCTGCCTTCGTCGATATGTGCAGGGAGGGGCAGCTGGACCAGTATCCCATCGACTGACGGATTAGCGTTGAGGGTGCGTATGGTTTCCAGGAGCCGCTCCTCGCTGACGTCGGCGGGTAATTCTATGCCTAAACCCTTGATGCCTACGAATTCTGCGGCGTTTATCTTGCTTCTGACGTAGGTGCGGCTTGCCTGGTTGTCGCCTGCAATGACTACTGCTAGGCATGCGGGTCTGCCGGCCCTTTCGGCGAGCTCGGCCGCACGCAGTTTGAGAGAGGCTTTGACGCCTTGAGAGATGCTTTTACCGTCTATTATCATTACAACAGTCCTATGGCTTTGTTCCAGGAAAGCGTGCGATAGAATTGATTAAGCTCGTGGAGCTCATGGTACGGCTTGTACATGCTGAGTCCGCAAACCCTTTCCAGAGGAAGACCTATGAATGCGTCGGTGCCGGCGGTATAAACTATGGCCTCGGACAGGGCCGCGTCGAGGGCGGCAAGCTCTTCTTCGGGGATGCCGGACTGGGCGAATATGTCGCGCAGGTCGAAGAACCAGCGGAGGTTGTTGTAGAAGTAGGGCTGCACGTTGTCGTGGGGCGTATCTATGATCTGCTCCCTGTATTTTGACACGAGATCGCGGCAGGCGTCGGCAAGCGGCTCGAGCCTGTTGCAATCGACTATCGTTACAGTAGCGGAACGCCTGGAACCTGACTGGGCCTCGTAAAACTCGTAATACTCTCTGGCGACGCTGGTTGCATCGGGATTGAAGGTGTTCAGAATAAGGGGCGCCATGGTCCTGTAGCTCAGGCCGTCAACCAGTACCTCGGTAGGGGAGAACAGCAGCAGGTCGCAAAGTCCCCTCGCTTCGTATGCGGTCTCTATGCAGCCCATCAGACACGAATCCATGAAGATGTAGTCCATCTTTACGGGTATTGCGTCTCGAAGCTCAGTGATGTTTATTCCGGAGCCTTTTACACTTTCTATGCAGATGTCTTTGGTATCTGGCGTGCGGGAACTCTCCTGCCCGAACACTATGGCGGAACTCTCCTTGTATCCGGCGGGTATCCATCCTTTGCCGTGCGAGGAAATGATGAGCCCGCAATGCGGGGCGGGGAATAGGTCGAGGGCGTCGTTTATTACCTTACGCATCACTTCGGCCGTGGAACTGATGTCGGTCGAAGGGTAACGCCTGAGGGTGTCGCGGTGGTTCGTGCCGTCGGGGTCGCTCCAGGCGCGGAAAAGTACCGGCTCGGTGGGAATGTCGTAGTAACCGTAGCGGGCGGGCATGTGGGAATACACGAGAAAGACATCTCCGCTCTTGAGAGTGGGGAGCTTGCTGTTGCATATGTCTTCTATGTCTTCCGCGATGGAAGACGACAGGTTGCTCATGGCTGCGGCGTACATTATCGTAAGTCTGTGCAGGGGAGGCGTCTGGGGTTCGAAAACGGAACACGACGCCATTGCAAGGAGCGCTGCGGACAGGAAGAGATTTCGGATTACATTCTTCATAAGATTACAAATATACTGTTTTTTTTATATTTTTGTATGTGGACCGTTTTTCATATTATCTATCAATCGAGAGGCAGCTGTCTGCAAATACCGTAGCTTCCTATGGCACGGAGTTGTCGGCATTCCTCGCCTTTTACGGGAAAGACGCGGCAGGGTGCACCTCCGAAGACGTGGAAGCGTACCTGTCGTACCGTTCCACACAGCTGAGCAAGCGCAGCCAGGCCCACGCCCTCAGCGCCCTGCGCTGCTATTTCGACTTCCTCATCCTGGAAGGAGAGCGCAAGGACAACCCCTGCGACAAGGTTGACGCCCCCAAACTCGGGCGTTACCTGCCCGACGTGCTCTCGGTAGAGGAGGTAAGCGCGATACTGGATGCGGTGCCCCTCGACTCTCCGACCGGCATACGCGACAAGGCCATTCTGGAAGTCCTCTACGGCTGCGGCCTGCGAGTGTCGGAGGCCTGCGGCCTGCTTATCTCGCACATCGATTCCGAACGCTCGTTCGTGCGTGTCGTAGGTAAAGGCGACAAGGAAAGGCTGGTCCCCATAGGGCAGCCTGCCCTGGACGCCCTCTCGGAGTGGTTCCCGGTACGTCCGGAGCCCGAAGCGCAATATGCCGACTATGCCTTCCTGAACCGCTTCGGAAAGCCCCTGAGCAGGGTGTCGGTGTTCAACATGGTAAAGAAGAGGGCCCTTCAGGCGGGGGTGCGTAAGTCAATCTCGCCCCATACTTTCCGGCATTCTTTCGCCACCCACCTTGTAGAGAATGGCGCCGACCTGCGCGTAGTCCAGGAGATGCTGGGCCACGAGAGCGTGCTTACGACAGAAATCTACACCCACATCGACTCACGCACCTGGCAGGCCGAAGTGCTGACCCATCATCCAAGGCGATAGGCCCTCAGCGGGGCCGGTATTCCCGCATCCGGACGATTTTCCCGTCTTTCCAGGACATATCTACGGCGGTGCCGCGGCGTGTCCTCAGCCCCTTTGCGTATCCATCTTTCCATTCAGCCGGCAGGGCGGGGAGGGGAGTCAGCGTACTGTCGGTGCTGTGCAGGAGCATTTCCATGATGCCGGCACAGCCGCCCAGGTTGCCGTCTATCTGGAACGGGGAATGGGCGTCCAGGAGATTGGGATAGGTGCCTCCGCCTCGCCGGGCGTCGGGACCTTTGTAGCCGTCGGGACTTACATACCGCAGCAGCCGGCGCAGCATGCGGTATGCGCTCTGGCCGTCACGCAGGCGGGCATACAGGTTCACCCTCCAGCCGCAGCTCCAGCCGGTTGTTTCAAAACCTTTGATTTCCAGCGTTTTGTGCGCTGCTTTCGCAAGCGGGCCGTCAATTATCTGGTGCCCTGGATATACGCCTATGAGCTGGGACTGGTGACGGTGCTGCGGATCCCAGTCCTGCCAGTCATGATACCATTCCTGTAGGTGTCCGTCTGCTCCGATTGAGTAGGGACGGAGTTTTGACAGGGCCTCGCGCGCCTGAAGGATGAAAGCCTGATCCGTGCCCAGCGTCTCGGCGGCGGCAGCAGCGTCGCTTAGACATTCGCGTATGATTGCAAGGTCGGCAGTGGTTCCGTACAGCGTGGAACCGGCAAAACCTTCTGGTGTAACATAATAGTTCTCCGGAGACGTCCCTGGCGAGGTGATGAGCTGCCCGTCTTTCTCCACCAGCCAGCCGAGGCAGAACCGTGCCGCATCGCGCAGTACGGGGTAGTCCCGCTGCAATGCCTGCTTGTCGCGCGTAAACAGCCAATGCTCCCAGATATGTGTGGCGAGCCACGCACCTCCCATGTTCCAGTTTGCCCAGGACGGGTCGCCGTCACCCAGTCCCACCGGCGTCGCCATTGCCCAGATGTCGCTGTTGTGTCCGGCGCTCCAACCCTCAGGAATGCCGTACATGCGTGCCGCTACGTCTTTTCCGTTGCGGCTCAAAGGGTGCAGGAAGCCCAGCAGCGACTCGTGCATCTCGGGCAGGGCGGCCGCTTCTGCAGGCCAGTAGTTCTCTTCCAGGTTGATGTTTACGGTATAATTGCAGCTCCACGGCGGGTCCATGCTTTCGTTCCAAAGTCCCTGCAGGTTGGCCGGTACCGCCTGCGTACGTGAGCTGCTTATAAGCAGATAGCGTCCGTACTGGAAGTAAAGGGCCTCCAGGGCGGGGTTGCGCTCGCCCAGGTCGGTGTAACGCCGCAGCTGCACGTCGGTAGGGAGTGCGGCGACGGAATCGGGAGTGCTGCCAAGGTCCAGTCTGATCCTGTCGAAGAGGCTGCCGTAATCTGCCAGATGCCTTTTGAGGAGCCCTGCAGCGCCCTTTTTCGCAGCGTTTGCAATGGCTGCATCGGCAAGCTGTCTGTATGGTTTTCCTTGGGCCACCGGGTCTTTGCCGGCGCCGTTGAAGCTGGTGGCATTTACGAGGTAAAGGGTGACGTTGCGGACGTCCCGCATTTCGATTACGCCGCCATCGGTACTTATGCTTCCTTCCGAGGATTCTGCCTGCAGGATCGTACGGAAATGGATGCCCCGCTGCGGGTCGTAAAGATATTGGGCGGGCGCAATCTTGCTGTAGTCGTAATAGCCTGGATATGAATGGTATGCTACGTACCCGTCGAGGCCGGCGGATGTTCCTTCTCCGAAGGACGTACAGGGGAGGGGCGAGACGACGGAGGCCTTCAGGTTGAAGGGGATGCCGCAAGTTATCCTGACCACAAGGACGGAGTCTGGCGCGCTGACGAAATACTCGGCCCGCATGGGAGCGCCGTCACGCTTGTATTCCACCGTTGCGACGGCCTTTGCGATGTCGAGAGTGCGGTTGTAGTCGCTTACGGTGCAACTGTCGTACTGCAGATGCAGTGTGCCGAGCGGCAAATAGGTTTCGCTGAAATGCCCCTGGAGACGCCGCTGCAGCCTTTCGGCGGCGTGGTAGTCCTCACGGTCGAGGGCTTCCCTGACGGCACGCAGCGTCTGCCCGCCGCTGCCGTCGAGGCCGCACGCTACAAGGTCGGGATGGAGCGCGCCGCGGTCGGGCTCCCCGGTCCACAGGGTTATGTCGTTGAGGGAAATGTGTTCGTTTACAGGGTCGCCGTAAACCATTGCTCCAAGCCTTCCGTTACCCAGCGGGAAGGCCTCTTCGAAGTAAGCGGCAGGCTTGTCGTAGCGCAGGATCATCGGAGTTTCGGGCGCCGCCGTGCAAGCCGCAAGAACAAAAGAAACAAGTAGCGGGAAAAATCTTTTCATGCATTGCAAAGATAGTTTCAAGTACTTGAAACACAAAAAATAATTAGTAACTTTGCAGACTTTTTTACCGAACACAATTATAACCATTCTATGATAACACGCAAGAAGTATTCTGCGCCCCGCTTGTGGGCGGAAAACGTGGAGCTGGAAAGCATGCTCCTCGCCCTTTCTTCATCTGAAGGAGAAGATCTTACAACCGGAGAACTCGACCCGTGGTCTGTCGGGGGAGAATTTTAAAATGGAGGACAAAGTTATGAAAATCAAGTATTCAGCACTTCTTTTCGTTTCTGCCCTGGCACTCTTTTCAGCTTGTAAGAAAGAGCTAGCAGCTCCCGTAGCGCCGGGTCTCGGCAACATCTGTGCATATATAGACAACTCCGATAGCAAGACAGCCTACGACGGCGAGACAAAGTTCAGCTGGGTAGAGGGTGACGCGGTGCGCGTCGTGGTTACCAACGTCGAAACCGGCAAGGCCGACCGCTATTCCCAGTGGGCCCTTTCTTCGGGCACCGAGGTCGATTTCGAGGGTACTACCCCCGACGGCGTGACCTGGGAGGCTACCGGTTTTGCGATTTATCCTTCCCTCGACCACGGCGGCTCCAAGGCTGACGGCCTCACCGTTACCCTTCCTTCCGTTTACGAGGTCAGCGGCGACAACTTCATGTCCATCATTCCCCTCATCGGACGCGCCGACGCCGACAACGCACTCAGGTACAGGTTCCGTACGGCAGTGGGTATCCTCAAAGTCCGTCTTGCCAATGTTCCCGCAGCTGCAAGGCTCCTGACCCTCAATACCTCAGCTACCGTTAGCGGCGAGTTCCCCCTCAACGGTGTCAGCGCCGAGAACGGTCTTCAGATGAGCGAGGTCCTGAGCGGCGGCAATACGGTCTCCGTAAAGTTCCCTCAGCCTGCACAGGGCAGCGACTTTACCGTGTATATCCCCGTTCCAGTCGGCACTATACCCGCAGGAGCGACGTTCAGCCTTTGCCGCGAAGACGGCTCTGCGCTTCTCACCACACCCGCAACCGTGAGTGCCATTCATGTAGTCCGCAATGAGCTGCTCAACATAACTCCCAAAGCGCCTATCGCTTATGAGGCCCCTTCCGTCGACCTGACTCCCGTTCTCGGCGAGTACGACATGGTCACGACCGCAGGTCCTTATTCGAGCAACAGCACTCCCGGCGCCCTTGTAATCGCAAAGAGTGACGACGCCTCCAAAGGCAATGTCATGATGACAATGTTCGCAGGCGTACCCGGCAAGCAGTACGGCACCTTCGACGGCGAGCTGATAACCTTCCCCAAGGCTCAGATTTTCGGCGCCAATCCTTATGAAGACGCTGCCGACAAGCCCTATGTCGCCATCGATTTCTTCGACGAATCCGTAGTTGACGCCCAGTTCCAGCTCGTAGGCGCCGGTAAGATAAAGGCCGTCAACGCCAAGGCTATTGGGCTCCGCACCTGCACCGAGGCCGACTGGGCTGAGTACGGCGGCGGCTGGCCTTGGGCACTTTGCTTCGACAGCGTGTACGCAGAGCTGCAGGCCGGAAGGACAAGGCTCGAGCTCACCGAATCCATGATTTCTCCTGTCGCTACCGAAACCGCCGAGGGCAGCGTTGCGGGCCTTGTTGACGGCAACGCAAGTACTTACTGGCATTCTCCTTACACGGTGGCAGGCAGCTATGACGCCACCTATGGTATCTATATCGACATCGATCTGGGCGAAAATACCGTAAGCGACTTCGACATCTGCTTCAAGCTCAGGGATTGCTACAACGATCATGCAGACCATGTGAAGGTATTCGCCTCTGCCGACGGCTCCAGCTGGGGCAGTGCAGTTGGTGAGATGAGCGGCATCTATTCCAGTTACGGCGTAGCCGCCTGGGTGCCCTTCATCGCCTGCAAGGCCGCTTCGCCCGTACGCTACATCCGCGTCGCGATTCTTCAGGCCAACGGCTACAATGGCGCATCAGACCTTACAACTACAGGTTGCACGCATATGGCCGAGCTGCAGGTCTGGAAGCGTAATTAATTGATAATTATGAAGAAAAACTATATAGTTCCAGAGGTTTCTGTGAGCGGGCGATTCCTGGAGGATGGCCTGCTGGAGGTGTCGGGCCGTTCTGCCGACATGGGATATGAAGAGAATACCGATATCGGTTGGACCTATTAATCCGCATCGCCATGAAAAAATACATGCTTTTTGTTGCGCTTGCGGCAGCAGCGCTGGTCTCCTGCAAGAAGGAGATAGTGACCGTCCCTTCGGGGCCTGATGCGCAGGAGCCTGCGGCACAGGCCACCGAAACCGTATCGGCCGTCATCGACGAGCCCGTCTCCAAGTCGGATTATACCATATCCGGCGGTACGGCTTCCTTCGGATGGACCCAGGGAGACGCCTTTTATCGTCTCGTGCGCAAAATCGACACCGAAAACGAGGGCTATTATACCGACTACGACCATTATACCTATTCGGCCGCGTCCATCGACGGTGCGAGGGCTACTTTCAACGGTTCTGCAGTAGGTTCCGCTTATGAGGATTCCGGCTACGCGCTTTATCCCGCCGGCAAGTCGAACGGAGCCAATTTTACGCATCTTTCCGGAAGCACTCTCTACTTCAATCTGGGCGAAAGCCTGGTGTACGATGCCGCCAATCCCCTCAAGGACATAGTTCCCATGGTCGGTACGCTTGCCGACGGCGAGTACTCTTTCAAGCCTGTAACGGGCGTAATCGGCATAAATGCCAAGAACATTCCTGCGGATGCGACTTCCATTTCCATTTCGTCCACCAGCGGGGGATTCAGCGGCAATTCCGTCAAGATGACGGGAGACAACGATGCCAAATACCGCACCAACATAGGCAACCTCGTCGGCGAGTCCAGCATCGGTCTCAGGAACACCTGGTTCACCGCGGGTACATCCAAGACCTTCACCTTCTCCGGACTCGATGCGGCGAAGACCTATGCATTCTATTTCCCCGCCCCCGTAGGCACTTATACCGACCTCACCATCACTCTAAAAGCCGGTGATACGGTGCTCGGTACGGTCAAAGCCAACGGTATTTCGCTTAGCGTCACCCGGGCCAAGATCATAGACATCGCAGCCGTCATCGATTTCAGCAGAAGCAATTATGCCAAGATTGCCCTTTCCGGTACGTCCTCGGCTGTTTCTGCCTATCTTGAATCGGCAAGCCCTGCCGTCAAGAGCGTCAGGCTTGCTGTAGCAACGGGCGAGGCGGATGCCCTTGCCGCCGCTGCGGCTTCGTCTCTTGAGATCACTTCGGCCGGATCGGCAAACGCCGTAGAAGTTACTGCCGGTCTGAGTGCCAGCGGACTGTATTACCTTGGCTATGTGGCATACGGCGCATCCTCGAACGAAATTGTCAGCGGAACCCTTCCGGTGTACTATATTTCCGCAGCCGATGCAGCCGATGTGGCCGGAACGTACAAGAACGCCTATTATAAGTCGATATATCCCGAAAGCATGACAAGCAACGGAGATGACACCATCACTTTCGAGATAAGCGACGACCCCTCCAAGGGCAACATAATGCTTACTCATGCATTCGGCTTCTGCTGGGACGTATCGCGCAGTACGCACAGTTCTCTCACCACCTACGATTTCAGCCAGTTCTCCGACGGCAGCCCTGTGTACGGATTCTACAATCCGGCCAGCAGCAATCCAAAGCTCGTTTTCAGCAACATCTCCGACCAGATTTTCTACTATGACGCCGGAGGTTATCCTCACTTTATCTGCGAGTATGGCAACAATGTGCTTCGCTTCGGATTCGACAGCAATGCCTACAACGGCACCACCTACGATGTAATCTGCTGGGGAGGATACCTGATGAACTGCTACACCAATACATCGAGCTACGATTTGTACTGGCAGCAGTTTGGAGCCAACAAGATTTGACGATTGCCGAGCTCTCGGTAGATTAAAGCCGTCGGATCAGCCTTGGAGCTGGCCGGCGGCTTTTTCTTGCTTGGAAGAGACGGAAAAATCCAAACAGCTTCTTATTGTGAAAGCTATTGCGAATTCTAAAATATGTTATATCTTTGTAATATCAAAATGATATTATAATCTTTAACAGTTCCTTTCGCTTATGGAGAACAACAAAGAAATGGCCTATAAAGGTCTCGTATTGAATGGCTTTCTGGCCCTGCTCCTGATTCTGGCCTTTTTGGCCTGCGCCATCTTCTGCTTTGTCATGTCAGATGCCGCCGGTCCTCTGGGACTTGTCGGTGGCCTGCTGATGGTTTTTACGATGATATGCATGGCGGGATTCATCAAGCTGGAGCCCAATGAGGCGTCCGTGCTTGTGTTCTTCGGCAAGTACAAGGGTACATTTACCCGCACCGGCTTTTATTGGCTGAACCCTTTGATGAGCAAGAAGAGTGTCAGTCTGAGGGCTCGCAACCTCAATCCGGAACCCATAAAGGTCAATGACAAGGTGGGCAACCCGGTCTTGATAGGCATGGTGCTGGTGTGGAAGTTGGAAAATACTTATAAGGCTTTGTTCGAGATTGACAGTCAGTCTCTTGCACCTTCTGCCGGACACGGCTCCTCCGCTCGCTTCCTTTCCCAGGCCTTCGAAAACTTCGTGCGGGTGCAGAGTGATGCGGCCCTTCGCCAGGTAGCAGGCTGCTATGCCTACGACAATCCCGATACGGCCGACGAACTCACGCTCCGTAGCAACGCGGACGAAATCAACGAGAAACTCGTCACCACGCTGAACGAACGCCTGTCCATGGCTGGCATCCATGTGACCGAGGCACGTATCAACTATCTGGCTTATGCACCGGAAATCGCTGCCGTCATGCTGCGGCGCCAGCAGGCGGATGCCATCATCGCCGCCCGCGAAAAGATTGTCGATGGTGCAGTGAGCATGGTCAAGATGGCTCTGGACAAACTCAAGGCCGAGGGTGTAGTGAATCTGGACGAAGAGCGCAAAGCGGCGATGGTAAGCAACCTGCTGGTCGTCCTTTGCGGAGACGAACCGGCTCAACCGGTGGTGAACTCCGGCAGCCTGTATTAGCATGTCCAAGGAAAAAGAATCTGTAAAGAGTTTCGTCCTCCGGGTCGATCCGGCCACGATGGAAGCATTGGAACGTTGGGCTTCGGACGAATTCCGCAGCATCAATGGTCAGCTGCAATGGATTATCAAGGAGGCGCTCAGAAAGGCCGACAGGCTGAAAGAACGCTAGACTTGGTGCATTCATAAAACAATAATGGAGGCTGCTAACAGCAGTCTCCATTATTAATTATGATGACGTCTGTTCGTATTATTTCACGTCGATCTGCTTGATGGTCACAGGTTTTTCGACCTTTACCTTTTTGGGAATACGGATGTTGAGGACGCCGTTCTCCATTGCGGCTTCAATCTTCTCTGCATTTACGTCATCGGGAAGCAGGAGAGTCTGCTGGAACTTTTCGTAAGAGAATTCGCGGCGCAGGTAGCGGCCGTGGCGTCCGCCTTCCTTGTTCTCGTTCTTCTTCTCCATCTCTATGTGGAGGTTGTTTTCTTCGTCAATATGAATCTTGAAGTCCTCCTTGTTGAGACCGGGAGCGGCCAGCTCGACATCATATTCTTTTTCGTTTTCGATTACATTAATAGCGGGAGCTGTGTAAGTGGGGCGCTCCATCCAACTGTTGTCGAAGAAGTCATTGAAGATTTCCGGCAGCCAGCTATTGTTTCTTCTAACAGGTAACATAGTTTTAATTGTTTTAAGCGTTCCGGTTCGGGGCTGTGCTGCAAGGCCTCTTTCCCGGGATTCCTTATCGGAACCGATTAATAGCATTTCAAACCCGGTGCCAATGGCATTTACGGGTCATTTTGACATTCTTTGTGACAAAAAGTCACAGCGGGAATGAGCCACTCTGCTGCAAAGCAAATCGCCCGTCTATAGTGTGCGTTTAAGGGTTGAACCATGGGCGTAGTTAGAGCAACGGCAATGTTTTTCTTTCTACTCCTTTGATTTTCGGGGAATTATTGTAAATTTGCATGTTTAATAATATGGTATAATACACTAAAACCAATTATATGAAGAAGGATTATTTTTCTCCTCAAACAAGAATGATCGATGTGCTGTTAAACAGCCGTATCCTTGATGCCTCTCTGGGCGGTTCCACCGGTGAGAACATCAATTCCTCTAAGAATACTTACAATTGGGACTGGGATGAAGAATAACGGTAATAAATGACAGAAATGAAAAAGATTGTTTTATTTTCTTTGAGCCTTTTTGCCGTTGCTTTTGTATCCTGCAATAAGGAGAACGGCCCCGCAGAATCTGATAAGATTCCTGCAACAAATGACGGTATCACTATCATGGCATATGTCTCTGACGGCGATATTACTAAGACATCTTACGAAAACGAGACTACTTTCAGTTGGACTGGCAGTGAGTGCCTCTCCATGCAACTTATTAAAAAGACGGATGGAACGACCCGCGATCGTTGGCTGTTCTACAATGAAACTGAAGAAGGAGGCAGCATCGCAAAGTTTGTTTCTTCCGGTTCCCTAAGCAATGAGACATGGGGACTTGGTGAATATGCGTTTTATCCTTTCCCCGGCAACTCCTATTGCCCGGACAGGCTTAAAACATGGAACGTAGGTTCCGTCTCTGCCGTTAACTCCGGCTCTGCGGAAGTCAAGGCGAGCGGCCTAATAGTTTCAAGCCTCTTTAAGTCATCAGTTTCCAACCCCTTGCAATTCGTTCCCATGATAGGCTACAAAGATGCTGACGACAACTTCGCTTTCCACACAGCTACAGGCATCCTCAAGGTCACAGTCACTGATATTGACGATCGTCTTGCCAAGGTCCAGTTATATTCTAATGGGCAGAAACTCAACGGCACGTACACTATGACAAGTTCCGGATCAGATGCGTATATTGCTATGACTACATCATCTACAGCATCTGAGTATGTACTTGAATCACAGTATATAGACAGAAGCAGCGAGACAGAGCTTCCTTTCTATTTCCCGGTTCCGGTTGGTGAACTTGCAAGTGCCTTTGAGATTCGTCTTCTCGACGCCGGCAACAATGTTTTGAGGACTGTCAAGGCCCCTTCCGCAGTAACTATCGAGCGCAATACAATCAGCGAAATCACGAAGGCAATAGCTCTCCCGGCGGAAGATTTCTCAGCAACTGTGACTCCAGGTGGAACCTCCTCCGCAATCGAAGCGACAGTTGACATTGCGAAGGACGCCACTTCCGTAAAAGTTGTTCTCGCTGCAAGCGAAGCGGCAGGTCTTACTCTGATTGACAACAACGATGCTTCTGTCGTAACCTTTGCTGACGGAGAGACCAAGTCAATTCCTATGACTAACGTTACAGCATCTGGTGCCATGTATCTAGTTGCTCAGTCATATAGGGGAACAGAGGCCAAACTTAGCTCTGCAACATCTGTTTTCGTAATAACAGATGCGGATGCAAGTGCTGTAGCCTCCCAGTATATGCGTGTGCTCACTAATGTAGGAGATTGGACGTCTAACTATGACTTTGAAATTACAGGCGACAATACGATGACTCTCGAGGTCAGTAATGATCCGACCTCCGGAAATATTATGCTGACGGAGTTCTGTGGTTATTATTATGATCCGTCACTGAATACTCATACGTACCTGCTTTCTGACTGGACCGGTTTCACCTCTGGGTCTCCTTTGTACGCTGTATACAATGCATCCGAAACAACCTTCACAACTTCCATTTCCACTCCGTTCTATGTAGATGGCGGTGGCCATAATCACTATATAAGCGAAATTGGAAGGGCTCTTCGTATTCACTTCAACAGTAACGGCTATTCTAGTACAAATCATGACCTTGTAGTTTGGGGAGCCAAAGTCGGAAACTTCTGGGATTCTGTTTCAGCAGATAGCTACGCAGATGCTTTGCTCGGACGATATGTCGCCAATAAGACTAAAGGTAAGGTCGACCTCACCGGAAAGATTTCTGTGTCATCAACGGGCGCAAATAACAACTACTCTGGAGACAATCTTGGTGCTGACGCCCTGATTGACAAGGACGACAGCCACTGGCACTCGGACTATGTCGATACTCCTTCCCTGGATACTACATATGGTATTTATATTCAGATAGATTTGGGAGAAGGAAAGAGCGTTGAGAACTTTACGTTTAACATTAAGACCCGTAATTCTTCCAACCAACTCCCCACTAAGTATATTATTGGTGGAAGCAATGACAATTCTTCATGGACTGAAATTATAGGAGAGACTACGCTGAACTCTGCAGCTGGCAAGTGGTATCAGATTTCGGTTGCAGCAGGTTCTTCATATCGTTATCTGCGACTCGGATTCACAGAGAGTGCAGCTGGAGATTTAACTCAAGATGCTACTACTGGCAAATTCGTAGCTCTTTCTGAACTTCAGCTTTGGGAAAATTAATCACTTAATAACAGTTTCTACTACAGCCGGTCAATTGAGCCGGCTGTTTTTTTGTTGTAAATGGATGTATGATGGTAAGGTCTATAGGATACTATCAGTTGGTAAAATCATATCTAATGACCTGATATATTGCCGTTTGTAGCCTCGGCAGTCTCGAAACCGGGCAAGGTGTAGAAATATGGCCGACACCTTGCCCGCCAACATGCCATACATGACCTTCTGAGCCATATTACCGGGCAAGATCCCCCGAGAATAATAGCACCTTGCCCGGTTGGTTGCTCTCAGCTGTTTTGTCCATATTACCATGAATCACCTCATAAGCGGGTGAAGTAGAAAGCGAACGGGATCAAAACGGCGTATTATCGATCCCGGCTGAGGGCAGCTTGTGGAGTGGGGAGGACAAGGGCGAAATAGAGCAGATAGCGGTAGATGCAAAAACAAAACAAATATTTTTGCGTATATTTGAACTTTCTATCAGTAGAATCATTTCGAATGAAGGATCTTTTTAAATCTTTATGCCTCGCGGTATCGCTGTTTTGCATGTTCGGATGCTCGGGGGGCACTGATGAAACCTTGCAGCTCAATTCCGAGGACGACCTCAACGGCCTTACTGTTTCCTGCACGAGCGGTAGCTATTATGAGCACAAGTATTCGGCAATCGAAGAGGTCAATATGTTTGCGGCAAAGTCGGAGTCCGATGCCCTTCAGGCTATGAGGCAGGGGCTTGCCGACGTGTTCGTGTCGGACGAAGTCATGCTCACGAACGAAGCCATGAAGCGGCTGAACGTCAAAAAGGCCTTGCGCGGCACTGACTGTTTCGATGCCGCATTTGCCGTAAAGAAGGGTAACATCGAATTGGCCAACCGCTTCAACGAATTCCTGCAGACCGCTCCGGTACAGGATTATATATCCCACTGGATTGAAGGTACTCCGGAGCTTCCCGAGATAGAGCCCGTGGCTCCCGGGGCCGCTCCTCTGCGCTGCGTCACGGCAGTGAACCTGGAGCCTGTATGCTTCGTGGGCGAAGGCGGGCAGTGGATGGGTATGGATGCCGAGATTCTGCGCCGCTTTGCCGCATCCATGGGGCGTCCTTTCGAAATGCTCACCCAGGACCTCGGTTCCGCCATACTGGCTCTTCAGTCCGGAGAGGCAGACATGGTCTCTGGATGCCTTTTCATTACCGAAGAGCGCAAGAAATCGGTGGATTTCACAATGCCGTATTATAGATGTCATCCGGCATTCTTCGTCCTCGACAAGAGCAATAGCACCCGCCCCGGCCTTGGGGAACGCTTCAAAATGAACCTGATTACGGAAAGCCGTTGGCAACTGATTACCAAAGGTCTTTGGGAAACGGTGAAGATAACCCTCTTTTCCATACTCATAGGGACCCTGCTTGGAATAGGCGTATGTGCGGCAAAACGCAGCCGCCGCAAGTGGCTTCGCTCGATAATAAGTGTTTATCAGGCATTTATCCAGGGTACCCCTACTCTCGTACTGCTGCTGATAATGTTCTATGTGATTTTTGCCGGCTCCGGAGTAAGCGCTTCCGCGGTAGCGGTAGCAACCTTCGCATTCTGCTTCGCGTCCACTTCTGGAAGCATTTTCAGCACGGCCATTTCCACCGTTCCCAAGGGGCAGACGGAAGCAGGACTGAGCCTCGGCTTCACCCCGTTCAAGACCTTTACCGGCATAGTGTTCCCACAGGCTCTCAAAAAGGGACTGCCCCTGTACACTGGAGAGTGTGTGTCGCTGCTCAAGAGTACCTCCATCGTAGGTTACATAGCCATTCAGGACCTTACGAAGGCGAGCGACATCATCCGCAGCCGTACCTTTGACGCCTTCGTCCCGCTGCTGGTGGTGACGATTCTTTATTTTGTGCTCGCCTGGTTGATACGAAGCCTTTTGTCACTTCTCCTAAAAACAAAGTAACATGATAAGCATAAAGCATTTAAGCAAAACGTTCAACAATCCGGACGGTAGCGCCATAACCGTCCTGAAGGATGTCAATTGCGAAATACAGAAAGGAGAGGTCATAAGCATAATAGGCCCTTCCGGAACCGGCAAGAGCACGCTGCTGCGGGCTCTCAACATGCTCGAACCGCCCACCGGCGGCGAGATCTGGTTCGACGGCGAAAACATCATGGAAAAGGGCTACCCCCTCGACAAGATGCGCCGCAAGATGGGCATGGTATTCCAGAGCTTCAACCTTTTCGAGCACATGACGGTGCTGGAAAATATAATGTATGCGCCGATGAAGCTCCTGGAAATGCCCGAGGCCCAGGCAAAAGAGGAGGCCATGGAGCTTCTCAAGAAAGTCGGTATGGCGCAGAAGGCCGGTGTTTATCCTTCCTCATTGTCGGGCGGCCAGAAACAGAGGGTCGCGATTGCGCGCTCGCTGGCAATGCATCCCGAGGTCGTTCTGTTCGATGAGCCCACCTCCGCCCTCGACCCCACGATGGTAGGGGAGGTGCTCAGCGTAATACGCCAGCTGGCAAAAGAAGGCCTGACCATGCTCATCGTAACCCACGAAATGCGCTTCGCACGCGACGTAAGCACCAGGATTTTCTTCATGTACGAAGGGATAATCTACGAAGACGGCTCTCCGGAACAGATATTCGAGCATCCGGTCCACAGTGCGACGAAGGCTTTTGTGAACCGCATCCAGAAACTGGTGTACGAAATCGATTCCGACACCTTCGATTTCCTGCAGGTGCGCACGGGCTTCAGCCAGTTCTGCCTCAAATACAACCTTTCTTCCAAAGCCGCTCTTGCATACGAGATAGTGGAGGAGATGCTGTTTGAACACATGCGGCAGTACCGTCCGCTGACCTTGAGGCTTACTCATGCGGAGCTCTCAGGCGAAACCGCCCTCGACTTCATGGTGGAAGGCCTCGACCGCTCGCCGCTCCCGCAAGGCCCTCAGCTCGACGGTATCCGGGCCAAGGCGAAGGGCATAGTAGAAGAGCCTACGACACGAGGCTTCCGAGTGAAGATACTCATATAAAAAAACGGTGGTGCCTGAAAAGCGCCGCCGTTTTTATTGAAGCGAGTGTCTGTTACTCAGGCAGGAACAGCTTGAGTTCTGCCATGTTGACACATTTCTTGCCGCCTTCGAAACTAAGGTTTCCGGTGAGCGAACCATTGCCGGTATCGTTGGAATCGGCAATGCCAAGACGTATGAAACGATAGCTGCCATCGAGGCTTACGGCAGGCAGTTCGACCCACTCGCCGGCCGCTGCCGCACTCATCTGATCGTTGGCGACCTCGCCGGCCTGTTTCCAGGTGACTCCGTCTTCGCTTACCCCATATACGATTTTGGTAGGCTTGGAGTTGGCGTTGGAGTCTCTTACCTGATACTTGAACTGGAAGGAATCTATGGGAAGGGCGATGGTAAAGTCGAACCATACTCCATACAGGGGATCGTTGGCCTGGACTGCGTAGTACCAGTTGGAGTGCCAATATGTGGCCGGGTCGTTGTCGATAAGCCCGATAACTCCCTGTCCGTCGTGAGAGCATACGTCGGAGGCGTAAATCATGTTCTCCTTAAGAGGGATTTCAGCTCCTTTCTCGTAAACTATTGATTCAATGGTTATAGGCGCAATCTCGGTGACGGCATTGCGTACGACCTCCACATCTTTCTGGAACACGAAACTGTGGATGGCGCCCCAGCTGTTGTCGCAGATTTCGAACTTGGTGCCGGCCGGAAGGGTGCCCACGGGCAGGAAGAAATAAACATCCATGGTCTTGTTGGCCTCGGTGGGAACATTCCAGTTGTATCTCTCGAGGTAACCTTCGGAGGCATTTTCCATCTTTATCACACCGCTCTCGTCGAGGGCGAACCATCCGTTGAGGTAAGCACCCGATTCGGCAGGAGTCTCAAGATAGGTGAAATAGGTTTCCATGGGCATGTTGACCACGGTAAACTTCACCGCGCCCGCAGCGGAGCGGAAAATGAAGAATCCGTCATCGTCCATGACTCCGGTCAGGGGCATCATGGAAAGGGGATCCTGCATGTCAGGCTTGATGGAGCCCCACAGGCGGAAGTTCTTCTCGTTCCATGCAAAGTCGTTGCAAGCATAACCATCTGTCGGAGTGTTGAAAGGATAGGTGGCCATTTTGGGCAGGCCATACCCGTCGGGAACTTCTCCGGTAAAATCGGCCACGGGGCCGCTGTCTGTGGTGGAGAAGGGAATGGTGACGATATTTTCCTCCGGATCGAGATATACTACTCCGATAACGTCTCCGGCACTCCAGGAGAACTTGCCCTGCTCATCGTAAGCTGTCTTGGACCCTTGGTCGATACCGGCGGAAATCGTTACGGTATGCGTGGGGCGGGTGAGCTGGGAAACTGCAGTGGCGGCATCTTTGGTGCAGGCGGCAAGGGACAGGGCCGCAAGTGCGAAAAATACAGACTTCTTCATGGCTACCAAGGATTTACATTAATAGGATCGTCGAGGTTCTCGCCGGTGCTTCCCTTGCGTATCACCGTAACCGTGCAGCTGGCGCTGAATCCGCCTGCGCTTACCGTGACAACGGCGGTGCCGGGGGCGACTGCGGTTACAACACCCGTAGCCGATACGCTTGCCACAGCACTGTCGGAAGACTTCCACTCAAGGTCGGAAGCATCTGCTCCTGTGGGAGTTATGGTGGCGATAAGCTCTTTTGTGGTGCCCTCTGTTAGGGTAATCTCGCTCTGGTCGAGCGTTATTCCGGAGACCGGGACGTACTGGTGCTTTACCGTGACCTTGCAGGAAGCGGAAACGCTGCCTGCGGTGGCGGTAACTGTTGCGGTGCCCTCGGAAAGGGCCGTAACCAGGCCGTCCTCGACGGAAACCACGTCGGGAGCCGAACTGCTCCAGCTGACTGTCTTGTCGGTGTCGGCGTATGAAGGGAAAACGGAGGCCGCAAGCACTGCGCTCTCGCCGGGATACAGCGAAAGGGAAGTCTCGTTGAGCACCATGCCGCTGACGGCGATGCCGCTTCCGGCTGCCTGCGAAATGGATATCGATTTGCTGACCGAGCCGGAGACCAGGAGCAGCTGAGTGCTGCGAGCCTCCGGAGTTTCATTGGGATTGACGGTGATGATGGCGTTCACTTCGCCGCCTTTGCCTGAAGGAGGTGTGACTACTATCCAGGATGCGAGAGCCTTGGTGGCGTCAGGGTAGGCGATATGCCAGTCGGTAGCGGACTTGAAGCTGAGTTCGTAATCCGCTCCGGCGGCGTCTGCGGAAATGCCGGAAGAAGCAAGGGCGGAACCGCTGCCCGTAAACGTGATGTCGGGAGCGATCTCCGAGCCGCCCTGCTTGCAGCCGGCCAGAACTGCAAGGCCGGCTGCCGCAATGGCTATGAGGGAGAATAATCTTTGCATACTACTTGATAATGTCGGTTAGGGGCACAGCCTGGAAAAGGATGCTGCCCCTTGAACTTTCGTACAGGATGCCAACGGTGCTTTTGTTGACCATGGTAAGACAGGAATAGCCCAGGGAACCGCCGGCATCGAGCAGCAGGGAATGGCTCCAGGTAACGCCCTTGTCGAGGCTGGCCTGGATTGTCATGTTTACCCGGCCGCTGGTGCTGTTGGGGTTGGAGAAGAGCAGGAGGTCCTGTCCGAGTGAGTTGTCTGCGGCATCGACATGCAGCAGAGAAGCCTCGCAGGTGGGTTCTATAACCTTGCCGTTTGAGGCGTGCGCCGTCCAGGTCTTGCCAAGGTCGGTAGTGGTGTAAACCCTGCGCGCCTTGGAATCGGTCTCGTCGCGCATGCTGAGCATGAGTACCCCGGGCTCGATTTCGGCTACGGCGCTCTCGCTGGTGGTGGCATGTGCGAAACCTTCGAAAGCCTGCCACGTGTTGCCATGGTCGGTGGAGTACATGATGCCGGAGTTGAGCGGATAGAGTCCGTGCATGGACTTGCTGGAACCCTCCTGATGCTGGATGGGCACTACAAGGGTGCCGTCCTTCATGGTGATTCCGCGTCCGGGGCCCTGGAAGGTCATTCTCCAGTCCTGTTTCTTGACATGGGTCGTAATGTTGACGGGATCGCTCCAGGTGATGCCGTCGTCGTCGGAGTAAACCATCATGAACTGGGGAGTGTCGCTGATGGCGAATCCGGTGCCGGACCATGCGAGGCAGCGGCGGTCGGCGTCATTGTAGTGCCCGTGCGCCCAAACTGCGAAACAGAATATGCGGCCGGTGTTCTCGTCAACCAGCAGGCAAGGGTCTCCTATGCCGTTCTGGTTCTGAGCTAGGCCGCCGTATTCACCCATGTCCATGATTAGCTTGAGGTCGCTCCAGGTCTTGCCTCCGTCGGTGGAACGCTTCATGCCGACGTCGATGTCGCCCTGAAGGTCTGCGGAGTTGGCGTAACGTACGTCGTATGCGGCGATGAGCGTGCCGGCATTGGAGGTGACGAGGGCGGGGATGCGGAACGAAGCCACCGTCTCGCTGGTGCCGCGGACGTTCTCGGTGTCGCCGCCGTTGTTGACGCGTACGCCGAAGATATGGATGAAGGAATCATCCTGATCGATCTGGTACGACACTCCGCCGATCACCACTTCCGTTACGCTGAATGTATAGGAGGAAGCGATATCGGGGTCATCTACCCAGAAGTTGAGGTCGATGCTTCCGGAAATGGCAGGACGGGTGAAGCTGGTCATGGTGACGGTGCCGTCGGAGGCGGGGGCGACGTAATCGCTCTCCATCCAGCCGCCGGTGGCATTCTGCCAGAGTCTCAGTCCCTTGACCTTTGAAAGGTCGCCGTTGGTGATCTTGACGACGAGTTTCTGAAGCGTACCGCCTGGCAGGCTCAGGGACGCCACCGGATTGTGGAACGCCGCGAGCATGGGAATCTTGTAAGGCTCCACGTAGGCCTTGTCGTCATAACCGGGGAAGTACAGGTACTTGAGGTCGTAGGTGGCTCTCGTGTAGAAGTAGCTTGCATCGTTGCTGTCGTAGTTTACAGCACCCAGCTGGATGGCCAGAGGCTCTGCGGCAGTGCCCGACATGACCTTCGTCGCGCTGACGTCGGACGGCATCTTGATTGCGAAGTTGCGGTCGACAAGCGAGCCTCCTGACGTAAGCGTCATGCCGGTCACGAGGGTCTCGAAAGTCACAGCGCCGTCGGAAGCGATGCTGAAAAAGAAGTACTCGTCGCCCTCGTAGCCGCTGCGCCCGAACACTTTGTTCGCTATGAGGTAGGGGTTGGCGATGCGGTAGCGGTTGGCGTCGAGGTCGCTGCGCCAGATTTCGGTTTCGACTGCTCCGGAGAAGGAATTGTTGTTCCAGAAGAAGTTGTCGATGAAGCGGCCGGTGCCCAGGGATGTCCAGGTCTCGGCGGGCTCGGGCTCGTCGGAGAAGAGGATGTGGATGCGGTCGGTGTGCTGGGTGCTGCCGTCGCGGCTGTACATGTAGCTGCTGTCGTCGGGGTCGGAATAGACGCAACCGAGCTGCATGGATACAGGAAGCGTGGCGTCCTGCGTGCTGAACCAGTTGACCTTGCATTCCTTGGACGGACGGGAGGCGCTCCAGGTCGGAGGATAGGTAATCATCATGGCCCGGCCGCCGCTGTCTTTGTCTTCGATGCCGGTGCGGAAGCTCTCGAAACTCACGGAACCGTCATCGGAAACGGTGAATACGAGGTAAGGATCGGCAACGATGCCGCTGGTGTGCGGGGTATAGCCGAAGGTGCTGCATGCCACCGTATAAGGATTGGCGATGCGGAACTTCGAAGGGTCGCTCTGGCTGCGCTCTATCGTGACGGGGACGTAGGTTCCGGCGGTGAAGGCGCTGTGGCAGTTCCACAGGAAGTCGTCGAGGAACTTGCCTTCAGTGGTGACTGTCGTCCATTCCCCGGAAGACTGGAACTGGATGGGGGGAATGCGGGAAATGCGTCCGCGGGTGAGCGTTACAGGGCTCTGGCTGACCAGAGTCATCCTGCCTTCCCAGTCGGAGGTCTGTCCAAGGCTGATGGTGAGCCCGGCAGGGATGGTGCCTTCCGGGAGAGGGAAGTAGAAGGTGTAGTCGCCGGAGAGATTCGAAAAGCTCAGTGACATTACGCCTGGATAACTGTCTTTTGCTCCCTCAAGCTTGACGGTTCCGCTGTTCCCGTCAACGGCGAGGGTGAATTCACCGCTGATGGTAGCCTCAGATTCGAGGGTGATGAAGTCCATCTCGGGAGTGATTCCTTGAACCGGGACGGCAAGGACTGCGGTGCTGGGACTGAAGGCATAGTCGCCGTTGCTGTCGGCGATACCGAACATGGGAACGATGGCAAGCGGATTGGCGGCGTCATAATTGTCTCCGGTCGGAAGATGCACGGAAATGTCGCTTCCGCTGATGCTCCAGCTGCTGCCGGAAGGGTAGAACGCCCAAGGGGACAATTCCGCTCCGGGGTTGTCCTGCCTGATGAGGGCGAGACTCTGATTGTCGATTCCATCGCTGAATCTGGCCTGCGCCCCGGCGGAAGCTGAGGCGAAGGGCAATGCGACATAATCGCTGCCGCAACGGACTGCAACGTCGATGCGGTCGCCTTCGAGCCACGAGAATACGGCCTTCTTTGCAGTCTCGTCGATTGTATAGCCGGTCTTTGTCTCGACTATATACGCAGAAAGCTCTGTACCGGGAAGAGCGGAAAGTTCTGCCTCCCTGGGGGTGCAGCATGTAGCGAGAATCACTACAGCGGGAATGATGTCCAATAATGTTCTCATAGGGCTACATGTTGAAAGTCAGATCGATATCGTCGATGGGCATATCGGCGCCCACGGCGTCGTTGGATTCTGCAAGCAGGAATTCCAGCCCGCATTCTGCGAGCTGGATTTCCGGATGTCTGTATTGTCTTTGCTTCATCATTGGACGTTTATCTTGATGCGTGCACCGTCTGCCTGTACGGCCCAGAGACTGTTGCCGGACACGGCGACGGGGGATGTGAAGTTATAGCGGTTCGAGAAATAGAGCAGCTGTCCGGAGGCATCGCTTCCGCGGCGCAGCTCCACTGCTACGGCCTGATCACAATTGTTTACGGTGACGCTTGTGCCGCTGACGGTAGCGGTGGGAGTCTTGGTGATGGCTACCTTGTCGCGGTAGGTCTCCCAATAGCCCATGTCGCACTCCGAGCTGCGGTCTTCCAGGTACTGCATAGGTGCAGCCTTGGGAAGCTTCATGTCGCGCACCCTGGCCTTCGAAGCGTTGATCATGGCCTCGGTCACGCGGTACAGCACTGTATAGTACTGGGTGTACTGCTGGTCAATGGGGATGAAGAAGCCCCAGGCGTCGAAGAATTCGGTGAGGTCGTATCCGCTCACGGCGCAGCAGGCCTCGTAGAACTCAAGCTGTGCAAGGCCCGGGTCGTCCTTGTCGCGGCCCAGCGAGGTGGACATCTCTCCGGGCAGGGGATGCTGGCGCAGATACTCGAAGAGCTCGGGCCAGAAATCGGGCTTGAATCCGCAGTTGTGGAAGTAGTTCCAGAGCTGCCAGTTCATTCGCATGTGCAGCTCGGGATCCTCGTTCTGGTAAGAACCGTCGCCCAGAAGGGCCCAGGGACGGCGTGCCGCATAGTCGGAGGCGAGGGCGCCGATGCCCTTGCCGCGTGACCATACGGTCTTGTAGTAGCTGTCGCCGGCAAGACGCATCACGCAGTAGTTGGAGAACAGGTTGTTGGAGCTCTCCGTGCTGGAGCACCAGTTGATGGCCTGCTGGTTTACATGTCCCATCTCGTGGCAGGGACCCCATCCGCCCTCGTTTGCGAGAAGTGCCTCGCGGGAACCGATGTTGCCGACTGTCTGTATGCCGAACTGTACGCGGCGGTGGGATGCATCCATGTAACCGTTGGTCGTGGTGACGGCCATCATGTGGTTGTTGAACCATGTTTTCTTGTCGAGTCCCATGAGCTCATGCTGCCAGCTCAGGATGTCGTCCCATGCCTGGGAACCCGAGAGGAAGGAGTTGGGGAAGTCGCTGCGCAGCTGATTGGTATGGAAGAGGAAGGAAACCTTCTTGCCCTTGATCATGAAATACTTGTATGTGCAGCGGTTGAGCAGCTCCTTGTACTTGGCTTCGGAGTGGCGTGAAGGGTCGTAGTAGCCCTGGACGGTGCCGCAGCCGGGGAGGATATGCACCTTGACATTCTTGTAGGCCGAGATGGGGGTGGTGTCGGGATTGCGGGGATCCTTCTGGGTCACGGTGTTCATGACGTATGCCATGCCGTTTGCCTGGATGCGCACGTTGTTGACGCCGGCGACCAGTACAGTGTTCTGGTCGTAGCCCTCCGCGGTGCCGCCGCCTCCGTAGTTGGGGCCTTCGCCGCCGGCTCGCTCGCCGTAAACAGCAAGGCTTACCGTCTGTCCGGCCGGTATCTGGTCAACGCATACCACGATATCCTTGCCTGCAGTAACCTCGATGCCGGTGGGGTTGTCCATGGCGGAATAGATGCGGGTTACGAGGGCAAGGTTGACGCGGTTGTCGGAATAAGGCTCATAGCTGTGGATGCGGAAGTCCTTCTCGTCTTCGCTGTACGTTCCGTTGAGGAGCGGCATCGCGACGTTGGTGGCGAGATAGGGAGATACGGCATTCATCTGGATGATGTCCTTCTTGGTGACGCCGTCGCGGAGTTCGGAGCAGGAAAGGTCGGTGAATATCTTGCGTATCCAGTCGTTAACCTCTCCGCGGTTGGTGTTGTAGAATTCAGCCTCGGCGCAGGAAATGTATTTGCCGTCGGTATAATTGACGGATTCGGGGTCGCCGTCGAGGATTTCAATCTTTATCCAGGTGGCGTTCTCTATCGGGGTGGAAAGATTGGCTGTCTGGTAACCTCCGTTTCCGCCGAAGTCGAAGCTCTGTGCAAAAGTGTACTCGTCGGTGGCGTTGAGCTTGTAATACACGTTGAACTTGCCGACCTGGCCTCTCCAGTGTCCTCCGGCCACACCGTTGCCTGCACGATGCATGAGGCTGATGTAGTCGATTCTCTGGCCGGGCGCGAACTCGAATTCCCACACTACGGGGAAGGTGGTCTCGACCTCATAGGGGGAGTGGTAGTAGGTCTCGTAGCTGCCGTCGATGAGGCTCTCGACCGGACCCTCGTAGCTGCTCACCTGGTTGGCACGCACGGACAGGGCCTGTACCTTCTTGTCCGTAAAGATGTCGGTTGAGGTGATGGAAATGCTGCTCTGGGTGATCGTGCACTTGGTGTCGGCTGAATTGTCGGAAGCGTCGGCGGCCTTGAGCGAGAGCACGGCCTGGCGCTTGTACGGCAGCTCGTTGAGATCGACGTTGAAGGCCAGCCTGGTGGTCGCAAAGCCCTTTGTGGTGGCGATGCTGTGGAAACGTATCCAGTTCTCACCGTCTTCGGAGTTGAACTGAGGCTTCTGGAGAAGGTCCTCGTCGAGGTTGACGTTGGAAACGACGTCGAGGTAGAGAAGACCGCCCTCGGGGCCGATGGATGCGTCCTTCACTATTATGGCAGGACCATATCCGGTCTGAACGACGGAGATCACATACTCGTTGGCGGCAGCCTTGACCGCCACCTGTGCGCGTCGGAGCTGTTCCTTGTCGGTGTTGTCGGAGACGGAAATCATGATGCCCTTTTCGGCGGTGAGACTTCTGCCTGCCTGGCACCAGGAGGCGTTGGACTCAAAGGTCCACTGGTCTTCCGGAATGTTGGTGACGACGGGTATGAAGGCTACCTGGGCTTCCTGGCTCAGGGCGACTACCGAATACTCGTCCGTATCTATCCTGAAAGTGCCCGGAGCAAGGTTCTCACCTTTCTCGCTGATGCAGCTTACGGCTCCGGAGAGAGCCAGCAGGAAGATTCCTATGTATTTTATAATTGATTTCATTTGGCTCGCTAGTTATCGGTTCCAAAAATTTGAATCTCGGCTACAGCCGTAAATGCTGTGGTGTCGGGCACGCGGAGGTCGCCGGCTGCAGACTCGGCAATGCCGAAACGAATGTAGCGGAAAGGAGAGCCGTGCCTGAGGACCGGTAGGGTAATCCACTGTCCTGCAATCGACGAGGCCATTTCTTCAGTGGCTATGTCGCCGCCTTCCATAACGGTCCAGTTCTGTCCGTCATTGCTTACTCCTATGACTACATGCATGGGGATTCCGTTGCCGTTGCCGGTACGGTTGCAGTAGGAAATGACGATAGAACTCAGAGGGCTCTTGAGGGTGATGTCGGCATAGATGCCATAGACGGGGTCGGGATTGGCCACGGGGACGCTCCAGGGAGAGTGCCAGTATGTGGATTCCTTGCCGTCGCACAGTGCCGGGGCGCCGCCGCCGTCGTTGGACTGGTTGTGGCTGACCGTGACCATGTCTTCGGTGATGGTAATCTGGTCGGGGTCCAGACGGACGTTGAGCAGGTAGGCGTTCTTCTTTGCGTCGATGGCGAATTCGCTCTTGGAGCAGCTTTCGATGACGACGGGAAGTACGTAGTCCTTGAGCATCTCCATGCCTTCGCGGTTGATTTCCACCTCAAAGGACGATTCCAGCTCGCCCTTTGCGAAATGCAGGGTATTGCCGGAAAGCGAATATGCCGCGGCGGGAAGAAGCTCGAAGTTTTTACCGTTGGCATTGTTGTAATCGTCGAGCCACTGCTTGCCGGCGGGCGCTATGGTGCAGTCGAAATCCCAGCGGTTCTCGTCCATGTTGAGGGAGACCGTGTTGCGGTAGGTTTCCTTCATAGGGCTTGCGCTGGTGTACTTGTGGCTTTCCAGCCCGGCGGTGATGAAAGAAACGTAAGGGACCTCGATTTCGGGTTTGAGCACGATGAGATTGATGTCATCGGAGACGTTCTCATCGGCGAACACCTGCAGTCCGATTACGAAACTCTCCTCGGGCGACGCTTCCATCAGGGCGCTGAGCCCGACGGTATTGATGCTCAGGGTTACGATCTTGTAGGAATCGTCGGGACCGAACTCCAGGTCAACCTTGTTCTGGCTCGAAAGAGGGGAGAGGTTGCCGTCCACAAAGGAGTAGAGGCTTTGCGGGATGATTGAGTAGGAAGTCTCGTTGGTGATGTTGTACATCGACATCTGCGCCTCGTCGAAGGGTATGACAACCGCGTTGGCTACACCCTTGAGGTTGCGGCCCGACTTGCAGACGGGGATGCGGTACAGCCCGTCCTCTCCGGTACGGAAGAGGGTGAGCGACTGCTCGCCTCCGTTGCGGAAGTAAACCATGGTCTGGAAATCTTCCATGTAGTCGCTCCGGTGGTCCTCACAGGAACAGAGGAGAGCTGCAACAGTCAGAAGCAGGCTATAAGATATATAACGTATATTCATAATTACTAGTATCTTAAGGTTTACCATCCGAAGTTCTGGGTGAGGACCTTGTTACGGTCGAGTTCCCTCTGGAGGAAAGGATAGAGATAGTGATTCGAACGGAAGACGCGAGTCTCCACCACCTTGCGGGTCCACATCTCGGGAGGTACGGTCGTGGCGCTTCTGTTGGACTTGACGCTGGTGTCGAGACCATAGACAGGGCCGTTGAGAAGTTCGGTACCGAGCATCCAGGTGCGTACGTCGAAGTAACGGTGGCCTTCCTGGGCAAGTTCTATCTGACGCTCGCGGCGGACGTATTCGATGAGGCGTTCGGTGTCGGCCTCGGGATAGATCTCCGTAATGGGAGCCATTCCGCTGCGTGCGCGAAGCTCGGCCCAGTACTGCATTGCGAGGTCGTGATCGACGTCGGCGCCGCTGACTCCTGCAGCTTCACATTCGAGTACAGCCTCGATGTAATTGAGGTAGATTTCGGCGTAGCGGAAGGTAGGGAAGGTCACGTTGCCCCACTGGTCCTGGTAAGAATCCAGGGTGTGGTCGTACCATTTGTTCACCAGATAGCCGGTGATGGGGAAGTCGTGTGTGGTGTGGCCTGCGGCGCCGTCGGCAAAGAAGGCGCGTCCTACGGCTTCACCGTGCTTCCAGCCGGCTCCCGGATAGTAAACGGTCACGTAGAAGCGGGGTTCGCGGGAGGCGTACATCCTGGGAGAATTGGACGTGGCGTCGGCTGCTGAGACCTTGAGTGCCGTGAGGAACGGGTTTACTATGCTGGTGAGGTCGAACTCGCGGTCGGGTGCGGGATAACCGGAGCTGTAATCCACTATGGGAGCGCCGCTGCGGTCGTAACCCGTGATGGGATAGCGGCCGTCTGCCATGGCATAGCTGTCCACGGAGCTCTGCGTGGGACCCCAACCGCCGTATGCGGTTCCGGTAGCGATGTCTGTGGGAGCTGTGTGGACGCTGAGTGACCAGCGGTTCTGGTAACCGCCGCCGCAGTAAATCAGCTCGTCATTCCAGGTCTGCTGGAATACACCGTAATAGTTGAGGTAGGGGTTGGTGGGGTCTTCCTTGTCCTTGTAGAGACTGTAAACCCCGAGGTCGATGACCCTTTTTGCTGCCTGCGCGGCGAGCACCCATTTCTGTGCGTCAAACTCGGTAGGGAAGAGCTGTGTGCCGTCGGGATTGCGCATGGTGCGGTACAGGGGGTTGCCGTTGAAAAGCGGACGGGCGGAGTAGAGCTGCAGACGGGAGATGACTGCAAGGGCGGCTCCACGAGTAGGCAGACCGTAGTTGGCGCTGGTGAGCGTTGCGGGCAGATTCTCTGCGCAGTAGGTCATTTCCGATACTACGTAGTTGACACATTCATCCCAGGTGTTGCGGGGGCGCTGAAGATCCTGCGTGGAAGCCGTGAAGTCCATGACCTCGTCGCCGACGAGGAACACAGGGCCGTAGTCGCGCATGAGCAGGAAGTACGTGTATGCACGGGCCCAGCGTGCGCAGTCGTACCACAGCTGGAGCTGGGCCTTGCGGGCTGCGTCGTTCTCGAGTATGGGGTCCGAGCAGTTGAGCACGTTCTTGAGGAATATGTTGCAGTCGCGGATGCACTCGTAACGAACGTTGAAATAGTCGTTGGGTACGGTGGTGGCATTCCATGAACCGAAATTGATGTACCTGTAGGCGTAGTTCCAGGTCATGGAAGCCTCGTCGGTCGCTCCGAAATAAGGAGTGCTGTTGTAGAAGTTGGTGGCGTCGTTGGGCAGGTAACCCATGCAGTTGAAGAAGTACTGGCGGGTATAGCTGAACGAGGCCCAGATTTTTTCTTCCGTGAGCTGCTCGTCTTCCTGGCGGTCGAGGAAACTCTCACAGGAAACAAGGGCGAGGCCGCAGAGGGCTGCCAGAAGGCATTTGTATAATGTTTTCATTGTAGTGCCCATTAGAAGTTAGCGTTGAGACCGAAGGAATAGACCCTGTTGTTGGGGTAGGAAGCACCCTGGCCGCCGCCCTGCTCGGGATCCCACAGCTTGAATTTGGAGAAGGTGAGCAGATTGTTGCCGGAGATATACAGCCTGAGGGACTGGATGAATCCGGAGCGAGCGAGAAGAGGCTTGGGAAGAGAGTAACCAATCTCGAAGTTCTTGAGCCTCAGGAAGCTGCCGTCTCTCTGCCACCAGGAAGAGGTCTGCTGGTTGTTGGAGGAACCTGCAGCGGATCCTATGGACAGGCGGGGATATACGGCTTCGGAAGCGCGTGACATGTCGGTTCCGTTGGCGGTAAGCTGGTTCCAGCCGTTGTCCCACACATCCTTCTGTACGGCCGAACGCTCGATTGCAGTGGACGAGAAGGGAGAGGTAAGGGATGAGCCGCTGAGGAAGAAATTGACGTTGCCAATGCCCTGGAAGAAGACATTGAAGTCGAAACCCTTGTATTCGGCATTGAAACCAAAGCCGTAGGTAATCTCTGGTAACGTGGTGTATCCCAAGTATATCTGGTCGTCGGAGTCGATGCGTCCGTCGCCGTTGATATCCTGATACTTGATATCGCCAACGCGGTATTCGCCGAAGGTCTGGACGGGGGAGTTGGCTATTTCTTCCTCACTTTCGAACAGGCCGATGGCGAGCAGTCCCCACGGCTGGCTGGCACCTACGCCATAAGGCTTGCCGATGCGGTTCTGGTACTTGTATTTCCAGTCGGGTTCGTCGTTGTTGACCAGGTTGTTGCGGTTGTAGGTGAAGTTGCCGCGGGCTGCGAGGAACAGGTCGCCTATCTGCTTGTGATACTCGGCGCTCAGATCCACGCCGCGGTTGCGGGTCTCGCCTACGTTGACGTAGGGAAGCTTGCTGCCGTTCTGGTATCCTGCGATGCCGGGAAGTCCTCCGCGGAGCATGAGGATTCCGGTACGGTGTGAGTCGAAGTAATCGACCATGACACGCAGGTCGTGCCAGAGTTCGAACTCTACGCCGGCGTTGAGCTTGGTCTCTTCTTCCCAGGAGAAGTTGAGGTTCTCGGGACGGCCGATGGCGAGGCCGTAGCCGCCGTTGCCGCCCGTTTCGCCGATGGTCGCATAGTTGCCATTGATGATGGTGGGCAGGTACAGCCAGCGGTCGCCGCCTATCTGGTCGTTGCCGACCTTTCCGTAGGAAGCCTTGAGCTTGAGCATGTTGACTGTGTTCTTGACGGGCTCCCAGAAAGGCTCCTCGGAGATGAGGTAACCGGCGGAAACTGCGGGGAAGAAGCCGAAACGGTGGCCTGGAGCGAAGTTTTCGCTGCCGTTGTAACCCACGTTGACCTCTGCGAAGTAACGGTCCTTGAATGCATAAGTCACACGGCCTGCGACGCCCTGGTTCTTATAGGGAAGCGAAGTGGTCTCGCTGCCTCCGAGGGTGGTGCGGCGTATGGAATGGTTGTAAAGGATCATGCCGCCGAGGCGGTGATGTCCGAAGAGGCGGTTGTAGGTGAGAGAGGCCTCCAGGTATGTATTCATGCTGCTGGAACCGCTTGCGGAATAGCTCAGGCTGGAGGTGCCTTCGACTATGGGGTCGCCGAAGATAAGGTTGCCCTCCTCGTCGCGGCCCTGTGCGTGATACTGGCGGGGAGTCTTGGTACGGCCCTGGTACTGATAGTTCCAGGCGTCCCAGGAGAACTTCATGTTGCCGGTAAGGCCCTCGAGGGGCTCCCACAGCTTGCCGAAGTCCTGGGTAAGACCGATGACCGACTGGGCGGAATTGGTGAACGACTCTGCGTAGCCGGTGTGTACAAGGAGGTTCCAGGGGTTCTCATTGGTTCCCGAAGGGCGCGATATGGTGCCGTCGGAGTACTCGTAAGGCACGGCGTTGGGAGAAGTGGAGAAAGCCCAGCTCCAGATATTCCCGGTGCTGGTGCCGGGAGATACACGGGTCTCGTAGATATTCGCTACGTTGAGGGCGAGCACGGTGGACTCGGTGAGGTTGATGTCCACGTTGGCCCTGAAGTTGAACTTGTCGTAGCTGATGGACGAGTCGTAGTCGTATATGTTTTTGGCGTTGCGGAAGATAGAACTCTCCGTGAAGTAGCTGCCGGATACGAAATAACGCACCACGTCGGTACCGCCGCTGATGGATACGTTGATCCTTTCGTTGCTGGCGAGCGGCTTGTACATGGTCTCTATCCAGTTTACGTCGGGATAGAGGTCGGGGTCGGAGTGGGTGCGGTACTTCTCTATGTCTTCGGGACTGTAGTACTGCTCGCCCGAAGCCCAGTTGTACATGTTGGCGAACTGCTCCGAATTGACGAAGGACGGCATGACAAGTGGCTGGGTGATGCCGGTCTCTTCGCGGACGTTGACCTTGGGACGGCCGACCTCGCCCTTCTTGGTGGTGATGAGGATGACGCCGTTGGCTCCGCGCACACCGTAAACGGCTGATGCGGATGCATCCTTGAGTATGGAGAAGGATGCGATGTCGTCGGTATCGACCAGGTCTATGTCGCGTTCCACGCCGTCAACGAGGACCAGGGGAGTGACGGTGCCCTGGAAGGAGGATACGCCTCGGATGTAGAAGTCGGCGGAACTCGAACCGGGCTGTCCGGAACGCTGTACGGCGACGACGCCGGAAAGCTGGCCTGCGAGACCGGAGGACAGTTGGGCCGAAGGGACCTTGATGTTGCTTACGTCCACGGTGGAGATGGCGCCGACGACGGATTCGCGCTTCTGCGTGCCGTAACCAACGACGACGACTTCTTCGAGGACCTCGGTGTCAAGCTTCATCTGGATGTTGATTTCGGTTCGTCCGTTGACGGGAATCTCCTGGTCGGCGTAGCCTATGCTGGAGAAGATGAGGATGCCGCCGCCGCCCGCAGCGTCAACCGTGATGGTATATTCGCCGTCGAGATTGGTGATGGCACCGTTGACCGTGTTCTTGACGAGGACGCCGGCTCCGATCATGGGTTCGCCAAGTTCGTCGATGACGACACCTGTGACCGTGAGCTTGCCTTCCTGCTGAGCGGACGCTTCCGGGGAATGTGCCAGCATGAAGGCCGACAAGGCGGCTAAGGCACATAGGAAGGAAAGAAGATGGTGCTTCATTATTTGTGTTATTAATTGTTAAGGATAATCTCTTCTGTCGAAGGGAACGCAAGATAGAAACTTTTTTTTGAAATTACACTTAATAGGAGCGCGGGCGCACGTAATTCCGTTTCATTTCCGGGCTTTTGGGTTTTGTTTACTTTCGATAGTATAAACGATAAGCGCTCCCTTTTGGGAGCGCTTGATTAACAATATTTAAAACAAAAAAGTTCTAAACCTTAACAATTTTGTTATATGGCCTATTTGGGGGCCAATTTGTACAAAACGGCCGCTATTATGGTGTAAACTATGTTGGGCAGCCACATCGCAAGGGCAGCCGGCAAAGTCCCGGTAAAAACGAACATTTCGCTGAACCGCAGGAACAGGATATAGAGGAACGCGAGGCCTATGCCGAGGGCAAGGTTGAAACCTATTCCGCCGCGCTTCTTGCGCGAGGTCAGGGATACCGCCATGATGGTCAGGATGAAGGCCGAGAATGGCAGAGTATAGCGCTTGTTCTTCTCGATGAGGGCGTACATGACGTTCGCGTCGCCACGCATCTTCTGGGTGTCGATAAGTGCGTTGAGCTCGCGGCGCGTAAGCGTCTCCACCGTTTTCTGGTTGCGGTAGAAATCGCTCAGCTTGAGAGCTATCACGGTGTCCTTGGCCTCTCCGGTCTTGACATAGTCCTCCAGGCCTTTTGTATAGTCGCGGATGAAGTAGCGCCGCAGGTGCCAGCCGCCGAAGGTGCTGTCCCAGGTGGCGGATTCCGCGGTCAGTTTGGAAACGAGCTTGTTGTCCTCGATGGTTTCGAGGGTGAACTTATACGCAGTGTTGTTGTAAGCGCTGAAGGACTGCACATATACGAACTGTCCCGGAGCTATCTGGTAGTGGACGTTGTTGCGGCTGTACTTGGTGTAGGACTGGTCGACATACTTAGTTTCGAAATCTACGCGCGAGAAGTTGGACCTTGGTATGACGTAGAGGTTCAGCCCAAGGGACAGCAGGGCTATGACCGCAGCCGAAAACATGTACGGCACCATCATCCTGTGATAGCTTACGCCACCCGACAGTATAGCTATGATCTCCGAGTTGGCGGCCATGCGGGACGTGAAGAAAATAACCGTAATAAACACGAACAGGGGAGAGAACATGTTTATGAAATACGGAATGAAGTTCACGTAGTAGTCGAATATGATGCTCTTCAGGGGAACTTCGTGCTCTACGAAGTTCTCTATCTTTTCGGAGATGTCGAATATGATGACGAGGAGGATGACTACAAGGAGCGCTATGAGGAAGGTCATGAGGAACTTCTTCACTATGTAGCGGTCGAGTATTTTGGGCCTTAACTCCATCCTAAATCCTTTGGCTGAGGCGCTGCACGGCGCTGTTTTTCCATGCTGTGAAGTCTCCTTCCTCTATATGGGCGCGCGCCTGGCGCACGAGTTCTAGGTAGAACGCGAGGTTGTGCTCGCTGGCGAGCATCGCCGCAAACATCTCGCCTGCGATGAACAGGTGGTGCAGATATGCCTTGGTGTAATAATGGTCAACAAATGACGTGCCGAGGGGGTCGATTGGCGAGAAATCGTCGGCCCACTTGGCGTTACGCATGTTGATTGCGCCGTCCCAGGTGAAAATCATGCCGTTCCTGGCGTTTCTGGTGGGCATTACGCAGTCGAACATATCTACGCCTCGGGCTATTCCCTCGAGTATGTTGGCGGGAGTGCCTACGCCCATCAGGTAGCGGGCTTTGTCCTGCGGGATGACGGGGTCGAGGACTTCGAGCATTTCGTACATGACTTCGGTAGGCTCGCCGACCGCCAGTCCGCCAATGGCTATTCCGGCCTGAGCGAACTGAAGCGCATGCTCCGCAGCCTCCACCCGGAGGTCGGGATATGTGCATCCCTGTATGATGGGGAAGAAGGTCTGGGCGTATCCGTACAGGGGTTCAGTCTCTGCAAACCGCTTCGAGTATCGCTCCAGCCAACCTTGCGTAAGTTTAAGTGACTTAGCAGCATAACTGCGGTCTGCATCGCCCGGGCAACATTCGTCCAGAGCCATCATTATATCCGCTCCTATTATGCGCTGCGTATCGACGTTGTTCTCCGGGGTGAACATGTGGCGGGAGCCGTCGATGTGGGAGGAGAACTTGCAGCCTTCGGGGGTGATTTTGCGGATCTTGCTGAGGCTGAAAACCTGGAAGCCGCCGCTGTCGGTAAGGATGGGGCCGTCCCAGTGCTCGAATTTGTGCAGGCCGCCTGCCCGGCGCAATATGTCCAGGCCCGGACGCAGGTACAGATGATAAGTGTTCCCAAGTATTATCCGCGCACCTATGTCCTGCGACAGGTCACGGTGATAGACGCCCTTGACGGAACCTACGGTGCCCACCGGCATGAAGATGGGGGTGGGAATCTCTCCGTGGTCTGTGGAGAGAACGCCCGTGCGTGCCCGGGAAAAAGGGTCTGATGCGGTCTTGGTGAATTTTATCATAGGGCGCAAAGTTACTGAAAAAATTCGTATATTTGGACAGGATTACGCCAGTGTAATTAACCAATAACACAATACAGATGAAAATCAAACCAATCACCCTCAAGCTCATCCTGATGAACTTCCTGGAGTTCGCAGTCTGGGGGGCTTACCTCACTTCGCTCGGCCGTTATCTCGGCAATATCGGTCTCGGCTCCCAAATCAAGTGGTTTTTTGCGATGCAGGGCATCGTGTCCATCTTCATGCCGGCCCTCATGGGCATAGTCGCGGACCGCAAGATCCAGGCGCAGAAAGTCCTTTCCCTGTGCCATGCCCTCGCCGGCCTGTTCATGATCGGCGCCGGAGTGTACTGCATGCGGGCAGGCTCGGCCATAGCATTCGCTCCGCTGTTCATGCTCTACAGCGTCAGCGTGGCCTTCTTCATGCCCACCATCGCAATCGCCAATTCCGTAGCATACAATGCTTTGAGCAAGGAGGGGATGGACCCGGTCCAGGCTTTCCCGCCCATCCGTGTATTCGGTACCGTCGGCTTCATCTGCAGCATGCTGCTCACCAACTTCCTCAAGATCGGCGGAGTGGCAATGCAGGATTCTTACACCCAGCTTCTGTCTTCGGGCATACTTTCCCTGGTGCTCTGCGCCTATGCGCTCACCATGCCCGCCTGTCCCGTCAACAAGTCTGCCGGGAACCAGACCCTTGCGGACGCCCTCGGCCTCAAGGCCTTCTCGCTTTTCAAGGACAGCCAGTTCGCCATATTCTTCATCTTCTCCATGCTGCTGGGAGCCTCGCTCCAGATTACCAACGGCTACGCCAACACTTTCCTCGGTTCGTTCGCTTCCATTCCCGAGTATGCCGGCACCTTCGCCGTCAAGAATTCCAATGCCCTCATAGCCATTTCGCAGGCGTCCGAGACTCTGTGTATCCTCCTTATCCCGTTCTTCATGAAGAAGTTCGGCATCAAGAAGGTCATGCTCATCGCCATGTTCGCATGGGTGTTCCGCTTCGGCTTCTTCGGACTCGGCAATCCTGCCATGCCCGGAGTGCTGCTCTTTATCCTCAGCTGCATAGTTTACGGCGTGGCGTTCGACTTCTTCAATATCTCCGGCTCCCTTTATGTAGAGCAGAATACAACTCCCGATATCAGGTCCAGTGCACAGGGAGTGTTCATGCTGATGACTAATGGATTAGGTGCCACCTTCGGAACTCTTGCTGCAGGTGCGGTGGTAGATGCGGTGGGAGTCTTTGACGATCCTGCCAAATGGCCCACCGCCTGGTACATTTTCGCCAGCTACGCCCTCGTCGTCGGGCTGCTGTTCATGATTCTGTTCAAAGATCCCGCTAAACAGGCAAAGGCGCAGTGAAAGTAAAAGTAATCAACCGCGGACCCAATCCGCTTCCCGCATACGCCACCGAGTTTTCCGCCGGACTTGACGTCCGCGCCGCAAATACCCAGCCGATAGTGCTTGAGCCGCTCGGCCGGGCCGTAGTGCCCACCGGGCTGCAGCTGGAAATCCCTGCCGGGTACGAAGTTCAGGTGCGTCCCCGCAGCGGCCTTGCGGCAAAGAAGGGGATAACGGTCCTCAACGCTCCAGGCACCATCGATGCCGACTATCGTGGCGAGGTGTGCGTCATCCTGGTCAATCTGTCCTCCGAGCCATTTACGATAGAGTGCGGAGAACGCATCGCGCAGCTTGTGCTCGCACGCCACGAGGTCATCGAGTGGGAAGAAGCCGCCGAACTGTCTGATACGGCCCGCGGCGAGGGAGGATTCGGTAGTACAGGTACAAAATGAAAGATTTATACGACAAATATTGCGAATGCGGCTTCAGGGTGACCACCGACAGCCGTACAATCAAGGGCGGAGAGATGTTTTTCGCCCTTCGCGGCGAGAACTTCGACGGCAACGATTATGCGCTCAAAGCGCTTCAGGCCGGAGCTGTCTGGGCGGTAGTCAACGAAGACGCCCCCATCGCTCCGGACTCACGCCTGATACGTGTTCCCGACCCTTACGAGACCCTGCGCGACCTTGCCATATGGCATCGCCGGCATGTTTGCGACGGCAGACTGCCCGTCATCGGCCTCACGGGTACGAACGGCAAAACCACCACCAAAAACCTTATCGCTTCGGTGCTGGCCCGCAAGTTCCGTGTCACAGCCACCCAGGGCAACCTCAACAACGACATCGGCGTTCCCCTCAGTCTGCTGTCCATACGGCCGGACACCCAGATCGCCGTTATCGAGATGGGGGCGAATCACCCCGACGACATAGAGAAACTGGTCCGCGTCAGCCAGCCTGATTACGGTCTGATTACCAATGTAGGGCGGGCCCATCTGCTGGGATTCGGCAGTTTTGAAGGCGTCAAGCGTGCCAAGGGGGCTCTTTACCGTTGGCTCGGCTCGCGCGAGGGCGGGGTCATCTTTCTGAACGAAGACGATCCGGACCTTCGCGAAATGGCATCCCGTGAACCTTGCCACTGTTTTGGTTACGGAGTTCGGTATCAAGGTGCGACTGTGCTTCCCGCTACGTCGGAAAATCCTTTCCTGCGCCTGAGTGTGGGCGGCTATACGGTCAATACCAAGCTCGTAGGTGCCTACAATGCAACCAACGTGCTTGCAGCGCTGGCGATCGGTGACTACTTCGGAGTCCCGCGCGAAGATGCGGTAGCGGCAATAGAGGCTTTCGTTCCCTCCAACCAGCGTTCGCAGATGGTAGTCACGCAGCGCAACACCCTCATCGTCGATGCTTACAACGCCAATCCGTCGTCGATGGCGGCGGCGCTGGAAAACTTTGCCCTGGTCCAGGCTCCCGTCAAGCTTGCGCTGCTTGGAGACATGCGCGAACTCGGAGCCGAGTCGCTTGCCGAGCACGTGCGCATCCTGAATATGCTGCGAGAGCAGAAGATACCTGCCATGCTGGTAGGGGAGGAGTTCTCCAAAGCCCTGAAGGAGACGGGGATATCAGACTTTACATCGTTTGATACTTCAGATGCTCTGGCATCTTGGCTGCACGACAATCAGCCCACTGGCAGCACTATACTTGTCAAAGGGTCCAGGGGCATCATGATGGAGAAAGTCCTACCTGAGCTTTAGCGCTCTCAAGGCAAGCCTGCCAAGAGCGGCGCACAAACAGGCGAAAGCGGCGCCTACGGCAAATCCCACGAGAACGTCTCCCAGGAAATGCTTGCCCACGAATACGCGGCTGATGCCTACAAGCAAGGCCCAGCACACTACGAACAAGCCGTAGCCCCTGTAGCTGCGGCTTTTGTCGTTCTTGAATCCCAACAGCGAACACAGGGCGACACCCAGTACGTTTGCGGCGTGGGCGGAAAAGAACCCGTACATGCTGCCGGGCTCCTCGAGTACATGGAGGCCTGCGACAAGCATCTGAGGGTCGTTGACGGGGCGCAGCCTGTGCGTTGCCGCCTTTATGAGGTTGGCGAACTGGTCGCATGCAGCTACGCAAAGCAGGCATGAGGCGATTATTATGAGCCCCCTTTTCCAACCCAGCCTGAGCACCAGGAAGACCGCCACTACGGCAAACAGGACAAAGGTGGCCGGACGACCCGTCATAAACTGCCAGAAAGCGTCGGAAACGGGGGAGTGCAGGCTGTTCAGACCGAGCGTGAGCTCACGGTCGAGCAGTTCGGCTACTGCTGCAAAGCTTCCCATAGTTTGTCCTTCAGTTTGTCGAGACCTTCGCCGCTGGCTGATGAGATGAATACGTGCGGGATGCGTCGGGGAAGGTGCTTTGCAAGCTCTTTTTCGATGTCGGCGTCAATGAGGTCGCACTTGGTGACAGCAAGGATCCGCTGCTTGGAGAGGAGCTCCGGGTTATATAACTTAAGTTCTTGGAGGAGAGTCTTGTAGCTGGCAGCGATATCATCTTCCTCGCAACTTACCATGAACAGCAGGACGGAGTTTCGCTCAATGTGTCTGAGGAAGCGCGTACCTATGCCCTTGCCCTCGTGGGCCCCTTCGATAATGCCGGGAATGTCGGCCATTACGAACGAGCGGTCGTCGTAGTAACGGACAATTCCGAGGTTGGGCTCAAGGGTGGTGAAAGCGTATGACGCGATCTTGGGCTTGGCGGATGTGATGCTGCTCAGCAGGGTGGACTTGCCGGCGTTCGGGAATCCTACCAGACCTACGTCTGCAAGCAGCTTGAGCTCGAGTATCACGACCCTTTCCTCTCCGTCCTCTCCGGGCTGGGCGTATCGCGGGGTCTGGTTTGTAGCGCTCTTGAAGTTGTTGTTGCCAAGTCCTCCCTTGCCGCCGCGGCAGAGAATCTTCTCTTGCCCGTCTTCTGTGAGGTCGAAGAGTATTTCGTCCGTCTCTGCATCCTTGGCTACGGTTCCTACCGGAACGTCCAGTATGATGTCTGCACCGTTCTTGCCCTTGCAGAGCGCTGCGCCCCCTTTCTCCCCGTCGTCCGCCTTGATATGCTTGCGGTATTTGAGGTGTATGAGAGTCCAGAACTGGGCGTTGGCACGCAGTATGATGTGTCCTCCGCGTCCTCCGTCGCCGCCGTCGGGCCCTCCCTTGGGAATGTACTTAGCCCTGTGCAGGTGCATCGACCCGGCTCCGCCGTGTCCGCTTGCGCAGTAAATCTTTACGTAGTCTATGAAATTCGATTCGGCCATAATAGCTCTTGCTTTGTTTACAAAGGTAGCGAATTTCTTTGATTTCCAGAAAAGCGGGAGTCTCGCGGGCTCGTGAACCACGAAAAATCACAACCTGCAAACTGTAAATACGGTTGCAGACTTGCTGTTTCTTCGTGACCTCGGGAAGTTGAAGAAGGTGGCGGTGGCAATGAGAACTCTATCTTAGCATGAGCTGATACTTTTTCAGAGGCTCATTCAATGCATCCTGGCTGACAGGGGTCTCCGGGCTGAAGAAGTCGGTCTGGAAACGACCGCCTGCGACGCTCCAGTTGCCTACCGCTTCGCCGTCCAGGAGGATGACGGGCCAGAACGTGCCTTTTTTGTCGTGGGCGCGATGGGCATTGTCGGGATGGAGGGCAACGTGTCTGCTCTTGTATCCGATGAGGTATTCGTCATAAGACGGCAGCAGGGTGACCGTTCCGCTGCGGAATCCACGAGTGCGGCCGTCCTGGTGCCGGAAGAAAATGAGTCCTTTCCAGCGCTCTTGGATGAGTTCCGTGCGGATAGCATCCAACCCTGCCTTGCAGTCGCTGATGTTCATTCCGGTCCACCATACGAAGTCCTCCAGGGTGGCCGGACCGTGGCTTCGGATGTATTTCCTTGCCAGCAGGGCAAGGGCTTCATCTCTGGAGACGGGGCTTTGCTTGGGAAGTTTGGCCTCTGCGAGGGCGTAGCTGTGTTTTACCGGTAAAAGGTCTCCGCTGCACAGCATGCCTGCGTACTCGGCCAGCAGGATGTGGTAGGAAAGCCGGCGGTCGTCAATGTCAATGCCTTTTTCTTTGACGGCACAGGCCAAATCGGACTTGAGGGCGATGCGATTCCTGCCAAGGCAGTCGCTGAAGATCTGCCGGATGGCCTCTTGCTCCGCCTCTGGGATGCTGACGCCGTTTGACTTCATCCAACCGGCCATGCCCCTCATGGCGTTCACGCGGCATAACTCCATCATCCAGCGCCAGTCCTCTCCGGCCACGAGCTGCCAGGTCGTGCGGAACAGGTGCGTCCTGACGATTCTTCCGCTGTTGTAATCTTGCTCAAAGGCACGCAGGGACGGATTCTTCGTACGCATCCCGACAGCCCAGCGCATCATCCGGTATTCCTGTGCCTGCATTGCTCCCATCCACTCCACGACGTCGTGCGGAGAAGTGAACTGCGGGCAGATAAGCTGCTGGTTCAGGAGCCTTGAGGATATGGGATTCATTCTTTTGCGTTTACGTATGGCAGGTGCTAAGTTACGAATATTCTCATAAGATTATGTAAATCCGGCAGTGGATGATGCAAGATATTGCGCGACGCTGGATTTAAAACGAAGAAAATAGTATATTTGCAGAAAACAGGACATTATGAAGATCAAGTTCCTCGCCGTTTACATACTTGCCGGAGTGGCATTTGCTGGTGTCTCGCTGTGGGTGTTCCTTTCCAAGGGCCGCAGCGCCAAGGCCGTAGCAGCCAAGTACAAGCTTGGCGGCATCATGCTTACTGCCTTGTCTTTCCTTTCCGCCGCCTCGTGCGGCAACACTCCGACCGTCACCTGCTACGAGCCTGCGACTCCGCCCGAGGTGATGTGCTACGACGTTGCCGTGCAGACCGACGTGCCTTCCATCATCGTCAAGGGCAGCCAGTACATGAACGTCAAAGCGGGCGAAGTCTTGACAATTACAATCGCAAGCCCCACATTCGAGGAGTATAAATGCTGTATAAATGCAGCGGAAGGAGATAATCCGGCGCTGATCCAGACCAAGACGTTCAAGTCGGACGAACAGCTGCAGAAACCGGAGGCGGTGTTTGAACTTGTGCTTGAGCCTGACGGGTACTCCGGAGAGGCCGCGGTTACCGTTTACGGTATAAGGTCCGATGCCGGCGGCAATCCGGTGGAAACCCTGCTCGGCGCTGATCTTCCTACAATTACCATCCTCGGATGAGCCGCACCAGGATAGGCAACGTCGTATTCGAGCTTACCCAGGCCTGCAACCAATGTTGCAGGTTCTGTTATAATTATTGGCGGGACGGCAGCACCCCCATCCCTCCACCGGAGCCCCGGACCGTACGCCGGACCCTGGGCAAACTGCTGTCACAGGCCGGCGTCGGCACCCTTTCGTTTTCGGGAGGCGAGCCGATGCTGCTGCGCAACATTCACGATCTGGCCCTTTTCGCCCGTTTCCGCGGTTCCTCGGTCAACGTTCTCACCAACGGCACCCTCCTGACCGAAGAGGCGCTCCGGAATTTCGTGAGCATCGGCATCGGGGCCATACAGATACCGTTCCTGAGCTTCAAGCCCGAGGTTCATGAATATCTTACCGGGCTTCCGGGCTCGTGGGCCAAGGCGTCGGATGCCTTGCACAGAGTCGCTTCCGTCATGCCGGCAGGCGCTTATGCGGTGCTTGTCATCACAAAGGTCAATGCCCCGGATGTCTCCGGAACCCTGGAGTACTTGTACGGAATGGGTGTGCGCAACGTTATGGTCAACCGCTTCAACATAGGCGGCATGGGACTCCGGCATACGGATGAACTGGTGCTCGACCCCGTTACCCTTGCCAAGGCTTTTGCCGACGTCGAGGCTTTTGCCGTCTCGCATCCCGGCACCAGGTTCGTCAGCGGCGTATGCACTCCGCTGTGCCTCATGGATACGGCGCCGTATCCGCATGTGATGTTCACTGCGTGCAGCACCGACTTCAATCTGCGCCCCGTCGCCGTCAGTTTTACTGGAGACGTGCGTTTCTGCAATCATTCTCCGGTGGTAATAGGCAACATTTACCAGCGTCCGATAGGGGAGATACTGACCGATCCGGCAAACGTCTCGCGGTACTCGGTGGTGCCGGAACGCTGCCGGGACTGCAAGCTTCTGAGCCGCTGCAACGGTGGCTGCCGCGCCGCTTCGGAGCAGGTGTACGGCAGTTTCGGCGAGGCGGACCCGGTACTCGCTTACAAACAATAGGAATAAACGTTATGAAGATAGTCTTTCTCGATGCCTCCACGATGGGCGACGCCTCCCTGGCAGAAATCGCTGCCCTGGGCGAACTGGTCTGTTATCCGTCTTCTTCTCCCGAGCAGGCGAGGGAGCGGGTGCATGACGCAGATGTGCTGATAGTTAACAAGGTGGTGGTGGACAAGGCCCTTCTCGATGCCGCCCCTGCCCTCAAACTGGTGTGCGAAGCCGGAACCGGCATCAACAATATAGACACCGTCCTGTGTTCGGAACGTGGGATACAGGTACGCAACGTGGCAGGGTATTCCACAGATTCCGTGGCCCAGATCGCCTGGATGCATATACTCAACCTTGCCGGGAATGCATTCCATTACGATGCTTATGTAAAGGACGGAAGATACAGCTCCGGGAGCATTCATGTCGATGCAGGTCACCCGTTTACGGAGCTTGCCGGCAAGAAGCTCGGAATAGTGGGGATGGGCGCCATCGGTTCCAAGGTGGCTCGCATCGCAGACGCGTTCGGGATGCAGGTCATATACTATTCCACATCCGGCACGTCGCATTGCAAGGACTATCCGTCCGTGAGCCTCGACGAGCTTCTCGGGCGCAGCGACGTCATCAGCATCCATGCTCCATACAACTCCTCTACGACGGGACTCATCGATTATGAAGGGCTGTGCAAGATGAAGCCGACTGCGTTCGTGGTCAACACCGGGCGAGGGGGCATTGCTGTCGAAGCGGACCTGGTGCGTGCCTTAGATGAGGAACGCATAGCGGGAATCGGAGTTGACGTATATCAGTGCGAACCCCTGCCGCAGGATCATCCGTATCTGCATTCCAGGTATCCGGAGCGTATATTGTTTACGCCGCATATCGCCTGGTACAGCAGGGAAGCCCGCACCCGTCTCGCTCACGAGATGGCAGAGAATATCAGGAAATATTATCTATAGACGAGTCTGCCTGCGGCGCTCTTCGTAGTAATCGTGCCTGCGCGGATTCTCGGGGAACCAGCCCCGAAGCACCCGTTTTTCCTGCAGGAACATCTCGTGGATGCCCCAGAAACAGCAGAACGCGAACCCTCCTATGATGATGGAGGCGATGTCGTTATGTATCAGCAGGGACAGGACACTGAGAATCAGTCCCGCCACAAGCCATATCCACCAGCAGGCTTTTCCCCAATGGTATTCCATCTTTATGACGGCAGGATGGCATATGCCGATGCTCAGGAATACGGAAGCCCCGATTATGATGCCAATGAAATTCATACTCTCTTTACAAATATAGTGATTTAGCGCGAATTATAATTCGAAGTCCATAGACTCTCCGCTCTCGGGATGCCTGAAGCTGAGGCGGCACGCGCGTAGCCATAGTCTTTCGCACATGGTGGCGGCACCGTACAGGGCGTCTCCTTTGATGGGGTGACCCAGCCCGCGGGGGTGTGCGGCGTGCACGCGTATCTGGTGGGAGCGGCCCGTAAGCGGATGGAACAGGACGTCTATGCTGCCGTCGGGCAAGATGTCGAGAACCCGGTATTCCGTAACGGCCTTTTTGCCGGATTCGTCATCGACCATCTGCCTTGGCCTGTCGTAGTAGTCGAGGGCGAGTGGAAGGGCGATGGTGCCTTTGCGCGCATGGTTCCACGGACCTCCGACAAGGCGGGCGCGGTACCATTTTTCGACCTCCCGGCATGCGAACTGCCGTTCCAATGCGGCCTTGTCGGGAATGGAGCGGGCGAAGACCATGAGACCCGAGGTGTCCATGTCGAGCCTGTGGCAGCTTTCCACCTCGTTGCCGAATCGCTCGCGCAGCCATCCGAGGAGCGAAGGAGCCGCAGTGCGTCCCGGGACCGACAACAGACCGGACGGCTTGTCGACTACGATGATATGTGCGTCGTCATAGAGGATTCCCGGTTCGGCAGGGGAGCCCAGGGCTGCATCGAGCGGGTTGGGTTCCACTTCGAGCCCCTTCATCATCCAGGTAAGAAGAGGACCGCATTTCCCCGTACATGAAGGGTAGAAGCGCCCCTGCTCACGTACCTCGCTGCGGGGACTCCGCCCATACCAGAATTCACCCATGGCAATAGGTCTGAGCCCGTTCAGATAGGCGTGATTCAGCAGTTTGGGCGCGGCGCAGTCGCCGGTGCCTGCCGGAGGAACCAGCCCACGAAGGGCGAAGATCTCTTTTATGCTCATCTGCTCGCCCAATGCGTTGTTGACCAGATATCTGCTGAACAGTTCACCTTGCAGCCCGGCGGACGCGGCAGCCTTGAGAGGGCCGTCCGGCATGGCGGATACAGCCGCCTCGCGCTCCTTGAACCAGGGGCCGGTGGTGTCGAATATCGGAGGCACGAAACCCGGAAGATGCGAACGTCCTGCAGCAAGTCCGCTGAATGCATACAGAGGGCCGGCGTCGGTTATGAGCACCCCGAGCATCTTGCCTTCTTTGAGCATAGGTCCGATCGAAGGATCGCCTTCGAGACGCTCACACAAGACGCGCGCCGCATCGGCGACAAGGGGATGCGGCACGTAACGGAAAGGATATGTAAACAGGCCGTCCACGTCAGGCAAACTCCTGAAGAAGCTGCCAGACCTTGTGTACGGGGAAACCCATGACGTTGTAGAAGGAGCCTTCGATGCGCCCCATCGCGGCAAAGCCGAGCCACTCCTGTATGCCGTATCCGCCGGCCTTGTCGAATGGCTTGTAACGTTCTATGTAATAAGCGATCTCGTCTTCTTCCAGCGGCGCTACGTGAACCACCGTGGTATCGGTTTCGCTGCGCTCTTTGTCTGCGGTACGGAAAACTACGCCTGACACTACCAGGTGCGTGCGCCCGGAAAGGCGGCGCAGCATCCGGGCGGCTTCCTGCGGAGAATGCGGCTTGCCAAGCACGGTGTCATCGACTATGACCACGGTGTCTGCCGTGATAAGCAGTTCGTCGTCTGCAAGGGGACGATGGAAACCGTGGGACTTTCCGAGGGCCATGAGCAGGGGCACTTCGCAGGGTGCGGCATCGGCGGGAACCGATTCCTCGAAGCTGTTGCCCGTATCGACCGTAAATTCCACGTCGAGTCCGGCCAGAAGTTCGCGGCGGCGCGGCGAACCGCTGCCGAGAATGATGCGTTTAGAACATGTTTTCATATTTATCGACGTCGAAAATCCATTTCCCCTGTTCTTTCATGACCATTTCGAGCACCCAGCGTACAAACCCTCTGCCGCCTGGAATCGGGGAGACCAGGTCGGCTGCTGCCTTGGCCTCCGCGGCGGCGTCGGCCGGTACCGCTCCAAGGCCGGCAAACTCCAGGGCCGGGACGTCGGGAATGTCGTCGCCCATGTAAAGCACTTCTTCTGCACGGAGCTTGTAAGTGTCGCAGAATTGGCTTATTGAGCGACGCTTGTTGCGGACCTTGAGAAAGATGTTCTGATAGGGTATTCCGTATGCGGTAAGCCGTTTGCGGACAGCCTCGGTGTTGCTGCCGGTTATGACTCCCAGCAGGTAGCCGTTGAGGGCTGCCATGCGGAGGGCGTGGCCGTCTTTTTCGTTGAATATGCGCAGGGGTTCGGCGTTGGGATCGACGATGATGCTGCCGTCGGTCATGACGCCGTCCACATCCAGTAGGAAGGCCTTGATGCCCTTAAGATTTTGTACCATTCGGATTGAAATCCGCGAGGTTGAAAGTGCCCTTGGGAGAACCCGGAAGCTCGATGCGTCCGAACTGGTTCTCGTACTTGCCGATATTGTCGTTCAGGGCGTTCAGGAGCCTCTTTGCATGTTCGGGGGTCATGAGTATGCGGTTGCTTATTTCGGGCTTCTGCAGACCGGGGAGCATGGTGGCGAAGTCGATTACGAATTCGCTGTGGGAGTGGCTGATGATAGCGAGGTTGGAGTAGCTTCCTTTGGCCACTTCGGGCTTGAGTTCCAACTGAAGTTGTTTATTCTCTTCCATAATTATTTATTTTTTACCAATTGCATGATAATATGAAGGCAAATTTACGCCAAAAATTGTATCTTTGCAAGATATGGAACTAAACGCAAAATACAATCCTTCCGAAGTGGAGGACAAATGGTACTCCTGGTGGCTCGAACACAGGTGCTTCCATTCCGAACCCGACTCCCGTGAACCCTATACGATAGTCATTCCCCCGCCCAACGTGACGGGTATCCTGCACATGGGACATGTGCTCAACAACACGCTCAACGACGTGCTTGTGCGCAAGGCCCGCATGGACGGCAAAAACGCCTGCTGGGTCCCCGGGACCGACCATGCCTCCATTGCGACCGAGAACAAGGTGGTGGCCCGCCTCGCCTCCCAGGGCATACGCAAGGAAGACCTCACCCGCGAGGAGTTCCTCAAGCATGCATGGGCCTGGAAAGAAGAGCACGGAGGCATCATCCTCCAGCAGCTCCGCAAGCTGGGCGCGTCCTGCGACTGGGACCGCACCCGCTTCACCATGGATCCCGAGCTCAGCGACGCGGTCATCGCGACCTTCGTATATTTCTACAAGAAAGGGCTTATCTATCACGGTTACCGCATGGTCAACTGGGATCCCGTTGCGCATACTGCAATATCCGACGATGAGGTCATACACCGCGATACCAAGAGCCATTTCTACCACCTTCGCTACTTTATCTCCGACGGCAAGGGCAATCCCACGGACGACTTCCTGGTCATTGCCACTACCCGCCCCGAGACCATAATGGCCGATGCCGCAATCTGCGTCAATCCCGCCGACGAGCGCTACCACAAGCTGCGCGGCAAGAAAGTGCTCATCCCTCTCATCAACAGGGAGATACCGGTCATCGAAGACGACTACGTAGAGATGGATTTCGGAACCGGCTGCCTCAAGGTTACTCCGGCTCACGACGCCCACGACTACGAAATCGGTCAGCGTCACAACCTCCCCATCATGGAGATTCTCGACGATGACGGCCGTCTCAATTCCGAGGCCGGCATCCTCGTCGGGCAGGACCGTTTCGAGGCCCGTAAAAACATAGTGAAGCTCCTCGAAGAGGCAGGTAACCTTGTCAAGGTCGAAGAATACATTTCTCCGGTGGGCTACAGCGAGCGCACCGACGCCGTCATCGAACCCAAGCTCAGCGCCCAGTGGTTCCTCAAGCTCGAGGATCTCGCCAAGATGGCCCTCGAGTCGGTCGAGTCCGGCAAGATCAAGCTCATCCCCGACAAGTACCGCAACGTTTACCGTCACTGGATGGAGAATGCCCACGACTGGTGCATCTCCCGTCAGCTGTGGTGGGGCCAGCGCATACCTGCATACTATCTTCCCGACGGACAGATTGTCGTGGAAGAGACTCCCGAGCTTGCCCTTAAGGCCGCCCAAGACATCGATCCTTCCCTTACCGCTGCCGACCTTCATCAGGACGAGGACGTACTCGACACCTGGTTCAGCAGCTGGCTGTGGCCTATCAGCGTTTTCGACCCTGCCCGTCCCGGTCATCCCGAGCACAAGCCTAACAGGGATCTCAGCTATTACTATCCCACCAGCGACCTCGTAACCGGCCCCGACATCATCTTCTTCTGGGTCGCACGAATGGTCATGGCCGGAAACGAATTCATGCAGGACATCCCGTTCCGCAACGTCTATTTTACCGGAATCGTCCGCGACAAGCTTGGCCGAAAGATGAGCAAGACCCTCGGCAACAGTCCGGACCCCCTCGTACTCATCGAGAAGTACGGCGCCGACTCCGTCCGCCTGGGCATGCTCCTCTGCTCCTCTGCCGGAAACGACATCCTTTACGACGAGTCGCAGGTTGAGCAGGGACGCAATTTCTGCGGCAAGATATGGAATTCGTGGCGTCTGGTAAGCGGCTGGCGGGTTGATCCCGAAGGCCGTCAGAGCGACGCCTCCCGCATTGCCGTCAAGTGGTTCGACAACCTCCTGTCCCGCACCATCGAGACCGTTGAAGACCATTACAGCAAATTCCGCATCGGCGACGCCCTCATGGCTATCTACAAGCTCTTCTGGGACGACTATTGCAGCTGGTACCTCGAGCTGGTCAAGCCTGCCTTCGGCGAAGCCATCGACGGATACACCTACGATGCGACCGTGGGCTTCTTCGACAAGCTTCTCAAGCTTATACACCCCGTCATGCCCTTCATAACGGAAGAGATATGGCATGCCATGGCAGACCGCAGCGCCGGGCAGACCATCATGTTCGAGAGAACTCCGGTCGCCGGTCCCTACGATTCCGCATTCCTCGACAGCTTCGACGCCGCCCGTCAGATTATCGCGGGCATACGCGGCGTCAGGGCCCAGAAACAGATTCCTCCGCGTGAGCCCCTGCGGCTTTTCATCGAAGGCGATTTCCCCGAGGAACTGCTTCCCGTCATAGCCAAGGCCGCCTTTGTCAGCGGTTTCGACGACAGTGTGGAAGGTGCGTCCGTAAGCTTTATCGTGGGTACTGTCAAATGCAGCATCCCTCTTGCAGGATTCGTCGATACCGATGCCGAAAAGGCCAAGATAGAGGCGGAACTGGAGCATCAGCGGAAGTTCCTTGCCGGAGTGAGGGCAAAGCTTTCCAACGAGAAATTCGTAAGCCATGCGCCTCAGTCCGTGGTGGATATGGAACGCAAGAAAGAATCCGACGCCCTCGCGCGCATCGAGGCGCTCGAGGCATCATTGCAAAACCTCTAATCAGCATATTATGGTAGTTTATCCGCTTGGCGTAATAGGACCCTGGCAGATAGTCATCATCGCCCTGGTGATATTGCTTCTGTTCGGTGGCAAAAAGATTCCCGAACTCATGAAAGGCCTTGGAAAAGGCGTCAAGAGTTTCAAGGAGGGAATGAACGATATCGACGACCAGATCAACGGCACTTCCGAGCCTGCGAAGAAAGAAGAAGATTCCAAGAAGGAGTCGTAGCTGTGGCTGGCGGCACCAAAGACAAAGAGATGTCCTTCTGGGACCATCTTGAAGAATTGAGGGGGACTTTGTTCCGCTCAATTCTGGCTTTGTGCCTGTTCGCCATCCTGGGCTTTGTCTTCAAGGAGCCTTTGTTCCGGGTGATTTTCCTGCCGGCATCGCCGGATTTCATTATCTACCGCCTGCTTGGCTGGGATTTCAAACTCGAACTCATAAATGTAGAGATGGCCGCCCAGTTCCTGGTCCATCTGCAGGCGGCTTTCGGTGCGGCGCTCATCCTGGCGTTCCCGTATATTCTTTGGGAAGTCTGGCGTTTCCTTGTCCCTGCCTTGTACGACAATGAGCGCAAGGCTGTGGGAGGGGCGTTCCTCATGGCGACCGGATTCTTCTACCTGGGAGTTGCCGCCGGGTATTTCCTGGTCCTTCCCGCGTGCGTGCAGTTCTTCCTCAACTATTCAGTCAGTTCTATGGTAACCAATGCTATAACCATTGGTTCCTATATGTCGATGTTCACTTCGACCGTACTGCTTGTGGGCCTGGCGTTCGAGTTCCCTACGATAATCTGGGCACTCTCGCGCATAGGCATACTCGACAGGGGCATGCTCCGCAAGGGGCGCCGTTATGCGGTCGTGGCCGTGCTTATCCTGGCGGCTATAGTCACTCCTGCCGACCCGCTTTCCATGCTGGTAGTGGCGGCTCCGCTTTATCTTCTGTACGAAATATCCATCCTGATGTCTCCCAAGGCCTATGATATCGATTGACAACCTTACCGTATCCTGGGGAGGCTTCACCCTGCTGGACTCCATCAATTTCCACATCAGCGACAACGACAAGATCGGCCTGGTGGGCAAGAACGGAGCGGGGAAGTCCACTCTGATGAAACTCATAATGGGCTTGCAGAGTCCCACTTCCGGCCACATTGACCGTCCGTCCGGTGTATCTATAGGCTATCTGCCCCAGATAATGGAGCATCACAAGGGGCGTACGGTGATGGAGGAGACCATGACGGTCTTCAGCGAGACCTCCGGGCTGGAGGCCGAAATAGAAGCCATCACGGCGCAGCTGGCAGAGCGTAGCGATTACGAATCAGATGCTTATGCGGAGCTTATCAACAGGCTCTCGGACCTTAACGACCGTTTGTCGGTGGCTCACAGCGAGCCGCCGGAAGTCCAGGCCCGCAAGACCCTTCGCGGCTTGGGATTCCGCGACGACGAACTGGAGCGCAAGACGGAAACATTCAGCCAGGGCTGGAACATGCGGATCGAACTGGCCAAGATACTCCTGCGCCGTCCCGACCTGCTGATGCTCGACGAACCTACCAATCACCTCGACATAGAGTCTATCGAGTGGCTGGAAGATTATCTCAAGAACCGTCGCGGGAGTCTGCTGCTGGTCTCCCACGACCGCAAGTTCCTGGACAACGTGACCAACCGTACCGTGGAGATAATGCTCGGCCATGTGCACGACTACAAGGTTCCTTATTCCAAGTATCTGGAACTCAGGGCCGAACGCATAGCGCAGCAGACCGCTGCATACGAAAATCAGCAGCGAATGATCCAGAAGACCGAAGAGTTCATCCAGGCCTTCCGCTACAAGCCCACCAAGTCCAACCAGGTGCAGTCGCGCATAAAAGCCCTCGAGAAGCTCGACCGCATAGAGATAGACGAGACCGACAACGTACGGCTTACCGTAAAGTTTCCGCCGGCACCCCGCAGCGGCGACGTTGCATACAAAGCGACAGGCCTTTCTGCAGGGTACCCCGGGAAAGTGGTGTTCCGTGACGCAAACATAGAAATCAAGCGCGGAGAGAAGGTAGCTCTGGTTGGCCGCAACGGTGAAGGAAAAACCACCCTGATGCGCGTGATTACCGGGGAACTGCAGCCACTGGAGGGGGAGTCGGTGCTCGGACACAATGTTGACATAGGCTATTACGCCCAGAATCAGGAAGAGGTGCTCGATAAGAACGAGACCGTGTTCAGCACCCTCGACCGCATCGCGGTAGGCGATATACGGACCAAGCTGCGCGACATCCTCGCCCAGTTCCTCTTCCGCGGAGAAGACATAGACAAGCGCGTCAGCGTGCTGTCCGGAGGAGAAAGGGCACGGCTTGGCATGGCCCGCCTCATGCTCCAGAGCCATAATCTGCTGGCCCTCGACGAGCCCACGAACCACATGGATATCAAGTCGAAGGATATACTCAAGCAGGCTCTCAAATCCTATACTGGCACGCTCGTTGTTGTCAGTCACGACAGGGACTTTCTCGATTCGCTCGTTGACAAGCTGTACGAATTCCGCGACGGACACGTCATCGAGCACCTTGGAAGTGTGAGCGAATTCCTGGAACGCCGCAAGCTGGAGACGCTTCAGGAACTCGAAAGAGGGGCGGAGAAGCAAAAGCCCGAAGTCCGCAAGGAGACAGCCGCCCGGGAGGAGATGAAAGAGAAGTCCCGGCAGGACCGCAAGAAAAAGAACAGGATTTCTTATCTTGAGGACCAGATAGAAAAGATAGAAGCCCGTATGGCCGCCATAGAATCGGTTCTGTCGGCCCCGGGAGAAAAAGATGATATAATGGAGCTCACCCGCGAGTATCTTGAGTGCAAGCGCGACCTTGACGCCAAGACCGAAGAGTGGGGCTCGTTAATAGATTGATGGATATGAAAAAGTTGTTTGCCACCCTTGCGGGCCTTGTATTGCTTGGCAGCGGATTCACCTCTGCCCAGGAGGTCAGCCAGTATAGCCTGGACATGCAGCCTTTCAGCAACGTAGAGATATCCGGGCCGTTCGAAGCCAGCATGGTGCGGGGTTCCCAGTACCGTGTACTGATTTCCGTGTCCGAACCCTACAAGCCTTATGTTGAGTGCAGTACCACCGGGGGAGTCCTTTCCCTTTCCGTGAACGAGCGAAACGTGCCCCTTGACGTACGCAGGCTGTTCCGCGGCAAGTCTTCGCCCGAGCCGGTGTTTACCGCCGTCATATATTCTCCGGACCTCCTTCAGTCCGTCACCCTTTCCGACAAGGCCGTCCTTTCCAATACCGAAGACCTTTTCGACAAGGCACGGGTGGAGTTCTCCCTGTCCGACAACAGCAGCGTCAGGGGACTGGACGTCAGCACCCTTGTATTCAAACTCGTGATGCGGGGAAAATCCTCCGCCGACATATCGCTCACCTGCCGCGAATCCGTAATCGAGTTGCTCAATTCGTCGAACCTGCAGCTTACCGAAGTGTCCGAAGACAGCTTCTACAATATCGCCGGTTCTTCCAAGTCCAAGATAAAGAGTGAGAACAAGCGGCTGACCCTCAATGCAAGGGGCAATGCTTCCATGGTGCTGAGCGGCGAGGGTGAAGGAGCCACCTTCGAGTTGGCGAGCACGTCCGAAGTCGATGCCGCAGGCTTTGCACTTTCCGATGCGGATGTGCGCATGACCAGCGTGTCGAGGCTCAGCGTAGCCGCAGAAAACGTGCTCCGGGTGAGCCTGAACGGCGGCTCTACGCTATTGTTTGCCGGCGACCCTGCCGTCAGCATCGACAACATACGTTCTGCAACAATGTCCCGTCTGAATCTCGGGGGCGTCAACTCATCCAAGCTATGAGGCTTTTTGCGGAGTCTGTTCTGGACGATCTCTGCCGAAGCATGGGCATAGCCGACCTTGACAGCGCCACCATTGGCGATGTCTTCGAGTTCGCCGGCCTGCTCGAAAGGCGTACCGGTGTCCCCGTCATACGTATGGACCAGGGCTCGCCCGGCCTTCCCGTAAACAGGATAGGAGTCGAGGCGGAAAAACGGGCGCTCGACAGCGGCGTGGTGTCGGTTTATCCTCCGCTTGCCGGTATCCCCGAGCTCAAGCAGGCTGCATCCCGTTTCGTCAAGGCCTTTATAGATATTGATATAGACCCCCGGGGCTGCATTCCTACAGCAGGCTCCGTGGAGGCTTCTTTCGCATCCTTTGCCATCGCATGCCATCGTATCCCCGGCAAGGACAAGGTGCTCTTTATAGACCCGGGTTTTTCTGTCCAGAAGCACCAGCTCTGCGTGCTGGGCCTGCAGGGCGTTTCCTTCGATATATTCAGCCATCGAGGTGCTCGCAAGCTGGAAGCCAGGCTGCGGAGCATCATGGAGGCGGGCGACATCGCCGCCATCATATATTCCAACCCCAACAACCCGGCATGGATATGCCTCGAAGAGGAAGAACTGCGGGTGATAGGGGAGCTGGCAACGCAGTACGATGCCGTTGTGATCGAGGATCTTGCCTACTTCGGCATGGACTATAGAAAAGACCTCGGTCATCCTTTCGAGGCACCGTTCGTTCCGACCGTCGCTCGGTACACCGACAATTATGTGCTGCTTCTGTCGGCCTCCAAGATATTCAGTTACGCCGGCCAGCGCATCGCCCTTGCATGTATCGGGGATTCGCTGTTCGGGCGCAGGTATCCGGAGCTCGCGCGAATCTACTCCGGTTCGGGCGTTTTCGGACTCACCATCGTCGGCGGAGTGCTCGATGCCGTTACCAGCGGATGTACTGTATCCGCCCAATACGGTTATGCCGAGATGCTTGAGCGCTCCTGCGACGGCCTCATAGACTTTGTCGCCGATACCAGGGAGTATGAATCACGAGCCGCCAGGGCCAAGGACATATTCCTTCGCAACGGTTTCCATATCGTATATGCCGACGACGTTTCCGCCCCCGTGGGCGACGGTTTTTTCTTTTCGCTCGGCTACGGCGGCCTTCGCAGCGGAGAGCTTGTCAGGGAACTCATGTCATATGGAGTGAGTAGCATCAGCCTGGCCTCCACCGGCAGCGCCCAGCAGGGCGTCCGGATTTGCGTGAGCCTTCTTTCCGAAGGGGCCTTCCCGCTGCTGGAGGAGCGCATGTCGATGTTCGGCACAGACCATCCATTGTCATGACAGCAGTAGCCAAGACCAATGTCGCCCGTTTGCTCGACGCCGCCGGAATACCGTACGAACTCATTCCGTACTCCTTCTCGGAAGACGACCTGAGCGCTACGCACGTCGCTGAGCAGCTCGGGGAAGACATCGATTTGGTATTCAAGACCCTTGTGCTTCGTGGCGACCGTACCGGGTGCTTTGTCTGCGTGATTCCAGGTAACTTCGAAGTCGACCTCAAGACTGCCGCACGCATTTCGGGCAACAAGAGCTGCGCCATGCTTCATATGCGTGAGTTGCTGCCCACGACCGGATATATCCGCGGCGGCTGCTCCCCCATAGGCATGAAGAAGGCTTTTCCAACCTACATACACGAATCGGCGCTGCTTTACGAGCATATCTACGTCAGCGCCGGAGTAAGGGGACTACAGCTCAAGATAGCCCCCGGCGACCTTATAAAATACATTTCTGCTGATATATATCCTCTCTGAATATGGCTGCTAAACTTAGATTTACCAAAATGCAGGGGCTGGGCAACGACTATGTTTACGTCGATGCCAGAGGCGGGGCTCCGGAGAATCCATCGGAGCTTTCCAAGCGGATTTCCGACCGCCATTTTGGCATCGGTGCCGACGGGCTTGTGCTCATAGGGCTCAGCGATTCCGCCGATTTCTCCATGCGTATGTTCAATGCCGACGGTTCCGAAGGGCGCATGTGCGGCAATGCGGCCCGCTGTATAGGCAAGTACGTGTTCGACAGGGGATTGTGCTCAGGAGACTCTTTCACCCTCGATACTTTGTCCGGCATTAAGACGGTCCGCAGGGAACCCGGCGGCCTGTTTTCCGTGGATATGGGACGATTCTGCCGTATGCAAGCACCATCGTCCGTATGCGGTTTTGCCGGTACGGGAATCAGCGTAGGGAACCCTCATTATGTGATGTTCGTCCCTGACGCAGAGGCGGTTGACCTTCCTGCCGCAGGACCTCGTATCGAACACGATGCCGCTTTCCCCGAAGGGGTTAACGCAGAGTTCGTTTCGTTGCTTGCCGACGGCAGCATGCGCATGAGGGTCTGGGAGAGGGGAAGCGGAATCACGCTTGCGTGCGGGACTGGAGCCTGCGCCACTGCTGCGTGCGCCTGCCTGCTGGGACATGCCGAATTCGGCAGACCGGTGCTCATCCGTATGGACGGAGGAACGCTGCAGGTGTGTGTAGATGGAGAATCCGGCAAGATCCTCATGACAGGGCCTGCCGAAACGGTGTTCGAAGGAGAGTTCCTACTGTAGCTCGCTAAGCTCCAACCAGCGGGTTTCCTTAATGTCGAGTTCTTCTTTAATGGCCTCGTAACGTGATGACGCCGAGGCTATTTGCTGGTAGTCCTGAGTGCCTCCGGCAAGGAGCGATTCAATCTGGCCGCGTTCGGCCTCCAGGGCCTGGATATCGGCCTCCAGCTGTTCGAGCTCTTTCTTCTCTTTCCAGCTGAGCCTGCGCGGGGCGTAGGTTTTGGCGACCTCCCGTTTCTCTGCAGGCCGTTCCTGCTGCTTTTTGGCCCTTTCTTCGCGCCGCAGGTCTTCCAGGAAGGTCCTGTATTCGGAGTAACCGCCCACGAAATCCTTTATTACGCCTCCCGGACAGAAGACAAAAAGGTGGTCCACCAGACGGTCGAGGAAATGACGGTCGTGGGTCACTATGAGCAGGGTGCCTTTGAAATCGAGAAGGTACTCCTCCAGGATGTTCAGGGTTACTATGTCGAGGTCGTTTGTGGGCTCGTCGAGTATCAGCACGTTAGGTTCCTGAATGAGAACGGTAAGCAGGTAGAGCCGCCGTTTCTCGCCGCCTGACAGACGTTCGATGCGGCTGGACCACATTTCGTGAGGGAAGAGGAAACGCTCAAGGAGTGATGTGTTGGGAACGATGTCCATCACGGTGTCGTCCGGACGGAATTCGATTCCTTTCTGCCGGTAGTATCCCAGGCGTACTGAATCACCGCGCTTGACGGCAGGGTCGTCACTGTCTGCCAGCAGGTTGAGGAATGTGCTCTTGCCTATGCCGTTACCGCCGACGATGCCCACACGCTCGCCCCTCTGGAAGTTGTAGCTGAAGTCTTTTATGATGATTCTGCCGTCTCTGGAGAAATTGAGCTTCCTGCAGTCTATTACCTGCTTGCCCAGGTATCCGGCGCCGCTTAGCCCTTCCATGGACACACGGTTGACGGTGTAAGAGTTTTCCGCTCTTTCTTTGAGCTCCAGAAAGGCCTGTTTGCGGTATTTTGCCTTGCCGCTCCGTGCACAGGGAGTGGCGTGTATCCATTCGAGCTCGCGCCGGAGGACGTTGCGTACGCGGTCGGTTTCGGCGTTGTAGTTGCTGATGCGCTCGTCGCGTTTAGACAGGAAGTTCTCGTAGTCGCCGCGGTAGATGTATATCGAGCCCCTGTCCATTTCCATGATTGTGTTGCATACCCTGTCCAGGAAGTATCGGTCGTGCGAAACCATGAACAGGGTGCAGCGGGAGCGTTTGAGAGCGTTCTCCAGATATTCGATGGCGTCCAGGTCCAGGTGGTTGGTAGGCTCGTCCATTATCAGGAAATCGGCATCGTCTGCAAGCATCCCTGTGATTGCCACCCGTTTGACTTCACCGCCCGATAGCTCCGACATGTGCTTTTCCGGGTTAAGTCCAAGTTCGTCGAGGATGCGGCGGATACGGATTTCGTGCTCCAGGTCCCGGGGCGCCAGCTGCTGGCTGATGGTGAGCGACGCGTCGAATTCGTATTCCTGCTCCAGGAATGAAATGCGGACATCGCGCAGGAACTTGATGCTGCCGCCGGAATCGCTCTTGTCTTTGCCGGCGAGAATGCGCAGAAGGGACGTCTTTCCTGTGCCGTTGGGTGCGACGAGGGCGATTTTGTCGCCCTCGTTTATGTTGAAGCCTATGTGGTCGAAGAGAACCTTCGTGCCGTAGGACTTGGATATGTTGTCTATCTGGAGGTAGGAAGGCATGTCATTCGTAGATGTCGTCGAGTCCGACGCTCTTCCAGGCCGGGATTGCCGGGTCGTCCACGGTCGCATCGATGGTGCGGGCGAGGCCCTTGATTACGTTGCGCTCGAGGAAAAGCTTCTGCTCGGGCCATGTGGCCACGAAGTTTGCGGCCATGTCGTGGGTGTGATTCAGGTAGCGGTAGATGCAGTAGGTGTAGTTGTTTTTGGAGAACACTTCACGTACCAGAGAGCTGCTTCCGTACATTCCGAAGCGGCCGAATGCCATCTTGTTGTAAGCGACGGCCCCGTCAACTGTGCCGTGGAAAAGCAGCTGCGGGGGCGGGGGAGTGCCGTATCTGGGTACTCCGTTCACAGACATCACGGCCCCTGCAAAGGACATGGCCCCCTTGAAGCGGAAACCCTCAGGGAGGATGGCGGTGCGCTCTGTAGGGCTGCATGTTTCCAGGATGGAAGAGAGGGTGATCATCGCTCCTGCCGAGCTGCCGGAGAGTACGAGGTTGTACGGGTCGATGCCGGTATCGTGGTCGCAAAGGTAGCGGACTGCTGCGTACACGTCTTCCACTCCCATATCCACTGCGGCTTTGGTGTACTTGGCGCTCTGGACAAGGTGGAAGAGGTCGAACTTCATTGGTATGCCCTTGAGCCCGAGCCTGTAATCTACCGAAACCACGCCGTAACCGTTGTCGTTGAGGATTTTGAACCACGGAAGGTAGAACGGGTCGTTGCGGCTTCCGGTGATAAAACCGCCTCCGAACACGAACATGACCGAGGGCTTGGCCAGGCTGTCCAGCTGGGTCTCCGATCCGGGAGTGGGGAGGTAAACGTCGATATACAGGTCGCAAGTATCGCGCTGGGCGACCATGTAAGTGCCGGAGAGGGTCTGGGCGCCTGCAACTGCACTCAGCAGCAGAAGGAAAAATGTTACGAACCTTTTCATTTTGCTAAGGTAGCTATTTTTTTGCTACTAACGGATTTTTTTCTAAATTTGCAGTCCCAATCGGGGTATTAGCTCAGTTGGTAGAGCGCCAGGTTCGCAATCTGGAGGTCAGGGGTTCGACCCCCCTATACTCCACAGAAAATGCTGAAATCAGCACGTTACAGTAATCATACACAATTCCGTACACAGAAATATGGAGTTGTGTATAATTTCTTTTATTAGCCCCTACTATATCAAAACCGCCCCTGAAGCCCCTTCCGAGGCGGCCAAAAGTTTACCACTTCCCGGAAATATCCGCGGAACTCCCACGCCATACGTCGGCCCGGACACAAAAAAATCGTGCCCCTGAGAAGAAGGCAGGAAAAATTTTTTGCTATCGGTCCGGAGACCTGGATGGAAGACTAAGGCTCGCCGCCAGCTGCAGCCGCGCTCCACGTCACCTCGGCCAGCATGGTGCCGGACTTCTCGCGATAGTATCCCAAAGAGTGTGTCCAAATAGGTAAAAAAAAAGGTGTAACTTTGAACGTTCTTTAAATTGCAGACCCTACTCCAGACACACTGGATGGAACACTACCGCCGTCCTCACCGAAAACCTCTTCATGGACAACCCCGCCGACTGCGCCTTCCTCCTCAGCAAAGAAGGCCAACAATCACTTGTTGACCTTCACGTCGATGGCATCATTTCTCATCTTGACTCTCTGTAACCTCAATCGCCTCCAGAGCGCACTGCAAGGCCGATTCCAATTCGTATAGCGGGCTAAAAGCATCGATTTTTGATGTTTTTAGCCCATTATCCGATATATTTCAGGTTTGCATCAAGCAAAGTTCTTCAAAAGCCGATAAGATAGACAATCGCGTAAGCGCATTCCAGCAGGAAACCGGCACGGACAAGAACATTCTCGTAACCCTCATCACCGTCAAACCGGTCAAGGAAAACGCCTGGACAGACACCGTCAGCAGCTTCGCAACTCTTCAGGATCTTCTCGTATAACGGGCTAAAAACCCTCTATTTTCACCTTTTTAGCCCACTATCCGTAGCATATTCAAAACCGCCGCCACCTCACTCTGAGATAACGGCTTCTATGGAATGTCATCCTGAGGCGAAGCCGAAGGATCTACTTCGTATATAGCCCCATCCTCCGGAACGTCACATCGCCTTCAATCAGGTTCGGCCCGTCCA
>CAMNHL010000004.1:0-110050 GCA_946539455.1 uncultured Bacteroidales bacterium
AACAAGGGAAGGCTTCCGACCGGCTCAAATTGAAAACATTAAACGACAATCCCTATATAGGCCCTCCGCCCTGCGCCTCGAGCTCTTCATCTACTTTGCGCTTCTCGGCCATAAGAAGGTCGAGAAGCCAGTCTTTCTGCTCGTCAACAAGGCCGAGGTCACGGCAGGCGCTCTCGTAGCGGGCGATTACTGCCTCCTGGTAGCGGTGATAGCGCATGGACTTGCGGATTTCTTCCTCTATGGTCTCGTGCTCAATCTCGTAGCTGTCCTTGTAGTAATCCTTATACACTTTTTCCGAGGTATATCGGATGCAGAAATAGAAAAGGCCAGAGGCCAGAATCACTATTCCAAGGATGCCAAGCACCAGCGGCACCTTCTGGATAAGTCCAAGCATTCCCAGTGCCGAGCCGGCAAGAAATATGACGAGCGCGAACAGTTCGCTGCGATGGTTCCTAAAGATTGAGGATATCTTCATAATCGGTAAGTACGTTGGTGGTTCTGTTCTGGAGTATCTTTATCTGATAGGCATTCTCGGATTCCTTGGCATCCATTGCCTTCTGATACGCACGGCGGGCAGAAAGCATCTGGTTGTTCTTGCGGCGCATCTCGTCGAGGTTCTGCCTCAACTGCCACTGGCTGAGCAGAATGGCGAAGAAGGCTATTGCAAACATCACCAGGAATCCAAGCAGTATGGTAATCTGATTGCGAGCCTTGAGCCTCTCCGCTTCTTCGCGCAGGCGGGCATTGTTCATCTCGGCGTCGAGTATGGCCATGTCTTCGTTCTGGACTCGTATGTAGATGGAATCCTTCTCAGCCATAAGTTTGTACAACTCATTATACGCAGGTTCGAAGCTGCCGCGGGCCGCATAGATTCCGTGCCTGCGCTCCAGCCTCTCGCGGGCAGTACCAAGTGAGTCTGCAACAGAGAGCGCCTTATCAAACAGCCCTTTGGACTGAAGATAGACTACATCTATCCCGAAGCGCGAATCGGCATCGGCCTGCACCTTGTACAAAGGGTCCGAGAGAAGCGAATCGTATGTTTCGTAGAACTGTGCCCAGTCTTTCTGCGCTTCGTAGAGATAGCAGCGGGTCATGCGGGTAAGCACCCTAAGGGAAGGGAAGAAATCCATGTAGGCCTCCGCCTTCCGGCAGTATTCTTCTGCGGCGGGGAAATTCTTTATCTTTATGTATTCCTGCGAGATGAGCAGGAACAGTTTGGGCAGTTCCTGCTCGGCACGGGCCTCCTTGCAATAATCAGCCGCCTTGGTGAAGTTGCTGATAGCCAGGTACGAATTGGTCCTATAGCTTTGTATGAGCCCGATGATACGATGGGCGTACATATGCCCCTGAGGGCTCTTTTCGGCCGTAGCTATCCTCTCCATCGCGCGGGCCTCGAGCATGGCGTCGGACGCCCTCCCTATATGTATGAGGAACTGGCAGTACTCGTGAATCGTGGGATAAAAGAAGGCACGGGTATCTTTGCGGTTGCCCAGTATTTCCTTGATTTCCGCGACGGCGGCATCCATCCTTTCGTATTCGCCCAGAGAGAAGCGGACCGGAAACTCCAGCGACAGGCCGAGGCACTTGTAACGGAAGTTCTCGCGTTCGACGCCTACGCTGTACAGAGAATCGGCAAGACGCAGGTTGGAGGGGCTGAACTGCTGCATGCGGCCCCACGCGTAGCGCTGGAAAGTATCGTCATCAACCTTGAGCCGGTTGACGATCTGAGCCTTTGCGCATACGGCACAGCTCAGCAGCACGAGTGCTGCGGCAACAGTCCGGACGAGACGTTTCATTTCTTGCCTTTGGACTCTATGATCTGCATCTGGGTAACCACGCAGCTGAGGAGCTTCTCCATGATGATGGGTTTCATGATGAAGTCATTGGCGCCCACGTTGAATCCCTTTACTATATCTTCGTTGGAGTTAAGGGCGGAAAGGATGACTATCTGGATATCGGCAGTCTCGGGGTCGGCACGCAGGCGCCTGATAACCTCGAAACCGTCGATGCCGGGCATCATGAGGTCAAGAAGGATAAGATCCGGTTTCTCCGCCGCTACGGCATCAAGCGCCTGCTGGCCGTTGGCCGCGGTCTTAAGCCGGAAATTGAAGCGGGAAAGCATCTTCTGCACCAGAAGGACATTCAGGGGAATGTCGTCCACGGCAAGTACCAGGAACTTGGAATAATCGTGGGATTGGGCGTAAAGAGGAGTCATAATATCACTAACTTATTGGTTTATCCGGGTTGAGGGGCAGGACCAGCAGGAAGCGGGCTCCGCCTTTGTCGTAAGTCGTATCGAGGAACACCTTGCCTCCAAGGCGCGTAACGATGTCGCGGCAGATGCTGAGTCCCAGGCCCGTTCCCTGCACGAACTCGTCCAGTTTTGTGAAGCGCTGGAAAATCTTCTCCGCATCTTCTGCAGGTACGCCGGTGCCGGTATCGGTGACGCTGAAGGTGACGGCGTCAGGAGTTTCTGTCAGCGAGCACGCCAGCCGTATGGAACCTTCGGCGGTGTGCTTGCAGGCATTGGTAAGCAGATTGATGAGAACCTGCTGAACCCGCCTCGGATCTGTCCGGAAAGTGAATCCACCATCGAACTCCGGCTCATAGGTCATGGTCACACCAGGCTGCAGACGGTGTTCGGCGCTGCTTATGGCTTCGCGGCAAATGGAGTCGCATTCCCCATCTTCGATACAGATGCTGTATTCGCCGGAATCCACCTGCGAGGTGTTCAGGATGTCGTCCAGCAACATGGTAAGCATCTTGGTATTGTTTACAATATGATGTGAGAACTCGTCTTTCTCTTCCGGCGGGAAAGTGCCGTCAGGCAGGCTCAGCAACTGGCTGAATCCGACGATGGCGTTGAGCGGAGTCCTCACTTCATGGCTCATGTTCTGCACGAAACGGGTCTTGGCCTCATCGGCAGCCCGGGCTTTGCGGTTGGCCTCCGTCAGTTCGGCTATCATCTGTTCATCCTTGATCCTGGCCTTCCGCAGTATACGGATTCTCATCAGTGTCACTGCAATGATGCCCAGAAGTATTATGGTAAGCAGCACTGCGACCAGCCAGGTTACACGGTTGACCTTCCGGGATGTACGGGCCAGATCCTCCTGCAGCGCATTGTTGCCGTAAAGGGCGGAAAGTTCGCCAAGCCTCTGCGCATTGACGGACTCCATGTCTTTACGCATCCGCTCAACCAGATTGGCGAAGGCAAAACACGCGGGCTCCCACTGATGGCGTTCAGAAGCAAAATACGCGACGAAATTCATCTGCTGCTCGAAATAAAGGGCATCGATCTGGGATTTGTAGGAGTTGAACGGTTTGCCGTCCATGATGCTCTCGACGCACTGGAGGAACTCGACTCCGCTGCGGAACTGATATGGGAAGGAGCGGTCGGCAAGGCACATGTCGCGATTCCGGACGAAAGCCTCGCGGTCGCCGTCCCATGCTGCCAGCTGCGCCTTGTAATAGCACAGCCGAAGAGTGTCGCCGGTAAGGGTTGAATGCTTTTCTCCGAGCTGAATGTACATGCGTGCGGAATCGCTCGCGGGACTGTAGGTATCGGCAAGGTCGAAACACTGGCGGGCAATCGACTGCCGCTTGACAAGCGGGTTTGTGCTGGATTCGTACAGGTCGATGGATTCCCTGAGGTAGCGCCGCGCATTGAGGGCGTCGCTACGGCGCGTATAAATCTGCGAAATATAGCGCAGGCACTGCCACAGACCATATTCGTCTCCGGCTTTGCGAGCCTCGGCCATGGCGTCGTCAAGCAGTTTGAAAGCTACCGTCTCCTGGCCTGTATTGTAGTAATATGTCTGTGCGAGCTCGAAAGCATAATAATAGTACTGAGGATACCCGGTGCGATTGGCGACTTGCTGGAGAGTTTCGCGGCTCGAGCGTACTTTGGCATTGTATTCGGCGCGCTTGCCGGGGGGAGCAGCCTGGCCCTCCCTGGACACGCGCTTGAGTTTGCACACATAATACAGCGTCTGAGCCTTGGCATCACCTTTCTGGATGGCTGTATTGAGAAGGGCGTCAACTGTGGCATCAAAATCTTGTGAACCAAGGTCATCGACAGCCTTCTCGGCCTGCACAAAGTATTGGTAGCACTCGTCATCGATACCGTAGGGATTATTCTGGGCCACAACCTGGCTCCAGGACACTACACTGGCAAGCAGCAGTATGAGCGTCAACCGTTTCATGATTCCGGAGACTGTTTGTCGGGAATGACAAAGACGAAGCGGGCGCCGGGTCCGGGGTAAGCGGTATCGAGATAAACGCTGGCGTCCATACGGGAGGCTATGTCCCGGCAGATGCTCAGTCCGAGGCCCGTGCCCTGGACGAATTCGTTCAGTTTGGTAAAGCGGTCGAAGATGGCCTCGGCCTGGTCGGCGGGAACTCCGGGGCCTGTATCGGTGACTGCGAATGTGACGAATCCGGGATTCTCGCTAAGCGAACATGAGAGCTTTATGGTACCCTGCGAGGTGTGCTTGCAGGAATTGGTAAGCAGGTTGATCAGAATCTGCTGCACGCGCCTGGGGTCGGTCCAGACTGTGTGGGGAGCGTCCAGCCCGCCCTCGTAGGTCATGGTGACGCCGGGCTGAAGACGATGCTCCGCGCTGCTGATGGCGGCCTGGCACATGAAGTTGCACTCGCCTTCCTCGTAGCTGATGGAGTAGGTGCCGTTATCCATAGCAGAGGTATTGAGGATGTCGTCGAGCAGCATGGTGAGCATCTTGGTATTGTTGATGATGTGGGACGAGAATTCGTCTTTTTCTTCGGGAGTGAAGGTGCCGTCGGGCAGGGCCAGAAGCTGGCTGAATCCCACAATCGCATTGAGCGGAGTACGCACCTCGTGGCTCATGTTCTGCACGAAACGGGTCTTTGCCGCATCGGCCTGAAGGACTTTCTCGTTAGCCAGCGTAAGTTCGGCGTTGCGGCGGCGCAGGGCGCGCAAGTGTACGAACAGGAAGATTGCAATGCCTGCCAGAATCAGAGCTGCGGCGATAGTGAGGGCCATTACGAGACTGTTCACTTCGGCCTCGCGCCTCTGCAGGTCCGCAGTCAGGCGGTCGTTGCCCATGCGGGCGTTGAGCTCGGACACCTGGGAACGGTTGAAAGCTGCAAGCTTGCGCTCCTGGAGGGCCACAAGCGACTTTTCTATGGCAAAGGCTTCGTCTTTGTAGCCGTACTCCTCGGCAATGTTGGCTATGTACTTCACCTCGCGCAGGTGCTCCATCATGACATCCGTACGTACGCTGTCCATGCCGTAGCCGTAAACTATCCGGTCTATGTTCTTGAACAGCAGGTTGGCCGTACTGCTTACCTGTATGGTGGTGAGGGGGTCGTTCAGGCAGTAATCCCTGGCCTCTTCGTATGAGGGAAGGTCTTTGCGGTATGCGTACAGCTTGGCATAATGATACTTCCATCGTAGCGTGTCCATGTGGTGCCGGCTTTCTGCGCGCGCTTTGCGCAGGTTTACCCGCACGGAGTCGTGGCCGATGGGATAGGTATCGGAGAGATCGCAGTACAGGCGGGACGGAGACTGACGGCGGACCATGGGGTCGGAGCTGTCGTTGTATATGTCAAGGGCCTCCAGGATGTACTTCTTGGCGCTTACGTAGTCGTTCTGGTCGATGTAGAGGGAAACCATGTAGCGGGTGGCCATCCACTTGCCGTATTCTTCCTTCTTGTCTATTGCCTCGGCCAGCATCTGCTCCACGAGATCCATGGTACGCACGAACTTGCCGTGGTTGTAGTAGTAGTTCTGGGCTATTTCGTAGGCATGGTAGTAATACTGCCTGTATCCCAGTTTCGATGCCACGTTCTGCAGGTCGTTCATGTATTTCTGGACACGGGCGTCGTCGGCGTTGGTCACTTCTTTGTCCCTGAGGGTGCGGGTCAGGTTCTTGAACCTCTCTACATAGTAGAGGGTCTGCGCCTTGGTATCCCCTTTTGCGATGGCGGTACTGAGCAGCATATCTGCGGCACGGGAGAAGCCAGGCTGCCCTGTAAGCTCCTCTGCTTCACGCATATACTTATAACATTCGTCGTCTATCTCGTACGGATTGTTTTGCGCTCCGGCTGCCGCCGGTACACACAACAGAATAAGAAGATACAGATAACGCAGTTTTTTCATATCCTCAAATATAATTAATCTGCAAATAAAATACAAAAAAACCGGCCCGAAGGGGCCGGCTATTTGAGTCTGTGATCGTAATCCTAGTAACGATCCTCAGAAGAAACGGTGAGTTTCTTCCTGCCGTGACTACGGCGTGCCGCAAGGACGCGACGGCCATTGGGAGTGCTCATTCTCTCACGGAAGCCGTGCTTGTTGACTCTCTTGCGGTTGGAGGGTTGGTAAGTGCGTTTCATTATCTAATTATTTTTGATTTTCAAATTTGGGAGGACAAAGGTAATCTTTTCCAATCTCAATTACAAATTTTTCTTTGAAATATTCGTTTTTGAGCCAATCTTCTATCTTCCAGACCCTCACTCGGCCGGGGTGAACGCCCCTCGTGCGGCACAGCTCGGAGATCTCGGCGGACACGTCGCCTCCTTTGAGACACAATATGCTGCGTGCAAAACGGCCCTTGACCCACGGATAGAGGTCGGATAACGAGGCTACGGCCCTTGTTACGACCCAGTCGAAGCCGCCAGGAAGCTCTTCCGCCCGGGAATGTACACATTCGACGTTGCTGAGCCCCAGTCCCTGGGCAACCGCCCCGGCGACCTTGAGTTTTTTGCCTATGGAGTCGCACAGCGTAAAATGCGCCTGCGGCCATTCCACGGCAAGGGGTATGCCGGGGAAGCCTCCTCCCGTACCCAGGTCAAGCACCCTGGAGCCCGCTGCTGGTTCTCCGGGATGATTGAGTTCCATATAGCGCGCAATGGCAAGGGAGTGCAGCACATGATGTTCCCAAAGATTGTCTATGTCCTTACGGGACACAACGTTGATGCGCTCGTTCCACTCCCGGTAGAGACTCAGCGCAGCTGCGAAATCAGATTCTCCGGTCGTCCTCATTGCCTTTCCAAGAGCATTACCGCACTGGTGCAGGGCTTCTGAAGCCTGAAGTTGAGTCCGGCGTTCATAAGATAGTCGCCGCCGAAGCACTTGCCGTCGCCCCAGAAAACCGCAGGGCCGCGGCGATTGAGTTCCGTGACCTTGTAACGGGCGGAGGCATCGAGTCCGTCAAGCCTGAAGCAGGACACGACTCCGGGGCCCTGATAAGTAAGCGTATAGGCGAAAAAGATTGCGCGGGAACGGTCTTTAGACACATAGACCAGAGCATACTGTCCTCCGTCGTAAGGCGAACGTATCCGGTACAGGTCGCCGTCGAACACAATGTCGCGTATCTGTTTGTACGTCGCCAGATAATCCCGTACGTACTGCTTGTCCTCATCACTGAGCAGTTTGGGCTGTATTTCCATTCCGAGTCGCCCGCTTGCGGCGATGTCGCAGCGGAACTTGAGCGGCGTGATGTTGTTGGTCTGATGGTTGGGCGTAGCGGAGATATGGGAGCCCAGCAGCTGTGCAGGGAAGAACATTCCCGCGCCGTACTGCATGTATGCGCGCGTAAGCGCATCGGTGTTGTCGCTGGTCCAGAATTCGTTGGTCCAGCCGAGCGCTCCGTACTCGGCCCTTCCGCCGCCGGACGAACAGGTCTGTATGAGCACGTCGGGATACTTTTCGCGTATGCGACGCAGCACATCGTAGTAGCCGAGGGTGTAATCCACCCAAAAGTTGCCCTGATACTTGCAGTATGCCGATCCGGGATTGTAGATATGGCGGTTGCAGTCCCACTTCACATAATCGACGGCACCCATCTGCATGACCGAATCGAATACTCCGAACACGAAATCCTGAACCTCGGGATTGCTGAGGTCGAGCACCAGCTGGTTGCGCTCCTGGTAGGCCTCGCGCCCCTTTTCTGCAACCACCCACTCGGGATGCCTGTTATACAGTTCGGAACGCGGGTTGACCATTTCGGGCTCAATCCAGATTCCGAATTTAAGTCCCTTGGAGTGAGCATAATCGGCCAGGTATCCTATGCCCTCGGGAATCTTTTCTTCGTTGAGCTGCCAGTCGCCGAGGCCGGCATCGTCGCCGTTGCGGGCATATTCGCCCCGGCCGAACCACCCGTCGTCGAGCACGAACATCTCCAGTCCCATGGCGGCGGCATCGTCAATCATGTCGGTCAGGGTCTTGGTGTTGAAGCTGAAATAAGCACCCTCCCAGCTGTTCAGGAGAGTGGGAGCCTTGACGGATGCGTCGTAAAGACGGTATCCTCGGGCCCAGTCGTGAAGATTGCGGCTGGCCTGGCCGGCGCCCTTGCAGCTGTAGGTCCATACCATGTCGGGGGTCACCAGCGACTGTCCTTTCTCCAGCGTGTATTCCGCTCCTTCGGGATTCATGCCCGACACTATGTAGAGCCGTCCCGAATCGTCGATTTCGAAACTTATCCTGTAACTTCCGCTCCAGCAGAGTGTTCCGGCAATCACGTCGCCGGTCTTCTCCTCTATTCCCGAACCGCCGAGGCCAAGCATGAACGAAGGATTGGTCTTCTGGGTGGTCTGTATGCCGTCCCGGCTCCCGATTATCTTGGTGCCGTGGGTCAGCTTTTCCGTCTCCAGGAACCACTCGTGCGCCCAAGTGCCGTTGATGTGGGAGAGCGTGTAGGACGGAGCCAGGATGGGCATGCATGAGGAATAGTATGCACGCAGCAGGACGTTCCCTTTGCCGTCGTTGTAAATCGCCGAATGACATTCAATTACGTCTTCGTCACGATAGGCGGTGTAAACCAGTTCGACACGCAGGGGCTGCTTGCTGTCGCGAAGGCGTATTACGGTGCGGTCAACGCCGTCGGCGATGCGCTCCGTCATGTACGAGTCATAAACCAGTTCCGTATTGATGCCGCCGTCGGGATAGGTGACGGCGAGTGCGGGCCCGAGATTGTAGGTGCCGCCGGCGGAAGGGTAAACCCTTATGTCGCCTACGGAATGTGAGTCTGCGCCGCTCTTGAAGCCCATGAAATCGGACGGGCGCGCCACTGCGGCGCCATAGTGACGCAGCAGCAGAGGTCCCCCCTGCTCGGCCGACAGTATGAGGGAAGAGCCGGCGGTGTGGATTGGAATGATGTCGGTCGCGGCGGCGCTCAGGCTGATGCCTATGGCCGCAAGAAGCATAATTACGTGGTTTTTCATTTTGTCTAAAAGTATCTTTGCGCGGCGTATCCTGGTGCGCACAGTATTGAGCTCCAGGCCTGTTTCTTCCGCTATTTCTTTATATTGCATGCCTTCGATAAGCCGCAGCCTGGCCACGTTGCGGTACAGCTCCGGCAGACGGTCAACCATATGGCCGGACTCCGTACGGGCCTCGCTCCGGATTACCTCGTACAAAGGGTCTTCCGATTCCGGCGAATCGGCCACCTGCAGGGAGCGCAGGTCTTCGTCGATGGATACGTAACTCCTCTGGCGGCGCGCTTCCTGTTCTATGACGTCGAACGCTGTATTCCTGGCTATCCTCTTGAGCCATACGTCGAAACGCCCAAGGGTGGGGTCGTAGCTGCGAATCTGCCGGAACGCCTTCTCGAAGGTCTTGGAGCATACGTCCTCGATGAAGAAATGGTCGAGCTGCTTCATGTTCTTCCCAAGGTACGAGCGCAGAGCTCCGATATTGGAATCCCAGAGTTCCGTAAATGCAGTGCCGTCTCCTATGATGGCACGGCGCACGAGTTCGTCAATGGGCCTGGAGCCAGTCTGAGCCATAATTACATTCTACAGTTAAAGGGACGCTGAGCTTTGCCACTCCCTGCATTTCGCATACGAGCAAGTCCCGTACGACGTCGATTTCGTCCTTCGGTACTTCCAGAAGCAGTTCGTCGTGAATCTGGAGCACCATCCGCGAACGCAGGCCCTGCTCACGCAGGCGGCGGTCGACGGCTATCATGGCCATCTTGATGATGTCGGCGCTGGTGCCCTGGATCGGGGCGTTGACGGCATTGCGCTCGGCATACGCACGCACGGTGCCGTTGCCGCTGGTGATGTCGGGCACGTAACGGCGCCGGCCGAAGAGGGTCTCGACGTAGCCGTTGCCGCGCGCCGCCGCAAGCGTGCCGTCTATCCATTCGCGGATGCTGGGGAAGGTGGCGAAGTAGTCTTCTATCAGCTGTTTAGCCTCGCTTCGGGAGCATCCCAGATTCTGGCTGAGCCCGAATGACGAGATGCCGTACATGATACCGAAGTTCGCGGTCTTGGCGACGCGCCGCTGGTCGGCGGTCACTTCTTCTACCGGGATGCGGTTGATCTTGGCCGCCGTCGCCGCGTGCACGTCGATGCCGCTGCGGAAAGCCTCGGTAAGATGCTCGTCGCCGCTCAGATGAGCCATGATGCGGAGCTCTATCTGGCTGTAGTCGGCGCTCATCATCACGCTGCCGGGATCCTGGGGCACGAAGGCACGGCGGATTTCGCGTCCCTCCTCGGTGCGTATGGGGATGTTCTGCAGGTTGGGGTTGGAACTGGACAGACGCCCGGTAGAGGTAAGTGCCTGATTGAAAGTCGTGTGCACACGGCCGTCGATGGAGCTGATGTAGGACGGCAGCGGGTCGATGTAGGTCCCGAGCAACTTGCGGAGCCCCCTGATATCCAGAATCTGGCCGATGACGGGGCTGCGGTCGGAGAGTTCCGAGAGCGTCTTCTCGTCGGTGGGCCAATTGCCTTTGGCGGGCTTTTTCGCCTTGGGGTCGAGGCGCATCTTTTCGAAAAGGAGTTCGCCTATCTGCTTGGGTGAGTTGATGTTGAGAGTGGGGTCGCCGGCTGTGGCGCGTATCTCTTCTTCCAGGGTGGCTGCACGGGTGCGCAGGCTGTCGGCGAAGGACTTTAGTGCAGTGGGATCGATGCGTACGCCGGCCTGCTCCATACGGGCGAGGACGTGTTCGAGGGGCTCCTCGACCTCGTCGTACAACTTGCGCAGGCGGCTGTCGGTAGCGTCCATTCTCTGGAAGAGGGCATCGACAAGGGGTATGAGGACAGAGGCTTCCTTGCTGCGGTCGGCGGCGGGAGCTTCATCGAAAAGGGACATCTGAGCTTCCGCGGAGGACTCTTCCAGTTCGGTTCCGAGGAAGGTGCGGGCAAGGTCGGGGAGTTTGTGGGAAGCTTCGGGATTGAGCAGGTAATGGAGAAGCTCTATGTCCTGAAGCTTGCCGGCGAGGGTTATGCCCCTGCGGGCCAAGGCGTTGATCTGGGGCTTGAGGGCTATGCCGGCCTTTATTACCGACGCATCTTCAAGGATGGATCTGAATTCTTCGGGGGCCCCGGTCGCCATGAGCCGGCCGTCGGCCACATAGAGTTTGTCGCCGTCGAGAAGGATTGCAATGCGGGGGCCGGAGATCTCCGACGGCTCGCAGCTCCGCAGGACAGGTACAGCAATCCCCTCCTCTCCACTAACGGCTGCTTGGGCGCAGACGGTTCCGCCGTCCCCGGGCAGCTCCCGCTGCAAGCCGTCGGAGATCTTGCGGACCAGGCGGATGAGCGACGGGAATTCGTAGAGTTTGAAAATCTCTTCGACCTTCGGGGTCCACTGAAGGTCGAGAATCATATCGTCGGCGGTGGTGTCCAGAGGGATGTCGGTCTTGATGGTCACGAGTTCGCGGCTGAGGGCGATGTGGCCGCGGGCAGCCTCGAAAAGCTGCTGCTGGCGTGGGGTCAGTTCGGACAGGTTGTCGTAAACGCCCCGGGTAGTGCCGTACTTGCCGAGGAGCTTGGAAGCACCTACAGGTCCGACTCCCTGCACTCCGGGGACGTTGTCGGAGGAGTCGCCGCAGATCGTAAGTATATCAATGACCTGGGCCGTATTCTGTATGCCCCATTTGGCACAGACTTCGGCTTCTCCCAGGATCTCGTTGTCAGAACCCGATTTGCCGGGCTTATACTGCCAGATGTGTGGCGCGACCAGCTGGCCGTAGTCTTTGTCGGGCGTGACCATATATACGTCGAAGCCCTCGCCGGCGCTGCGGACGGCCATCGAGCCTATTACGTCGTCAGCCTCGAATCCGGGAATCATAAGGACAGGGATATCAAGAGCCTTGACTATCGCGGTGAGGGGTTCGAGGGCGTCGATGACCAGCTGCGGGGTCTCGCCTCGATTGGCCTTGTACTCGGGGTACAGCTTGTTGCGGAAAGTCCCCCCGGGAGGGTCGAAACTCACGGCGATATGGCTGGGCTTCTCGCGGTCAATGAGTTCCAGCAGGTACTTGGTGAATCCGAACAGAATAGACGTATCTACGCCCTTGGAATTCACCATGGGACGTCCCAGAAAGGCGTAGTACATTTTGAAAACCAGCGCGTGGCCGTCTATCAGGAAAAGTTTCATATTGAAACACAAAGATGCAAAAACTTTGAGAAGTTTCAAATATCTTCACCAGTTTGCCGATTTTTAATTATTTTTACGCTGCAATAAAAACCATCGCCGATGTCAACGGACGAACTGTTCATGAAAGAAGCCCTGCGGGAAGCGCAGGCCGCCGCATCTGAGGGCGAAGTCCCAATAGGAGCCATTGTCGTATGCAAGGGCCGCGTCATCGCCCGCGGGCACAACATGACCGAACGGCTGCATGACCCCACGGCCCATGCAGAAATGATAGCCCTTACCGCAGCGACCGAGGCCATAGGCGGCAAGTATCTTAACGACTGCACTTTATATGTAACCGTAGAACCTTGTCCCATGTGCGCTGCAGCTCTCGCCTGGGCCCAGGCAGGCCGCATCGTCTATGGAGCCCCCGACCCCAAGCGCGGATACTCCCGATTCACCCCTTCCCTGCTGCATCCGCGAACTGAGGTAGGCAGCGGCCTCCTGGCCGAAGCCTGCGGGTCGCTCGTCAGCGACTTTTTCAAGGAGAAAAGATAGCGGTCAATCGCCAATTTTCTGTTGTCCGCACCAGACCTTCATCACAAGGCGGTGAGGGAGAATCTTGACGAGGAGAATCTGCAGCCTGGCGACGAAGCCGAAAGTGCTGAGGTCGCGCCCTTTCAGGAGGTCTCTCCATCCGCGGTTTACCACATCCACAGGATCGTACATCGCGTTGAAATACGTGATGCGGTCCTTCTCCGTCCGGTTGTTGGCCACGTCAAAGAATTCCGTCTTTGTCCAGTAAGGGCAGAGGGCAGTAACTGTAATGCCCTTCGGCCTGAGTTCTTTCCAGAGGCCACGGCTGAAACTCAGCACGAACGCCTTGGTGGCGGCGTACTCCGTAATGTACGGGACCGGCTGGAAGGCTGCAACGGAGGCGATGTTGAGCACCCGGCTGCCGGACTTCATGTACGGAAGGCAGATGTAGCACATGTCCATCAGGGCTGAGCAGTTTAGCGCCAGCATGCTGTCGGCTGTCTTGCGGGGGACGTCTTCGACCGCTTGGAATTTGCCGAAACCGGCGGCGTTCACCAGCAAGACGATCTCGGGATTCTCAGCGGCCAGGGTGCGTGTGAATCTCTCCAGGGACTCCCCATCAGTGAGGTCCATGGCAATTTGCCGGACGGTCTGCCCGGCCAGCTCCTGAGAAAGCTCTTCGAGACGGTCTGCCCTTCGGGCGATGACCCACAATTCGTCGAACGCCACGTGCATGGCCGCAGTTTGCGCAAACCTGCGGCCCATGCCGCTGGAGGCACCCGTGATAATAGCTATTCTTGACATATTGAATATTTATGGATTTGTCTTTCAAAGATAGATAAATCCTGTCAGCATTCCAATGCAAACGAGAAAAAGCAGCCTGTCCCAAATTGCAAAAAATGATTATCTTTGCAGACGGAATTGAGGTATGGTGTAATGGTAGCACTACAGATTTTGGTTCTGTCTGCCCAGGTTCGAATCCTGGTACCTCAACTAAGAGACTGCTGTACAGTCTCTTTTTAAAATTGATACGTGTATGACTTCCCAGACTGCTGCCGCCATAGATGCAATCGAGGTAAACCTCAACGCAGGCGGAATGAACACCATCAACATAATCCTGGCGTTCGTAATGTTCGGAGTTGCCCTCGGCATTAAGCCGGGCATGTTCGTCGAAGTATTCAAAAAGCCAAAATCAGTAATCCTCGGAGCCTGCTGCCAGCTTATACTGCTGCCTGCATTCACCTGCGGCCTGGCACTGCTGATGGGCAACTGGATATCGCCCATGATGGGCCTCGGCATGGTGCTGGTGGCCTCCTGCCCGGGAGGCAACATCTCCAACTTCATGTCTTCGCTTGCGAAAGCCAACGTGGAGCTTTCCGTTTCGCTGACCGCAATCAGCACCGCTCTAGCAGTCCTCATGACGCCGCTCAATTTCTGGCTGTGGGGCAACCTGTACCTCCATGCCGCAAGCAATATAGCCGGCGATGTACCTATGCTGGCAATACCTCTCTGGGACGTTTTCAAGACCATCTTCATACTGCTCGGGATACCCCTTACACTCGGTATACTTACGGCCAGATATCTTCCCAAGGTGGCAAACGCCCTCAAGAAGCCCCTCCAGTGGATTTCAATCGTCTTCTTCATCGCCATGGTGGTCCTGTCGTTCAGCGGCAACATCCAGGCATTCCTCCAGTGCATCAAGTACATCTTCGTCGTCGTACTGATACACAACCTGATGGCCCTGGGCATAGGTTTCGGCGTAGCCAGCATCGCCAAACTGCCTTATCGCGACCGCCGCACACTTACCATAGAGACAGGCATACAGAATTCCGGCCTCGGCCTGGTGCTGTTGCTCGGAACAAGCATTTTCGCGAATTTCCCTCCCCACGGAGGCATGCTCGTCATAACGGCATGGTGGGGCATCTGGCATATAGTTTCCGGCCTGACCATCGCAACCATATTCAATCTCACCAGACGGAGCGCAGATGCCTAAGCTCTGGGAGAAAGACCTCCTGTACTCCGTCGTACGGGCCTATGTCGATCTGTGTACGAGGCTCAGCTACCGCAGCCTGAGGGTCGAGGGAGCTTTGCCGCGGGGCGGTGTGATAGTTACGCCCAACCACACCAACACCCTGCTCGACGCACTTGTGGTGCTGCAAAGCGTCAAGGGCCCCATCTCCTTCGGCGCCCGTGCCGACATCTTTTCAAACCCCATGGCAGCCTTTTGGCTGCGGCGCGCCAGGATGGTACCGCTGGCACGCAGCCGCGACGGTCTGCGCGAGGTCGCAAAGAACCTGGATGTCATACCGAAAATCCTGGACACCCTCGCCCACGACGTTCCTTTCTGCATTTTCCCGGAAGGACGTCATCAGCCAAAACATTCCCTGCTGCCCCTGCAGAAAGGCGCCGTCCGCATAGCCCTGCAGAATCTGGAGGAGGGCCGCCGGACGCTGATAGTCCCCGTAGGCATAGACTACTCCGACTTCTTCCATTACCGGGGCTGCTGCGTGCTCAGATACGGAGAGCCCCTGGACGCCGGAGAATTCGTCGAAAAGCATTCAGAACTCTCGCAGGCCGATCTATATCACGCGTTTACAGAAGAACTATCCGAGCGCATCAAGTCGCTCATCCTTTATATTCCGGACGACGACAACTACGAGCGCCGGCTTTCGGAGCTTCGCCCCACGCAGCCCCGCCGATGGTGGGAAATCCCTCTTGGAGTACTGTCGGCCCCGCTGTTCCTTGCAAGCGCCCTGCTCACTTTACCCCAATGGGGAATCGCCGAATTCATCTGCCACAGGCGCCTCAAGGACCCGGCATTCCGCAACACGGTACGCTGGGCGCTGCGTTTTGCTCTCACTCCGCTGATGCTCATCCTGTTGGCGGTGCTTGGATTCTGCCTGCTGCCGCCGCTTGCCGCCGCCGGCCTGCTTGCCTATTACCTCATTTCTTACAGCCTTTTCTACGATTGGCTTAACCTCGTAAGAATCAATTACTAAACCATGCTTTTACTGAGTCTGCTCATAACCCTCCTGGGAGGTCCCGCCGGAGCTTTCTTCTGTACCGAACAGGGCACCGTGCTCAAATACGAAAGACGCGCCCCCGAAAACGGGCGCCTGTGGTGGGTCCATACGGAATCCATAGACGAGGTCACTCCATGCGAGGAAGGTTTCACGGTGGACGTAACCTCCTCGATAAAATCCACCATCGGCAAATCGCCCGTCAAGGAGCCGGTGAAGTCCAGTATCGTCGTCAGGCGCGACGGAAGCGTCGTGGTGGACGTGTCACGGGCTGCAGCAGAGGCCGCCCGCCAGAAGTTTTCCGCCTTCGACTTCTCCTCTTCGGGCGGCACGTCGGTGCTACCTGCGACGATGGCGCCCTCAGACATCCTGCCCGACATCAAAGCGGTCGTCTCCTGGGCAGGAATCAAGCTCACCATATCCTACACCGAACGCATAGTCCTCAGGAAGGAAAGGATCAGCGTACCGGCAGGCAGTTTCGACTGCATAGTGGTGCAGGAGCATAAGCTGGAAAAGGCTCCGCTGCACCGCAGGGAACGTATCACCCTCACCTGGTATGCCGCTTCCCTGGGCATGATAAGGCACGATACCATGTTTATGGACGGTAGCATGGAAACATCTGAAGTCCTTACCGAAATCAAAAGATAAGCCGCGGACTATGAGCAACAAAGAAATACTGATACTGATGGAGCGGCACGGGGTCAGGCCCACCGCCAACCGCATGGTGATCGCCTCCGCGATGGCCCAGGCAGGGCGCCCGCTGTCCATGGGAGAACTGGAAGCCGCAGCCGGCACCATCGACAAATCCAATATTTCCAGGGCCCTGTCGGCATTCCGGCAGGCGCACATGGTCCATGTCATCGAGGACGGCTCCGACAGCGTGCGCTATGAGCTCTGCATGAGCGAGCACGAACATTCCGACAGCGACGTACACGTTCACTTCTACTGCGAGCAGTGCGGAAAGACCTTCTGCCTGCACGACATCCCCGTACCTGCGGTTTCGCTGCCCCGGGACTGGGAAGCGAGGACCGCAAACTATCTGATAAAAGGCATCTGCCCCGACTGCCGCTGACTTTGCAACCCGGTTGCACTCACTTCTCCATATCTTTGCAGCAGTAAAAAACGCAAAGACATGGAACACGAACATCACCACGAACACGAAGAAGGCGGAGTAAAGGAGTCCGTCATCAGGATAGCTGTTTCGGCGCTCCTTCTCGTCGCAGCCATCATAGTCACCCGCAGCATAGCCCTGCCGATATGGGCGCAGCTGCTCATTTTCCTTGTCCCCTACCTCGCCGCAGGACTTGACACCCTGAAGGAAGCGGCAGAGGGTCTCGCCCACGGCGACGCCCTCGACGAGAATTTTCTCATGAGCATAGCGACCATAGGTGCACTTACGATCGGCTTCCTGCCGGGTGCCGAGCCTCAGTTCGCGGAGGCGGTCTTCGTAATGCTGTTTTTCCAGGTTGGAGAACTATTCGAGGGCATCGCCGAAGGCAACAGCCGGCGAAGCATTCAGCATCTTGTAGATCTCCGTCCCGACAGCGCAAATCTGGTCAAGGGAGAAAGCACGGTCAGCGTCGATCCCGCCACGGTGAAGCCGGGAGACATCATCCTGGTAAAGCCGGGCGAGAAAATCCCCCTCGACGGCATCGTGCTGACGGGGAGTTCGACTCTTGACACCAAGGCGCTTACGGGCGAAAGCCTGCCCCGCGCAGCCGCCGCCGGCGACGAAGTCTTCAGCGGCTGCATCAACCTGTCGAGCCCGCTGCAGATACGCGTCACCAAACCCTTCGGCGAATCTACGGCCAGCCGCATCCTGGAACTTGTAGAGCACGCCGCAGGCAACAAATCCCGCAGCGAGCATTTCATCACCCGCTTCGCACGCATATATACTCCGGTGGTGGTCGGCGCGGCAGTGCTGCTGGCCGTAGTCCCCACCCTGTTCGGCGCTCCATTCGCCACATGGCTGTACCGGGCGCTTCTGTTCCTCGTCGTATCGTGCCCCTGCGCCCTTGTGATTTCGGTCCCCCTGAGCTTCTTCGGAGGCATAGGGGGTGCATCCCGCAGAGGCATACTATTCAAGGGTTCCAACTACCTGGAGGCCATGTCAAAGGTAGGAACGGTCGTTTTCGACAAAACCGGAACGCTTACCCGCGGCGTCTTCGAGGTCACGGCGGTGCATCCCGAACTTATCGACTCAAACGAACTCCTGCACCTCGCGGCACACGTGGAGCGCCACTCGCTTCATCCGATTGCCGCGTCGCTCAAGGCCGCATATCCCGGCGAAGACGACGACTGCTCGGTAGAAGACATACGCGAGACCGCCGGCAAGGGAGTGACGGCCACCGTAAACGGCAGGCGCATCTGTGTAGGCAACAGCGCGATGATGGATGATGAAGGGGCCAGGTGGAAGCCCTGCAGCCATTCCGGCACCATCGTCCATGTAAGCATCGACGGCACTTATGCCGGTCATATAGTAGTCTCCGACGTCGTAAAACCCGAATCGGCTCCTGCAATCGCAAAGCTCAAGCAAAAAGGAGTCGGTACCGTGATGCTGACGGGTGACAGGAAAGATGTCGCAGAGTCGGTTGCGCAGGAGCTCGGACTCGACGAGTGGCATGCCGGTCTGCTGCCGGACGGCAAAGTGGCCCGTATGGAGGAACTCCTCGAAAGGCGCAGCGGCGGCAGGCTGCTGGCATTTGCCGGAGACGGTATCAACGACGCCCCCGTCCTCGCCCGTGCCGACGTCGGAATCGCAATGGGAGCGATGGGGTCCGACGCCGCCATCGAAGCCGCCGACGTGGTGCTGATGGACGACGACCCCGGAAAGATTGCGACGGCGATGGACATAGCGCGCCGTACGCTCAGGATCGCAGCGGAGAACACCTGGTTGGCCATAGGCATCAAACTGCTTGTGCTCATATTGGCAGCGCTTGGCCTTGCCAGCATGTGGATGGCGGTATTTGCAGATGTCGGAGTGACGGTTCTGGCAGTTCTCAATGCAATGAGGGCATTAAAATAGGCGTTTGCGGCAAGTTTTGACAACAAAATGCACCGTATAAATAAAAAAACATTATATTTGTGCAATTAATTATCCAAATTCTTATGAAAAAGTCATTCTTTATTGCACTTCTTGCAGTCCTTGCACTGACTGTAACCGGTTGCTCCGCTACCCTTAAGAGCATGCAGGAGCCCAAGGTCCACTTCGAGCTCACCGGCAACGACTTCATCCTCTCCGCTCCTGTAACAGGTGAGGCTACCGTTACCCGTGTACTTGGTATCGACTGGGCACGTCTCTTCAACACCACCGCTGGTTTCGTTGAGAGCAACGCTTCCATCATCGGCCTCGTCCTCAACGCTGACGAGCAGTATGCCATCTACGACCTCCTCGACAAGAACCCCGGCTACGACTTCGTAATGTATCCTCAGACCGTGGTCAAGACCACCGGTGTCCAGGGCATCTTCACCCAGACCGAGGTCAAGGTTACCGCACGTCTTGGCAAACTCAAGAAATAATTTCTTAAGCAAGATATGATAAAGGCGACTCAACTGAGCCGCCTTTATTTTTTTTATTTATTTGTCGGGATGATCTGACTCGAACAGACGACCCCCACGTCCCGAACGTGGTGCGCTAGCCAACTGCGCTACATCCCGAAGAAAAAGACGCGTGAGTTACGCGTCTGAGGATTCTTAAAGCTTGTTGATGTAAACCTGGATTCCGCTCTTGAGGTTGGAAGCCTTGTTCTTGTGGATGACTCCGATCTTTGCAAGTTTGTCGATCATCGCGAAGACCTTGGGAGCGTTCTTCTCTGCCTCTGTCTTGTCTGTGGTGTTGCGGATATCGCGGATTGCGTTTCTTGTGGTGCGAGCATAATATCTATTATGCAAGCGGTGCCTCTCGCTCTGGCGATCGGCCTTCTTTGCTGAAGCTGTATTTGCCATTGTTTGTTTTTTTAATATTTGGTAGTGGGTAGGAGAATCGAACTCCTATTGCAGGAATGAAAATCCTGAGTACTAGCCGTTATACGAACCCACCGACTCGCCTTATCACATAACTCTATCCGATAAGGACTGCAAAGGTAGGAATTATTTTTTAATTATCAAATATAATTTGTAATTTCGCGGCATGACAGTTTTGATTGTTTTCGCAATCATATTTGCGGTGCTCGGCATTATAGGAAGCGTTGTCCCCGGCATTCCGGGTCCTCCCCTGAGCTGGGTTGGAATGCTTCTCGTGTATTTTGCCGACAGGGTCGGCGAGCGTCCCGACCCCATGTCGCTCACCTGCCTGCTGGTATGGCTGGGCGTTACTGTTCTCGTTTCAGTGCTCGACTACGTCATCCCCGCTCAGATAACCCGCGTTGCCGGAGGCCACAAGGCTGCATCCACCGGTGCAATCATAGGACTTTTCGCAGGAATGATAATCCCTCCCGTAGGCATAGTCACCGGTTCGCTCCTCGGAGCGTTCCTTGGCGAGCTGATGGTCACCGACAAGGGTGTCTGGTCGGCCTTCAAGGCCGGTGCCGGAGCGTTCCTGGGTTTCATACTCGGCACCGGGCTCAAATTGTGCGTGAGCGGCATCATGGCCTGGCTCATCATAAAATTCTCCTTCTTATAATGGATTTACAGAAAACTCTCCTCGGTGCTTGCCAATTTGAGGGAAAAGGCCTCCATACGGGGAAATTTTCGCAAATCACAGTCCATCCTGCAGCGCCGGACACGGGCATCGTATTCAGGCGTACCGACCGCAAGGTCGACATTCCCGCACGCTCGGACTTCCTTTCGGAAACCCGCCGGAGCACGACTCTGTGCAACGGGCGCGCCAAGGCAAGGACGGTGGAGCACCTGCTCGCCGCCCTCACCGGCCTGGGCATCGACAACGCCGTGGTGACTCTCGCCTGCGACGAGCTTCCCATACTGGACGGAAGCGCCGCCCCGTACGTAAAGTCTTTCAAGGAGATCGGCATCCAGACCCAGGACGCCCCCCGGAAGTGGATCGTCCCCAAAAAAGAAATCTTGGTAAAAGACGCGCGCAGCGGCTCATGGGTACGCATAGAGCCCTGCGAGCAGCCCAGCATAGAGCTTACGGTCGATTACGCCTCCCGGGTCATCGGAGTACAGACCGTACGCTTCGACGAGAACACCGATTTCTCGAGCCAGATCGCTCCTTGCCGGACTTTCTGCTTTCTCCACGAAATCTGGCCGCAGCTCGCTCTCGGCCTCGCCAAGGGAGGCGACGTGGACAACGCCATCATCGCGGTGGAGCGCCCGGTATCGCAGCGACGCCTCGACGCAATGGCGCGCAAGCTCGGCAAACCCAGCCTCCATGTTACGGAACAGGGATACCTGAGCAACCTGGAGCTGCATTTCCCCGATGAGTGCGCCCGCCACAAGATGCTCGACCTGCTTGGCGATATTCGCTTATGCGGCGGCTTCCCGAGGGCCCGCATCACCGCTTTCAAACCCGGCCACGCCATCAATACGGCGGCCGCAAAAGAACTTTTCAAACAGCTTTGACCATGGCAAACATCCATCCTCTCGCAACAGTCCATCCCGGAGCCGTCCTCGCCCCCGACGTCGAAGTCGGCCCCTATGCATACATCGACGACAACGTGACCATCGGTCCCGGATGCCATATACTTCCGCACGCCACCATCTTCCCATACGTCACCATGGGACGCGACTGCAATGTCTTCCCCGGTGCCGTAGTCGGCGCCGTCCCCCAGGACCTCAAGTTCGAGGGGGAGATCACTTCGGTCCGCATAGGCGACCGCGTGAACATACGCGAATGTGCCACCATCAACCGCGGTACGGCGGCCAGCGGCAAAGGCGTGACGATCATAGGAAGCGACTCGCTCATAATGTCTTACGTGCATGTCGCACACGACTGCAAGGTAGGAGAGCACTGCATTCTGGTGAGCTACGTCGGACTTGCCGGCGAAACCGATGTTGACGACTGGGCAATCATCGGCGGCGGCACAAAGGTACATCAGTTCTCGAAAATCGGCACCCACGCCATGGTCGGCGGCGGCACCGGCGTAAACAAGGACATACCTCCCTATTCCATCTGCGGACGCGTGCCAATCTGCTTCGCCGGCATCAACCTCGTCGGACTGCGGCGCCGCGGTTTCGACTCGGAAAGCATACGCACCATCAAAGACATCTACGACCTCATCTACCATCAGGGATACAACATTTCCGATTCGCTTTCGCGCATCGAGGAAGGCTTCCCGCAGTCTGAGGTCCGCGACAACATCCTCAATTTCATCCGTTCTTCCAAGAGAGGCATCGTGCGTGCAGGGGAAGCCGGAGCGAAGGACGTGGAGTGATACTCACCACCGCATACTTTCCGCCCGTGGATTACTTCGCCTTGCTGGCGGAGAATTCCACCGTGTACATGGAAGCCTGCGAGAGCTACCGCAAGCAGACCTGGCGCAACCGCTGCCGCATACTCACCGAGGCAGGCCCGATGGACCTCCGCGTCCCGGTAGTGCACGGCGGCTCGAAGCTCATCACCGACATTCGTGTAGATTGGAGCACCCCCTGGATGCGCCATACTCAGTACGCAATAGACACCGCATACTACAGTTCACCCTTCTTTGAGTATTACAGGGACGAGCTTTTCGGCATCCTTGACCGCAAAAGGGCGCTTCTGTGGGACCTCAACAAAGACATCATCGAATTCTTCTGCGCCAAAATCGGCATCGCCCCCGCCATCATCCCTACGGACGAATGGTACCCCGACTGGGAGCAGGATATGCGGGAGGCCCTTTCGCCCAAACGTCCCGGGCTGCACAGATGCCGGCCGTACTGGCAGGTTTTCCGCGACAAATGGGGCTTTACCGACGGCCTTTCCATCATGGATCTCCTCTTCAACGAGGGTCCCGAAAGTCTCGGATACCTTTTAAGCATAGGGGAATAAGATACTGTTTCACGGCTGCATGGGCGCAGACGGTCAGCAGAAATCAGTATCTTATTCCCCTATGCCAAAACTATTTTTATATAAAACTAATGGATAATCAAAAAAAAGTTCTATCTTTGCGGTCCTAAAAAGAAAAGGGGGTGATAAAGGAATGATCATCGTACAGGTAAAAGAAGGCGAAAATATCGAGCGCGCTCTTAAAAAATTCAAGCGCAAATTCGAGAAAACGGGTGCAGTCCGCGAGATGCGCTCCCGCAAGAATTTCGAGAAGCCTTCCGTCAAGAAGCGTATCGCAAAGCAGAAAGCGATTTACGTACAGCACCTGCGTCTCCTTGAGGAGCAGTAAAATACAGGGCCGGCCTTTGAGGGTCGGTCTTTTTTTTATATCTTAGGCGCAGAATTGTGTAATAGCGATAATATGAAACTCTTCAGAATTCTGGCTGTAAGCATTGCCGTCTGTCTCGCCGCTACCCTGCAGGCCCAGGACCTCAAACCCGTCAAGGACAAATCCACAAAAAAGTTCGGCTACCAGGACAAAAGCAAAAACTGGGTAATCGAACCCGCTTTCGACAAGGCACGGCGTTTCATCGACGGCCGCGCAATAGTGGAAGTACAGGGGCTGGAAGGCCTTGTGGACGCCACCGGCGCCTGGATACTCCGTCCGGAATACAACAGCATAGGCAAATTCGACAAGCTGGGGCTTTGCGAACTCATGGTCAAGGACGGACGCACCAAACGCTACGGCCTCGCTAACTCAGAGGGGCAGATCGTCCTGCCGCCCGAGTTTCTCTCGGTTTCCGTCAACCGGAGCGAGAACCTTATCTGCGCCCGCCACGACACCCCTTCGGGCGAAGGTCTCTGGGGAGTTTACAGCCTCGAGGGCGATGAGATATTCGCTCCCGTATTCAGCTCCTCCCCCTCTTTCCGGGGAGGCATAGGCATCGCCCGCTCCTCAGACACTGGCCTCGTGGGCCTGATAGACAACACCGGAGCTGTGCTGCTCCCCTTCGAACACCTGGCTATAAGCGAGCGTTCCGGGCAGCGCGAGGTTCTCACAAAAGACTTCAGCATAGTCACTTACGATTCGCGCCTCGATAAGACGGACATTCTACGCAGTCCAGGCGCGGTCAAGCCATACGACACTTTCGGAGACGACGTACGCGCCGCCGCATGGCGCTGCGCCTGCATAGGCAGGAAGATTTACGCCAACAGCATAGCTACAGCCGAGTCAGGACGATCCACCACGGGAAGGACCGCCTGGCTGTCGCCCCTGCGCGTAGACATGAGGACGGGCCGTTTCATCAGGCTGGAGCCGGAGGAGGCCAGGACAGAGCTGCCCGGTTGCATGGAGCATCCCTACAACGGCAAACTGTACACACTCAGGGCGATACTCTACGAGGCCGACGGCACTTACTGCGCCATAGCCTCCGACTACGGATGGCTTGAGGGTGCCTTCCAGGGAGGCTGGATCTACAACTGCGAAGGCAGGGAAAAATGGATAATTTTCGAAAACGTCAACCATCCCGCACGCATGCGCGACGCTGCGATAGACCTTATAGACTACTATCCCATCGACAACTCCAACGTAGTGTCCGGCCTTTGTCTGGGCACCGCAGACCTCAAAAGGATGCAGGATCCCGGCTACCGTTCCAAACGCGAAACCGAAATCATAGAAGCCGAGAACACCGGAGTCACCTCCTATCTTCCCCACCCCGCTCCCAGGGACCGCGAAGATGCCCGGATAATCAGGGAAATCTCTCATTCTCCGCTTTTCCAGCGTTCCTGGCACATAGGCGAAGTAGTGAGCTGCGAGGTACGCAGATTCTCCGACGAATACCGCATCGAGCTGTCCGACAGGCTCGTATGCCACTTCGAGGACCGCATTGACAATCCTTCCTTTTATATGTCCGGCGACGAGGAAATCTTCTGGGGCCCCAATAACGGCCGCACCGTTGCGCTCGACCTGGAAGCCGCCGACGGCTTCTCAAGCGACCTGACCGTTGACGACGTTTACGGCAGCGGGCGCAAGTTCAAGATACTCGTCAACATGTACGAAGAAGACGGCAGGTTCCTGCGCACACTCGGGCAGGCCCCTTCCGTCAGCTTCAATCACGACGGGCTCATCGTATTCGAAAAACTCGGGATAGCGCTCAAGACCCGCGTGCACGACCGCCATGGCATGCACCACGAAATCAAGATTCCGGAAAGTGAGCGCCTGGCACCGGCCTTGTCGGCACTATTGCCTGCAAAGCCCCAGAGTGCCGGTCAGCCTGACCGTCCCCTGCCTACTCGGCATTCCAATCCCAGGAATAGAGAATAGACTCCACCTGGCGCAGATACTGCCGTTTATCGTACTTGGGAGCGTAGACAAAAGCCTCCGCTGCAATTACATACTTTCCGTCAGGAGAATAGAATGAGTGTGACGTAAACGGCCCGCCCATGTAGTCGTTCTCGACCTCCCAGAGGCCGCGCACCTGTGCGAATTCGCGTCCGCGGTAGCGTATGAACTCCAGCTGCGGGGGCATATAGTCCCCGGTGGTCATCCAGGTGTTGTCGAACATACCCGGCACGTTTGCACGCAGGAACTCGTTGCGTCTGTAGATAATCTTGTCAAGCGTAAGCTCGTCGGCAGCTCCGCTTGCAGGATACTTGTAAAGCAGGATTCCCTGGATGGTGTACTGTTTTTCGTCTGCCACCCATGCAAAATCGTTCGTGAGCTTCTTGAGCTTATAACCCATGGGGAAATAGGGAGAGCCGCCGAACACCTCGCGGACCTTCTCTGCGATGGGACGTTCTTCGTAGCGTATGGAGTTGCGAATCACCCTGTCGCGCTCGGCCTGCTCTATGAAACTCACTATCTTGGAGCCCTCGCCGGCAAGGATTTCCGAAGCCTGCGAAGCACTGTGAGCACTGATCTGGGCTATGCACTGAGGGGCGGCCCATACGTCGCGGCGATAAGTTACGCCGGTGCTGTCAACCTGCGGATTGATGGAGAAGAACACGATGTTGCGATGAATCTTGAAAAGGTCGCCGAAGCCTCCCGGCGGCACGTTCACAAGCGTGTAAAGAGGCTCCTTCTGGGGCAGCCAGGGGCAGTCGCTGGCAAGCAGCGCGCGCACATCGTTCCCGAGAGGGCCCTCCCAATCGTTCTTTTCTATCACTACTATCACTTCGCCCGCCTTGCCGCTTACATTGGGCAGAAGAGCCTTGGAGCTCTTGCAGCCGGCAAGGGAGAGGAGAGCAGCAAAAAGCAATACTATCTTCTTCATATATAGCCGTTTAATGTATAAGTCTCGCTATGTCGTTACCGAATGCCAGCACCATGAGGCCCAGCAGCAGCACCATTCCTATCATCTGTACGACGGCAAGGAAGCGGTCGCTGGGTTTACGGCGTGTGACCATTTCGTAAAGGGTTATCACGATGTGGCCTCCGTCAAGCGCCGGTATGGGCAGCAGGTTCATGATTCCGAGCATCACCGACAGCAGGGCCAGGATATTGAGGAACCGGTACCAGTCCCAGACCTCAGGGAACACCTGGCCGATGGCAATAAAACTGCCTACCGACTTGTAGGCCCCTGTGGACGGCTTGAGAAGCAGCCCGAGGTCTTTGATATATCCGCTCATGCTCTCAGCGGTAAGACGCATGCCTGCCGGGATGGACTCCAGGAAAGAATAGTGTATGCGCTCAACCTTCGGAGAGCGGAGATAAACGCCTATCTGGCCGATGGAATCCACCTGTACGGGGACCTCGAAGGTACTGCCGTCCCGTTCGACAGTGGCCACAGCACTCTGCGAACGGAGCGATGAAAGCACCTCGCGCGCATCCTGTATATATCCTACCGGAGTACCGTCGAAGGCGGTGATGCGGTCGCCGCAGACTATGCCGCAGGAGGCGTTGGGACTGTCGAAGCGTACCGAATCGATAATGAACGGAAGCGCCAGGTCGAACATCATGGGACTGTTGAGAACGTCTCCGATATACGCCTGGTCTATATAGATCTGCAGGGTGTCGGTCCCGCGCAGGACGGTTGCCGTACGCACTCCGCGACGGGCCAGGTCGGCCTGCAGCATCCCGAAGTCGTAGGGCTCGTAATCGTCGAAGCTGATGATATGGTCGCCAAGGCGGAAGCCCATCTCGCGGGCAAGTTCGTTGGGAGCTATGCGGGCGTCGGAGTTGGAGATGTAGGCCTCGCCCCATATTCCCGCGACCAGGCAGTACACCAGGACCGCGAAGAGGAAATTGTTGAGCACACCTCCCGCCATAACGAAAAGCCTCTGCCAGGCCGGTTTGGAGCGGAATTCCCAAGGTTGCGGAGCCTTTTTCATCTGCTCCATGTCCATGGATTCGTCTATCATGCCGGCTATCTTGCAGTAGCCGCCGAAGGGTATCCAGCCTATTCCGAATTCGGTTTCGCCCCAGTGCCACCGGGCTATGGCCTTGCCCCTGACGTCGAAGAAAAGGTAGAACTTATCGACCCTTATTCCGAAGATGCGCGCCCACAAGAAATGCCCCAGCTCATGGATAATGATGAGCAGGGACAGGGCAAGCAAAACTTGAAGTGCCTTAACTAATACAACCATCTGCTATCGCGGCGACCTCGGCGTTTGTCGCAAAGATGTCGTCCAGAGTAGGATTTGCAACAAAATTCACGCCAGCAAGGCACTTGGCGTTGATGCGCGATATGTCGTAAAAACCTATCTGACCCCGAAGGTATGCGGCGACCGTGACTTCGTTGGCGGCATTGAGGGCGCAGGGGGCGTTGCCTCCCCTCTCCATGGCCTCGCAGGCAAGACGCAGATTGGGGAAACGGTCGAGGTCGGGAGCCTCGAAATGCAGCGAACCGAGGGTGGCGAAATCCAGCCTGCGGTTGCCAACGTCGATGCGTGCGGGGAAAGACAGGGCAAGGCCTATGGGCTCGCGCATGTCGGGCCATCCCAGCTGGGCAATAACTGCTCCGTCGGCAAACTCAACCATGGAATGTATGATGGATTCGGGGTGAATGACTATGTTGACGTCGGACGGGGTAACGTCGAACAGCCAGCATGCCTCGATGAGCTCGAAGCCTTTGTTCATCAAAGTGGCGGAGTCAATCGTCACCTTCGCGCCCATGTTCCAGTTGGGATGCCTGAGTGCGTCGGCGGCCGTAGCCCCGGCTATCCTGGTGCGGTCCCAGGTCCGGAAAGGCCCTCCGGACGCCGTGAGATGAATCTTTTCTATGGTGTTGCCCTGAGCACCCAGAAGACATTGGAAGATGGCGGAATGCTCCGAATCGACCGGCAGTATGACGGCTCCGTGCTCCCTCATGGTACGGGTCACAATGCCTCCGGCGGCGACGAGCGTCTCCTTGTTGGCAAGGGCGACTATCTTTCCCGCCTCGAGCGCCGCAAGTGTAGGGCGCAGGCCGCTGAAGCCGACCATGGCTCCGACGACTATATCGACCTCGTCTCCTTTTACGAGCGAGCAGAGGCTGTCGGCCCCGGTCCACACTTTCGAGGGGGTGTCTTCCAGCGCCTTGCACAGCTGTTCGTATCGTGCTTCATTGCAGATAACCACGTTGTTGACGTCGAATTCGCGGGCCTGTGCGGCAAGCAGCTCAGCGTTGCTGCCGGCGGAAATCATTTCCACCTCGAAAAGATCGCGGTGACGGCGTACGACGTCGAGGGTCTGGGTTCCTATGGAACCGGTTGACCCCAGTATTGCTATGCGACGTTTATTCATCGGCTGAGGGAATCTGGAGCCTGACGCATCTGCAGGAGGCTGTCAAGGTTTATGGTAGTATCGCCCGCAAGGACTCTGGACAGATTCTCCGAGTACAGTTTCCAGCGGGTGATGGCGCTTTCGAGGGAATCGATTTTTATGGCGTTCGCGACCGCCTCCCTGCGGAAGTGGGCGTCGGGATAGCCCGGGATGGTGGTCCTCAGCGGGGTGAGGGCGATGAGGGCGTAAAGCCCGCCTACTATTACTACCAATGAAGTGAGAGCGGCGAGGGCGAAACCAAGGCGGGTAAAGCGCAGCGAGCGTATCCTTCGATGGGTTTCGTCTTCTATTATGCTCAGGCGGTACACCCTGTTGAGATTGTTTTTCCCCATAATAATTGCTAAATTTGCGGCTTGTGGACAGAATCATCGGAATAGATTACGGCAGCGCCAGGGTAGGACTTGCACAGAGCGATCCCCTGGGCGTGTTCGCATCTCCGCTCGAGACTGTGCCAACTGCAAAGATAATAGATTATCTTCAAAAATACGCCCTGCAGGAAACGATTGTAAAGTTCGTTCTCGGTTATCCCCTCAACCTCGACGGCCGTCATGCAGAAGCGGCCGCCGACGTGGACAAATTCATCCCGCAGCTGCGGAAAGCCTTCCCCGACGTTCCGGTCGCCCTGGAAGACGAACGCTTTACCTCGGTGCTTGCACACAGGGCCATGATAGACGGAGGCATGAAGAAGAGCGAGCGCCGCAACAAGTCGAGCGTGGACAAGATAAGCGCCGCAATCATACTCCAAAGCTACCTGGACAAGAAATGATACAGCCAATCTACCTATACGGTTCCGAGGTGCTACGCCAGAAGGCAGCCCCGGCAGACATCAGCAAGAAAGAAGAGCTCACGACCCTTATTGCCGATCTTCGTGACACCCTCGCACGCTCGGAAGGCTGCGGCCTTGCAGCCCCGCAGATAGGCGTGAGCCTGCGCGTCCTAATAGTTGACGGCGACGAAATGCAGGACGTCTATCCCTACCTGAAGGGGTTCAAACGGGCTATGATAAACCCCGAAGTCCTGGAAGAAAGCGAAGTGCAGTGCGAATACGACGAAGGATGCCTGAGCATCCCCGGCGTTTACTGCGCAGTGCGCAGGCCAGCCAGCATGAAGGTACGCTACGTGGACGAGAATTTCGAAACCCGGGAAGAGGTCTTCGACAAGTTTGCATGCAGGATGATTCAGCACGAGATGTCCCATCTGGACGGCGTACTGTTCACCGACCTCGTGGCTCCCATACGGCGCAAGATGATCTCCAAGAAGCTTGTCAACATCTCGCACGGCAAGGTAGCCACCCGCTACAACTCCAAAATTAAATAGAAAGCTTGCAGAAAAGCGTAGCCTGCGTACAGCCGGTCACTTCCACATCTACGAAGTCTCCGGCCTTGTGGGTCGTGTCGTCCCAGACGCACATCTTGTTGTTGCCGGCGCGCCCGCACAGCTGCAGAGGATTGCGCTTTGAAGGGCCCTCCACCAGCACGGTCAGCACTTTGCCCACGTCGGCTTCGTTGCTCTGGAGCGAAAGGCGGTTCTGAAGGGCGATTATCTCTTCCAGACGGCGGGTTTTGACGTCCTGGGGCACGTCGTCGGGATATTTGCGGGCTGCAAGGGTGCCGGGCCGTTCGGAATAGTAGAACATGAAAGCGGCGTCGAAGCGCACCTGTTCGAAGAGCGAAAGGGTTTCCTGGTGATCCTCCTCCGTTTCGGAGCAGAATCCGGCTATGACGTCGGTCGATATGGCGCAGTCGGGCATATATCTCCTTATCGCCGCGACCCGCTCCAGATACCACTCCCGGGTATAGCGGCGTCGCATCTTCTCCAGGATGCGGTTGGAACCGGACTGGACCGGAAGATGTATATGGTGACAGATGTTGTCGTGGGACGCCATGGTCTGCAGCACTTCGTCGGAAATGTCCTGCGGATTTGAGGTGGAGAAGCGTATGCGCATCCCGGGGCAGGATTCGGCGACCATGCGAAGGAGACCGGCGAAATTGCAATCGGCATAGTTATACGAATCCACGTTCTGCCCCAGAAGCGTAAGCTCCTTGTAACCCTTTGAGGCACAGTCGCAGGCCTCGCGGACTATCGTGTGATAATCCCGGCTCCGCTCGGCCCCGCGGGTAAACGGGACCACGCAGTAGGAGCATACGTTGTTGCAGCCGCGCATGATGGAGATGAACGCGGACACGCCCCCCTTGTCGAGACGCACGGGGACAATGTCGCCGTAGGTCTCTTCACGGGACAGCAGGACGTTGATCTGCGGCTTGCCCGGGGCTGCATTCTGAAGCATCAGAGGCAGGGAACGGTAAGCGTCGGGGCCTGCGACCAGGTCAACCTTGCCCGATTCCAGCAGGCTCTCCTTGAGCCTTTCGGCCATACATCCGAGCACGCCCACCAGCACTCCTGGACGCTGCCTGCGCTGCACGTTGAACTGTTCGAGCCGGCCGTGGATGCGCTGTTCGGCGTTGTCGCGTACCGAGCAGGTATTGACCAGTATGACGTCGGCCTGGGACAGATCGTCCGTACGTTCGTAGCCGTGGGCGCCGAGGATCGAAAACACGACCTCGGTATCGGCTACGTTCATCTGGCAGCCATAGGTCTCTATGTAGAGGCGTTTTGCCATTTAAAAACAGCTTCTTATTTTACACGTATCTTGCGGCCAAGGCTGAGGATGGTCGTGGGCCGGAGATTCTGGTTGAGACTGCAGATCCTGGATACCGTGGTGCCATACTTGTGGGCGATGCCGGAAAGGGTGTCGCCGGACTTGATGGTATGGTACTTCATGGCGGCACGCTCCTTGGCAATACGCTCTTCCTCGGCTTTGATCTGTTCCTCGCTCATGTACTGCTCTTCCTCGTCGTCGATGGTCTCGGGGACGTATTTGCTGTATGCAGACAGGTAGCTGCGGCGCAGCACGAACGCGTTCTTGCGCAGCACTCCATTCTCGAAATCGATTATCCACTGGGGATCGAAGGCATTGCCCTTGTAGCGGGTCTCGAAATGCAGATGCGGGCCCGAAGAGCGTCCGGTGGAGCCTCCGAGGCCTATCCTGTCGCCTGCATGCACCCAGTCGCCGACATTGACCTCAATCTTGGAAAGATGGGCGTAGAAGGTCTCCAGGCCGTTTTCGTGGCGGACGATGATGAGGTTGCCGTAGCCCTTGTGACGCTCGGCAAGACGCACCCTTCCGTCGAAAGCGCACACCACAGGGGTGCCATGCGGGTAAGGAAGGTCCACGCCGGTATGCCGCCGGCCGTGCCGGATGCCGAATCTGGAGAAGACCTCACGCTTGTAGGGGCAGGCGAAACGGCTGATGGAATCGACCAGGCAGATGGTTACACGGTAGGGTATGCTGTCCAGGGGGTCCCTGTACGGATTGACCACGCGGGTGTTCCAGTTGCGGGCAAAAACGTCGTCGTCTTCGAGTGCTTCGGTGTTCTTGATGATAGACCAGGTATTGTCGTCCTTGAGTACGATAAGGTAGCGGCTGTCGCCGACGTCGAGGGTATCGACGGGGGCACCATCACCCTTGGCGAACATGGAGATGAAAGAAGAGATGTCGTCGGGGCGGTCGAGGGAATCAGGTTCGGTGAGTTCGAGCACCATCTCCTCCGTCAGCGCATCGCGGCGGAGGGTGTCGGTCTGCGCTCCCAGTGAAACGGCGGAAGCCAGAAGGGCCAGGGTGACAAGGAGCCTCTTCATCAGGCCCTCACCCCTCCGAAACGGGTTTCGATTATCTCCTGCGCCTCCTTTATCTTCTGCTGCAGGGTAGCGTCATCGACCGCTTCGCAGATGAAGCGGAGGTAGGGTTCGGTGTTGGAAGGACGGATGTTGAACCACCAGAGGGGGAACTCGGCACGATAGCCGTCGAAGTCCATGAACGCCTCGGCCTTCTCGCTGCTGAGGAAGTGGTCGCGCACGGCATCCATGGCGCCCTTCTTGTCCTCTACGCGGAAATTGATTTCGCCGGAATTGCGATAACGGGTTATCTTGTCGATTTCGCCGCTCAGGCTGAGGCCTTTCTTCTTGAGGGCGGAGACGATGCGGAGCACTATGATGGACGCCAGCATACCGCTGTCGGAATAGAAGAAATCCTTGAAATAATAGTGTCCGGCAAGTTCGCCTCCCCACAGACCGTCGATTTCGCGGAGCTTGGGAGCTGCGAACGCACGTCCGACCCTCCAGGTATGAAGCTCGGCGCCGTACTTGGAAAGCCACTCGCCTACCGCTTTGGAAGAACGTATCTCCTGGAGCACGCGGGGATTCTTCTCCCCTCTCTCGTCGCAGAAATAATAGGCCATGAGGCCGATGACCAGGTCGGGGGCCACGAAGCGTGCCTTGTCGTCCACGAACATGACGCGGTCGGCGTCGCCGTCATAGATGACGCCGACGTCGGCCTTCTTCTCGCGGACGAGCTGCTTGAGGGGCTCTACATTCTTGGGAATGAGAGGATTGGGCTCATGGTTGGGGAAACGGCCGTCGATGGTGTCGAAGATATAGGAAGGTGCATCGCCGTAAATCTGCTTGACGAACAGGCAGCTCATGCCGTTGGAGCAGTCGATGGCGATATTGAGGTTGCTCAGGTCGGGTTTGTAGCCAGAGAGGAACTTGATGTAATCGTCGTAGATGTCTTTCTTCTCGACCTTGCCTTTGCGGGCGGCAGGCGGCGTGGGGCGGCCTTCGTCTATCCACTGCTTTATCTGCCCCAGTCCGGTGTCGAGACCGACGGGAAGGGCATTCTCGCGGGAGACCTTCATGCCGTTGTATTCTGCAGGGTTGTGAGAGGCGGTAATCTGTACGGAAGCCTTATATCCGTAATTGGCAGTGCCGAAATACACGAGGGGCGTACTGCTGAGGCCGATGTCGTGCACGTCGGCGCCGGCATCGGTGATGCCCTTGACAAGATAGTCATGTATCTCGTCCGAAGAGGTGCGGCAGTCGCGTCCCACAAGGACAGTGTCTGCGCCAAGCAGTTCGGGAAGGAAATAGCCAACCTTGTAGGCTACGTCTTTGTCGAAATCTACATTATAGATTCCGCGGATGTCGTATGCGTGAAATGCTCCCATATTTGTTTAGTTTTAGCTTACAAATTTAGTTGTTTTTTATGATACTTGCAAAGCAGGCGGCCTGACTACTTGCACAGCATGATATCCAGGATCATGCGGTCGGTGGCTTTCATTCCGGACGAACCTATGGCGCCTATGTTGCGTATGGTCTTCTCCACATCGTCTTCGATGATACCGTCCGTGGAGGGGATGCAGGTGCCGCGAAGCGCCAGCACGGCCGACTGAACGGCGCAGGACACTCCCGAGGCCACCTTCATGGCGCATCCCACCTTGGCGCCGTCGCATACCATGCCGGTGATGTTGCCTGCCATGTTCTTGATGGCGTAGCACACCTGCTCGTACCCGCCGCCCTGCATGTAAACGATGCCGCAGGCGGAGCCAGTCGAGGCCACCACGCAGCCGCAAAGGGCAGACAGGCGTCCGAGGAAATGCTTGATGTGTATGGCGACCAGGTTGCTGAGCATCAGGGCCCTGGCGAGTTTTTCGTCATCGACGCCGTACTTCATGGCGTAGGCTATGACCGGCATGCTTACGGTTATGCCCTGATTCCCGCTGCCGCTGTTCGACATGGCGGGGAGGGTGCTTCCAGCCATCCTGGCGTCCGAGGCGGCGGCGGTCATGCCCATGGCAAAACTCAAAAAGTCGTCGCCGAACACCTCCTGCTGATTCTCGCGTATGGACTTGCCGACCTTCATGCCGTAATCGCCCTGAAGCCCCTCCCTGGCAAGCGCCAGATTGAGGGTGCGGTCCTCGAGAATGAAGGCTATGTCGTCGAAGGGCGCAGAGCACGCGAAATCATATATATCCTTGACGGTCAGATCGTAAACCTCGGAATGACGGTCCGACGCGGCAGCCGCCGACTCGGAAGTTTCGAGTATCCTGTCGGCAAAACTGGTCTCCACTATCCGGTCGTGATTGTCTTCTATGACCGCGTAGGCATGGGGATTGACTTCGGCGCTGGCGCTGATGCCGCCATCAACGCTTACGGTAGCCTTTACATACAGCAGATGAGGGGTATCTGCAACGCTGATGCGTACCCGTCCTCCGGAAACCAGGGCCTTCGCCCTCTGCACGGCGGCATCGTTCAGGGCCGAGAGGACCTCGAGGCCGCGGGACGAATCTCCGCACACGGCTCCAAGGGCCGCCGCCACAGGCAGGCCCACCATGCCGGTGCCCGGTATGCCCACGCCCATGCCGTTCTTGAGGATGTTTCCGCTCACGGCAATGTCCAGCAGGAAATCGGCCTGAAGGCGCCAGTCGCCGCTGCAGCTGCAGTTGTCGCTGATAATCTCCACGGCCTTGGCTACGGCAAGGGCAACTGCGATAGGCTCGGTACAGCCCAGAGCAGGCTTGACCTCGCTGCGGACAAGTTCTAATATCTGAGTGTCAGTCATTGTCCAGGAATTCTATGAATCCGGGGATGTCGAGGTCGTAGCTGCGCGGGCCTGCAATTATGTCTCCGGCAGAGTCGAGTATGAAATAATTGGGCTGGGAATTAACACCGAAGCGGTTGAGTGCTATGTATGAATTGACCCTGCCCACGTCCTTGAGCTGCCCGCCTTCGGGGGTGGTAAGCCACTTGTCTTCGGGGAGCTTTGTCTTGTCGTCCACGAACAGCGCCACCATCACGAAGTCCCCGGCAAGGCGCCTGAGCACTTCGGGGTCGCTCCAGACACGGGCTTCCATCTCCCGGCAGTTCACGCAGCCGTGGCCGGTGATGTCCACGAACACCCTCTTGCCCTGTGCCGCCGCGGCTGCAACGGCATCATCGATATTGTCGTAGGCCACCAGGCCATGCGGCATGTCTATGGTATTGCCGCCACGTGGCTGCGTGCCCGTCTGCGGCAGCGCCGCGGCCGGTGTGCCGGATAGCACGAAGTCCTGTGTCTCAAGCGGCGGCAGATATCCGGAAAGGGCCTTGAGAGGAGCCCCCCACATGCCCGGAATCATGTAAACCACAAAGGCGAAGTCGATGATTATCAGAGCAAGGCGTCCAACGGAAATATGCTCCACGGGCGTGTCATACTTGAAACGTATCTTCCCCATCAGGTACAGCCCGAGCAGCGAGAAGCATACAATCCAGATTGCGAGATACACTTCCCTGTCGAGCAGATGCCAGTGATATGTCTGGTCGGCCACGCTGAGGAACTTGAGACCGAGTGCGATTTCTACGAATCCCAGCACCACCTTGACGCTGTTGAGCCAGCCGCCGCTCTTGGGCAGCTTCTTGAGCGCCGACGGGAAGAAGGCGAGAAGGCTGAACGGGAGGGCGAAGGCTACGCTGAATGCGAGCATCGTAACCATGGGCGTCCAGAACTCTCCCTGGGTACTCTTGATAAGGACGGTGCCGACTATGGGACCGGTGCAGCTGAAGCTCACGAGCACCAGGGTAAGGGCGAGGAAGAAGACCCCTCCCAGACCTCCGCGTTCGCTGTTCTTGTCGGCGCTGTTGGTCCACTTACCGGGAAGGACTATTTCGAAGGCTCCGAAGAAAGAAGCCGCAAAGGCCATGAAAATCAAGAAGAAGATGATATTGGGAAGCCAATGGGTGGCAAGCCAGTTGAATATGTCGGCCGTAACCGCACTGCCTCCCAGCAACCAGGTGGCGCCTATGATGAGCGATATAGGTACCGTATAAAGCAGCACTATGAAAACTCCGTACATCAGGGCCTTGAAACGGCCGGCCGCAGGGCTTCCGCTCTGCTTGAGGAAGAACGACACCGTCATGGGCACCATGGGGAAAACGCAAGGGGTGAGCAGCATCGCGAAGCCCCATAGTATCGCTTCGAGAATAAGGGTCCAGAGACTGCCGGAGGCTCCTGAGCCGCCGGAAGGGAGCCGCACCTGCTCGGATATCACGTATTCCTCGGGAAAGCCGCACGAATCGCCCTGACAGGCGCTCCAGCTGACCGTTCCTTTGACATCGACGGCCCCCTGCCCAGTGAGCTTGAGGTCCTGACGGATGATATATTTTCCGGTAACCACCTCGGTACCTTTATAATCCGATGCGGTGAACTCTTCCCGCGGGAGGCCGGCGACTTCTACGCCGGAGCTCTGCTCTATCTCCAGGGTGGTGCCGACCTGCCTGTCTGCCATGGGATGGACATAATATCCCTCGGCCACCTCTCCGGTGAGCACGAGCTGGTATGATTCGCCTGAGCGTTCGATTGCCGACTTCCATGCCACCGAGGGGGAAGCCTGAAGCAGTAATAAGGACAGCAGGGCTGTCAGAATGTGAGCTGTCATAACTCACAAATATATACAATATTGTTTTTCTTTGCAATCGCAGCAACGTATTTCGGATATTATGGTTACCTTTGCGCCCTAATGAACAAAACGGCTAAAATAGCGCTTGCAGTGCTTACGGCGCTGATTCTTTCGTCCTGCGGAGTCGTCAGGGTGAAGAATTCTCCGCATTACTATGCAGGAGCCCCCAAGCAGGAAGGCTACTCCCCTGCCGGCACGGTGAAGGAAGTCTATTACGGATGTTCCGTACCGGGCCCGAGTTACCGCAGGATGATAGTTTACCTGCCTCCCGGATACGACAGCTTCGGCAGCCGCAGATACCCCGTTATGTACCTTCTTCACGGAGCCCGCGGGCACGAGACATCCTGGATAAAGAAAGGCCGCGTTTTCGAAATCACCGACAGCCTGTACGCCTGCGGCGCAGCAAAGCCCATGATCCTGGTCCTGCCGAACATGAATCAGTACAACAGCGACATCGACATGGAAGCCTCGCGCCTCAAAGACGCCTTCGAATCGTTCCTGGAGATTGACGGAAAGGTCGAGAGCGCTTTCTGCCGCGATGTAGTGTCTGAAATCGACAGCCTGTTCCTGACCATTCCGGACAAAGAACACAGGGCAATCGCAGGCCTTTCCATAGGAGCGGCGCAGAGCGCAGTCATCTCGGCAAACGTCACCGACTATTTCGGCAGCGTCGGGCTCCTGTCTCCGTGTTTCATCCTTGCCGGCAAGCCAAGCGGCTACAGGAGCTCGACTTACGGTAATTTCCTCGACAACCTGGAGAACCAGTTCGCCGGTTCCAAGCCCAATTACACCATATACATCGGCAAAGACGATTTCCTCAAGGCCACCGTGGACATATACGACAGATACCTCACCCGCAATGGCCTGGAGCACGAATATGTCATAATGCCCGGCTCCCACAAATGGACCATGTGGCGGGAGGCCTACACCGATTATCTGTGCAAACTTTTCAAATAATCTGCGGCGAGTGTTGCGGAAAAGAAATTATTTCGTATCTTTGCAATCTCTAACACGGTGCGATTAGTTCAGTTGGTAGAGCACCAGATTGTGGTTCTGGGTGTCGTGGGTTCGAGCCCCACATCGCACCCCAAAGCAAAAGGCCTCCTTTTCGGGAGGCCTTTTGTCGTATGTTCAGCTGATTATCAGAACTGGTAGTTGATACCGATACCAAGCCACATGCCTGCATCGAGAGGCTTGTAGAAGCACTTGGCGAGTTCTACGGAAACTATGAAGTTCTGGTTCATGGCGATCTTGAGACCAGCACCGGCGCTATAGACTATATCGCCCACCTTGGTGGGATCGTAAAGCTGGTCGAGAGTCATGAAGGGCTTGTTGTCCTCGGTGAAGGTAAGGCTCTTTGCGGCCTCGAACGCTGCGGCCCTGTAAGGCTTGGTGATGATACCGGCATCGAAGAAAGGATTCATTGCGATGTAGAAGAACTGGTTGAAGAGCTTGAAGTTAACGAGCTTGATACGCAGTTCGGTGTTGGCCCATGCAAAGCCCTCGGCAAGGATTCGGTTCTCACGAAGACCGCGGATGGTATTGGAGGAACCGAAGCCCTCGGAAATCATGTTGCGCTGGACGAGCAGAGGGTTGTTCTGAATCATGTACAGCGGGGTCTCGCCGGCGATGGTCTGCTGCCATGCAAGACGGTATGCGAAGACGGGGTCTCCTGCAGGGATATGGATGGGGATGTCGATGTAGTGACGGAAATAGACGCAAGCCTTGAGATAACGCTGGTTGAGCACGTTTCCGTTGAGGTAGGCCTCGGCCCAGATACCGCGGTTGGGGGCCGCCTCCATGTCACGGGTGTCGAACACCAGGCCGGCGTTGAATTCGAGGGCCATGCCGCCGTTCTTCTCGGCGTCGGTGATGAGACCGTACTTCTGATAGTCGCGGTAAAGGGTGTTCTCCTTATTGTATTTGAACTTCTCGGTGGAGCCGTCCTTGGTGTAACCGTTGTCGCGCATGTCGCCGATGGTCCAGTTCCAGAAGTTTACGCCGGCCGCCCAGTTGAGGTTGTCGGTGATGCGTCCCTGCACGTTGGCAAGGATGCGGAGCATCTGGCGGCTCATGCCGAAGTAGTTGATATCGGTGGTCTTGTTGGTCCAATAAGTATCATAGGACGCAGGCAGGTTTGCCAAAGAAGCGCCGCCGTTGTAGCCCCAGAAGCTGTAGAGAGGGTCGTTTACATAGGTGGCGGAGACGTTGAGACGCATGCCGGGAATGAGATACTTTGAGTCGTAGGCAAGATAGAAGCGGGAACGCTGGCTATGGGTAAAATAGGAGGCCTCCCAGCTGATCTTGTGAAGGGGATCGGGATAGGTGGAGCCGTCGCCGTAATAGTAAACGTCGCCGAAGGCACCTGCCTGGAAACCGTTATCTACGGAATAGGTTGCCGTGGGGAGCACACCGAAGCTCCAGCCGGTCTTCATTTCTTTTTCCTGGGCATCCTGGGCGTTTGCGCTGAACATAGCGCAGGCTGCCAAAACTGTAAATACAGAGACAAAGAGTTTCTTCATATTGGTTTATTAATTAATTAGTGGCTTTTTGCAAAGTTTGCAAATGTACGAATTCTTTTCGTTTTTTCAACACTTGTGAGTATATTTGCGGGACAACAAATCATGCAGAAATGAGAACCTCCCGCATCATATACGCCCTTGCCGGCCTTATGCTTCTTTTGCACAGCTGCAAGGGCGACATCAAACCCATAGGACGCATAACCATCGAGCCCGCCAGAGTGCTGATGGCAACCGGCGAGACCCGGCAGCTGACGGTCAATTATCTCTCCGGAGCCAAAGGAGACGTCAGCTGGATGTCCGATGACGAATCCGTGGCGACCGTGTCTTCAGACGGAGTAATCTCTGCGGTCGGGGCAGGCTCCACGACCGTCAAGGCTTACTCCAACCAACTCACCCTGATAGCCGAATGCCAGGTTACGGTACGCAACGCCTCGGAAATGGTAACCGGCATCACCCTGTCCGAAGAAAGCCTCTCCCTGTACCTGGGGCAGGTCGTCAAACTCGAGGCGCAGGTGCTGCCTCAGACCGCGGTCAACAAGGACGTGCGCTGGACGTCATCCGACGAATCGGTCGCAAGCGTGGGCAACACCGGATACATAATGTCCCTGTCGGAAGGCGAAGCAGACATCACAGCCACCACCGTCGAAGGCGGTTTCTCCCAGTCCTGCCACGTAAAGGTTCTCCCGCCCTACGTCAACGTGGAGTCCGTCAGCATACCCTCGGAACTCCAGATTAAAGTGGGCGAGACAGTAAAGGTTCAGATTACGATTCTCCCCGAAGACGCCACCGACAAAACGGTGACTTGGCACAGCTACAGCCCGAGCGTAGCCACGATCAGCGAGACCGGAGAGCTCACCGGCGTAGCTCCGGGCGTCCTGTACATAGATGTCACATCGGTCTCCAGCGGCCTCCGGTCACAATGCTACGTAACCGTAAAAGAATAGCATGGAGCCTCATCCGATAGCAGACAGCGAGTCGTTCAAGTCCTTTCTCGGCACGGTCAAGGCCGGATTCCCTTCCCCTGCGGACGATTTCAAGGAGAAGCTGGACCTGGTCAAGCTGCTGGTACGTCACAGCGCCTCCACCTTTTTCTTCCGCATCGACGGAGTATCCATGGTCGATGCCGACATGGACGAGGGCGACATCATCATCGTGGACCGCTCCGTAGAGCCCTACAACAACTGCAAGGCAGTCTGCTTCATCGACGGCGAGTACACAGTAAAGCGGGTGGACATACACGAGGGCGGGGCCTTCCTGCTGCCGTGCAACGAAAAGAATTCCAAGTACAAGCCAATACCCGTCGGTCCCGACAACGATTTCCTCATCTGGGGCATCGTCACCTGGGTCATCAAGAAAGCCTGACCGTGTACGCCCTCGCCGACTGCAACAATTTTTTCGCCTCGTGCGAAAGGGTATTCCGTCCCGAGCTGAACGGAAAACCTGTAATCGTGCTGTCCAATAACGACGGCTGCGCGATAGCGCGCTCCAACGAGGCCAAGGCGCTCGGAGTCAAGATGGGCGATCCGTATTTCAAGCTCAAGCCCCTTATCGAAGCAGGCGGAGTTGCGGTATTCAGCTCCAACTTCGCCCTGTACGGAGACATGTCCAGAAGGGTTCAGGAGGTCCTGAGGACCTTTTCTCCAGCCGTGGAGCCATACTCCATCGATGAATGTTTCCTCGATCTGAGCGGCATGGAGCGGGTCGATTTCGACGCCCTTGCAAAGCAAATCTCAAAGGAGTGCTGGAAAGAGACATCCATTCCTGTATCGGTGGGCATCGCCCCCACAAAGACCCTTGCCAAGATCGCCTCGAAACTCTGCAAGAAATACCCGAAACTGAAGGGAGGATGCTATATGCACCGGAGCGAAGACATCGAAAAGGTCCTGCGCCGCTTCCCTGCCGAAGACGTCTGGGGAATAGGGCGCCGGTCGATGAAAAAACTGGACGGAATGGGTGTCAGGACGGCCTGGGATTTCACGCAGCTGCACGAATCCACGGTGCGCACGCTCTTCCAGCTTCCGGGCTTCCGCACCTGGAAGGAACTCCGCGGAATCCCCTGCATTGAGTTCGAAGACATGATAGAGCCCCGTCAGAGCATCTGCATATCCAGGAGTTTCTCGCACGACGTTACCGACCTGGAGGAATTCACCGGACAGATTACGACTTTTGCTGGAAAAGCCGTCGAGAAGCTGAGGGCGCAGGATTCGTATGCAGCGGAAATGATAGTCTTTGCCATCACCAACCGCTTCAAGGAATACCTGCCGCAGAGCAGCGGAGGTCACTACGTAGTGTTCCCCGATCCCACACAGGACTACAGGAAAGTAGTCGTGGCCGCAGCAGAAGCCGCAAGGTTCCTTTTCCGGGAAGGATATGCCTACAAGAAAGGCGGGGTCGTCTTTACCAGAATCGAGCAGAGGGAGGCGCATGTACGTTCCCTGTTCGCAGACGAGCGGGCCCAGGAGCGCGACGAGCGCCTTTCCGGAGCCATCGATGCAATAAACAGGAGCCTGGGCCCGGGCTCGGTGCTCTTCGGGGTGCAGGGCGACGGCCGCTTCCACATGACCCAGGAGCACAAGTCGCCGCACTACACGACTCTCTGGAGCGACCTTCCCAAGGCGTCGGTCAAATAACGGGGCCGCGCTCCTACAGGATGGCCGACAAGCTGTCGTAGTATTTCTTGGAGATGGGGATGCCCTCGGAGAGGCCGAGATCGGCTATATTGACGCCGCCCGGTTCCTTGCGTATCATCTTAACATGCAATGGGTTGACGATATAGCAGCGATGCGTGCGGGCAAATCCGGCCCTCTCGCACAGAGGCTCGATGTTCTTCATGCTGTTGCGAAGCTGGAACTTCTTTTCGATACCGTTTTCGAGATAGTGAATCACGACATAGTTCTCGTTGGACTCGATGTACAGGACCGACGACGACTCGGTAATGAACTTGAGCTGATGCCGGTTATCGTAGAACTTGAGCCGTATATCGGAATCTGAAGACAGTTCCTGAGGCTTCTGGAGAGCCATATACAGAAGGGTAAGGATGATATAAGGGAAAACTATGACGGAACCTATGGAAGAGAAGCTCTTGCCAAAATAATGAAAGTAGCCTCCCTGGGCCGAATGGTCCATCAGAACCAGATACAGGCCACAGAAGGCACAACAGGCCAGCAGTTCTCCCGCGCACCAGAACGAATAGCGCCACAGATCGGCGGGGACATGCTTCCGGACAAGCCACAGGATCAGGCGCGAGACCAACACGCACAAAAGCAGTATGGCAAAGCATATCACGGCATTGAAAGACTGCACGTTGCTTATCGCCAAATGCGCGCTTCCCGCCTCCATGAGCTGCGAGAGTGCGCGGGGCTCGTACATCAGGACCGCCGCCAGGAAGGCCGCAGGAATGGCGGCAACATGGATGAATCCAGCCGGAAGGCGCATCAAATCTTTGGGAAAGCGGTTCATTTCGTCACTATTTTTGTTGTGACAAAGTTAAGTATTATTTTTATTTCGTCACAAAAAACGCAGAATTTTGTCACATAAACTGCCTTTTCATCACAAAAATGGCTCTCAGGTCACACATCCTTCGCTTTGCGTGCATGCATACGTACTTTTGCATTGCCAAACAGAAACAATAAAGCAATGAAAGCACCTGAATGGACCAGATTAGAGAATTCTGCAATCATATATCCCTCTTGCCGTACGCGCAAGTATGCCACAGTTTACCGCATGTCCACGACCCTGGACAGGCAGGTCGATCCTGAAAAACTTCAACAGGCCCTTGTGAGCATCATGGGCCGATTCCCCAGCTTCCGCTACACCGTCCGCAGGGGACTGTTCTGGTGGTTCCTCCAAAGACTGGAGAACGACCCCGTCCTGGTCAGGCGGGGAGACCTGACCCCTATCAACCTCAAACGTAACGGCGGATACATGTTCCGCCTCAGCTGCGACGGATGCCGCATCGACATGGACGTTTACCATGCACTCACCGACGGCAACGGCGCCCTCACTTTCCTGCTCAGCCTGGTAGCCGAGTATCTGAAACTCGACGCAGGCACGGCAGTCGAATACGGAAAGTGGATCTACAACCCCTCGGACGAGCCTGTAGCGGAAGAGCTGGAGGATGGCTTCGACAGCTTCTCCGGCACCAAGGGTTCGCTGGACGAAGAGAAGCGGGCCTGGCACATCAACGGCACGCAGGAGGCCCACGACATCCTGAATTCCATGGGTGTTTCCCTTTCCGTGGACGACGTCCGCGCAAAGGCCAAAGAACTCGGATGCACCGTGACCGAATTCATCAGCACAGTCATGCTGCTCTCGCTCCAGGAGGTCCGCAGCGGCGAAAAGGGCAAGAAGAGTCCTTACATCCGCATGGAAGTTCCGGTCAACCTGCGTCCCATCTTCGGCAGCAAGACCCTCCGCAACTTCTCATCCTATGTTTACCTGACCCTGGACGTCAGCAACGGAGAGTTTTCGTTCGAGGACGCACTTCAGGAGGTCAAATACCAGAAGAGGCTGTACATGCAGCCCGACCGCCTGGTGCGCCGCATCGCCGCAAACGTGGCCCTTGAGGACAACCTCGGCATACGCCTCATCCCGCTCGCCATCAAAAAGCCCATCATCAACATCATTAATTTCCTCAAGGGAGACAATTACGCCACCTACACATTCTCGAACATAGGATGCGTCGATCTGCCCAAGGAGGTTGCCGCACACGTCAAGGATATCCACTTCGTCCTCGGCCGCACACGCGGCCGCTCAGGCTCCTGCGCCGCTGTGAGCTACGGAGGGAACATGAACCTCAACTTCACCAGAAAGATATACGAAGACGGCTTTGAGCGCATTTTCGTCCGCCGTCTCAAGGAACTCGGAATCTGGGCGACCGTAACCGTGCCCGCCCATCCCCTGCGCCCGCTCGTGGGGTATGACGCCGGCACCAAACGGGTCTTCCGCAACCGTTCGCTGATTCCGTCCTTCCTTTTGTCCATATAATTTATTATCTTTGCGCCCTATGGATTTATGGGCAAAAATCTGCGGAAAGTTGCTCCGCATTTCAGGCTGGACAGTCGTCGACAGGCCTGCTGAAGAAGATAAATGCATTATCCTGGGCGTACCGCACACCACAATCTGGGATTTCGTAGTATCGTACCTGTATTACCGCTCTTTCGGTGAACATGCAAAGTGCATGGTCAAGAAGGAGCTCTTCTTCCCTCCCCTTGGGTGGATAGTCAGGGCCATGGGCGGAATCCCCGTCGACCGCACCAGTCCCACCAACATGGTGCGCAGCGTCATCGAGCACATGGAGGCGCCCGGGCGTTTCCACCTCGCAATCGCACCGGAAGGCACCCGTAAACCCGTCAAAAACTGGAAAACCGGCTTCCATCTCATCGCCCGCACCGCCGGAATACCCGTTTATTTGGGATATTTCGACTGGGGCACCAAGAGGATAGGCCGCGGAGAACGCGTGGAACTCACCGACGACGCCCGCGCCGACATGAAGCGCATCCAGCAAATCTACGAGGACATGCACCTTACCGGAAAGCATCCCGAAAAGTACATTACCCACTGATGAGACACAACTTTCAGACCCTTGCAGAGGTCTTTGATTATTCAACGACAAAATATGCAAGGCGCCCCGCCTACAAGCTTATCGAGGGCGAACAGACCTACACCTACGCGGAGTTCCGCGAAACCTGCCGGCGCATTTCGCGCCAGCTCTCCAATTTCGGCATAAACAGCGGCGACAAGGTCGCCATTCTTTCCCAGAACATGCCCAACTGGAGCGTGGCCTTCTTTTCCATCACCGCCTTTGGCCGTATTGCCGTGCCGATGCTCACGGAACTGTCGGAGAACGAAATCTCCAACATCCTGATACACAGCGAGACCAAGGCCATATTCGTATCCCGGAGGCTGCTCTCGAAAATACCCGAAGAGCTGCTTGCAAAGATGCGTATAGTAATCGCCACCGACGACCTTAGCATCATACGCACAGGAGAAGACGCTTACACCTGCGACGGTTCCATCTCCAGCCCGCTGCCCGACGCCGTAGCTTGCCTTATCTACACCTCCGGCACCACCGGTGCAGCCAAGGGCGTCATGCTGATGCACAAGAACTTCTGTGTCAACATACGCGCCTCCTGGGACGCACACCACGTAGGGAAGCACGACGTCTTCCTATCAATCCTGCCCCTCGCCCACACCTACGAGATGAGCATCGGGATGCTGTATCCCTTCTCGGTCGGCGCAATGGTGAATTACCTCATGCGCCCCCCTACCCCGTCGATTCTCATCCCCAACCTCAAGACCATACGTCCCACCTGCATGTTGTCGGTACCTCTCGTCATCGAAAAGATATACCATTCCAGCATCATACCCACAATCAACAAGAGCCACTTCCTTACGAGCCTCGGAAAGTTCAGTCCGCTGCTGCTTGCAAGGCTGGTCGGCATGAGGCTGAGGAAGACCTTCGGAGGCCGCCTGCATTTCTTCGGCATCGGAGGCGCCAAGCTCGACGGCGAAGTGGAGGCTTTCCTGCGCAGGGCCGACTTCCCCTATTCGATAGGCTACGGACTCACTGAGACGGCGCCCCTCATAGGATATGCCAGGGTGAGACAGACTGCCGTAGGCTCCCTGGGCAAACCCGCATATGGGGTTCAGGTACGTCTCGAGGACGTCAACCCCGAAACCGGCGAAGGCGAAATAGTTGCCAAGGGCGACAACGTAATGAAGGGCTACTACAAGGACTACGCAAGGACCTGCAAAGTGCTCACTTCCGACGGATGGTTCCATACCGGCGACATCGCCTGCCGCGACAAGAAAGGCCGTTACTACATCAAGGGCCGTCTGGGCAGCGTCATCCTGGGTCCTTCCGGCGAAAACATCTATCCGGAAGAAATCGAGGCCGTGCTGGACAACATCTCTGACATCAACGAATCGCTGGTGGTGGAACGCGACGGGCATCTCGTGGCGCTGGTCCATTTCAACGACAACGTGCTCGACTGGAACTACGAGAACCAGGACCGCTTCATCGCAGACCTGGAGAAACGCAAGCAGTCGATACTGGAGTTTGTAAATTCCCACGTCAACCGCAACAGCCATATCAAAGAAGTTGAGGTCGAAAAGCAGCCTTTCGCAAAAACCGCCACAATGAAAATCAAACGATTCCTCTACAAGGACAAACATACAGATGAAACTGATAAATAATACCGAATTCGAAGGCGAACGCCCCCTGTACTGTGAGAGAGACCTTCGCCTGGAAAACGTTACCATACACGCCGGAGAGTCCGCTCTCAAGGAAACATCCAACATAGAAGCCACTGGCTGCCGTTTCGAAGGCAAATACCCGTTCTGGTGCTGCGACGGCTTCAAGGTGCGCGACTGCCTGTTTACGGAGGGAGCCCGTGCCGCACTGTGGTACAGCAAGGACCTTATCATGGAAGACACGCTCGTGGAGGCTCCGAAGATGTTCCGCGAGATGACCGGCCTGCAGCTGCGCCGCGTACGCATACCCAACGCACTGGAGACGCTCTGGAGCTGCCGCGACGTGGTCCTCGACGACGTGGAGGCCGTCAAGGGCGATTATATCTTCATGCACTCGTCGGACATACGTATCAAGAACTTCCGGCTTCAGGGCAACTATTCCTTCCAATATTGCAAGAACGTCGAGATACACGATTCCGTGCTTCACACCAAAGACGCTTTCTGGGAGACGGAGAACGTTACCGTGTATGATTCGGAAATCGACGGCGAGTACCTTGGATGGTATTCCAAGAACCTCCGCCTCGTCAACTGCCGCATTGCCGGAACCCAGCCTCTCTGCTACGCCGAGGGCCTTGTACTGGAGAACTGCAGCTTCGCCCCCGACGCAGACCTTGCCTTCGAATACTCTTCGGTGCAGGCCGACATCAAGGGAAGCGTGACCTCCGTCAAGAATCCCCGTACCGGCAGCATCATCTCCGACGGCTACGGAGAGATCATCCTCGACAAGAACATCAAGGCTCCCGGCGACTGCCGGATCACGGTCCGCAATGAAAGATAATTTCGACATAATCCTGCCCCGCAAAGGAACCAACTGCGTAAAGTGGGACCTGGTGCCCGACGGCGTGCTGCCTATGTGGGTGGCCGACATGGACTTCGAGACCGCACCCTGCGTGCGCGAAGCAGTCGTAGAACGTGCCAAACACGGGATTTACGGATACACCGCCGTACCTTCCTCATATTACGAATCGCTCTGCAACTGGTACTGCGAGCGACACGGATGGCGTCCCGATCCATCCTGGATCATCTACACCACCGGCGTGGTCCCCGCAATCTCCGCGTGCCTGGCGGCATTCACAAAACCCGGAGACGGCGTTCTGATCATGAGCCCGGTATATAACTGCTTCTACTCTTCGGTTCGAAACTGGGGCTGCAAAGCCATAGACGTCCCGCTTCTGAGCGAAGAGACGCCCGAGGGGCCCAGATACGTCATCGACTATGACGGGCTTCGGAAGGCTGCACCGCAGGCAAAGGTCATGCTCATCTGCTCGCCCCACAATCCTGCCGGAAGGGTGTGGACCAAAGAAGAACTGCGCAGGGTAGGCGAAATCTGCCTTGAGAACGGAGTAATTCCCGTGGTGGACGAAATTCACTGCGAGTTCACCATGCCCGGGGTGGAGTTCGTACCGTTCGCATCCGTGTGCCCCGAATTCGAGGACAGATGCGTCACGCTGTACGCCGTAAGCAAAGCCTTCAACATAGCGGGACTGCAGATGGCCAACTTTATCGTAAAGGATCCACAGATGCGTGCCGCCATCGACAAAGCTGTGAACGTCAACGAGATATGCGATGTCAATCCGTTCGGTGTACTGGCGTCGCAGGCAGCCTGGACAGACGAGGGATACGAGTGGCTGTGCGGCCTCAACCGCAAGCTGTGGCAGAACTACCTCGAACTGCGGCAGGCCATTAAAGAGTTTCCTTCGCTGCGTCTCTATGTGCTCGAAGGCACCTATCTCGCCTGGCTCGACGTACGCGCACTCGGCATCGCATCTAAGGAAATCGAAGAAAGCCTCACAGAGCACGAAAAGGTAAGGCTCAACGCCGGCGACATGTACGGAGCGCCGGGTTTCCTTCGCATCAATCTGGCATGCCCCACCGAGATGCTCCGGGAAGGGCTGCGCAGGATTACAAGCGGCCTCCGCCGCCTGGGAGCATCGTGAACATCGCCGTACTCGGAGTAGGCAACCGCGCCCGGAAGTACCTTTCGTGCCTTCCGGACGGGGTACATGTATCCTGCCTGGTCGAGCCCGACCCGATGAGGCTCTCGATTGCCGCAGCCAGGTACGAGGTACCCGAAGCCCTTTGTTTCCGCTCCCCCGACGCCTTTTTCGCGAGCGGGCCCGACATAGACGCAGTCATAGTGGCAGCGCCGGACAGGCTGCATGTTCCGCTCGCCCTGCAGGCCGCAAGTCACGGCTGGCATGTATTGCTGGAAAAGCCGGTAGCGGCCTGCGAACAGGACTATCTGAGCCTGCTTGAAGCTGCCCGCTCGGCACGGGTCCATATAGGAGTGTGCCTGGAAATGCGTTTCCATCCATATTTCTGCCGCATCAAGGAGATAGTCGGTTCGGGAATCCTGGGAGAGGTCAGGGAGATTGAGCACACGGAGCACATAGGCCCCGACCGCATGGCACATACCTTCGTGCGCGGGCTGTGGTCCAGGGTCGAGGATTCCGGCCCTATATTCCTTTCGAAATGCTGCCACGATGCAGACTTTCTGCTTTGGCTGACGGGGCAGGAGCCCCTTGAGGTCAAGTCGTCCGGCGCACTCGTCAAATTCCGCCACGACCCTTCCGCTCCGGCGCTTTGCATAGACTGCGACAGGCATGACTGCCCCTACAATGCAGTATCGCTTTACCGCGACAGGGGCGAATGGACCGACGGTTTCGACGTTCCGGAAGGTTCGACTCTCGCTGAAGTGATCGACGCCGAGCTTCGGGGCGGACGATACGGACGCTGCGTTTACTGCTGCGACAACAATGTATTCGACACCCAGGACGTAGAAGCGCAGCTTACCGGCGGAATACGTATCTCGATGCACCTCGAAGGCACATCGCTGCGCGAGGGCCGCTCAACCGTCATCAGAGGCAGCGCTGGCACACTTACTGCCGACAATTGGAAAATCGTCGCTCCGGGTATAGAGGAAGACTATTCACATATCTCGCAGCTGCCCCTGCACGCAGGAGCGGACCGCCGCCTGACGGAAGATTTCTTTGCATCGATCGGCTCCGGACACGCTCCGGCGGCATCTTTGGAATCGGCTTTCCAGGCCCACCGGCTTTGCTGGATGGCTGAATGACCGACGGCAATAAGTAAAAATCAATTAATAGGTTTTGCAGACTACGGCCTTCGGCCTATCCCTCCCGCCGCAAGCGGCGGGCCCCTCCCACTCACGGCTGCGTGGGCGCAGACGGTCTGCAAAACCTATCAATTGTTATTTTACATTGCCTAATAAAAAAAAAGCGTTGCCGCAGCCCTACGGCTGCAACAACGCATTATCTTTAAAAAACAGGATTACAAAGTCTTGGCCTTTGCCAGGAAGTCGCGTACCCTCTGGGTGTACTCAAGAGGATGCTTGGCGTAGGAGTTGGCGTGAACGGCACCGGGGGCTACCCATATCTCCTTGTATCCCTTGACTTTAGCCTCGTAGTTCTTATATACGTGATCGGTGGGGACGAAGTCGTCGGCATCGCCGTGGATGAAGAGCATGGGACGGTCGCACTTGGCAAGCTGAGCGACAGAAGACGCCTCCTTGAACTTCCAGCCGTAACGCTTGTTGCAGACTATGCTCGCGCTTGCGAGGATAGGTCCGCGCAGGAAAGCTATGCTGGGGAAGGTCTGCTTGAATGTACTGTCGAACTGATCGTAGGCGGTGGTGTAGCCGCAGTCCTCCACGAAGGCTCTCACGTAAGGGGGAAGTTCGTCGCCACTGGTCATCATGACGGTAGCGGCACCCATCGAAACTCCGTGCAGCACCATGAAATCGTCGTTCCAGATGCCGTGTGCGACCTCGATCCATTTCTCCACGTCGAAGCGGTCGAGCCAGCCGAACTGGGCCGCGACGCCCTCGGAATAACCGTGGTACTGCAGGTCGGGCAGGAGTATGTTGTAGTTGAATTCGTCCCTGTACATCCTTGCGAGATAGAGGAATACGAAATGGTTGTCGGTGTAGCCGTGGACTACGATGGCCGTACCCTGGGCCTCCTCAGGATTGGAGGCGGGCACGTACACTGCATGGACCTTCCTGTCGTTGTGACCGATTATGGTAGTATCTTTAAGGATACCGGCGGTCTTGAGGGAATCGTACCATGCCGTGCTGCCGGGGCAGAGGGAATCTGCCTTATGACGCGTACGCTCGATATCGTCCACCCCATGGGGTTCGAAGCAAAGTGCATAATTGCACATGAATTTGCCGGCAAGGCAACTGCTGGCGAGCATGGCAGCCAGCGCCACTGCGCAGACATTGAAGAGATTTTTCAGTTTCATTGTTATGTGGTTTGGAATTGCAAATATAACATTTTCCCATAAAAAACGTGTTGTTGCCTATATCAAAACTGTTTTCTATATTTGTTTGTTTTTCGCAAATAACGCTAAAACCTATGCAAGAAACTGTTATAAGAAAGAAGCACCGTCTGGACCGATACGACGGATGGTACGTTTCCGAGCTGGATTCCATGCATGTCATGATGCCCTACATGTTCGGGGAACGCACGAGAAACGAGGCTGTCTTGAGTGAGGATTTCGACCTTACGCAGGTAAGCCGCTTCATACAGCAAAAGAATGCCAGTTCTCCGGAATTCAAGTACACCTGGTTCCATTTCATAGTCGCGGCGCTGGCCAAAACCCTTCTGCAGCGGCCCAAGTTGAACTATTTCATTTCCGGACACCGCTTCTACGAGCGCAAATACATCCGCATATCATTCGTCGTCAAACGCCAGCTTGACGAAAAGGCAGAGGAGTTGCAAGCCAACTTCCTGCTCGACAAGGAAGGCGGCTCAGTAATAGAGCAGGTACACGACTACGTCAGGGATTACGTATCGAAGGTACGCAAAGAAGACCGCACCGTTGGCATAACGGGTACGCTCGACGCTGTCAAGAAGCTTCCGCGCCCCATCTTCCGTCTGGTTGCGTGGGCGCTAAAGAAAATGGAATACTACGGAATGTATCCAAAGGGACTTGCCAAGGACGACCCGTGCTACGCCAGCATATTCGTATCCAACCTCGGAAGCATAAAGCTACACGCAGACTATCACCACCTCTTCGACTGGGGGAACAACTCTTTCTTCATAGTAATCAACGAGAAAGCGCGCACTCCTTTCTTCCGCGAAGACGGTACGTACGAGCTTCGCGACACGATTCGCCTCGGCATGACCGTGGACGAGCGCATTGCCGACGGCACCTACTTCGCCAAATCCATCAGGCTCATCCGCCACATTTTTGCACATCCCGAGCTCCTCGACGAGCCCGCATCAACTCCAATAGAATTCGAATAATGAGATTCGACTACAGCAATGTTTCCTCGCCATGGCTCGAAAGCTATGGTGAGGTGCCTTCTTCGCTGGAATACAGCGAAAAATCCATGGCCCAGGCCGTCCTCGACAATGCCGCAGCAAAGCCCGACGCCATCGCCCTCACTTTCATGAGCCGCAAAATAACTTACCGGGAACTTGCCCAGAACATCCATCTCACAGCGCGCAGTTTCCGCGCCCTGGGCGTCCAGTCCGGCCAGAGGGTGCTCGTGTGCCTTCCCAACGTTCCCCAGGCCATCTACTGCCTGTACGGACTCAATCTCATAGGGGCGGTCGCATCCATGGTGCACCCCCTCTCCGCCGTGGGCGAAATAGCATTCTACCTCAACGAGGCAGGATGCGACGTAGCCGTGACCCTGGACCAGTTCTACGCCAAGTTCCTTGACGTGGAGAAGCAGCGTCCCATAGGCAAGCTCATCATCACGCGAGTATCCGGCGAACTTCCTTTCCCGCTCAACCTGGGACAGAAGCTGCTCACCGAGCGCAAGTTCCCCAAGGTCGTCGAAAACGGCTCCACCCTGCTCTGGAGCAGCTTCCGCAAGATGGGCGAGCACTTCGAAGGTGAATACATACACGACAAGGACTTCCGAAAAGAGGCCGTCGTACTCTTCTCCGGAGGCACCACCGGAGTCACCAAGGGAATCATGCTTTCCGACCTCAATTTCAACGCCCTTGCCGCTCAGACAGCAGCCATGAGCCACGAAGACGTGTCGCGCAGCAAAATGCTGGCTGCAATGCCTGTCTTCCATGGATTCGGACTGGGAGTCTGCATACATACCATGCTTTTCTGCGGCGGCACCTCCATACTGGTACCACGCTTCAACGTAAAGAGTTACGCCGAACTCATCAAGAAGACCAGGCCCAATTTCATCGCCGGCGTCCCAACCCTTTTCGAAGCCATTACCAGGAACGAATATCTCGACGGGGCCGACCTTTCCTGCCTGCGGGGCGTATTCTCCGGCGGCGACTCGCTCACCATTGAGCTCAAGAAGAAATTCGACCGCTTCCTTGCCGACCACAACGCATCCGTTCGCGTACGCGAGGGCTACGGCACCACGGAATGCGTCACCGCCTGCTGCCTGACACCCTACAACAAGGAGAAGGAGGGCAGCATAGGCATACCCTTCCCCGACACGTTCTTCAAGATCTGCCGTCCGGGCAGCTGCGAAGAAGTCCCATACGGAGAAGAGGGCGAAATATGCCTCACAGGCCCGTCGATGATGCTGGGCTATATCAACCACGAAGAAGAAAACCGCAACACGCTGCGCGCCCATCCCGACGGCCACACATGGCTTCACACCGGCGACCTGGGCATGATGGACGAAGAAGGATTCGTGTACTTCCGCCAGCGCATCAAGAGGATGATAATCACGAGCGGCTACAACGTCTATCCCTCCCAGATAGAGAACGTCCTGGAGGGGCATCCCGCCGTTCAGCGCAGCTGCGTAATAGGCGTGCCCGATCCGTACAAGATGCAGAAAGTCAAGGCATTCGTAGTTCTCAAAAAAGACGTGGAAAACACTCCCGAACTGATTGAGGACATCATGAACCACTGCCGCAGGCACGTTGCCAAATACGCACTGCCCTACGTTATCGAAGTACGCGACAGCCTGCCCACTACACTTGTCGGCAAGGTAGCATATACCAAGCTGTCGTAGGGACAGCTTGGTAAAATGCTGCAAAGCAGCATTTTACTTTGCAGCATTTTACCATCCCCCTGCACCCCCAAGGGACGGGGGAATGGTTTCCCCCGACACCCCTTTCTGTCGGGCTATGCCGGGCGCTTCCCTTCGGAGTACGCCGACATAGTGGCGCAGGTGTACCATAACGCCGGCTCCCCCGCCGCTTGGCTCGGCAGCCTCTGTCCGTTCATCCTGGAGCACTACGGCAACCCCTACGTCAAAGCGCTGGTGAAATATCATTCTTAGAGCAGGTAGACCAGTCCCACCAGCAGCCTGTTGCTGTTGGCTTTGAGGTGCGTGCCGGAATAAGGGATGGTGCCGCCTATGCCGTTCTCGTAGCCGGCATACAGGCGGAAGGAAAGGATATCCACGCTCCCGTTCACACCGTAAACGAAGCCGTATGCTCCGCTGCCGGCGGTGGCGCCGATGTGGAAACGGCCGGGGAAGTCGAGGGCGATGCCGCCGCGGGCCTCCCAGTAGGGCGCACAGTAGCTGTGACCGGTATAGAGGCCGGAGGCGCCTATCGAAAGCCTCTCCCAGAAAGGCAGGGCGTAATTGGCGCTCGCGGTGGCGGTCAGGGGGACGGATTTCACCTTGAAGACCCCTTCCGCGGCCCTGGGCCTGATGACGGCCAGCACTTCCTTGCCAAGGTTCAGAGCCTTCTGCTTAATCTTCTCGCCGTCGAGTTCGTCGAGGGTGAGGTTCTTCAGGCCTTCGAATGAGTAGACTCCGGACGAGTTGCCGGCGTTGCCGTAGTACCAGCAGAGGAAGCCCAGGTCCTGCACCGAGGCCGACAGGGTAAGGCCCCTGAAGGGCTTCCAGAGGACACCGAAGTCCGCAGCGAGGCCGGCGCCGGTGGGTGCGCCCAGCTTGCCTTTTCCGGTGAAGTCGGTGTAGTCAAGCAGGCCGTCCTCGTCGATACCGACCTTCTTGCTTCTGCTGGTGAGGTCGATGTCGGTGTCGAAATCGATGGAATACCGGTCGATTGCGGTGGTGAGGGATAGATGCCTTGCGGATATGTCGACGCTGTTGAGGCCTACGAGGAACTTTATGCGCGTGCCGAGGGAGAACCGCTCGCCCAGCTTGACGGAATAGCCGTACGCCAGCTCGCCGTACAGGTTGCCGAACGCCCGCAGGGACGCCAGGTCGTAGGGAGACTGGGAGGTTCCGGTCTTAAGGATACGGAAGATATCGTCGGGGACGGTGAGTCCGTAATCAGCTTTGGCGCCCAGTTCCAGGGTGTGGATTCCGGGGCCGGAGCCTTTCCAGCCGTAGGAGAAGAGGTTGTAGTTATACTGATTGTAGACGCTGCTCACGTCCGGCAGGCCTTCGAGGAAGTCGTAGGCGGAGATGGAAGAATGGAGGCCGGTGACGAGCTTGCCGTCCTTGGGGAAGAGGAAGGATGCAGCGCCTACGTTGTTGCGGCTGACGCTCTGAAATTCGCCGATACGGATGAATCCGCTGTTGAGGTATGCGGTCTCTGCGGGGTTGGCGGGACTCTGGGCAAAGGCTGCCGCGCACAGCGAGAGGGCGGTCAGAGTTAGGATGAGACTGTTTTTCATAGGCTGCTCGGGATGGTTATTCCGCCACTGACCACGGCGCGGATGTTATTCAGATAGAGGTTCTGGTTCATGCCGATGCGTTTGTCGCCGTCGCCCGTGGGGGACTTGATGCTGAACTTGATAGAGATGCCGCAGAGGTCGGGGATGGTACCATCGCCGGCCATGACTACTATTTCCAGCGGGGTTTCGACGGGGTTGCCGGAAGTGCCGGAAGCTATTGTGAGACCGGGGGTGATGCTTATGTCTTCCGCAGGAACAATGGACTCATTGCCCTCTTCGTCGGTCTGCTTAACGAGAGCCTGAGCTTCATCGATGACAAGCGTGACGGGTATCTCGCTGGAGACTTCGGTGCAAATGCGGGCCTCCTTCACCTTGAACTGGCCAAGGGGCAGGTCGAGGTCTTTGATGTCGTAGCCAAGCGATATGCTGATGCCGTCCCGGAAGGAAACGTAAGTCCTGTAGTTGTATTTCAACTGGATGGCGCCTAATCCTCCGTAGGGGTCTTTGGACAACAGGTCTGCAGGCAGCTGCAAGACCATGTCCTTGAGCACGAAGGAGGAAAAAACCTTGGAGGCGGAGCGCTCTGCCGTCAGAATCTCGGTTTGCGGCGAGCTTGCCGGAACCGCCTTGCCGGAGAACTCTTCGGAAAGGATGGTCTGGGCGGGAGCGTCGCCCTGCGCAGCTGAGGAGACGGAAAGCTTGCCCGAGACCTTGATTTCCTCCGTGAGGGGGTTGTTCAAGGAGAGCGACAACCGCTGCAGGGGAAGGTCGAAGCCCATGCCGGAAAGCGACTCGGTCTTGGAATCGAGTGAGCCGGAAAAATCGGCAATGGGGACGCTCAGGGGCTGGCTGGGGTTGGTGGACATCATCGAAAGGAGCATCACGAAGTTGGAAAACACCTCGCCGCTGGCTTCCGCCATCAGGTAGCCGTCGTCGTCTTCGCCGATGAGTTCCTTGATGGTGTTCCGGAATCCGGACTTGTCCAGCAGTATTCCCATGGAAACGGGCCCGACGTCCCCGACGGGGAGACTCACCTCGTCGGTGAACAGGGTGACCTCCGTGTCGATGCCGCGGGTGGTGTCGTACTCCTCGTGCATGCAGGCAACCAGCGTCAGGGCTGTGATAACAATCAAGAATTTTCGCATACTTTTTCCTTTTGTCCTGTAAAGATAGTCAAAATTCCTGACTCGGCCTTCTTCTCTTGCGCGGTGGGGAACGTGCTGTTTTTTGACCCGTTGGCAGCACCAAACTTATCCCGGCACGACAAGAAACTAACGGCTGCCGCCGCCACGACCGCCGCCGCTGAAGCCTCCTCCGCCGCCGCGCGACGAATAACCGCCGAACCCGCGGGACGAGGACGAACTGCCGGAGCCGACACTCTTGCTCAACTGCTGATCGTTGGCTTTCTGGTAGAAGGTGACCGAATTGCGCGTCCAGTCGTGCATGACAGTCGTCATCGTTGCGGCATCGAGGCCGTAGCGGCTGCTGAACTCTGTAAAATCGGACGGATAAAGCTTTGCGAGGCCCTTTGCCACCTTGTCGGCAATCCCGAACAACTGGGCAAATACCAGATACTGCCCCCAGAGTGCAACCTCTGAAACAGCACGTTCGCGGGAAAGTGTGAATTCGTTCAGGAAATTCTTGAATTTCAGCAATTTGGCAGCCTCGGCCACTTTGTCGCCAGAAAAAGCTTCGTATTCGGATTTTCCGTTGCGCTTGACAACCTTGGGCCAGCCGACCACCTGCCCGTAGTGCTTTTCAGCCCAGGTGTTGAACTCATTCTTCTCGAGGATCTCGTTGCTGCCTGCTGCTTTCTTTACAATCTTATAAAGAGATTCTTCGCAATCAGTACTGAAATCAGGCGTACTGGAAGACAGCTTGAGGTTATAAGCCCCTGAGCCATTGTCGACGGGCACCAGCACGCCCTCGTAAATCCACTTCATGAAATATGCGCCGATGGCACTCTCAGGCTTCTCCGCCCTAAGCCACAGGCCGGTACCGTCGCACATCAGATACGTCGCAACGGGAATGCTCCCGCCGAACGGAGCCTCGCGTTCCCATCCCTTTATCTTACGCGCGCCGAAGAACTTGGGTGACCACACAGCACCGACAATCTTCAGTACAATGTCGCGCAGGAACGCAAATACCATGAAGAGTATCGCTCCCGCAAACAGCAAAACGAATCCTATACCTACTATAATCGCGAGCCAGTCAAAGATGTCCCTGCCTTCCGACTTGTAACTGCTGCCCTTGAAAGCCTTCTTCTGCATTTTCTCGAAATTGATGTTCCTTTCGATTCCGGGGTTGAAGTGTCCCTTGTCGAAGCGCATCATGCAGATTATAGAATCGCTGCTGAGCATGGGGCCGGAGGTCTCGAAGAAAACGGTGCCGTCGCTGCGCACCTCCGACTTGCCTTCGGTGCCGAAGAACCAGAACCGCGCGTACTCCGTGTCGAACGGTTTCCCGTCGAGCCGCATCAGCGTGACGGTCGCCCTCTCAACGGGAGCCACAAGGTCGGGATTGACGAACATGAAATTGAAGGCATCACAGTCTTTGAGCGACTGGACGAGGCCAAGGACAACGAAACCTGCGGTCCAGACATGGTCCCCGTAAGAGCCCTGCCCCCAGCACAGCTCCACGCCATCGGAGCCCTTGTCCACGATGCCGCTGCGGCCCGCCTTCTGCTGAAGGGACCTATCCGTATCCCAGGAAGTACCCTCATCGATGAAGGTCTGCCCGTTCTCGCTGACTTCCAGGCCGCTCACGGTCATTTTGCCAAGATTTCCGATGGGGATATACCACTCGGTGCCGGACGTAACGTTTACGTCCCACACCTGCCGGATGTACGCATCGCCTTCTACGTCGATGAATACCGTTACGTCCAATGAACGTATGCGCTGGGCGGAAAGAGGCTCACACAGCAGCAGGGACAAAAGGGTTACGACCGTAATGAAAAGGAGCTTTTTCATATAGGAGCTGTCTATATAAATATCTAACAATCAATCCACAAGCACAGGAGGCGGAAGCTGCGGGACAAGACGCGCCGGCCCGTGAAGAGGCTGCCCCGATTCACAGCAGGGAGGGACATTCTTTTCCATGATGCAAATATAAGGAATGCTAAATCATTTTCAATGTCATTTAAACGATTGCGCATTGATTTTAAAGCAAATAAAGTTATATTTGCCATCGATGAAACGCTTTTTGGTAATACTTGCAACCACCGTATGCCTGCAGGCTGCAGCGCAGCAGCGGTACACCAACCCTATACTCCACCAGGACTGGTCCGACCCCGACGTCTGCAGGGTAGGCGACGACTACTACATGACGGCCTCGTCCTTCAACTTCATACCCGGTCTGCCCATACTGCATTCGCGCGACCTGGTCAACTGGGAAATCATCGGTGCGGCTCTCGAATCGTATCCCTCCCCCATGCTTACCGTAGAACACGGAAAAGGCGTCTGGGCGCCGTCGATACGATACCACGACGGCTGGTTCTACATCTACGTGGGCGACCCGGACAGGGGGATTTTCATGGTGCGCACTCAGGATCCGGCAGGACCCTGGGAAGCCCCGGTATGGCTCTGGCACGGCAAAGGTTTCATCGACCCCTGTCCGCTGTGGGACGACGACGGCAAGGCCTATCTTTCGCATGCCCTCGCCGGCTCGCGCGCCGGTCTCAAGAGCGTAGTGCTCGTAGCCCCGATGTCACCCGACGGAACCCGTTTGCTGGGCCTTTCGAGAATAGTCTTCGACGGGCATGCGACCCAGCCCACCATAGAGGGCACAAAGTTCTATAAAAGAGACGGTTGGTACTACCTCTTCTGCCCCGCCGGAGGAGTCTCTACAGGCTGGCAGACGGTACTGCGTTCGAGCAGTCCCCTGGGCCCCTGGGAGGAGAAAATCGTGATGGCCTGGGCGCCCGGAACCATCAACGGCCCGCATCAGGGAGCATGGGTGGACACCCCTGCCGGAAGCCACTGGTTCCTGCATTTCCAGGACAAGGGAGCTTACGGCCGCATAGTCCACCTCCAGCCCATGAGCTGGGCGGAGGACGGCTGGCCGATGATTGGGGAAGACCCCGACGGCGACGGTATAGGACAGCCTGTAAGAAGCTGGGAATCACCATTCGACACAGCACAGGGGGACGGCGTCCCCTCCCCCGCCCAAGGGCAGATTTGCGCCGGACTGCCGTCTGCGGTATGGCAATTCCCTTCTTCCGGCTACCGTCTGCAGGGAGGATCCTCGCTGTGGGCCATGCCTCTCGAAGGCGACGGCATGCGGCTCTTCAGCGCTCAGCAGCACGAAGGTTACAGAACCCTGTGGCATTGCCAGAACCTTATCCAGCAGAAGTTTCCGGCCGAAAGCTTCAATGTCGGCGCCGTCATCACCTTCTGCCCGCGCGAGGGGCTTGGCGAAGACTGCGGATTCGTGGTCATGGGCAACTCCTACGCCGGATTCCGCATGACCGATACTCCGCAGGGCGCCAGACTGGAGAGGATAAGCTGCGAAAAGGCCGCGTCGGACAGCACGGAGACCGTCCAGTTCCTGCGTCTGCTTGACTGGGAGACCGTTTCCGTCAATTACCCTGCGGCATCGGGCAACGTCCCTCAGGCCAAATACCCCCGCGCCCGCAGGGCCAGCGTGCACGTCCGTCTCGAAGTGCGCCCAAAGGCTGTAGAAGGCAATGTTCCCGACGCGATGTGCCAACTCCTTTGGAGCACCGACGGCAAGCGTTTCGTCAAGGCCGGCAAGCCCTTCCGTGCGACTCCGGACATGTGGACGGGAGCCCGTTTCGGCTTCTGGTGCAGGCGCAGCGGCGAGTCAAACGACAGCGGCTGGGCCGACGTCCGCGCTCTGAGCATAGATTTCTGAAAAAACCTCCTGCAAATGCCCTGAAACATTATGCGGAAGTGCTTGAAAATTATTTGTGCAAACGTTTGCAAAATATAATTATTTGTATTATTTTTGCAACCCTAACACTAAAAACGGCCAATGAACCACGTAATCAGAGCCATAGCCACAACAGCCCTCGCCGCATTGGCAGCAGTGTCATGCAGACAGGCGGAAGTCACTGTTTCCAACAGCGCAAACGGCATTTCTGACATACCCTTCGCAATGCGTACGATAGCAGCGCCCTCCATCCCCGGGCGCAGCGTGAGCATCACCGAATTCGGCGCCAAGGGCGACGGCGTCACACTCTGCACAGAAGCATTCGAGAAAGCCATCGCCGAGCTGTCCGGCAAGGGCGGCGGCCGCGTCATGGTTCCCGCAGGCATCTGGCTCACCGGCCCCATCGGGCTGCAAAGTCACATAGAGCTCAATCTACACGAGAACGCAGTCATCGTCTTCTCTGCAGACCAGGACCTCTATCCCATAATCGACACCAATTTCGAGGGGCTCGACGTACGCCGCTGCCTCTCACCCATCCACGCCGAGGGCGCGACCGACATCGCAATCACCGGCAAGGGCATAATCGACGGCAACGGCGACGCATGGCGCGAAGTCAAGCGCCGCAAGGTTGGCGACGACCTCTGGAAATCCATCCTCCGCAAGGGCGGAGTCCTCGCCGACGACGGCAGCGTCTGGTATCCCGACGAGGGCTACAAGAAGGCACGCGCCACCGCCGGCTCGCTCAACTTCCCCGACCCCGGGCTCGACGAGCAGGAAATCAAGACCTTCCTGCGCCCGGTGCTGGTTTCGCTGCGCAGCTGCGAAAGGGTCCTCCTGGAGGGCGCCACTTTCCAGAACAGCCCCTGCTGGAACCTGCATCCCCTTTGGTGCAAAGACGTAATCATCAAGAATATAACCGTCCGCAACCCCCATTATTCCGCCAACGGAGACGGCATTGACATCGACGCCTGCGACGGCGTACTGCTCACCGGCTCCAGCTTCGACGTAGGCGACGACGCCATCTGCATCAAGTCCGGCAAGGACGCCGACGGCCGCCGTCACGCAAAGGTCTGCCGCAACCTGCTCATAGCCGACTGCACCGTATATCACGGCCACGGCGGATTCGTAGTGGGCAGCGAGATGTCGGGCGGCGTAGAGAACATCCTCGTCCGCGGCTGCCGCTTCATCGGCACCGACGTGGGCCTGCGCTTCAAGAGCACCCGGGGCCGCGGAGGCCTGGTCAAAGACATCTGGTGCCAGGACATCTTCATGAAGGACATCGTATCCTACGGCGTCATCTTCAACCTCTACTATGCCGGAGTCGCAGCCAGCGACATGCAGGACGGAGTGGTAGAACCGATGGTCTCCGTGGATGAGACCACCCCCGAGATGCGCGACATCCACTTCGACGGCATAGTATGCAGCGGCGCCCGTCAGGCGATTTACATCAACGGACTGCCCGAGCTCCCGTTGAGCGGCCTGAGCTTCAGCAACAGCTGCTTTATAGCAGAAAAAGGCCTCGAAAAGCATAACTGCACACTCGTCACCTTCGACAACGTTACCATAAACGGTTCAGAAATATGAAAAAATTCTTCCCCCTTGCACTCGCAGCCGCATGGCTCCTGATGAGTTCTTTCACTGTCCACCTCATGGGCGACAGCACCATGGCAGAAAAAGACCTCAGCAAAGGTTCGCCCGAGCGCGGCTGGGGCATGATGTTCCAGAATTTCCTGGACAAAGGCGTAAAGGTGGTCAATTACGCACAGAACGGCCGCAGCACCAAGAGTTTCATCGACCTCGGCCTTTGGGACAAGGTCTATGGAGCCATCGAGGACGGCGATTACGTTTTCATACAGTTCGGCCACAACGATTCCAAGCAGGACGACAGCACCCGCTATGCGGCTCCCTGGGGCGCATATCAGGAGAATCTGCGTAAATTCATAGACGGCGTCCGCAGCAAGTGCGGCACCCCGGTGCTCCTCACCCCAGTCGCCCGCCGCTGGTTCAAGGAAGGCAAGCTCGACAGGGGCTGCCACGGCGATTATCCCGCAGCAATGGCTGCAGTGGCCGCAGAGAAGGGAGTCACCCTGCTCGACATAACCACTTCCACGCTCGATTGGATAGAGTCCATCGGCGACGAAGGTTCACGTCCCTACTTCATGAACCTCGAACCCGGCAAATGGGCCTGCGCTCCCGATGGCAAGACCGACAACACCCACACCGTAGCCGCCGGAGCGCGCAAGGTGACGGAAATCGTCTGCGACAAGATCAAGGAACAGATACCGCAGATTGCAGAGCACCTGGTACGTTACGACATCGTAGTGTCGGCCGACGGCCACGGCGACTACATGACGGTACAGGAAGCAGTCAACGCCTGCCCCGACTACAGCCATAAGGAGATTACGACCATCTACATCCGCAACGGCATCTACAAGGAGATGGTCACCATCCCCCACACCAAGTTCCGCCTGCACTTCAAAGGCGAAAGCGCCCGCGGCACCGTCATCACCTTCGACAAGGCTGCAAAGCAGAACTGGCCCGGAAGGGACTTCGCCATCGGCACATCTGGCAGCGCAACCATCTATATCCACGCAAGTTACATCACCTTCGAAGACATCACCTTCGAGAACTCGGCAGGCGAAGGCCCGCAAATCGGCCAGGCCGTCGCGGTCTTCACCGACGGCGACTTCCTCTTCTTCAAGCACTGCCGCTTCATAGGAAACCAGGACACTCTCTATACCTACGGACGCTACGGCAAATTCGGAGGCATCAAGCGCAACTACTTCCTCCACTGCTACATAGAAGGCACGACCGACTTCATCTTCGGCACTTCCATCGCCTACTTCGAGAAATGCCGCATCCACTCCAAGAAGAACAGTTACATCACGGCGGCCTCGACCGTCCAGGGCCAGAAATACGGCTACGTATTCAAGGATTGCGTGCTTACGGCAGCCGAAGGCGTGGACAAAGTTTACCTCGGACGCCCCTGGGGAGCCTACGCCAAGACTGTGTTCATCCACTGCAAACTGGGCAAACACATAGTCCCCGAAGGATGGCACGACTGGGAGAAAGAAGGCAAGCCCGACACCAAGAAGAACAGCTACTACGCTGAATACCAGAGCTATGGTCCCGGAGCCAACGACAACGCACGTGTAAAATGGGCCCACATCCTTACCGACAAAGAAGCGGCCGAATACAGCCTTGCCAACGTCATGTACCAAAAGCAGGACCGCATCCCCTGGAACCCCTTCGACAATCGATGAGAAGAATCTTCACCATACTTTTTGCAGCTTCTGCCTTGACCGCTTGCACGGCCGAGGCGTTGCTGTCTCAAGACGTAGTGCGAAGCGAGATGTCCCGCAACCCCGAAGCCAGCTATATCGACGCTCTTCAGGGCAAGCTCAAATGGAACTACACGACCGGCCTGGAACTCAAGGCTATGCTGGATGCCAGCATCCAGCATAGCCAACTACAATCCCCCTGCACCCCCGGGGGAGAAGGGGAAGGTTCCCCTTCCGCTGCTGGCGCAGCTATCCCCTCTGTCGCTACCGCTTCGAATGCTTCAACAATCATATCGGAGGGAAAGGCAGCGAAGGCAGCAAAGGGTTCGGAAGGCACCGCGGCCGATTGCGGCGGGAAGGCGATGGAGGCGATGGAGGCGGCAGTGCCCTCGAAGGGCATTGGCCCTTACGAACTGTCTTTTGAGGGCACTGTCGACGCAGGAGCCGTTATACGCTACGTCGATGCCTGGTACGATGCGATAATAGACTCCACCGGACGGATAGGAGTAAACTACAAGAAGTCCAACTGGTCCCTCGACCACATCTGCCCCGGCCGCACCCTCTTCACGCTCTACGACCTCAGCGGCAAGCAGAAATACAAAGCCGCAATGGACAGCCTGTACAGCCAGATTCAGGGCCAGCCCCGCACTGCGGAAGGCGGCTTCTGGCACAAGAAAATCTACCCAGGTCAGATGTGGCTCGACGGCCTCTACATGGCCCAGCCGTTCTACGCCGAATACACCGCCCGCTACGTCCCCGACTCTCTTAAGAGCCGCAACTGGGAAGACATAGCCCGCCAGTTCGACCTGAGCTGGCGCAAGTGCTACGACAGCGCGACCGGTCTCCTGCGCCACGCATGGGATTCGTCAGAGCCCAAGATGTTCTGGGCCGACCCGACCACGGGCCAGTCGGCCCACGCCTGGGGAAGGGCCCTCGGGTGGTACGCTATGGCACTCGTAGAGGTCATCCCCTTCATGCCGGCAGGAGCCCTTCAGCAAGACCTCAAGATCAAGCTGAATACCCTGTGCCGCAACTTGCAGTCCTACGCCGACCCGCAATCCGGAATGTGGTACCAGGTTCTCGACTGCCCCGGCCGCGAAGGCAACTACATAGAGTCCACCGCAAGCGCAATGTTCGTCTATGCCATGCTCAAAGGCGCGCGGCAGGGCTGGATCGACTGCATCAGCCTGGAGCAGGCACGCGAGAAGTACCGCGCGCTCCTGCGCAGCTTCGTCAGTTATGACCCGAGCACCGGCCTCGTCAACCTTGCCGACTGCTGCGAGGTCGCCGGCCTCGGAGGCAAGGAAAACCGCAGCGGCAGCTACGAATATTACATCAACGAAAAAATACGCAGCAACGACCCCAAGGGCATAGGTCCCCTGGTCTGGGCGGCGCTTGAATACGAAAAATTATGAAAAGAATGATAGCCCTGATGTCCGCCCTGGCGCTCCTTTGCGCATGCGGCGACAACAAAAAGCAGCAGCAAGAAGCCACCGTGCCGGCCGTGCCGCAGGGCCTCAGCATCCATAGTGCCACAGAGACATCCCTGACCTTCAAATGGATTCCCGTAGAAGGCGCCACCAACTACGGCTGGCGTCTTCTGGAAGGCAGCACGGAAGTAAACAAGGGCACCACATCCTCGCGGAGCGTCAACATCCAGGATCTCAAGCAGGCAACCACCTACAAATTCGCAGTCCGCAGCATAGGGACCAGCGGCTCGTCGGAATGGACCTCCTGGCTGGAAGCCACTACGGAAGGTTCCGCAGGTCCAGGCACGGGTGACGATCCCCAGCAGCCCGTCAATCCTGAGCATTACGCCGGCTTCATGATTCCAGAAACCGAAGAAGACGGAGCCGCACGGGCCTTCCCCGGCGCCGAGGGCGGCGGAATGTGGGTTACCGGCGGCCGTGGCGGCAAGGTTCTCCACGTCACAAGCCTTGAAGACAGCAACAGCCAGGGCACCCTGCGCTGGGCCGTCAGCCAGAACTACGCCCGCACGATCGTCTTCGACGTCGCCGGCATCATCGATCTCAAGAGCGTCCTCGTAGTCAACCGCGACAACGTGACAATTGCCGGCCAGACCGCTCCCGGCGACGGCATCTGCCTCAAGGGCAACACCTTCCGCATCGCAGCCAACAACGTAATAGTACGCTTCATACGCTGCCGCATGGGCGACGAGAACGGTGTGGAGAACGACGCGATGCAGGTAATGGACGGCAATGGCGACAAATACTCCGGCATAATCATCGACCACTGCTCCACCAGCTGGAGCACCGATGAATGTGCCTCGTTCTACGGCATGAAGGACTTCACCTTCCAGTGGAACATAGTTAGCGAAAGCCTCCGCCAGTCGCTTCACGAGAAGGGAGCGCACGGCTACGGCGGCATCTGGGGAGGAACCAACGCAAGCTACCATCACAACCTGCTTGCCCATCACGACAGCCGCAACCCCCGGATCGACCACGACTACGTCTCGCCCCAGAAAGGCCCCGTCAGCATAGTCAACAACGTGGTTTACAACTGGAGGGGCAACACCTGCTACGGCGGCGAATCATCAAGCGGTTCGGGCGGAGACTGGCGCAAGTACAACTTCGTAGGCAACTATTACAAACCCGGTCCCGCTACCCCTTCCAACCACTTCTGGTTCATCGAGCCCACCACTTCGTGCAGCAACTGTTCCAAAACCTACAACGGCTCCATCCTTCCCGGCCATTTCTACATGACCGGCAACATCATGGAAGGCTATGCCGCACTCAGCTCCGACAACTGGAGCACGGCGCACGGCGCAAACGCCAGCCTGATAGAAAAGATACGCGAAGACAGCGCCTTCGCTGGCGAAAGACTCAGCCTGCACAGCGCACAGAAGGCGTTCGAGACCGTGACCGCATGGGCCGGAGCGTCCCTTGTGCGTGATGCGATAGACACCCGTATCGCCAAAGAAACCCGCGAAGGCACCGCCACCTACACCGGTTCGTCAGGCAAGATCAAGGGTCTGATAGATACACAGGGCGACGTGGGAGGCTGGCCCGAATACAAGTACACCGACGAGGTCCACGACTCCGACGGCGACGGCATGCCCGACTGGTTCGAACAGCAGTTCGACCTGACGAAGAGCGATGCCTCCGACGGCAACGCGATTACTCTCGACATCCACGGCCGCTACACCAACCTGGAAATGTACCTCCATTATATTGTAAAGGAAATCGTTGCCTCGGGCAATTCCGGTTCCGATTACACAAAACTATAATATATCTTAATACTAACCATTAACCAACAAACACCAAATGAACAGTTTAGCAAAGAAACTACTCATTGCGCTGTGCTGCTTGGGACTGCCTCTGTCGCTATTCGCCCAGACGACCGTAAAAGGTATCGTGACGGACGAAAGCGGTGAGCCGCTCATCGGCGCCGGTGTCTTCGTGGAAGGCACCACCGTCGGTACGGTCACCGGCCTCGACGGCGATTACGAAATCACAGTTCCCGCAGATGCAGTGAATCTCGTGTTCTCGTTCATCGGACTCGCCGACCAGACCGTCCCCATCGAAGGACGCAGCCAGATCGACGTCGTCCTTACCACGGACACCACCGTCCTCGACGAAGTAGTCGTCGTGGGTTACCAGACAGTCAAGCGCCGCGACCTCCTCGGCTCCGTCTCTTCAGTGAGCAGCGACAAGCTCACCGAGCAGCCGGTAACGAGCGTCAGCCAGGCCCTCTCGGGTAAAATGGCCGGCGTCTCCGTAGTAACCACCGAAGGCGACCCCGATGCAGACATCAAGATCCGCGTCCGCGGCGGCGGTTCCATCACCCAGGACAACAGTCCCCTCTACATCGTGGACGGTTTCCCGGTAGAGAGCATCAACGACATTCCCTCATCCGAGATCCAGAGCATCGACGTCCTCAAGGACGCTTTCTCCACTGCAATCTACGGTAGCCGCGGCGCAAACGGCGTCGTCATCGTCACCACCAAGAGCGCAGAGAAGGGTCAGAAAATCAGCGTCAAGTTCAACACCTACTACGGCCTCAAGAAAATGGCCAACGCAGGTGCCATCCAAGCTATGGATTCAGAGAACTACGTCAAGTTCCAGTACGAACTCGGCTCCATCCGTGGCGACCTCAGCTCCCACTACACTCCCTACTTCGGAGCGTTCGGAGACATAGACCTGTATAAGGGTCTGGCCACCAACAACTGGGTGGATGCAGTGTTCGGCAACATCGGCAACACCTTCAGCGCCGACGCCTCCGTTTCCGGCAGCGGCGAAGGTTACAGCTGGACCATCGGCTACGCCCACATGGGCGACCAGGCCATCATGGCAGGTTCAAGCTACAGCCGCGACAACCTCAGCTTCAAGGGTCACTTCAAGACCGGCAAGACCACCAGCATCGACGCCAATATCCGCTACTCCAAGGTCAACGTACGCGGTTCCGGCGCCAACGGCATCAACGATACCGGCACCACCTCAGGCAACGGCCGCCTCAAGCACGCCGTTTCCTATGCTCCCATCCCCGTGAGCGCTACCAGCACCGACTCCGACCTCGAGCAGGACTACGGCGACAACGCCCCGCCGCTCCTGTCCGTAGCCGACAACGACAGCAAGAGAATCCGCAGCACCTGGAATGCCAATGCCGCATTCAACTGGGAGATTATCGACAACCTGCGCCTCAAGATTGAGGGCGGTCTGGAGGACTACCGCCAGGGCGACGACCGCTTCTATGGTCTGACCACCTACTACGTTGCCAACAACTCCACCGTGAAGAACACTCCTTCCACACAGCACAAGGAGGCATTCCGCACCCGTTACCGCAACACCAACACCCTCAACTACGACTTCAGCAAGCTGCTGGGCGAGAAGCACAACCTCACCGCCCTGCTCGGCGAGGAGCTCACCATCACCAAGAGCAACACCCTCACCGACATGATTGACGGCCTGCCCCTGTTCTACGACGCCGCAATGGCGTGGAACTTCATGGCTTCCGGCACCCCCAGCTCGTCCAACAACTACTACAGCCCGGACGACAAGCTGCTCTCGTTCTTCGGAAGGGTCAACTACGACTACGACCACCGCTACAGCATCGGAGCCACGCTCCGTACCGACGGCAGCTCCAAGTTCGCACGCGGACACCGCTGGGGCTTCTTCCCCTCCGCCGCCGTCTCCTGGACCATCTCCAACGAAAGCTGGATGAACGAGGCACACAGCTGGCTCGACCAGCTCAAGCTCCGCTACAGCTTCGGTACCGCAGGTAACAACAACATCCCTTCGGGCCAGCTGCTCAAGCAGTACAGCTCCAGCACCACCTCCTGGCTGAGCGTGACCGGCAACATCTTCAACGCCGGCAAGGTCCTCAACAACCCCGAACTCACCTGGGAAACCACCTACACCCACAACATCGGTCTGGACTTCAGCTTCTGGCAGAGCAGGCTCAGCGGTAGCGTCGAGGTTTACCAGAACGACACCAAGGACCTCCTCATCAACTTCCCCATCCCCGGTTCCGGCTATGACAGCCAGTACCAGAACGTGGGAAGCACCCGCAACCGCGGCGTCGAGCTCACCATCAACGCTCCCATCATCTCCAACAAGGACTTCTCGCTCAACTTCTCCGGCAACATCGCCTACAACGTCAACAGGGTGACCGACCTCGGAGGACTCGAGCAGATCACCGCACAGTCCTACTGGGCCTCCACCGAAATCGGTGACGACTACATCGTGCAGGTAGGCCAGCCTCTCGGCAACATGTACGGATATCAGTCCGACGGCATGTACACCGTTGACGACTTCACCTGGAACGGCAGCAGCTGGGTGCTGAACGAGGGCGTGGTTGACGCCTCCACCATTATCGGCAGCAGCTACATGCGTCCTGGCGCTCCCAAGTACAAGGACCAGCCCACCGTTCCCGTTTACAAGACCGACGCCGACGGCAACGTCATAACCGACGCCGACGGCAAGCCCGTAGTCGATCACTACGTGGGCGACGGCAAGATAACCCTCGCCGACCGCACCGTCATCGGCAACGCCACTCCCGACTTCACCGGCGGTTTCTCCCTCAGCGCATTCTGGAAGGGATTCGACCTCAGCGCCAACTTCAACTTCATGCTTGGCAACCAGGTCTATAACGCCAACAAGATCGAGTTCACATCGTCCCGTAAGTACTACAACCGCAACCTTATCAACATGATGGATGTGGACAAGCGCTGGACGAACATCGACTGGAGCACCGGCGAACTCATCACCGACGCCGAAACCCTGCGTACCCTCAATGCCGGCAAGACCATGTGGAACCCTGCCGTCGGCAACGCCATATTCAGCGACTGGGCAGTAGAAGACGCATCCTTCCTGCGCCTGCAGACCCTCACCCTGGGTTATACCCTCCCCGAGAAGCTCACCGAGAAGGTTCATATCCGCAGGCTCCGCGTCTATGCGACCGGAACCAATCTCTGGTGCCTCACCAACTATTCAGGCTACGACCCCGAAGTCGATACCCGCCGCGCGACGCCCCTTACTCCCGGCGTCGATTACTCTGCCTATCCCAAGAGCATAGGTTTCGTAGCAGGTCTCAACCTTTCATTCTAATCCGACGTGCATATGAAAAAGATATTCTACATCCTTTCTGCAGCGACAATTGCAGTATGCGCATCTTCCTGCGAGAGCTTCCTCGACTCCAAGGCCCCCTCGGCCTTCGACGCAGCTACCGTCTTCTCCAACTACTCGCTTGCCGAGAGCCAGATGTTCTCCGCACTGCAGTCCTTCGGCGAGACCAACTCCTATCGTGGAAGGTATCTGAGCTGGGCAGGACTCAACAGCGACATCGAGTGGTATAACACTTTCAAGTCCACCGACGAGAAGTATCAGATCGCAGGCTACAGCCTGCTGCCCAACAACCAGCAGCTCAACCTCGACAACGGTCCCTTCGCCAAGATGTACGAAGGCATCGAGCGTCTCAACCTCACAATCGAGGGTCTGAATCAGTACGGCAACACTCAGGCCAATCCCGTGATGGCATCCCTGCTTGCAGAGGCTCTCACCCTGCGCGCCTTGTTCTACTACGACCTGGTGAAGGCCTGGGGTGACGTCCCCGCACGATTCGCCCCCACGACCAGCGAGACCATATACGTTCCCAAGGTTTCCCGCGACACCGTTTTCGTGAAAATCCTCGAAGACCTTGAGACCGCCATCCCCAACCTGGACTATCCCGGACAGAGCACCGTCACTTCCCGCACCGACCGCATCAACAAGGTCTTTGCCGAGGGTCTCTACGCCCGCATTGCCCTCATGGCTTCGGGTTATGCCATCCGTCCCGACGACGGCATGGTGAATACCGGCGACCCCGGTACAGTGCGCCTCAGCAGCGACGAGCGTCTGCAGAAGAGCGTCCTCTATCCCAAGGCCCTTGAGTACCTGCGCGACGCCATCGCCTCCGGAAGCGCATCCCTTGAGAACTTCGAGACCTTCTGGCGCAACCAGAGCAACTGCGACAACCTCACTGCAGGTCCCGGTCACGAGACTCTGTACGTGATTCCTTTCTCCAATGGCCGCGGCCGCTGGAATTATACCTTTGCCGTACGCTCTGAAGGCTCAAGTTACGCAGGTGGAGCGACCGTCACCCGCGGCGGTGACGCAGGCCCCATCCCCACGATGTGGTTCCGTTACGACAGCGAGGATGTCAGACGCGACGTCACGTGCGTCAACTGGCGCTGGAACGCCAACGACGAAAAGGAACTTCCCGGCATCCAGAGGTGGTACTTCGGCAAATACCGCTTCGAGTGGATGAAGAACAACCCTTACACAGGCGGCAACGACGACGGCATCAAGCCCGCAGTCATGCGCTACGCCGACATCCTTCTCATGGCGGCGGAAATCGCCAACGAACAGGGCGAGCTGCAGGAAGCCAAGGGCTATCTGCGCCAGATACGCAACCGCGCTTTCCCCGGCAAGGAAGACAAGGTCGATGCCTACGTCGATGCCATCAGCGGCAAGGACGCCATGTTCAATGCCATCGTAGATGAACGCGCACTCGAGTTCTGCGGCGAAATGACCCGCAAGTTCGATCTCATCCGCTGGAACCTCCTCAAGACCAAGATGGACGAAAGCAAGGCCGAAATGAGGGCCCTGCGCGACATGACCGGAAAGTTCGCCACCATCAACGGGCTCGACGGCGACGTGTACTACCAGGCCAGCGGCGACGAAATCGTCGTCTGGGGCCTCACCGGAGAAGTCACCAAGCCCAAAGGCAACTGGGAGAAGAAATCCGGTTACATCAACAAGATAGTCGACGACAAGGGCGCCGACACCGGACTGTACGATGGCCTCATCGACGGCATCTACACCGGCGACCCTGTCCAGCACATGTTCTGGCCCATATTCAACACAACGCTTATCAACAGCCAGGGTACCATCAAAAATGACTATGGCTACGACAATCTTTAATAACGACGCCTTATGAAACTTAAGAATACACTTAAAAGCTTTTTGCTTTCAGTTCTTGCTCTGGGCGCCGCCAGTTGCACCCAGAAAGAGTTTGTCGAGGTTACGGAAATGGACCTTGCACGCTGCCTGGAGCCGCAGAACCTCGCCGCCCGCGTGAATTCCGCGACGGGAGACGAAGTCACATTCTCCTGGGACGTCGCCAAGGACGCCGGCGAGTACGAACTCGTCCTCTACACCGAGGAAGAGATGACCACTCCCGCCTCGACCCTCGTGCTCCTTCCCACCGAAGTTCCCTACACCACCCGCCTCACCGCAGACCAGCAATACTGGTTCACCGTAAGGGCATTCAAGATTGACTCAGAGGGCGCAAGGCTCACCGAGACCGGTTCCAACCCCGCTGTCTTCGACGGTTCCGTCAAGACTTACGCAGTGAAGGACAACCTGTTCCCCGAAATCGTCGCCCGCACCGAGACTTCCGTCTCCTTCGTGTGGAGCAAGGACCTCAGCGACTACACCGAGGTCACCGAGTTGCGGGCCGCACCCGTAAAGGGCGGCAATACCGTCAAGAAGACCATCAGCAGCGCTGAAGCCACCGCGGCCGCGGCTACCATCGAAGGACTGGAACCCGCAACCGAGTATCAGTTCACCCTGTTCTACATGAGCGCATCCCGCGGTGCAATCGATTCCTGGACCAGGTCCGACAAAGGCAACGCCGCAACCATCTCCGACGAAGCCGGTCTCAAGGCCGCACTCCTCGCAGGCGGCGAATACTACCTCACCCAGGCAGGCGGCCCTTACAATGTGAGCGACGTCAAGCCCGCAGGCAGCATAGTCCTCAAGGGCGAGCAGGCAGGCGACGGCTCCAAACCCGTTGTCATCGCCCGCTTCCTCGTCGATGACATGCCCGCCGGAAGCAGCCTCTACTTCGAAAGCGTTACGTTCAACGGAAACGCCGACAAGTCCCGTCTCGTAGAGCGCAGCGCCGACGTTGCCGTCTCCCTCAGCAGCATCAAGGTCGTCAACTGCGACATCACCAACTACAAGGCAGGTCTCTTCTACGAAGGTGACAAGGCAGGCAACGCCTTCTCGGTCGACGAAGTCGTCTTCGACGGATGCTCCATATTCGACATCCTCGGCAGCGGCGGCGATGCATTCGACATCAGGAAGAACGGCCAGGTCGGCTCCGTGGTGTTCAACAACAACACCATCTACGACGGTATGCGTACCCTGTTCCGTATCGACCAGGTCGATGCCAACAAGCTCGGCAAGGTGGAGTTCACCAACAACACGGTGAAGAACATCTGTACGGTCAACGACAGCAACAACCGCGGCCTCTTCGCATTCTACGTTCCCGTAGAGTTCACACTGAAGAACAACCTCTTCCTCTATGAGGACGGCGGCAAGAAAGACGAAACCGTGGTTGATTACACCCAGCTCGTCCAGGACAACTCCAAGACCGTGGTTCCCACCATCATTGCATCCGACAACTATGTCTTCGCTCCCGGCAAGGACTTCTTCAAGAGGGTTTCCGCAGCGGAAGCAGGATGCACCGTGATGAATGCCGATCCCTGCTACAATTCCAAGGGCAATTTCTTCCAGCTTGCGGCCGACGACCTCATCGACAAGAAGGTCGGCGCCTCCAAGTGGTGGATCCCTTACGCAGAGAAGGCTGAAGACCTCACCCAGGGCGTCATCGAGGGCGCACATACCTGGAACCTCCAGAACGCCACCCTCTTCGCCGGTGAAGTCAAGAACAGCCGCGTACGCGACAACCTCATGCTCGTCGGTACCGAGGCCACTCCCATCAACGCCGACGGAGGCATCAACTTCCTGTCCGCAGCGCAGCTCAACCGCAAGGGCGTTCCCACCGAAGGCTTCATTTCCTTCATCGTGAACAAGCCCGGTTCCGTCGACATCCTTCTCGAGGACGGTGCAAAGACCGGCGCAGGCGTAGTCGTAGCCCTTCTCGATGACAACGGTCTTGCCGTTCAGGGCGGTGCAGCAGCATCTTCTGCAGGCGTACAGAAAGTCCTCGTCCCCGCTGTTGCAGGCGAAGGCACAGTCTACATCTATCCCAACGGAGCCGTTTCCGTCACCAAACTCGCATGGAGCGAGGATACCAAGGGTGGAAACAGCGTGCTGGCGACTCCCCGCCTGACCGTCGAGCCCGTCACCGTCAAGGAAGGCGAAGAGACCGAGGTCACCGTTTCCTGGGAAGCAGTAGCCAACGCCGCCTCCTACGAACTCAAGTTCAACAAGAGGCCTGTGGAACTGGAAGAGGGCGCCACGTCCTACACCGTTCCCGCAGAGACCATCGCAGCCCTTGAGGCCGGCCTGTACAACTTCACCATCCAGGCTTTGCCGGCTGAAAATGACATCTACTACAAGAAGTCTGAAACCGGCACCGCAGCCATCGCAATCCAGCCTCAGGGCGGAGAAGAGGTTGTGGAGAAGAGCCTCGTGTGGGACTTCACCGAAGAGCACTCCAGCGACCTGAGCGTCAGCGACTCCAAGGTCTATCACTACGATGCAGGCTCCCTCGAGGAAGCATCTTCCTACGCAGAGGACAACATGTACTTCTCGCCCAACGGAAAGGCTGTCAAGCACACTTCCAAGGCCTGCACCGCCGACGGAAAGACCTACACTCCCATCACCTACGGCGGAGGCGCTGCATATATGTTCCTCCACACTTCCAGGAGCGGCAAGCTCAAGGTTACCGCCACTGTCGGCAAGTCCGTCACCGAGACCGGCAACTGCAAGCTCGGCGTGAGGATTGGCGACAAGACCATCGGCGATGACGTCGACCTCGTCTGCTACGATCCCGCCAAGGCAGGCATGGGCGCAGAAACCTATGAATGGGACATCACCAACGAAACCGGTGCCGCCCAGGATATCAGGATCATCAAGCCCGGCGGATCCAACTCCCCCTGGATTTTCAGGGTTGAATTCACCTATTCAGAAGGAGCTGCCGAAGGTGTCGAGTACAAGTGGAACTTCACTGCCGAACATGCCACCGACCTGAGCGTCAACGACTCCAAGACCTACGCCTATGATGCAGGTTCACTGGAAGAAGCATCTTCGTACGCAGAGGGCGGCCTGTACTTCTCGCCCAACGGGAAGGCGGTCAAGCACACTTTCAAGGCCTGCAACGCCGACGGAGTCACTTACTGGCCCATCACCTATGGCGGAGGTGCTGCATATATGTTCATCCACACAGCCAAGAGCGGCAAACTCAAAGTAACCGCCACTGTCGGCAAGTCCGTCACCGAGACCGGCAACTGCAAGCTCGGCGTGAGGATTGGCGACAAGACCATCGGCGATGACGTCGACCTCGTCTGCTACGATCCCGACAAGGCCGGCATGGGTGCAGAGACCTATGAATGGGACATCACCAACGAAGGCGGTGAGGCCCAGGACATCAAGATCATCAAGCCCAGCGGATCCAACTCACCCTGGATCTTCGAAGTTGTCTTCTCAGCCAAGTAATACCATTTGGGCAGCCGGGCCCGACCGTCCGGCTGCCTCCCCGATTGTAAAAAAACAAAATAATATGAGCTTTATCAACCCCGATTTCATGCTCCAGACGGAGACAGCCCGCAAGCTCTTTCACGAGCACGCGGAAAAGATGCCCATCATCGACTACCACTGCCACCTTGTACCTCAGCAGATCGCCGAGAACATCCAATTCCGCGACATAACCCAGCTGTGGCTTGTGGACGGCCACTACGGCGACCACTACAAATGGCGCGCGATGAGGGCCAACGGCGTAAGCGAAGACTACCTCACCGGCGGCAAGTACAGCGCCTGGGAGACCTTCCAGAAATGGGCCGAGACAGTCCCCTACACCATGCGCAACCCCTTGTATCACTGGACGCACCTGGAACTGAGCCGCGTATTCGGCATCGACAAGCTCCTTTCCCCCGCCACCGCCCGCGAGATATTCGAGGAGTGCAACGCCAAGCTCGCCACCCCTGAGTTCCGCGGCCAGGCCCTAATCCGCAAGTTCGGAGTAGAGACCGTGTGCACGACCGACGATCCCGCTGACGACCTGCGCTGGCACAAAAAGATTGCCGCTGAGCCTTTCGGCACGAAGGTAATCCCCGCATGGCGCCCCGACAAAGCCATGGCAATAGAGAATCCCGCCGCGTACAAGGAGTATCTGAAGGTCCTCGGCGAAGCCGCCGGCATGGAGATTGACTCCTACGCCGACCTGCAGGATGCGCTCAAGAAGAGACACGACTACTTTGCCGCCAACGGATGCAAGCTCTCGGACCACGGTCTGGAGAACTTCTACGCAGCCGACTATAAGGAAATCGAGATAGAGCTCATCTTCAAGAAAGTGCTCATGGGCATCGCTCCGGGTCCCAGGGAGCTGGAGAAATTCCGTAGCGCCTTCCTCCATGACCAGGCTGTCATGGACGCAGAGGCAGGCTGGGCTCAGCAGTTCCACATTGGCGCCATACGCAACAACAACAGCATGATGTTCAATCTGGTCGGCCCCGACACCGGCTTCGATGCCATCCACGACCAGGAAATCGCTGCGGCCGGCCACCGTTTCTTCGACCGCCTCGCAAGCGAGGACAAGCTTGCCAAGACCATCCTTTACTGCCTCAATCCCAAGGACAACGAGGTCATGATGACCATGCTTTACACCTTCAACGACGGCACCGTTCCCGGCAAGATGCAGTTCGGCAGCGGCTGGTGGTTCCTGGACCAGGAGGTCGGCATGCGCCGCCAGATGGATGCCCTGAGCGTCCTCGGACTCTTCTCCCGTTTCGTAGGCATGCTCACCGACAGCCGCAGCTTCATTTCCTATCCCCGCCACGAGTACTTCCGCAGAATCCTTTGCGACGTGCTCGGCCGCGACATCGAGGAAGGCAAGCTCCCTGCTTCCGAGATTGAATTCATAGGCAAGATGGTCGAAGACATCAGCTACAACAACGCCAAGAACTACTTCAACTTCTAATGAGATACATCAAGATAAACCCTGACGACAACGTCGCTGTAGCCCTGCAGGACCTGCAGGCCGGTGAGACCGTGGAAGGAGTCGTTCTGAAGACCTCCGCTCCCAGGGGCCACAAAGTGGTGCTGTGCGACCTCGCAGCAGGCGAAAACGTCATCAAGTATGGCTTTCCCATCGGTCATGTCACCCGCCCTGCGGAGGCAGGCACCGTGGTGGACCACAGCTGCATCAAGACAAATCTGGAAGGGCTTCTGGACTATAAATACTCCCCCTCGCTTGTGGAAATCCCGCCCGCAAAGCGCAAATACAACTTCCTTGGCTTCAAGCGCGCAGACGGCCAGACGGGCATACGCAACCAGATATGGGTCATTCCCACCGTAGGATGCGTCAACGGCATCTGCGAGGAACTGGTGCGCCGATTCCGTGCCGAGATTGCCGGCCGCGAGGGCAGCGTTGACGCAGTGGTCGCCTTCCCGCACAATTACGGATGCTCACAGCTTGGCCCCGACCACGAGAACACGCGCACCGTTCTCGCCGACATGGTGCATCACCCCAACGCCGGCGGCGTGCTGGTGGTGAGCCTGGGATGCGAGAACAATCAGCTCGATGCGTTCCGCGAACTGGTAGGGCCCGTCGATGAAAGCCGTGTGAGGATGTTCGCAACCCAGAAGGTAAAGGACGAAATCGAATACGGCCTGCAGCAGCTGCGGGAAATCTTTGCAGTCGCAAGCAAGGACGAACGCGAGCTGGTTCCCGTAAGCGAACTACGCGTAGGCCTGAAGTGCGGCGGCTCCGACGGCCTCAGCGGCATCACCGCAAATCCGCTCCTGGGCGTATTCTCAGACTGGATTGTGGCCCAGGGAGGCACAACCGTGCTCACCGAGGTCCCCGAGATGTTCGGTGCCGAAACCATCCTGATGAACCGCTGTCAGGACGAGGCGACCTTTGACAAGACCGTCAGCCTCATCAACGACTTCAAGCAGTACTTCATATCCCAGGGCATGCCGGTGTACGAGAATCCTTCGCCGGGCAACAAGGCCGGCGGCATCAGCACGCTGGAGGAAAAGAGCCTCGGCTGCACCCAGAAATGCGGCAAGAGCATAGTGAGAGGCGTGCTGAAGTACGGCGAGCGCCTGAGCGCAAAGGGCCTGAACCTGCTGTCCGCTCCCGGTAACGACCTCGTGGCCAGCACCGCACTTGCGGCCAGCGGCTGCCAGATTGTACTCTTCACCACCGGTCGCGGCACCCCGTTCGGCAGTTTCGTCCCCACCATGAAGATAAGCACCAACACTCCCCTTTTCGAGGCCAAACCCGGCTGGATCGACTTCAACGCCGGAGTTCTCGCACAGGACGTCCCCATGGAGGAAGTCTCGAAACGCTTCATCAACGCAGTGCTTGCAGCAGCCAGCGGCGAATGCGTAAACAATGAGAAGAACGGCTACCGCGAAATCGCCATTTTCAAGAGCGGAGTCACGCTATAGAGCAAAAACATAAATAATTATAAATCATGAGCAAAAAGTATTACATCGCCCCCGAGGCGGAAAGGCTCGAAGCTGTAAACGCCAGCAGCTTCCTCGTTGACAGCCCCAATGGCGAAATCCCGGAATTGATTGACGGCGGTTGGTCTGACATTTGGTAACAGGAGGATAGAATCATGAAAAAGATATTTGTATATGCAGCATGCGTTCTCGCAGTTCTCTTCACATCCTGCGAGAAGAAAGCCGCTCCCGAGGCAATCCCCGGAACCATTGAGAAAACCTTTGAAGTTTTTTCTCCCGCAACCAAAACAGAGCTTTCCGGAATGAATGTGCTCTGGTCCGAAGGTGACGAAATCAACGTCATTGCCGCCAACTCAGGCAATCAGTACACATTCAAACTCAAAGAAGGTGCTGGAACCAACAACGCAAAATTCAGTGGCACATTGCTGGCTGATGATGCTGAAGAGACGCAATTCTTTGCAGTATATCCCAACGTAACCATCAGGCCTGCTTCCTTGAGTTCGTCCAAAATCGAGATAGACGACAGTTTCGGACGCATCAGAGAGGCCGTAAAAGACGGTTTCGATGCCGGTCAAAGCGTAATGACTGCGCAGTTGGAAGAGGGCAAATTCAATTTCCGCCATGGTTCGGCGTATTTTAAAATAAAGATAGAGGCTGATGACATCGACTCCCTGGTATTGAAGTCCAGCAACACCCGCTTCAGCGGCAGGCCGGTTTATAACCTTGATGGGTCCTACAACAATATAGAGAGCGCCAAGGCAGATGTGGTTCTCGCACCGGCTTCCGGGATGCTCGAAAAAGATGCTACTTACTATATCCCGGTTCTTTGCAAGAACAGTACCCTCAAAGTCCTCAGCCTTAAGGCATACCATCACAACGGCGAAGTAACTGAACTGTCAACCGAGAAAAAGGCGTCTGTAAAACTTGCTCTCGGAAGTGTATATGACCTCGGGGCCCCTTACATCTCCACCGCCCCGAAACTGATTCTCAACACGACATCCGTAAACGGTGTTCCAAGTGATGCAGCCAACAATCTCAAGATAGAGAATGCCTACACCGTCCTCAATGGTGACGACTCCAATATCTATTCCGTCACTTACGACGGCATAGTTGTAACATCCGTGAGCATAGACAATGGTACAATCACCTACGGAGTATCCGCCAATACCGGTACAAAACGCGAAGGCTGGATCGGTCTTTCGCTATCCGAAGGTGCAGACCAGCGAATCTCTATCGAGCAACTCGCCGCCGGAGCCTCAGAAAACTACGTTTGGGACTTCAGCAGCACCGAATGGCAGAACTACTTGAACACAAATGAGCCGTCTGTAAAGGATGCTCAAGTAGATGGTTACAATTGGAGCGTTTCATTTAATGGTTTGAGCTACACTTCTGGCAATAAAGACAAGTGGTCAGTTGACGGTTATATCCAGCCAAACGGAAAAGGAACAGAGTCCTCCCGTTGCTTCAAATTCACTGTTTTGTCTGCCGGAAAGGTTAAGGTTACAGTAACCAACCCAAAGAGTTCCGAGAACGCGTCATCCACAAGAGTCGTAAAGGTCAAAGACAGCAGCCAGACCCAGACCAGTGATGCTGTACTCTATCTCTATCCAGACAAAACCAACCTTGAGTTCAACATTGCCGCCGGCGACGTTACAATCTATCCTGACGGCAACGGCCTGCGCTTCTGGAAGATTGAATTCCACAGCAACTGATTCCAATGATGGAGTTCCCCTACGCAACCCCGCGTTGCGATTACGACAGATTCATCGAGGCCACTGCCCTGCTTACGGGCAGTGACCTTACTGACGACAGCGCCGGTGAGTTCCTCATCGACGGCGGACAATTCGAATTCTAACCCTGCACAGCGATGAAAAAGTTATTCTTGACCCTTTTGGGATTCGCCGCTGTGGCAGCGGTAGCCTGCCAGCCCAAGGAAGAGGCTGAAATTGCAAACGGACACCGTATCTCCGTTACTCTTACTGCGGCACAGCCCGAGACCAAAACGTACATCGAGGAAGTCCAGGGCGGATGGCAGCCTTACTGGAGCGCCGATGACGCCATCGTCGTCACCAACTCAGCGAATTTCGAGACTGAATCTCCCAAGGACAATCCTTTCGTCAACCAGAACGGCAACTGCATCAACGCATCGTTCACCGGTTCCATCGAAGCCGAAGACGGCGAGGTGACTGTCCACGCGTACCGTCCCAAAAGGGCGAACCGCAGCAAAGGCATCTTCAAATTTGCCATACCTGCCACCCAGGCCGTTCCGTCCCTCACTACCTTCAACCCCGACTACGACCTTCTCGTTGCCGATCCACTGACTCTGTCGATTGCCGACCGGAAGGTCACAAGCGCCGGCACACTCCATTTCCACAGGCTTGTCTCGGTGGTCCGTATTATCGCAAAAGACAATACGAAAGCGGGCGCACTTGCCGGCAAGAGCATCAGGAGCGCCAGGTTCAACGCGGACGGTGTCACCCTCTGCGGCGAGCTCGGCGTTGACATCAAGGCCGTACAGGTCGAGAAATGGTACGACAAATCCACCCCCGCCGCCAGCTACGTAGAAGCGACTTACGACGGCAACGACTGGCGCCCTGACGGGCAGACTGGCGCATACGTTCTCACCGGCCCTGCAACCATTCCCGCCGGCACTTCGATAAGCCTGAAGCTGACCCTGTCCGACGGCAGCGAAGTCACCGCTTCGCGCATCACGAAAGAAGAAATCAAGCTGGAGAGCGCAAAGGTCGTCACTCTCAAGTTCCAGATCTTGGACAATGACCTCAACGCCGAGGAAACCGAGTCCGTAATATGGGACTTCTCCACCAGCGGCTGGCAGGCGGAATTCGCCAAACTCGGGTCCGCAGCGACGGAGCTCGCAGCAGTTGAGTTCAGCTACGCAGGACTCACCATCAAGGGAGACGCCAAGAGCAAGTACAACACCACTTACTGGCAGACATGCAATGTCGGCTCCACCTCCGGAAACTACTTCAAGTTCAACGCCCCCGAGGCTGGCCTGGTGACCGTTAACGAGTCTCATACCGGTTCCTCGGCCCCCGACCCCATCCGTTACATCTGTGTGTTCAACAACGGCAATGAGCAGCGGATCGAGGGAAGCGTAAACTCCAAGGCCCCCAAGAACTGCCGCTTCAACGTCGAGGCCGGCGACGTGTACGTTTACGGCACCGGCGGCGCCCGCTACTACACCATCAAGTTCGAGGCCGGCAAGAGCGTCGAGCCTGACAACCCCGACAATCCTTCGACCGACCCCGCTGACGAAGGCGGCGAGCTGGAGATTCCCGAATCCGAGAAACCTGCTACGGCTACCGTAGATCCCACCAAGATGTACGGTTATGCCCAGGCTGCCGGAGTCACCGGCGGTGAGGGCGCGACTGCTGCCAACATCCTACACTTCGACAACGGCAAGGCCCTCCAGACCTGGCTTCTCGCCCGTGCCAAGAGTGAGAAGAAGGGTGACACCTCCCCCGTAATCATCTGGCTCAGCGGCACATTCGGCACCGGGGACGGACGCGACTTCAGCGATGCCCATCCCTGGTTCGACGTCAAGGAGGTCAGCAACCTCTCGTTCTACGGTACCGACGGCTTCGTCATGGACCGCATCGGCATGTTCCTGGTGCGTTCCAGCAACATCATCATCCGCAACATCAACTTCCAGCAGCCCAAGGCCAACAACGGCGCCGACGCAGTGAGCATGCAGGAGGCCGACGGAGTATGGGTTGACCACTGCACCTTCACCTCCCTCAACCAGACCAAGGACTACGAGGACGGCAGTACCGACGTCACCCACGGAAGCAAGGGCGTAACCGTGAGCTGGTGCCGTTACATCAAGACGCAGAAGAGCTGCCTGGTGGGTCACTCCAACAGCCAGACCTCCGACACCCAGATTACCGCCACCTTCCATCACAACTGGTTCGACGGTTCCAGCAGCCGCCACCCGCGCGTGCGCTTCGGAAACGTACACGTTTACAACAACCTGTTTGACGGATGCACCACCTACGGAGTCGGAAGTGCGTACGGCGCCAAGGTGCTCGTGGAATACAACTACTTCGACGGCGTGCAGCTGCCTACCGACATCTGCTCCTACCCGGCGAAGGAGAACGGCGAGTCCAACCTCACCGGCAGCGTCGCAGGTTACCTGTATGCCGCAGAGGACATCCTCGTGAACCGCCCCGCCAAAGCTAAGGACCCGTACCCCCTGACCAACGTTAAATACAAGTCCTACAACGGCGAGACTCTTGCCACTCCCCTCACCTATGCCGACTTCAAGCCTGCATACTCCTATGACGTAACGGCTGCTGCCGACGTACCGTCAGTCGTCAAGGAAAACGCCGGCTACGGCAAACTCGGCTGGACCAGCGCTCCGGTAGCCGTCAACAACGGCGGAATCACTGATTTCAACGGCTCCGACGACAATCCTACCGATCCCAGCACCGGTGACGACCCCACAGACGAGCCCTCCGGCGACGGTTCCTACTCACTATACGTAAAGTCCGACAAAAGCATTTCGGCAACCGGCAACTATTTCAGCTACAGCACCAGCATTGCCGACTTCAGCAAGGACTACAGCGGAACCTTCACCATAGACGGAACCGATTACGCTTATGGTTTGAAGATGGACAGCAAGGGCAGCGTAAGCTTCACCACGTCTTCGAGCAAAACCACCACGGTTCAGTTCTTCTTCGCACGCCGCAAGTCCGGAACTACCGGAGCCAAGATGCAGCTTATTCCCTCCGAAGGAGAGGCGCAGGTATTCGAAACAGCTTACGATACATACAGCGACTCCGGTGTACTTACCCTTGAGAAGGGTATCAGCTACACAATCAAACAAAAGTCAGACGAACAAGCCTTGATTCTCTTAAAAGTTACCGAAAACTAATTAATTATAACACTTATGGAAAGATTAAACCGCACAACAGCTCCTCAGGCGAAGCGCTACACCGAGAAAGTCATACAGTTCGGTGAGGGCAACTTCCTGCGCGCATTCATCGAGTGGATTATCTGGAAGACCAACCAGAAGACCGATTTTAACGGCTCTGTAGTCGTAGTCCAGCCCATCGAGAAGGGTATGGTCAGTTGGCTCAACGAGCAGGACGGCCTGTACCACCTCAACCTCCAGGGCCTCCAGAACGGAGAAAGCGTGGACAGCGTCGATCTCATCGACGTGATTTCCCGCGGCATCAACCCTTACGAGGATTTCAAGGCCTATCTGGCTCTCGCCGAGCAGAGCGAAATCCGCTTCGTGATTTCCAACACCACCGAGGCCGGTATCGCTTTCGACCCCGCCTGCAAGATTGACGACGCACCCTGCTCGTCTTATCCCGGCAAGCTCACCCAGCTGCTGTATCACCGCTGGGAGCATTTCAAAGGCGACCCTTCCAAGGGCCTTATCATCTTCCCGTGCGAGCTCATATTCGAAAACGGCAAGCACCTTAAGGAATGCATCCGCCAGTACATCGACCTCTGGAAACTCCCCGAGGGCTTTGCAAAGTGGTTCGAGGAGAGTTGCGGAGTTTACAGCACTCTCGTTGACCGCATCGTCCCCGGATATCCCCGCGACACCGCCGCCCAGCTCTGCGAGAGGGTCGGCTACCAGGACAACCTGCTCGACAAGGCGGAAATCTTCCATCTTTGGGTAATCGAGGCCCCGAAGGAAGTCGCCGCCGAGTTCCCCGCAGACAAAGCAGGACTCAATGTGCTGTTCGTCCCCAGCGAGGCTCCCTACCACGAAAGGAAGGTTACCCTGCTCAACGGCCCCCACACCGTCCTGAGCCCCGTAGGCTATCTTAGCGGCCTGAATACCGTAAAAGAGTGCTGCGAAGACCCCGAAATCGGCACATTCGTCCACAAGGTGATGTACGAGGAACTACTTCCCACCCTCAACCTGCCCAAGGAAGAGCTGGAGAAGTTCGCAGGCGACGTCCTTGAGCGCTTCCGCAATCCTTTCGTCAAGCATTTCGTGACTTCCATCATGCTCAACTCCTTCCCCAAGTTCAAGACCCGCGACCTCCCCGGCCTCAAGACCTATCTTGAGCGCAAGGGCGAGCTGCCCGCCGGCCTGGTGCTCGGTCTTGCAGGTATAATCACCTACTACAAGGGAGGAAAGAGAGGCGAAGACGAGATTGTTCCCAACGACGATCCCAAGATTATCGAGCTGCTCCAGAACCTCTGGGCAAGCGGCGACGTTGCAAAGGTTGCCGAAGGCGTACTTGGCGCACGGTTCATCTGGGACGAAGACCTCAACGCCGTTCCCGGCCTCACCAGACTTCTCACCAAGGCTCTCGCTCTCATCCAGATGGAAGGCATGAGGGCCGCCGTACACGCAATCATCTAGCCTATGAGCACGCAGAAGAAACTCATGACCAACTGGAGGTGGTGGATATGCAGCCTGCTGTTCATAGCCACCACAGTCAACTACCTTGACCGTCAGGTCCTTTCCCTGACGTACAAGGAGTTCATCGCTCCCGAGTTCCATTGGACCGACAACGACTACGGTACCATCACTTCGCTGTTCTCCATCTTCTACGCCATCGCATGCCTGTTCGCAGGCAAGTTCGTGGACTGGATGGGCACCAAGAAGGGATACCTGATCTCCATCGGCGTATGGTCACTGGGTGCCGTGATGCACGCAGGCTGCGGCATCGCTACCACCTGGTTCGTGGACGGTGTTGACAGTGTCTCCGCCTTGAGGGCGGTGGAAGCCGGCTCCAACGTGGCCCTGGCGATATCCACCACCTCGGTGTACCTGTTCCTGCTGTGCCGTGGCATACTGGCGCTCGGCGAGTCGGGCAACTTCCCTGCAGCCATCAAGACTACGGCAGAATACTTCCCCAAAAAGGACCGTGCCTTCGCCACCTCCATATTCAATGCAGGTGCATCGGTAGGCGCTCTCGCTGCACCCCTTCTCATCCCGCCTCTGGCCAAGTCGCTTGGCTGGGAGTGGGCGTTCATTATCATCGGCGCCCTCGGCTTCATCTGGATGTTCCTCTGGCAGTTCATGTACGACAAGCCCGAGAAGAGCAAGAGGGTCAATGAGGCGGAGCTGGAATACATCCATCAGGATGACGCCGCAGAGGCCGCAGAGAAGGCTGCAGCCGCTTCCGAGAAGAGCATTCCGTTCATGCAGTGCTTCCGCTACAAGCAGACCTGGAGTTTCATCTTCGGCAAGTTCTTCACCGACGGCGTCTGGTGGTTCTTCCTTTTCTGGGCTCCGGCATACTTCCAGGACCAGTTCAACGCTCCGGCATCGTCGCCCCTTGGACAGGGACTCATCTTTACGCTGTACGCCATCGTGACGGTGATTTCCATCTTCGGCGGATACCTGCCGCGCGTGTTCGTGGACAAGAAGGGCATGCATCCCTACAACGGCCGCATGCTCGCCATGCTCATCTTCGCATTCTTCCCGCTGGTGGCACTGGCCGCACAGCCTCTAGGAGCCATGAGCCCCTGGTGGCCGGCCATCCTCATCGGCATCGCGGGTGCGGGGCATCAGGCATGGAGTGCCAATATCTTCTCCACCGTGGGTGACATGTTTCCCAAGAGCACCGTCGCTTCCATAACAGGAATTGGTGCAATGGCCGGCGGCATAGGTTCGATGATTATCCAGAAGGTTGCAGGCGCACTCTTCACCTATGCTGAGGCACAGGGTTCCTCGTTCAGTTTCCTTGGTTTCGAGGGCAAACCCGCCGGTTACTTCATCATGTTCTGCTTCTGCGGTCTGGCTTACCTCATCGCATGGATCATCATGAAGAGCCTGGTACCCAAGTACAAGCCCGTAGAGGCATAGACGAACACGCAAATTGCTACGGTTTGCAGACTACGGCCGCAAGCGGCCTATCCCTCCCGTCGCATGCGACGGGCCCCTCCCACTCACGGCTGCGTGGGCGCAGACGGTCTGCAAACCGTAGCAATATGTCTGAAATGTTTGCTAAAAGCCGAGTACGGCCTGACGGGAACTGTAGGCCGCAGCCTCTTCGGCAGTGAGTACCTTGCCGTAGGAATTGTGCCCGGTAAGGGCTTTGCCGCCAAGGTCGGTGCTGCCGAATTCGCGCCAGCCTGCGCTGGCTGTAGGAGCCGAAGGGTTGGGAGCAGGGGTGCCGTACCATCCGGCCTGGTTGATTACCGGTGACATCTTGCAGTTTACGAAGACGACATTGTCCCAGCCATCGGCCTGGCCGGCAGAACGGGCCAGATACATCGAGCCGTTTGCGACCCCCTCTTCAGCGGTCAGGGAGCAGTTGAGGAAAACGAATCCTGTCTGCGCCGCCCCTGGCACACGGGCCTGAATGATGTAACCGTTGGCCCTGGAACGTATCTCGCAATCCTCGAAAAGGCACGCCGAGGGAGAGCCCCAGATATAATCCACTGCGCCGGCTATCAGCGAGTTGTGCACCCACACCACGCCCTTGCACAGGAAGGTGTCCTGATACGACAGCAGCGAGCAGTTTTCTACTGTGAGGCGATGGCTGTTGCTGCCGGAGTTAAAGTAGATGGTCTCGGCCTGCCCCTGTCTCTGCCCGAAGCTGTTCTCTATGCTAAGGTCCTGAAGTACAAGATTATCGCAGTTTTCGACCAGAAAGACGCTGCGCCCTCCGTTCTTGCCTACGGAACTCCCTGCCCGGGGCCTGCCCGACAGGTTGCCGCCGGAGCCGTTGACATACAGTTCGCAGTTGGGATAGGAGATGACAACGCCGCTGCGGGACTCTCCCTTGAGGCTTATGTTCGACTTGTCGCGGGCATAGAGAAGCTCGTGGTAAGTGCCGTTTGCTATCGTGATTTCCGCTCCTCCCTTGTCGGCGAAGTCGAGTGCGCGCTGTATGGTGCAAAAGTCTCCGACGGGGCCTACGCTGATGGATGTGTGCGATTCCGGGGCCTGACTTGTGGCAAAGGGCCACAGGCCTTCTGATACCCCTTCGTGCCCCTGGAGCACGCCGGCGTCGATTGTGACATAGTACTCGGTGCCAAATTCAAGGACTCCGGTATGCGGCCTGATAATCAGTTTGTTACCCTGAATCTTCAGGGGCGTGTAATGCACTGCGCGCCATCTGCCTGTGCAGGGCAGCGCATCCATGAAAGTATTGAAACGGGTATCGTTCGTGATTTGCGTGGAGGGTACGGTGAATCCGTCGTCGCGGGTTGTGACATACTGCAGGTCTGCAAGGTCGATACGGTCCACCTCTTCGCCGTCCTTCCGGTAGATGACTATCTTGCCGGACTTGCCAAGCACGGGGGTGCCGCCCAGTTCGAGCACAAGGGGATCGTCCACCCTCTGGACTTTGCCTTCCGGTTTGGTGTAGTCCGGGGTTACGGCATCGAGGGCGTTGCTCCACGCCGAAGTCTTGTCGCCGGCTATTGAACGGACGGCGAAACTGTAGGCCGTACCCTTCTGCAATCCGTCAACCGTCTGGCTGGTTGCCGCGGTCTTGCCTTCCGTCACTACGGTATGGTCTTTAGTAAGGCGCCAGGCATAGCTTTCGGCGCCATCGGCCGCATCCCAGCTGAAGCTCAGACTTGTCTCGCCAGCCTCCGTGAGGGTGAGGTTTCTGGGGACGGACGGTGTTTTCTCTGTCGGCACGGACGGTTCGTCATCCTTCGGATTGCATGATACGATTGCACAGAGGGCTGCGGCGAAAGCCAGGGTTACAGTAAATAAGTGTTTCTTCATTTATTTGCGGTAATATGCGACAAAGTCGCTCCAACGGTAGAAGCCGGGGCGCGCCTGCGGGAAAGGCAATGTGGCCTCGGAGCCGTTGAGCAGGACCTGTATGAGTATTTCGGGGTCATTCTTGCTGCGGCGGAAGAATATAAGCTGAAGGTTGCCTGCCATAGGCACCTGGAAGGAGCGCCAGCGGTCCTTGACTTCACGCGGGTCGGAGACCACCGCTCCCATTCCGTTGACGTCCATGTAAGACAAAAGCGGGAGCATGGCGCTGTCGTGGGTGAAACGAAGGCGCAGGGCAATTCCGTCGCGCCGGTCCTCGGAGGCCTTGTCTATGAAGTCCTTGACCGTAGCCGCCATGTCGTCCACAACCTTGTTGCTGACCCAAGGTGCGCGGCCCAGTTCGAGGTACCAGCGGAAATTGTTCCTTTCGTACACAGCGGCGCTCTCACTGGGCGTAAACATTGTCCTAAGTTCCTGCGGCACTGTGACGTCGATATTGTCGAAGGTGCTGAAAACCGTGTGCATGGAATACAGCAGCTTCCAGGGTTCCATCTTGAGGGCGGAAGGGTCGGTAAACCATTTCCGGAGCATCACCTGCGGGTCGGCGAATTCGTCATAATATGCCTGGACGGCCGCTTCGACGGAGTCAGGCATGGCCTCGGAGGGGGTCCAGGACGGGCTTTCGTTGTGAAGTGGCAGCAGGTACGGAAGATACACCCGGCCGTAATCGGCCGTCCATACGAGGTCGCGGTCGAGCCTGGAGGCTTCGTCGAGAAACGAGAACATGCTCACGAGGACCCGGTGGATCTGGGTCGATACGGCTGCGGCACGGGTCTTTCCACGGAAAACGGCGGGATAGTCCCTGTACATCTGCCGGGCTATGCTCCTATGCTGGGCCTGGCCCTTGAAAGTGAGCTCTCCCTCGCGGTGTGCAACCTTGGGATAAAGCTCCGAATAAACTTCCAGGAAGTCTTTTCCGCACTCGGTAAGCAGCCCGCGGGCCCGGGCGTCGGTAAACACCCCGAGCAGGTCGGAATATACCGTGTCGCCCAGCGGATAGCGTGCCCCGTGACGGCCTATATGGCTGATATAGTATGGTTTATAGCCACATGGAGGAGGCGTGGGACGGCCTGTGTTCTCGGGGTACATGCAATGCACTCCGAAAGTGAGCGAGGGGTTTGCGTACAGCAGAGAATCAATGTTGCAGGATTCTGCCTGCGCCCGGCAAAGCGGGAGGGACAGCAATCCTGCAACAAGAACAAATATAAATCGTTTCATTCAGAGAAATCAGCGCATCTCGGTGTAAGGAATCTTGTCCATGTCGCCATAGTCGAGATTCTCTCCGGCCATGCCCCAGATGAACATGTAGTTGGAGGTTCCGGCGGCTGCATGGATGCTCCACTCGGGGCTCATGACGGCCTGCTCATTGGCGAGCCACACCACTCTTTCCTGCTGGGGTTCACCCATAAGATGGCAGATCATGTTGCCGGGAGCTACGTTGAAATAGAAGTAAGCCTCGATGCGGCGCGCATGGGTGTGTGCAGGCATGGTGTTCCACACGCTTCCGGGTTTGAGCTCGGTGAGACCCATCTGGAGCTGGCAGGGGCCTTCTTCGAGTACATTGTTGACAATGAGCTGATTTATGACGCGGTCGTTGCTGTCTTCCATCTTTCCGGCGGCGAAAGAATTGGCCTTGAGCGAGCCCTTGCGGCCTTCGATGGTTATTAGCTGGGTCTTGTATGCCTTGTGTGCGGTTGCGGAATTGAGGTAGAACTTGGCGGGATTCGCAGGGTCCTTGCTTATGAACTCGACGTTCTCGTTTCCGCGGCCTATATAGATGGCATCCTTGAACTTGAGGGTGTAGCCCACTCCGCCAACCTTCACGATGCCCTCGCCGCCTATGTTGATAACGCCGAGTTCGCGGCTATAAAGGAAATAGGGAGCCTTGAGGGGGTCAATGGTTTCCAGCTTGAGGCTGTGGGAAACCGGCATGGCGCCTCCGAAAATGAAGCGGTCGTAGAGTGAATAGGTCAGGTTGATCTGGTCTGCTACCATGACCTTCGGCATCATGAAACGGGAACGAAGTGTCTCTGTGTCATAATGCTTTACGTCTTCCGGATGGCACGCGGTCTGAATTACATAATTGGTTTGTGCGCTCATTGCGATGGAGCAGCAAAGTGCTGCGGTTAAAATTAATATCTTTTTCATATTCATATATTCTGATTTGCAAGGCTTGCCTTGATGATGCGGCGGCGGTTGAAAAACGCCATTACCGTAGTTATGGCTACAAGGATTATGCTGCCGACTATCTTGAAATCGTGTACCAGATGGAAAATCACCCAGGAGAAGATGCTCGACGCGAAATCGAGGCTGCCTCCCTGGAATCCGTCGGGAATGGCTACGGCGGCATCTACGGTACGTGCGTAAACATCCTGAGCCGCCTGGGTGAACCAGGGAGCCAGGTCGGTTACGAAATACAGGCCGACGGTCAGAGCCACAAGTCCTATGATGAAAGTCTTGACCACGTTGCCCTTGGTTACCGGAAGGACCGCCGGGAACACGTAGAACATGCCTGCCAGCGAAGCCAGGGGCAGGAACTGGTTGCCGGGAAGCACTACCGACAGCAGGATGGTCACAGGGATGAGAAGCAGGGAGACGACCAGCGTGGTCGGGTGGCCTATGACAAGTGCGGGACTCATGCCGATATTGATTCCGGCAGAATTCTTGAACTTCTTGGACACCAGCTCTTTGGTAGCTTCCGCTATAGGCTTGAGACCCTCTATGAACAGGCTGGTGATACGGGGTATGAGCTCCATGACGGCGCCCATTTTGATACCGAGTCCGAGAATCATGGGTATGCCTGCGACCAGCTCGTTCCAGCTGCTGCAGCTGAGGCACCCGATGATTATTCCAACTATAACTCCCAGGAAAAGGGGCTCGCCGAGGATGCCGAATTTCTTTTTCATGCCCTCTGCGTCGATGTCGAGCTTCTTCATGCCGGGGATGCGGTCCATGCACCAGTTGAGTCCTTCGGCGAACGGAACGAAACTCTGGCAGAAGGGCTGCGGGATGCTGATGCCGTCGAGGTCCTTATAATACTGCTGGAACTTGCGTGTGGTAAGGTCGGCCATCACCAGGGTGATGACGAAACAGATGATGGCTGCGAAGAAACCGTACCAGATGCTGTCGGTGGCATAAAACACGACCGCGCCTATGAAGGCATAGTGCCAGTAGTTCCAGAGATCGATGTTGATGGTGTTGGTAGCCTTGACGAGCAGCAGCAGGATGTTGATTCCGAGGCATACGGGGATGATGAACGCCCCGACAGTGGTATTGTAAGCTACCGAGGCGGCCGCCGGCCAGCCCATGTCGAAGATGCCGAGGTGAAGGTCGTAAATCTCGGTCATGGTCTTGAGGGGCGCACCCATGCTGGAAGTCAGCAGCGCCGTCACCACGCTCAGGCCTACGAATCCTACGCCCACCAGCAGGCCGCTCTTGAGGGCTTTTCCGAACTTGATTCCGATGCAGACGCCGAGGATGGTGAAAAGGATCGGCATCATCACCGCCGCTCCCAGGCCTATTATATAACTGAATACTTGTTCCATACTTATTGATACGAATCAGCCGCGGGCCGTACGTAAACTGAAAGGCAGACTATTTGGGCTGTTTTCCGATGTAAGCCAGGATACCGCCGTCCACGTAGAGGATGTGGCCGTTGACGGCGTCGGAAGCCTTGGAGGCAAGGAATACCGCAGGGCCGGCGAGTTCATCGGGCTCGAGCCAGCGTCCTGCCGGCGTCTTGGCGCAGATGAAGCTGTCGAAGGGATGGCGGGAGCCGTCCGGCTGGCGCTCACGGAGCGGAGCCGTCTGCGGGGTGGCGATGTAGCCGGGGCCGATGCCGTTGCACTGGATGTTGTATTCTCCGTATTCGGAGCAGATGTTGCGGGTGAGCATCTTGAGGCCACCCTTGGCGGCGGCATAGGCGCTCACGGTCTCGCGTCCGAGCTCGCTCATCATTGAGCAGATGTTGATTATCTTGCCCTCGCGGCGCTCCATCATCTCGGGGATGACGGCGGCGGAGCAGATGTAGGGGCCGACGAGGTCTACGTCTATGACGCGCTGGAATTCCTCGCGCTTCATTTCGTGCATGGGGATGCGCTTGATGATGCCGGCGTTGTTTACCAGTATATGTATGGGACCGACTTCGGCATGGATGCGCTCAACGAGCGCCTTTACAGCATTCTCGTCGGTTACGTCGCAGACGTAGCCGCGGACATTGGTGATTCCGGCCTCGCGGTAGGCTTCAAGTCCTTTTTGCATGGAGGCCTCGTTGGAGGTGTTGAAGATAAGATTGTCGATTCCCGCCTGAACGAATGCCTTGGCAATGGCGAATCCGATTCCGTAGGCAGCACCTGTGACCCAGGCGTTGCGGCCTTTGAGAGAAAAAAGCTGTGTCATCATATACCGATTCTTTTTTTACAAATATACAAACGATTGCACGATTAAGCAAATTTTTATATCTTTGTGTCCGCCTATGGTAACCATTACCGACATAGCCGAGGCCCTCGGCGTCACCCCTTCCACCGTTTCCCGCGCCCTTGCCGGCAATCCCAGGGTAAGCGAAGAAAGACGCCGCGAGGTACAGCAGGCGGCCGAACGCATGGGCTACGAACGCAACATCGTCGCATCCAACCTCCGCCGCGGCAAGTCGGACGTCGTAGGGATAGTCATCCCCCGCATCAACCGTGAGTTCTTCTCAAACGTCATCAGCGGCGCCGAATCCATACTCGGGCGCGCCGGTTACCGCACCATCATCTGCCAGACGCACGAAGAGATGGAAACGGAGCGCAGGGTCCTCCGCGCCCTCAGCCGCCACCGGGTGGCCGGCGTCCTCATGTCACACGCCATAGGGTCCCCCGACGGCAGCCATATCATTCCGGCCCTGGGCGACATCCCGCTGGTGCAGTTCGACCGCGTATTCGACGAGCTGCCGGGAGCAAAGGTGGTCGGCGCCAACTTCGAAGGCTCGTACGAGGCCACCGTCCACCTCATCCGCAACGGTTACAAGCGCATCGGCACGCTGGCCGGAGTCATGACTTCAGGAGTTTTTAAAGACAGGTTCCTCGGGTACCGCAAAGCGCTGGAAGACAATGGTCTGCCCTTCGACGAAAGCATAGTCTTCCCTGATTCCATAGTCCGGGAGACCGGGCACGACGCCTGCCTGCGCGCCATCGAAGCGGGGTGCGACGCCCTGTACAGCTCCGGCGATTTCTCCGCCCTGGGAGCCATGGACGCGCTGCGCGAAAGGGGCATCGACTCCCCCGGGCAGTTCGGCCTCGTGGGCACAGCCAACGAGTTCTTCGCTTCGCTCATGACCCCTTCGCTCACGTCTCTCGACCAGCATCCGAACGAAATGGGCAAGCAGGCCGCACTGGCATTCCTGGAGGGCCGCTCCGACACCACCGTCATCCCGATGGACCTCAAAATACGTCAATCATCCAATCGTTTATATCATGGCTAAAGTAGTAAGCTTCGGCGAAGTGATGCTTCGCCTTTCCACACCGGGCTACCTGCGTTTCGCACAGGCCCGCCAGTTCGACGCCACCTTCGGCGGAGGTGAGGCCAATGTGGCCGTATCCCTTGCCAATTACGGCATCGACGCCCATTTCGTGACCCGTCTCCCCGACAACGACATTGCGCAGATGTGCATCTCGGAGCTCCGCGGCCTCGGCGTCAACACCTCTTCGATCGTGTACGGAGGCGAAAGGGTCGGCATCTATTATCTCGAAACCGGCGCCGTAGCACGCGGCAGCAAGGTTATTTACGACCGTGCCCATTCGTCCATATCCGATATCAAACCCGGAATGGTGGACTGGAGGAAGGTGCTCCAGGGCGCCGACTGGTTCCATTGGACGGGCATCACCCCGGCTCTCTCGCAGGGTGCCGCAGATGCATGCCTCGAGGCTATCAAGGTCGCTAACGAGCTGGGAGTCAAGGTCAGCTGCGACCTCAACTACCGAAAGAAACTCTGGAAGTACGGCAAGAGCGCATCCGAGGTCATGCCTGCCCTGGTAGAGGGATGCGACCTCATCCTTGGCAACGAGGAAGACGCAGAAAAGGAATTCGGCATCAAGCCCGAAGGCTTCGATGCAGAGAAGACGGGCGGCGAAATCGACCAGTCCCGCTTCGAGAGCGTATGCCGTCAGCTTATGGCGCGCTTCCCCCGCTGCAAGAAGGTGGCCATCACGCTCCGCGGATCCATCAACGCCAACCACAACACCTGGGGCGGCGTCCTCTTTGACGGCACTACCCTTTGGCAGTCAAGGCGTTACGACATCACCCACATAGTCGATCGCGTAGGCGGCGGCGACTCCTTCATGGGCGGTCTGCTCTACGGTCTTCTGGCATACGACACAGACCAGCAGGCCATCGAGTTCGCTGCGGCGGCCTCCGCTCTCAAGCACACCATAATTGGAGACTACAACCGGGTAAGCGTCGCAGAGGTCGAAGGCCTCATAAACGGCGGCGGCAGCGGAAGGGTTTCACGATAACAGCTAAATCCATGTCCAAATTCAATAAAATCGATACCATAAGTATCATCCGCAAGACCGGCATAGTGCCGGTTTTCTACAATTCCGACATCGAACTCACCAAGAAGGTGGTCAAAGCATGCTACGACGGCGGCATCCGCGCCTTCGAATTCACCAACCGCGGCGACGGAGCCCACAAGGTCTTCGAGCAGCTGATGGCTTTCGTGCGCGTCGAATGCCCCGAAATGGCCCTGGGCGCAGGAACCATCCTGGACGCCGGAACGGCATCGCTATACATCCAGATGGGCGCCGACTTCCTGGTATCCCCCTGCATGTGCGAAGAAGTCGTCAAGCTGGCCAACCGCCGCGGAATACCCTATTCGCCCGGCTGCGGTACCGTAACGGAAATCGTTCACGCACAGGAGCTTGGCTGCGACCTCGTCAAAGTTTTCCCCGCAGGAAACGTTGGCGGTCCTTCCTTCGTCAAGAACATCCTGGGTCCCCTGCCCTGGTCCATGATCATGTGCACCGGAGCCGTTGAGCCCACCGAAGAGAACCTCAAGGCATGGGCTGCAAGCGGCGTTACGGCGGTAGGCATGGGCTCCAAGCTCTTCCCAAAAGAAGTAATAGCCAGCGGCGACTGGGCATCGGTTTCCGCCCTCTGCCGCAAGAGCCTCGAGTGGTTCGGACGATGAAAAGACATATCTTCGTTGCAGCAATGGCAGCAATAACAGCAGCTGCGTCATGCGCTCCGCAGCTTCCCCAGACCCGCAAGGACGGAACTGTGGATTCGTATTTCGGCACCGACGTACCCGACCCCTACCGTTGGCTCGAGGACGACAGGTCCGAAGAGACCGCGGCATGGGTCGAAGCGGAGAACAAAGTCACATACAACTATCTACGCAAGATTCCTTTCCGCGGGAAGCTCCTGTCCAGGCTCACCGAGGTAGCCAATTACGAGAAGGTCGGCACTCCGACCCTGCGCAAGAACGGCAAGTGGTACTTCTACAAGAACGACGGGCTTCAGAACCAGAGCGTCCTCTACGAAATGGATTCTCCCGATGACAGCGAGCCTCGTGTCCTGCTGGATCCAAACACCCTCAGCGAAGACGGAACCGTCGCCCTCAAGGGTGTTTACTTCAGTCACGACTGCCACTATATGGCCTACAGCATTTCGCGCAGCGGAAGCGACTGGCAGGAGTTCTATGTACTTGACCTCCAAAGCGGAAAGCTGCTCGACGACCACATCCTTTGGGCCAAGTTCTCCGGAGCTGCATGGCGCGGCGACGGCTTCTATTACAGTGCCTACGACGCCCCCAGCGGTTCCGAATTCTCCGGTAAGAACGAGGTGCACAAGATATACTATCACAAGATAGGCACCCCCCAGTCGGAAGATACCCTCTTCTTCTCCAATCCCGACGAGCCACTGCGTTTCTACACCCTCAGCATCAACGAGGAACAGACGATGGCCTTCCTTACCGAAGACGGGGCCGACACCGGCAACAACCTCTACGTCAAGGACCTCGTGAAGGACGGCGACTTCGTGCAGATGACTCCCGACATGAAGTCCAACAGCTACCCCGTCGAGACCGACGGAAGCCGGATATACATCTTCACCAACTTCGGCGCTCCGATGAACCGTCTGATGGTTGCAGACCTGGCCAAGCCGCAGCAGGCAAATTGGAAAGAGGTCATCCCCGAGGAGCCCAGCGTACTCGAAGACGTAAGCTTCGTTGCCGACAAGATGATCCTGACCTACTCCAAGGATGCCTCCACCCATGCATATGTTTGCAATGCCGACGGTTCCGGACGGCAGGAGATTGAGCTCCCCGGCGTGGGCAGCGCTGCATTCAACTGCCGCAAAGGCGAGCCCTGGTGCTACTACTCCTACTCTTCCTTCACGACTCCCGGAACAATCTATTCCTTTGATTCCCAGAGTCTCAAGAGCGAACTGTACCGTCAGCCGTCCACCGCATTCGACCCTTCGGCATTCGAAAGCCGCCAGGTATTCTTCACTTCCAAGGACGGCACCCGCATCCCCATGTTCCTGACCTTCCGCAAAGGCCTGGAGCCCGACGGGAGCAATCCCGTGTACCTCTACGGTTACGGCGGATTCAACATCTCCCTGCCTCCTTCCTTCTCGTCCAACCGCATACCCTGGCTCGAGAACGGCGGCATCTACGCCCAGGTCAATCTGCGAGGCGGCAGCGAATATGGCGAACAGTGGCACATGGCCGGCACCAAGATGCAGAAACAGAACGTTTTCGACGACTTCATCGCAGCTGCCGAGTGGCTTATCAGCCAAGGATGGACAAGCAGCGAACGGCTTGCCATCGTGGGTGGTTCCAACGGAGGCCTGCTGGTCGGCGCATGCATGACCCAGCGTCCAGAGCTGTATGCAGTCGCGATTCCGCAGGTCGGAGTCATGGACATGCTGAGGTACCATAAATTCACCATCGGCTGGAACTGGGCCCCCGATTACGGCACCAGCGAAGATTCCCCCGAAATGTTCGAGTATCTCCGCAGCTACTCCCCTCTGCATAACATCAAGCCTGGGGTCTCCTACCCTGCGACACTTGTCACCACCGCCGATCACGACGACCGCGTGGTTCCCGCACATTCATTCAAGTTCGCAGCCACTCTCCAGGAGTGCAACGCAGGCCCTCGCCAGGCTCTCATCCGCATCGACACCAAGGCGGGTCACGGCGGCGGCAAGCCTCTGGCCAAAGTACTCGAAGAGCAAGCCGATATCTATTCCTTCATCCTTTACAACATGGGACTGAAGTATCAGGCCGAGTAATACGGATTTTTCATATATTTGCAGAAACCAACGTTTTAGAATATGAAAGTCAAGGTAAACCGGCGGACCGTGGAAATCTTTGAAGGAGCCCGCGTACGCGACGCTGTGCTGCGCTATCTGGTTCTGCGCAAAATGGATCTCAAACTTGCCCAGGACTTTCAGGCGGAAGATGCCTGGGGCCATGCGATAGGAGCCGACGCTCCCCTCTCTGACGGTCAGACGATAAAAATCAAAGGATTATGAGAAAACTCGTCGCAACCGTACTTGCGGTATTGTCCGGTGTCGCCGCCTTTGCCCAAAGGTCCGAGGTCCACATCCTCTCCGGCAACGACATGCATGCCAAGATAGAGAACTTCCCCAAGCTTTCCGCTATCGTTGACAGCCTGAGGGCCGAATATCCTGGCCTGCTGGTACTCTCCGCCGGCGACAACCGCACCGGAGAGCCACTCAACGACATGTACGAGGTTCCGGCCTACCCCATGATCGCACTGATGAACCAGATAGGATTCGACGCCACCACCCTGGGCAACCACGAATTCGATTCCGGTGCGGCAGGCCTTGCAAAGCTCACTGCGCTGGCCAACTTCCCGCACATCTGCGCCAACGTGATTCCCGACCCCAAATGGGGCATGCAGCTCCGTCCATACGAGATATTCGACGTCAACGGCACCAGCGTCGCAGTCATAGGTGCGGTACAGGTAGGTCCCTCCGGGATACCCGATTCGCACCCCGACAACTGCAAGGGAATCGAGTTCAAGCCGGTCCTGCAGACCCTCCAGCAATACAGCTGGCTGCGCGACAAATGCAACGTCGTGCTCCTGCTTACGCACATCGGCTATGAGGACGACGTGGAGCTCTCAAGGCACGTACCCTGGGCAGACCTTATCGTAGGCGGTCACTCGCACACACAACTTGACGGCGGCGAGATGCACAACGGCCTGCTGATTACCCAGAACGTCAACCGGCTGGAGCGCGTAACCCACATCACTCTCGTACTCGAGAACGGCAAGGTGGTGGAAAAGAAAGCCGAGAACATAGATGTAGCTTCCTTCCCCAAGGAAAACGTCGCCACGGCACAGCTGCTCAAGTTCTTCAGTGCCAACCCCGAATTCCAGCGCACCATCTGCGAGCTTCGCACCCCCCTGGCTTCTTACGAAGAGCTCGGCTGCCTCATGGCGGACGCTTTCCGCTACTGCGGCAAAGCCGATGTGGGATTCGTAAACGCAGGCGGCATACGCTACGGCGAGCACGCCGCGGGGCCCTTTACCGTCTCGGATGTCCTGCGCCTCGACCCCTTCGGCAACGATGCCGTAATGCTGGAGCTTTCCGGCGAGGAACTCAAGCAGATGCTCATTGCCTGCGGCAACGCCGACGGCTACGGCTTCCCCAAGGTATCCGGCATCAACTGTGAGCTTATTTACAGCAAAAAAGCCCCCGAGAAGCTCAAAGACATCAAGATTACCAATCCCGACGGCAGCAAGTTCGACCTCAGGAAAAAGACCTACAAGGTCGTCACCAACAGCTATGCCGCCGCCATAAGCGTATCGGAGCGCAAGGACCAGGGCCACGCCATGAATTACCTGACCTCCCAGATGATAATCGACTATCTGGAAGCACAAGGCTCCGTTGACTACGCCGGTGTCTGCCGCCTGACCCGGACTGTCAAGTAAGCTACAACTCTGTTACCAGTTCGTCGAGCGACTTACGCACCGCGTGGCGCTCCGAAGCCTGCCCGGCGGGATGACCGACGGGGAACATAGCTACGGGTGTCCATCCTTCCGTACAGGGAAACAGTTCCAGCAGTTTTGCAGGATCGAACGAGCCGACCCAGGTGGTGCCGAGTCCGAGCGAAGCTGCCTCCATCATGATATGCGTCCCGGCGATTGCGGCATCAATCTCCGCTCCGTTTTTGCCATCACAGCTGCGTACCCAGGCCTGGGAAGGGTCGCATCCGACCAATATGACCACAGGTGCGTCGAAGGTGTAACGTGTTACGTCCTTGAGTTTTGCAAGGGCCTCTGGAGTCTGGAACACCCAGAGGTGAACGGGTTGTTTGTTGACAGCAGAAGGGGCAAGACGCGCGGCCTCGAGAAGCGAGGCAATCTCTTCCTCTGATACGGGCCTGGAAGAAAAAGACCTGCAGGAATAGCGGGTCGCCGCCAGGCGCAGGAAGGCGCTCTGTTTTGGCGCAGTGTGCTTTGCAACATCCGAAAACGCAGCCCGGTGGTGGATATTGGTAATGTCGCTAAGCCAATGGAAAAAAGATTTCTTTTCACTCATATCGGTTCGGTTTTTCGCCAATATACAAAAAATTATCTTTTCCGGCCAAGAAGTCGCTTAACTTTTGTAACTTTGCGTCCGCTATGTTGCAAACACTCACAAAAGGCACTGCAGGTGCCATACTCATTCTGGCCTTCGTAATCGCGAGCGGCCTGTATCTCAGCCGTTTCAAAGTAAAAGGCATTTCCATAGGCACTACCTGGATACTGTTCGTGGGTATCATCCTCAGCCATTTCGGACTCAGGATCGACCCCATCATGCTGTCCTTCATAAAAGATTTCGGACTTATCCTGTTCGTATTCGCAATCGGCCTGCAGGTAGGACCGGGATTCTTCCGTTCCTTCCAGAAAGGCGGACTGTCCATGAACCTCATGGCCCTTCTGCTGGTGCTGCTGGCGGTAGCGACCACGCTCGTCATCCACGCAGTCACCGGAGAAGACCTTTCCACCCTTACCGGCGTCATGTCGGCGGCCGTAACGAACACCCCCGGCCTCGGTGCTGCGCAAGAGACCCTCTCGGGCGCAGTCCTGGCCAAGGGAGGCAGCCTCGACGCAGCTTCCGCCGCATCGTCCCAGCTTGCATCGGCCTACGCCGTCGCATACCCCCTGGGCGTACTCGGCGCCATATTCCTTGTCATCATCCTCCAGAAATCCTTCCGTGTCGATATCAAGAATGAAAGCGCAAAGGCAGAGCTGAACGGTCATGAGGACCAGAACGTCTGCCGCATCGCCTGCAAGGTGGAGAATCCCGCAATATACGGCCGCAAGCTCGCAGAAGTCGCAGCCGACGGACTGGGAGACCACTTCGTCATCTCACGCGTCATGCGCGACGGCGAGATCTCCATCCCCGATCCACAGTGGGTCTTCCAGGAAGGTGACGAAATCCTCATAGTGTCCGACGCAGCACACCGCGAGAAGGCCAAAATGGTCTTCGGCGAGGAGTGCCCCATCGACCTCAAGAAATGGCGCAAGCCCGGCAGCAACCTCGTCGTTCGCTGGCTTTCAGTCACCAAGTCCGGCATCACCGGCAAGACTCTCCGCGGGCTCGACATACGCCACAAGTACGGAGTCAACGTCACCAGGGCCCTGCGCTCCGGAATCGAAATCCAGGCCGATCCCGACCTAATCCTGCAGGTCGGCGACAGCATCAAGGTGGTCGGCACAGACGAAGGCATCGCAAAGCTTGCAAATCTTGTCGGCAACCAGCCCGAGACCCTCAGCAAACCCAATCTCGTGCCCATTTTCTTCGGCATCGCACTGGGTGTGCTCGTAGGCATGATTCCCATCCGCTTCCCGCATATCCCTCAGCCCCTCAAACTGGGTCTGGCAGGCGGATCCCTCATAGTCGCCATACTCCTCGGGCACTTCGGTCCCAAGTTCCGCATCACCACCTACACCGAACTCAGCGCCAACCTGATGATACGCGAAATCGGCATCTCCATGTTCATGGCTGCCGTCGGACTTGGCGCAGGCGAGAATTTCGTAAGCAGCCTGGTCGGCGGAGGATGGATATGGATACTTTACGGCGTCATCATAACGATCGTGCCTATGCTCATCGTCGCACTGATTGCCAAACTGGTCCTCAAAATGGACTTCTTCCGCATCTGCGGACTGCTGTCCGGAGGCACTACCGACCCCGCCCTCCTCGCATTCTCCGAGCAGATGTACGGAGGCGGACGCATTGCCGTCAACTACGCCACCGTTTATCCCCTTACCATGTTCCTTAGGGTCGTGGCGGCACAGGTACTCATCATGATTTATATTTAGACTGACCATACAATGAAAAAGATTCTCGTAATTGCACTTGCTGCAGCAGCCCTGTTCACGGGATGCAAAGAGACTCATCACTCCGGCTTCGAACGCCGTCTGCGCGACTACGCAGTAATAACCATCAAGGCCCCCGACCTCCGCGGCATCACCGACAACGGCAAAGAGGTGCTCAACCTGTACCGCTATGCCGCCGACGCCATAGACGAAATCTACTGGAAGCAGTATTTCGGCGACAAGGCCGTCCTGGACACCGTCAGCGACCCGCTCCAGAAGGAGTTCGTTGCGATAAACTACGGCCCCTGGGACCGTCTGAACGGCAAATCATTCGTAAACGGTTTTGCCGACCATCTTCCCGGTTCGGGCTTCTATCCCGCCGACATGACCATCGAGGAGTTCCAGGCCTGGGACAACCCCGACAAAAACAGCCCCTACACCCTCGTCAAGCGTTCCGCAGACGGAAGCCTCCGTACCATCTGGTATCATGACGCTTATTCCGCAGAGCTCGAAAGGATAGCCAATTACCTGAACGCCGCCGCAGACATCACCATCAAGCCCAGCGTCGCAAAATACCTCCGTTCCGAGGCGAAGGCGCTCCTTGCCGACGACTTCTACCAGAGCGGCATCGACTGGCTCGAAATGGACGACAGCAAGATGGACCTGGTCATAGGTCCCGCCACCACCGTTGACGACCAGCTGCTTGGCATCAAGCGTTCCTACGAGGCATTCGTGCTCCTCAAGAACACCGCCAAGACCGAGCTCTTCACAAAGATTCTCGTCAACCACATTCCCGACTTCCAGAAAGCCCTTCCCTGCGAAGAGAAGTACAAGACCTTCGAGCCCGGACTTGGTTCCAACATCTTCTCCTGCGACGCCCTGTACTATGCCGGCAAGGCCAACGCCGGTATCAAGGTCATCGCCATCAACCGTCCCTCCGACCCCGCAGTCCAGACCGACAAGGGCTCCCGCACCATCGTTCTCGACAACATCATCCGCGCCAAGTTCAGCAGCATCGTAGGTCCCACCGGAGACATACTGCTCGAACCCGCCTACCGCGCACACCTCTCTGCAGAGGCATTCCTCTGGAACACCGTGTTCCGCGAGGTATCCCACGGGCTCGGCGTCAAGCAGACGATCAGCGGCAAGGGCAGCGTGGACGAGGCTCTGGGAGAATATGCACAGACCTTCGAGACCATAAAGGCCAACGTCGTGGGCACATTCCTGGTATGCCAGCTGCAGAACCATCAGGAGCTTCCCGCCCTCTTCAACAAGCAGGACGCCCTCACCACCTTCGTGGCATCCATAATGCGTTCCGAACGCTTCGGAGAGGCATCCGCCCTCGGCCGTGCCAACATCGTCATCTACAACTATCTGCGCGAAAAGGGAGCCATCATCCGCAACGATGCCGGCACCTACGCCCTCGATTTCGACAAAATGGAATCCGCTCTCGGCGAGCTGTCCTCCATCGTCCTCAAGACCCAGGCCGAAGGCGACCGCGTTTTCGCAGCTGCCTTCGAGGAGCATTACTCCAAGCGCCTGCCCGACTATTCCGACGACATTCTCAAACTCGGTCTGGAGAACATTCCGGTCGACGTACGTTTCGTCTTCGAGAAATAGCCCGGCCCATACACTTGCCGCATGAGCAGCAAGCAGATACGCCCCGCACTTCCTTCCGACATCGGGCAGATTATGCCCGTAATAGATGCCGCCAAGGGGATTATGCGCGCCGACGGCAACATGGGCCAATGGGTAAACGGATATCCGTCCCGTGAAGCCATACTTGCCGACATAGCCGGCGGTCACGGATACGTGGTCGCAGAAGGCTCAGTGATTGCGGGATACTTTGCTTTCATCCCTTCACCGGAGCCCACTTACTCCCGCATAGACGGAGGCGCCTGGCTTGAGCCAGGCATGCCTTATTACGTGCTCCACCGAATCGCCAGCCTGCCCGAGGTACACGGGATATTCGATGCCATCATGGATTACGTCTTCGGCGTCTGCCCCAACATCCGTATCGACACGCATCGCGACAACCGTATCATGCAGCACAATATACTCAAGCACGGTTTCCGCTACTGCGGCATAATCTACCTCGAATCGGGCGACGAGCGGCTCGCCTACCAGAAGATACTTTAGTTAGTAAGTATCAATAATGATTTGCTTCTAGTTGCAGACTACGGCCTTCGGCCTATTCCTACCGCTCACGGCTGTGTGGGCGCAGACGGTCTGCAAATAGAAGCAACTTATATTTAAGCGTCACGGCAGCCTTTATTCCGCCAGATAGGCGGTGTTGGCGGCCAGCGTGCTTCCGGTGAATGTGCCGAATGCAGCCGTTTCGGAAGTGCTTTCCGGCGACAGGACACGGCATATACCTGCAGGACGGGAGATCTGACGGAGCGTTCCTTTGAGAAGGTTGCCGCTGACGTCGGCGCGTGCCTTGCCTGCCACGTCAGAGGAACTGCCGTTGAATGCATAGACAGTGTTGGCATTCCCTTTTACGAGCACGCCGGTGCCGGCAGGGATGACGCTTCCGGCAGGAATCTCGCGCAGGCTGGCATAACCGCAGGCGAGCCCGGTTACGACGTATGCGGTAGCTCCGGCGGGTACGAGGGCATCGTACCTGAGGCACAGCGAGCCCCAGCCTGTGCTGCCGGTCTTGAGATTGAAGGCGTTGTAAATCATCTCGAGATCGTCAACGTAAAGCCTGTCGGCCTTGGTTACGTCGGTAGATTCTTTCTCTGCGCTGCCGCCGCCGGGATATGAGTTGGTGGCTATATTGATAAGGGCGTAGCTGGGATTGGAGCCGCCATTGTACTTGAACGGCAGCGAAAGTCTCTTCCAGGCGCCTCCGGTCTGGGAAAGCTGCTGCTCGGACGCTTCTGCGATAACGGTTCCGCCGGTGCAGTCGGAGGAATTGTATCCTCTCTGATAATTGCTGTCATCGTGCAGGAAGGCCTCAACCTTGGCGTAAGGATGCGAAGAATCGGTCCCGTAGGGAATGAACTTGACCCACACGGCAAGGGAATCGGGACGTCCCGAGAAGGATGAATACAGTGGATTGCCGGTATTATTGTCGGTCTTTCCGCGGTTTGTCATGTTGTAGTTGCCTGTCCCATCCGCACTCATGTTTCCGGCAATGACCTGGCCCGTGGTAAGGTTTCCCTGAGCCACGACGTCTGCCAGCACCATCCCGAAAATACTGATGTAGATGCGCCGGGACCATATCAGGCACGAGTATGCCCCTTGCGAGCCGGGACGCTTGTCGGTTTCTCTGCGCACCTGGCGGTTCTTGTCATCATATCCGCTCGAAGCGAGGCTGCCGCCGGCCGTCTGGAAGGAATTCCAGTTGTAGGGCAGATTCGCCCCGTCAACGCTCCATGTCTCGAAGTCACCGTTTGTAATCTGCGGCTTTTCAGGCTGCCCGGCGGCTGCGAACTCCTGTTTGGAAGTATCCTGGCCGAGTACGGCTACGTCGCTGAACTTCAGGCTTGCAGGCACGCTGCCGAGGTCCTTGATATGACCTGCAGACAGTGCGGAGCTGAGCGTCTTGGATACCAGGGCCCTCTTGCCCGAGGCGTTGGTAACCACCATCTGCAGTTTGCTGGACGACGAAGGGATGACGTTCAGGTAAACGTCACCGCTCAGAGCGCTGCCGGACGTTACGCTCACCGACTTTGAAGCCTGAGCGGAACCCGCAAAGCCCGAGACTGCGAAGCTGCTTGCATCCACCGTGAACTCTCCGCTGACGGCGCCTTCTCCGACTATCTCCACCTTGCGCACGCCAAGCGACGCAGGTACGTTGAGTTTGATTACGCAGCAAATGTTACGGAACGACAGAGCCTGGCCTTCGGTCCCTGCCGACGCGGCCATCACAGCGCTCGAAATCGTACCGTCCTGCTCCGAGGGAAGGCTGAGGGTGTATTTGCCGGACGAAGCGCTCTTACCGGCCGAATAGGGATAAACGGCAAACGCAAGAGTGCTGCCGTCAGGCTTTGTGCCGCTGAAGACTGCCGAACTGCCGCTATCCTGCGTAGTGAATTCAGGACAGAGTTCGCCGGAGGTGGTAAACACCGCAAGCCGGTCTCCTGCAGTCCAACGGGGAGAAATGTCGTCCAGGTTGACGCGTGTATCGGCAAAACCGGCCTCCAGGTTTACAGGAACCATGACGGGACCGTCCGAAGGAGTTTCCGCTTCGACGGATTCTTTCTCGCAAGACGCCGCGGCAAGAATAACCGCGATACATGCAGAAAGGTAAATGATCTTTTTCATCAGTTTCCGAAGAAATTGTTCTCGCTGTCCAGGATATAGTCTTCGGTCGAACCGTTCAGGTCGCTCGTAGCACAGAGGCAGGAGCCGGGAAGGCAATCCATAGCCAGAGATTCAGGTTTAACGTAGTAATGTTTCATCGTGAATTAAGTTTGACTGCCGAAGTCATTCAAACGTCGGCAAAAACAGGGCGCAAAGATAGTAATTTTTGCTGAATTAAACCCTATTACCGGCGTGCGCCATAGCGCAGAAACTCGCCGGGGCCCTATTTGTATCGCCCATTAGGGCCTGCAAGTTTTGGACGAAAGCGAAAAAGATGTATCTTTGAAAAAATGTTTACTGACATTATGAAAGCTACTTATTCTGCTCCGGAATGCGAGTTTCTCCCCTCGTATTTGTCCGGATGGCTATGCAACAGCCTCACGGATGGTTCAACTGAAGACCTTACTTATGAAGAATGGTAGGATTATGAAAAGATTTGTCTTATTATTTGCGGTAAACGCAACAGTACTTGCGTCTTTCATTTCGTGTGAGGTGGAAAAAGAGAACGATATACCTTCTCAGGAAGCGATAACGCTTATCGCCGACAATAATGAGGAGGGAAGCGAAACGCGGACATATGTAATCGATGGCGGGGCCAAGGTTTATTGGCAGCCCGGAGACGCAATCAAGCTTTTCCGGGGTACCGGAAGCAGCAAACTGACGGCTGCCATAACCACGCCGTCAACATCTGCCCCGTTCAGCGGATTTGCACCATATGGCAATGGAGACTATATAGGATTATATCCTTACAATGACGATTCCGCAATGGAGTCGGGTGCGGTAAGCGTCACGCTTCCTGCTGCCCAGGAGGCGTTGGAAGGCAGTTTTGCCCCTGGATGTTATATCACCCTCGGAAAATCAGCTACGACAGACCATATGTTGTTTTATGCAGCCTGTGGGGGATTTCGTTTTTCCGTTGGCGGCGAGGGGATAAAGAGCGTAGTCTTCCAAGCCGTAAATAACGAGCCTATCGCCGGTAATGCATCTGTATCCTTCGCTAAAGACAGGCCGGAGTTGCAACCGTCTGACGTGCGTTTTTCCAGCATCACCCTTACTGCGCCCCAGGGGGAATACCTTCGATCAGGAGTTTGGTATTACATAGTTGCGTTCCCTACCGTATTGTCGGGAGGATACAGATTGACTTTCATCAAGGATGATGCATCCGGCAGCAAGGACTTCTCCGATGCCGTCACCATCAAGCGCGGTAGTTTCGGGAGCAGGAAGAATGTGGACTCAGGAGTGGTTTTCTCCGACTATGAGGATGTGGATCTGGGATTAAGCGTCAAATGGGCGACCTACAATGTCGGTGCTTCCAGACCGGAAGAATATGGGCAGTACTATTCATGGGGTGAAATCACTCCGAAGACCGACTATGGAAAATTTACATACAAATGGTATGATTATAACTCTCAAAAGTACACCAGATATGTAACCAAATGGCAGAATGGGGCCGAGGATGGCCTGCAGGTGCTGGAAAGAGAAGATGACGCCGCCAGTCAGAATTGGGGAGGAGAGTGGCGTACTCCCACCGCAGGCGAATTCGAGGAACTTGTCAACTCTTGTACTGCTGAATGGGTTACGGTCAACGGCGTTGCCGGAATGCGCTTTACCAGCAAAATAAAAGGATTCACAAATAAATTCGTTTTCTTGCCGGCATGCGGGACCAAGGAGGATACGTATACCAACAATGCCGGCACGATCGGGCACTATTGGTCATCTTCCCTGAACGCTTCTGAACCGGTCAACTCTTATTCGCTCAGTTTTAACAGAACCAAGCCTATAGTGGTAACTGACGACCGTTTAAGCGGCAATCAAGTCCGGGCAGTTAAAACCAGTGATAGAATCCCCGTCACGTCGGTGGAACTCTCTCCTTCTTCGGTAACTCTCGAAGTCGGAGAAAGCGTTGCCATTAATGCAGTTATAACCCCGTCCAACGCTACTTATACCGATCTTGTGTGGAGTTCTTCTGCCCCCATGATAGCGTCGGTGGACGACTGCGGCAGAGTAACTGCCGTTGCTGCTGGAATAGCAAGCATCACCGCCACGTCTCTGGAGGGTAAATCCGGGACCTGCCTGGTTACGGTCAAAGGGAACTCCATTCAGCCCGAAGCAGTTGATCTGGGACTCAGCCGGAAATGGGCGTCATTCAATGTAGGGGCCAGCCGTCCTGAGGAATTCGGCGGGTATTTTGCATGGGGAGAGACTGAGTCCGGAAAGAGCAATTATTCATGGAGTACCTACAAATGGAGCAACGGTAGTTCTTCTTCAATTACCAGATATACTTATTTCAACGGAGGGACCCTCCTTCCTGAAGACGACGCCGCTACAGCGTCCTGGGGAGAGAGTTGGCGTATGCCTACCCGCGACGAGGCACAAGAACTGAAGGACAACTGCAACTGGGTATGGACAACGGAGAATGGTGTCAAAGGGTACCGGGTTTATGGAACTAATGGCCGGGAGCAGAACTCCATTTTCTTGCCGGTGTCCGGTGTCCGCATCGATGATGAAGTTTATTACGTCGGCGAGAAAGGGGTTTTCTGGACTTCTTATTACTACTATGAAACCAAGGCATATAATCTTTCTTATGCCAACAATTCTATTAAGCTGGAGAATGACCTTAGATACTATGGCTTGCCGGTGCGTCCCGTAAAGATTGAACCGACCTCCATTGAAATCAGTTTCACAAATCTCTCGATGACCGTAGGCAATTCCCAAATAATCAATTATGCGGTCATGCCCGAGGACGTACCGGACAAATCTGTAATATGGAAGAGCAGTTCTCCAGGAATCGCATCCGTTTCGCAGGAAGGAGTAGTCTCGGCCGTATCCCCGGGACAAGCGCTGATTACAGTAACGACAGTGGACGGAGGGCTTGAGAACGGTTGCATAGTAAGCGTAACCGGGCCGGCCAGCCCTGTGGCCGTGGATCTGGGACTTTCGGTCGAATGGGCTTCATTTAATCTGTGCGCCTCCACGCCCGAAGACTTCGGAGGCTTTTTCGCATGGGGAGAAACGGCGCCCAAGTATTACTTCGACTGGTCCAACTATTCGCTGTGCGAAGGGACTTCAACTTCACTTACCAAATATAACTCTGACAGCAGATATGGGCATGTAGATAAGAAAACGAAGCTTTTGCCTGAAGATGACGCTGCCGCAGTGCTCTGGGGGGACGGCTGGAGAATGCCGACATGCGAAGAATGGGATGAACTTGCAAATGATTGTAGTTGGAAGTGGTCTTCCCGCAACGGTGTCATTGGCGTTCTCTTTACTCCGCTCAAAGCGGGCTATACCAATAAGACACTTTTCATCCCTGCCGCTGGCTTATATGGCCAATCCAGTTATCAATACGGCGCTACATCGTGCTACTATTGGTCTTCTGAAGTATATACAAAGTATGATCAGGCAAAGGGAGAATCATTTTCTACTTACGGCGATAGCATGCTGACAGCCGCCCGTTCACTGGGCATGTCAATCAGGGCTGTCAGGGATAAGTAGATTATCTCGTCGGCGGATCAATCTTCGGGAAGCCTCGGACTCTGAGCATTATCCTGCCTGGAAAGCCTTCAGCACGCGTGAAGTCTCGCTGCCGATGTTAGCCATCTGCTGCGGAAAAGACATCTCGGCCCATCGACCGTTTTCCAGGGTCGCGTGCTGCATCATATTCTATGAACCCCTCCCATCCTCTTCGGGATACAAGTTGAACCCCCACAAGTATTCCCCTTCAGAGCCGTGTTCCAACAGCAGACGCTCCAAGTCCGCATGCAGTTCGGCACGAGTTATGGGTTTCTGAAGAATCAGCATGGCCGCATTTCAAGTACTTAGTCTTAAGATATAATGCGGTACTTGCCTATAAGTGGAAGCTCCTTTGTCTCGCCCTTGGCCGCACCGAGGATACCTATAACCGCTAATACAAAAACGGCGGCATTAAGTATCCATACAATGGCTTTCAGACCGGGAATCAAGCCGATGAAATAGATGACGATGCTGCAGATAAGCAGAATCAGACCCTGATTGGTATGGAAGCGGGCAAACTTGGAATCCTTGGCGGCAAACAAAGGAATGAGAACAAGAATCCCTATATATGCGAGTATTGCCATAAACTTGTTTGCTCCAGCGTCTGAAGGATCGGCTGCGGGAGCGGCGGACGGGGCATTTTCAGGAGCAGCTGCTTCCGCTGCGGGTGCCGCATCGGCGGCGGAGCCTTCGCCGGCCGGGGTTCCAGGGGCGCTGGTCTCCGTTATTACATCTCCCCTGTGGGCCTCGATTGCGGCAGTGATGCCCTCGCGCATTTTCTGGCCCACATTAGAGAAGCGGAGTTCTTTGCCGCCCACGAGCTTAATTAGGGATTGTCGTTTAATGTTTTCAATTTGAGCCGGTCGGAAGCCTTCCCTTGTT